>NZ_PJZI01000024.1 GCF_002858805.1 Chimaeribacter arupi
TGGACTCGAACCAGTGACATACGGATTAACAGTCCGCCGTTCTACCGACTGAACTACAGAGGAATCGTGTGAACGGGGCGCATCATATCCATACGCCCTGACCCTGTCAACGGCAAAGTGACATCACACTGCTGACTGCTCAGCAACTAAACAATCCGGCGTTTATCCGGGCTGGCGTTGCAGGCGCGCCAGCGGGTCTTGCCGGTAGAAACTGACAAAATAGGGGTAGAGCGCCGGGAAACGGTCGGCCAGCAGCTCAGGCGCACTGAAAAAGTATTCGGACAGCACCGCGAAGCACTCCGCCGGGTCAGTCGCGGCATAGGCGTCCAGGCTGGCGGCGGCATCGCCCACCAGATCGCTCTCTTCCTGAATCGCTTCCATCGCGGCATGCAACGCTTTCTCCCAGCCCGCCACGCTCCGCAAGGGGATCGGCGGCACGCCGTTCACCACGCCGCCGTTACGCAGGTCCAGCTTGTGCGCCACTTCATGCACCACCAGGTTAAACCCGGAAAGATCAAACGAGTCCTGCACATCCTGCCAGTTCAGCACCACCGGCCCCTGATCCCAGCTCTGCCCGGCGTGCACCACCGGCCCGCTGTGCACCAGCCCGGCGTCATCCTCCCAGACATCCTCCACCAGGAACGGGTCAGGGTAGATCAGCACTTCATGGAAGCCGTCCAGCCACGGCAGGCCAAGCGACATTACCGGCAGCACAAACAGCAGCCCCAGCCGCGCTTCCATCAGCGGGGTCAGCACCAGCCCCTGTAACGGCACCAGGCGTTTTTGCCGCAGAAACTGGGCGGCCAGTTGGGTAATCTGTTGTTTTTCCTCGTCGGTAAACGCGGCGAACAACGGAATCGCCAGGGCTTCCGGCCACTGTTCAAACGGGGGAGGAGGGGGAGGGGTTGCTTTCCACGGCCACTTAATCATCATCTTGCTCGCAAAGTGATCACTCGAACGTCCGGGCACCGGTTAGTGCTGTAAAAATGCCGTAAAACAGGGCATGATGGCAACCGCAATTACGGAGAGATGCCGGAGCGGCTGAACGGACCGGTCTCGAAAACCGGAGTAGGGGTAACTCTACCGGGGGTTCAAATCCCCCTCTCTCCGCCACTATTCAAGCACTTACGCTGCTTCCTGTCTGTGATAAACCTCCCGCAGTGATCATTCCTCCTGCTTTTCCTGTCAATGTGTTCCCCTGAATGTTTTTCTTTACGCTTTCTGCCTGACTGATCCCGGTTTTCTGTTACTTACGTTTCCCTGTGGCGGCGATATTCAGCGGCTGCAAGCCCAGCGCAAATTGTGCGGTGATGGCCGCGGCGTGGTTCAGCGCATTGGCCTGCGCCAGATAGCCTTTCTGGCGGGCACGCAACGCCTGTTGCCGCAGGTGCGCTGCCACCTTTTCTGCCGCCTGGGCTTCGATATCCGCAATCACGGCATTGGTGACCGGCAGATCCTGCAAGGCACCCCCCAATGCCTGAATAGCAAACACCACCCGGCCGCACCCGGCCAGTTTGCGGGCGGCAAGCAGCCGGGTTTTCAGGGCCGCGTTTTCTGCCGCCAGCGCCAGGCAGGCCGCTGAGGTTTTCGGACGCGTTTTTTTATCTGCAGTCTGGGCGCACATTGTGGCCTCCCGCTGAAAGGGCGGCTGCCGGAAATGCCCGGCAGCCGATGATGCACAGTGAGTGATGAAGCGTATCAATGAGGGAATATCGTGATAAAAAGTTAAGCCTATGGTGTATAATTTGTCAACTTTAGGCTTATAAGCGGGCGGATGAGACAAGGCCTTACAGGCCGGTTCAGGTGTCGCGTTTCCGGCGCAGCAGGTAGCTTTCGGTCAGGGCATCCAGTTCTTTCAGCCGTTGCTCGAAGACCGCCAGCATATTTTCCTGCTCCAGATCCGGCAGCTGATCGAACAAATCCAGCATCCGTTGCTGACGTGAGGTCAACCCCGACTCGGGCTCCACCTCTTCGCCCAGCAGCCAGGGCAAGGGCACACTCAGCGTCGCGCAGAGGCGCAGGGCAGAGGTTTTACTGATCTGCCCGCGGCGGTACCAGCCATTCACCGACTGCGGGCTGACACCGGCGATACGGGCCATCTCTGCCTTTGAGATACCCTTCATCCTGAGCAATTCATCCAGCCTGACGGCCAGGGCGTGGTCACTACGGTTTAATGATTTCATCGATCGAGTATACCCATAAGGTTTACGCTTATAAATAAGCTTAAAGTTGATTCATTGTAAGCCTTAGGCTTAGGTGCTATGCTGGTATTACACCCGTTATTATCAGGTGCCGTATCCCTCACTGAGAAAAAATGAGCCGCCGGACCCGTGCTGTATTCACGCGATACGGCCTGCTCAGCCTGGCCTGTTATTGCACCTCCATCTTTATAGGTTAGCGCGGCTAATTTGATGGATAGTTCATTCAGGTCTTAGATATAAATTCGCGCGAAAGGATTAAATGGACAGGCCCCCGCAGGGGATGAACAATTAATCGGAACGATGGCTATGACATTCGACAATTTACGTGAATTTATTGCGCCTGGGGGACGGTATGAACTTTATACCGACGGAGAGGAGGTGATCTGGGTGTTACCCCTTGCAGACGACCAAATTATTATTACTCCGGAGTCGTATGAGGCGTTGCTGAACCAATACGGCTATAAAATCGTCCCGATGTAACCGGGCCGGAGGGTGCGCTGCCCGCTTGTGGCCCGGCGCACCCGTGCCGCCGGTACATATTTCTGGTCTGGAGGCGTTATGCCACTGTCTGAACCGGATTGGTTTTCCCACCTGTTACAAGTCGGCATCTGGCTGACCAACCACCCGCTGGGTTTCTTCACCGGCTTATCTGCCTTTATTGTCTCTTGCTGGTCTGGGCTGGCCGAGGGGCGCCGCGGCCTGTCGCTGCTGATTGGTGGCCTGGTCTGTGTGCTGACCACGCTGGCGGTGGTGGCCGCGATGCGGACCAGCGGGCTGCACGCGTCCTGGATGCCGATCATAGGCATTTTTGTTGGCTTCATCGGGGCTGACCGCATCCGTGAGGCCATTTTATCGGCCTGGGAGAGCCGCAAAATCCCGCCGTTTATTGATTCCGAAAAAAAGTAGAGGGCGGCCGGCTGAAAAAGAATTCCAGTAACCTATTGAATTATTAAGAAACTGCCCCCATATCAGTGTTCCTTCTTCCCCAATAATAAGGAAAACACATGGGAATCAGTGAAAAAGAGCGCCTGCGCCGGCAGGTGCACGAAAAACACCGCATCAGCCACAGCGCGATGTGGCTGGCGGTGATCGCCGGCCTCTATTTTATCCTCATGGCGGCCACCGGCCACCCGGCAGGGCCGATGCTGCTTTCCGGCGGCATCTGCCTGACGGCCGGCTGGCAGGCGCTCAACAAACGGCGTAAGGCCAGAGGCTATAAACAGAAACTGCGCCATATCGAAGGCAAAGAAAAGGTGCCTGCGGGCTGACCGCAGACACCTGACAGAGGCGGATTACAGGAACGAGTCGTCGTCGCTGTTAAAGCTGTCATCCCCGAAACTGTCATCACTGCCGAACGTGTCATTCTGATTATCGAGGAAGCCATTGCTGGCGTAACGATCGTCCGTGCCGTTAAAGGTATCCAGATTGTTGGACTGATCAAATTCCTGGAACATGTTCTGATCTTCTGCGGTATTCACCGGCATCGGCTCATCATTGATGATGTTCACAATCTCTTCCGGCTGGGAATGGTGGAACATGCCGGTCAGCATATCCGCCAGCATCACCCCGCCCGCCACACCGGCTGCCGTCTGCAAGGCACCGCCGATAAAACTCCCGGCTCGTGAAGGTGCAGCCTGAACCGGGGCGGCAGGCTGTGAATAGGGTTGTTGCGGGGCATTGTTCCAGGCGGCCTGGTTCTGCTGGGCAGCCTGATAATTTTGCGCCTGCTGCGGGGCAGGGCGATGGCCGCCGCCGAATAAGTTGGACAGGAAACCGCCGCTGCTTTGCTGGGACTGGGCCGCCTGCTGTTGCAGCGTATTCACCTGCGCTTCCAGCGCCTTCACGCGTTGATCCATACGTTTCAACGCCGCTTCCTGGATGATGATGGATTGCGCCATATAGTAAGGCGCAGCCGGTTGTTCGCGGATGCGCGCCTGGATACGCTGCTCGGCGGCCTGGTCGCGCGCGCCGGTTTGTGATTCAGCCTGTTTGAGACGATCAAACAAACCATCAATAAGTTGCTGTTCTTCAGATTGCATAGAAACCTCCAGTGGTGGTGCAGCGCCGTATTACGTTGATACGGCAGGCGTATGGCCGCCGGTTAACTGCGTATGTCCGTTAATAATAGATGACGTTAGCCTGTTAATTGGGGCAAATACAGAATTCAAAAGTAAAGCCGGGCAGAAATGTGTTACCACATCGTTCATATGGCGCTTTTTTGGGCTTTTTCAGGTTTCGTCCGACGCCTATAGACAGCGCAAAATAACTCTGAATGTGATTTCACTTCGCATAAGCGGCGATCACGCGGCCGGCAGGGGGTTGACAGCCGCGGCAAAAAACGATGCATAGGCTTCTGCCTGGAATATTGCTGGGATTTATTAGCCTGACAGATGGTTTGTGCGCTTAACCTTGGCATTTTTAGTGGTTTGAACAGCCGGATTAACCAAAAAAAATGGCAAAGCCCCAGAAAACACGCATTTTTGCGCTTCCGGCACCTCGGCTCAGGAAAATCATCGTTAAAAATGGGCTTTTTGCTATCTGCTTGATCAAAATCAAGAAAAAGAGGTGAAATAATTTTATTTCACTTACGTGCCCCGCTGTACGATGCGCAAAAAGTGAAAAGTCATAAAATAACCGGAGGTTTTATATTTCACCGATTGCACCCAGGGAGCGGGTGTGTGATGTTTTGAGTGTCTAAGATATTTCGCACATAAGAAATAATTAGGAATACTGATTTAAATAGTCTCTTGTTACGGAGGTTTTCATGCTTATTGTCTGGTTCGCCCTGGCCGTTATATTACTCTCGTTCTCTGTCTACGCGTTCAAAATGTATCGCGGCGAAAAAGAGAAGAAAAAACTTATCGTGCGTCCGCGGATGATGTCACTGCGCCGCCGCCACAGCCATGGTCACGGCTGAGCGTAATACGCGCCTGACCCTGCTGCGGCCATTCAGTCATTGAGCACTGATTTAAAAAATAAATTGGCCTGACTTACGCCACGCACTTTTATTTTTTGACTTAGGATGCGTCTTTTTTATGACGCGCAAACGTACCCGGCACCCGCGGCCGGGTACGTGTTCCTGTTTCTGCTTTTCACCTCCCTCTCCTGCGGTGGTAGCCGCTATACTCCTTATCTGCGTACGATTTTTTGTCCAGTGAGGGCCACCCTGCGATGTACCACCGAATTGACGGCAGCCGCTACCGGCAAATTTTTGTTGTAGGCGACGTGCATGGCTGTTACCAGGCGCTGCAACAGCAGCTCCAGGCGCGTGACTTTGATCCGCAGCAGGATCTGGTGATCGCCGTCGGGGATGTCATCGACCGCGGGCCGCAAAGCCTGAGCTGCTTAGGGCTGCTGGACGCGCCCTGGTTTAGCATGGTGATGGGTAACCATGAACAGATGGCGCTGATGGCATTACTGAGCGGGGTGGATTTCCACTGGCAGCGCAACGGCGGTGACTGGTTCTACCGCCTGAAAGGGGAGGCGCGGCAGCGGGCGGAAACGCTGATCCACCGCTGTGACGCCCTGCCGCTGGTGATTGAAGTCACCCATCTCCCGCAGCATATCGTGGTGGCTCACGCCGATTATCCGGCCGAACGCTATGAATATGACCAGCCGGTCAACGCGGAAGATGTCGTCTGGAGCCGCAAACGCATTACCGGGGCGCTGGAAGGGCGCGGCAACCGGATTGCCGGGGCCGATCTGTTTATCTTCGGCCATACCCCCCTGAAACGTCCGCTTAAATTTCTTAACCAACTCTATCTGGATACCGGTGCCGTATTTGGCGGACGCCTGAGTCTGTTACGGATTAAATCCGCCTGACCCGCTTTTTTTCTGCCTTTATTCCGTTTTTTCCGGCGGAAATAACCGGTTTACTATCGATCAATACTCTTAATGTATTTTTGACGGTGAAATAAAAACAGTTAAGTATCATGAACGCTGTTAATGTCGCCGTAAAACAGGCGTAATGGATAATTAATGCACGATAACAGAATATTAACGCCCATCAGCGCTATTATCCGGCCGCTGATGGGGTAATAAAAGATTACGCAGGCTGGCTGTTTTTCACTTTTTTGGAGGAATTTCACCAGGTGAAATCGGCAACAGCGCTTATTAAACGCCGTAAACCGGCCGGGCAGGGCAGCGCCCGGCCCTGGTACGGGCAACAGGGAAAATGGGCGCTGCGAGACATTTGCCTGAAATGGTATGATGCGCCGGGCGCGTTCCGTGCGCGGTGTAGGGCATAAGGACTTTTGCAATGCAGATCATGTCGTTGAATCAAATTCGTTGGTTAAGCCTGGTGGTGATGCTGGGCGGCTTACTGTTGTTGCTGCCGTTGCATCTGCTGGGCTGTTTTATTGCCGGCTTTGTGGTGTACGAGCTGGTGAATGCCCTGACGCCGCATTTCCAGAAGATCATCAGCGGTGACCGTGCGCGCTGGCTGGTGGTGGCGTTAATCAGTACGGCGGTGGTCAGCGGCCTGATTGCGGCCGTGACCGGCATCATCAGTTTCCTGATGCAGGATGTACAAAACTCGGCGGTATTCAACGCCAGGGTGGCGTCATTGCTGGAAGATGCGCAGTCCCGGCTGTCGCCGGTGATGTCCCATTACCTGCCGACCAACATCGAAGAGTTACAGCGCCAGTTCCTGAAATGGCTGCGTGACCACATCGTGATGCTGCAAAATATCGGCAAAAATGCGGCCCACACCTTTATCACGATGCTGATCGGCATGGTGTTGGGGGCGATTGTCTCCCTGCAACGTGATGACAGCGCGCAACCCTATCCGCCCCTGAAAGCGGAACTGTTGCAGCGTATGCAGTTGCTGGCCTCGGCGTTCCGCAATATCGTGTTTGCCCAGTTCAAAATTTCGCTGATTAACACGGTGCTGTCGGCGGCGTTTCTGTTCGGCGTGCTGCCGCTGTTCGGCATCCACCTGCCGCTGGCAAAAACGCTGGTGGTGGTCACCTTTGTCTGCGGCCTGATCCCGGTCATCGGTAATTTGCTGTCGAATACGCTGATCTTTATCGTCGGGTTGTCATTGTCGCTGTGGGTGGCGCTGCTGGTGCTGAGTTACCTCATCATCATCCATAAAGTGGAGTATTTCCTGAATGCCCGGATTGTCGGCACCCGCATCAATGCGCGCTCCTGGGAGATCCTGCTGGCGATGCTGATTTTTGAGTCCGCCTTTGGCCTGCCGGGGGTGATTGCGGCCCCGATTTACTATGCATACCTGAAAAATGAATTGCGCCACGCTGCGCTGATCTGACCCCGGCCCCAGGCGGCCGGGAAAATAAATGTGCGTGCCGCAACCGGCAGTGGCTTCTCCCGCTGTGGCGCGGATGATATTCTTCCCGGTTTTCGGGGGGCGAAGGAAAAAAAGTGGCAAAAGAGTTAGATCAGTTACTCAAAGATATCGATCTTATTATTGAACATGTAGAAAACCTGAAAGCGCTTGCGCCCCGCCCGGCATCCCGCCCTCCCACGGTAAATGGTCAGACTTACGATTCGTTCTGTGAAACGTTCGCCATTAAAGCGGTGTTGCGGGCGTTGATTGCCTCAGTGGACAAAATTGTTCAGGTCCAGATCGCACATAAAGTGGAGCAGGACATCGCCCAGCTCGATGAAAAAGTGCGGCAGATTGGCGGCGACCATGCCAAGCCGGACGATTTGGCGCAGATAACCGCCTATGTCCGGCATACGGTATCCGAAATTTTACCCTGAAAACCGGCAGGGGAGAGCAGGGGCGCAACACCCGCCGGGGCCGCGCCCCTGCTGCCTTTACGGGGGGCAGGCCCCCGTTTTGGGGCGCTGAAAATCACGGCAATCATCATCGGGCGTCATAAAAAGAGTTGCTATTACTTCTGCGCTATGAGTAAATGCATCTCGGCCTGTGGTACAGACCTATTTATGCACGACATCCTGAGTAAAGAAGTTTCAATCCAAGCGTTATCGTTGATAGCCCTTCTGTGACGAATTTCCTTTTGAGTGCCTCATAAGTAATGGCTGAAAGCCGGCTATATATCGCCTTCGGCGTCACATTTTTAATATTAAGGAATTTATCATGACTATGATGAAAGGTCAGGTTAAGTGGTTCAACGAGTCTAAAGGCTTTGGCTTCATTACTCCGGCTGACGGCAGCAAAGACGTGTTCGTACACTTCTCTGCCATCCAGGACACCGGCTTCAAGACCCTGGCTGAAGGCCAGAACGTACAGTTCTCCATCGAGAACGGTGCTAAAGGTCCGTCAGCGGCTAACGTTACCGCTATCTAATCTCCCTTGCTGCGCAGCACGCTTATCATGAGCTGACGCGCCGTTAACGAGATTTAAAAAAACCCGCCTCGGCGGGTTTTTTGTTTTGTTGGTCTATAAAAATAGCTACCCGCTCCGGCGGGTTTTTTGTTTTTACAGGCAGCCTGTCTGGCCTGACTGTCACCCGCTCCGGCGGGTTTTTTTATGGGCGTTGATCCGCGCGTGCGCCGGAAAACAGGCAAAAAAAAGCCCGCGGTGAGCGGGCAAAGTTCCTTGTTACATCGTTTTTTGAAGCGACTACTTTGGGGGGTAGTACAGGCGTAGTCTAGGTGAAAGCCCTGACAGATTTCTCGCGGTGAAGTGTTAAGATTTTGAAAATATGCGGCGAAAGACACCCCCGGCCACTCTGTGGTAGCCTGTAGGCCTGCATTTCATTTTGTGCGTCAATACGCGAGGCAACGCCATGCAAGTCAATGATCTGGTGACGGTAAAAACAGACGGTGGGCCACGCCGGGAAGGCGTCATCCTGGCGGTGGAACAATTTAACGAAGGGGTCATGTATCTGGTGCAGCTGGAGGACTATCCCACCGGCATCTGGTTCTTCAATGAAGTCGACAGCCTGGACGGCACCTTTGTTGAGCCACGCACGCCGCCATCCTCTTCCTGAGAAGAAAAGGGCAGCCGCGGCTGCCCTTGTTGACGTCAGAACGTTTCCCAGTCGCTGTCATTGACCCGGCCGGTGCGCGCACCGGCGGTATCAGGCACGATGGCAGGCAAAGGCGTACGCGCGCTTTTCACGGTGCTTGCCGGGCGAGCCGGGGCGGTGCTCTGGCGGCCGTTCAGCCGGAACACGGCTACGGACTGCGTCAGGCGGGCGGCCTGCGCCTCCAGTGACGCTGCCGCCGCAGAAGCCTCTTGCACCAATGAGGCATTCTGCTGCGTCACGCTGTCCATTTCCGACACCGCCTGGCTCACCTGAGAAATGCCGCGGCTCTGCTCATCCGATGCGGAAGCGATCTCGCCCATGATGTCTGTCACGTTAGTGACTGCCGACACAATCTCACGCATGGTATCACCGGCGTTGGCCACCAGCCCGGCACCTTCCCCTACCAGCGTCACCGACTCCTCAATCAGCGTTTCAATCTCTTTCGCCGCATCGGCGCTGCGCTGTGCCAGATTACGCACTTCACTGGCCACCACCGCAAACCCACGCCCCTGCTCACCGGCACGGGCCGCTTCTACCGCCGCATTCAGCGCCAGGATATTGGTCTGGAAGGCGATGCTGTTGATCACCGTGGTGATCTCGGCAATCTTGCCGGAGCTTTTGGAGATGCTCTCCATGGTGCTGACCACGTCATTCACCAGCGTGCCGCCCTGGCGCGCTTTATTGGAGGCGTTGGCCGCCAGTTGGCTGGCATGGTGGGCGTTGTCAGAGTTCTGTTTCACGGTGGCCGTGAGCTGCTCCATGCTGGCAGCGGTCTGCTCCAGTGACGCGGCCTGCTGCTCCGTCCTGGCAGAGAGATCGGTGTTGCCGGAGGCGATCTCGGTCGATCCCTGGTGGATCGACTCGGCGCCTTCACGCACGGCGGACACGGTTTCCGCCAGGGCCTGCTGCATCAGGTCAAGGTTGGTCGCCAGCACGCCAATCTCATTGCGGCCGGGGCGCATGGCCGGCAGGGTCAGGTCACCGGCGGCAATCTGGCGGATGCGGTTAACCAGCATCAGCAGCGGGGCGACAACGGCCCGGCGCAGCACCACGTAAGTCAGCAGAGACAGCCCCAGCGCCGCGGCGAAAGCCAGCGCCATCATCAGGTAACCCCGGCCGGCATTGGCGCGGGCGTGCTCATTGATCTCATTCGCCTGCGCCGTACGGAACGCCGAAGAGGCTGATACCGGCTTACGGTAGTCCTGCTCCAGCTTGCTGAGCGTCGCGGACTCCAGCGCCAGCACATCCTCAAACTGGCCCGCTTCGGTGGCGGCCAGCATCGGCGTGATGCCCATATCACGGTACAGGTTATACGCCTGGGTCAGTTCGGCATTGAACTGGGTGCCGGACTCACTGCGTTTGCTGTTGGCAATAAAGTGGTCAAACGAGGCCTGGGATTGGGCAATCATCACTTTCGCGGCCTTAATATCCTCCTGGAACAGCGTGGTGTCGTTTACGCGGGAGGCAAAGGCAGCCTGAATCATGATCAGGCGGGCAGTACTCAGTTGGTTGGCGCTGTCCGTCAGCGCTTTCCGGGTGGCGATCTCCTGGTTATTGTTGACCAGCGCATCGTTACTCTCCTTCAGGAAATAGCTGGACGCCCCAATAGAAACCGCAAACAGCAGCAGGATGCTGCTCAGCACCACGATAAACAACGTGACCAGACGGGTGTTTCCGATCACCCCGGTCGGTAAGGAACCTTCAGCGTGTGAAGAGGCATTCATAATAGTGACTCGTTGCAAGGTGTAAAAATAACCCTGTGCAGGCAAATCGCACAGAAGAGTATGCCGGGCTGTTATCGGCCGTAAAAATCAAAGCTTTAATCGCGGTCAGGGAAGGGCGCACGCGCGTGTATGTGGGGCGCAAAGGAGGGAAAAGCCAGGCGTGTATAGCTGCATGAATCCATAATGATCGTCGGCATAAGAGAACCCCTCAATTAAATCCGTTTTTAACCGTTAAATTACAGTAAGAAAAATCCTGAAGACGAGAAAATAGATCAGATACATCACGTTGGTGTATGTTCTACCAACAAACCTATCATCAGTTCAATGATAATTTCAGACTAAACCGCTGATCTCACACTAACTATAAATTTGCCTTAAGTCAGTGGCGCCTGGTAAACCGGGTTCTGACAGGAAAAAAAGAGCCGGATACCTCCTTTCGGGTAGGAGTATTACCGGGATTGACGGTGCTGGCGGGCTTGTACCCTGGAGGAGAGAAGGTTAGTCAAAGAATCCAGTCTTGCATGATAGTTAAAAATAATTCATCTATTACACCCTACTGATTGACTAAATATCAGAATTTGTCTTAAGTCTATTTTTTGTACAAGTCTCTGTTGGGCTTTACTTTTTATAAACAATGACTTATGGAAATGCGCCTTTGCTGGAAATGATAAGCACTTAAAAAAAGATCAGTAAATGCACAAGAAAGTAACACTATTGAAACTTAAATCACGTATAGAAGTCCTTTTTGTAACGCATTTTACAGAGATGCCGTACGGTTTTTGTCCTGAATTGTGAAGTAAAAGCATTTTAGACTGATGAATTATCTGTTTTGCTGAACAATTCATGAAATCATCCTGGACTATTTCATTTTATCAGGCCTGTGCTATCGTTAACCGGTTGCTCAAATTTTGTTATGTAACCTCAGAATTTACATAACAAAAATCAAACATCCTCTTTTTCACCTATACCGCCCGCGCTGCCGTTTCTTTCATAAGCGGGAGTGGGCCAATGACCATAACAAGGATGATACCTATGCCTGTGATTAATCATTTCGGCCAGCCGGTGGGGGAAGACCTGCCGTCATGGTCGGCCCGGCCGCGCCCGGCGCGTATTACTCTGCCCGGTGACTATTGCCGCCTGGAGCCGCTGATGGCAGAGCGCCATACCCAGTCGCTGTTTGATGCCTATTACAGTATCCCGCATAACGAAGGGTGGACCTATTTGCCGGTTGAACGCCCGGCGGATTTAGCCGCGTTCCGCCAGTTGCTGGCATCGCTGGCCGGGGCGGAAGACCTGCACATGGCCGTCATTGATAAAACCAGCGGCGAGGCGCTCGGCACCGCGGCGTTTTTGCGCGTTGACCCTGCGCATGGCGTGGCAGAAATAGGCTGGATTAACTGGTCACCCCGGATGCAACGGCAGCGCGCCGGCACCGAGGCGATTTTCCTGATGCTGCGCTACCTGTTTGATGAACTGGGCTACCGGCGCTGTGAATGGAAGTGCGACAGTCTGAATGCCCCTTCACGCGCAGCGGCGCTGCGCTACGGTTTCCGGTACGAGGGGCGTTTCCACCAGGCGATGGTGAGCAAAGGGCGTAACCGCGACACCGACTGGTTCGCGCTGCTGGACAGCGACTGGCCGGCCATCCGGCAGGCGTTCTCCCAGTGGCTGGCGGCGGACAACTTTGATGGGGCGGGCCATCAGCACCGCCGCTTGCAGGCATTTATGCCGCAGCACCCGGCATAAGATGCAGCCGGGGGAATGCCCCGGCTGCGGTTACCAGTAAGGTTGCCACACCTGGGTCAGCCGGGTCAGCGCCTCCATATAGAAGTAATCCCCCCAGCTGCAACACTCATCCACCCCTTTATTATCCGCCAGGTGGTAGACCGAATGTTTCAGCAGCCCGGTCCCCGGCTCCTGCGGCGCAGCCAGATAGGTCTGCGTCAACGAATCCATTATATGCAGTGCGGCTGCCTCGTAGCGCCCGCGGTCGGCCCCGGCGGCGGGCAGGGCGGCAGAAAGCTCCAGCAGGCCGCACACCGCAATGGCCGCCGCTGAGCTGTCCCGCAGGGCGTCGGTGCCGAGCAGCGCCAGGTCCCAATGGCAGACGCCATCCTCCGGCAGGCGTTGCAGGAAGTAGTCCGCCAGCCGTTGCGCCAGCCGCACCATCTCCGCGTCACCGGTATAGCGCCAGCTCAGCATAAAGCCGAGAATGCCCCACGCCTGCCCACGCGCCCAGCAGGAGTCATCGGCATAGCCCTGGTGGGTATTGCCGAAGCGCGGCTCGCCGGTCACGGTGTCCATATAAAAGGTGTGATACGTCGAGCTGTCCGGCCGCACCAGATAACGCGCCGCCTGGCCGGCATGGGTGCGGGCGGCATCGGCGAAGCGAGGGTCGCCGGACTGCGCGCTTGCCCAGTAGAGCAGCGGCAGGTTCAGGTTACAGTCGATGATCATCCGCCCGCGCTGCGCCGGATCGTTAAGATCCCCCCACGCCTGAATGATCCCGGCCTGGGGGTTAAACCGCTCCAGCAGGGCCTCGGCCGCCAGCAGGGCGATGCCGCGCGCGGCCCGGTCGCCGGTCAGTTGCCAGGCACACACGCAGGAGAGGCTATAAAGGAAGCCGAGATCGTGGGTCGCGGTGTCGATCCGCTGCACAATCCGCCGGCCAAAACTGACCACATGCCTTTCGGCCAGCGCCCGGTAAGCGGGGTTGCCGCTGTGTTCCCACGCCAGCCAGAGCTGGCCGCTCCAGAAAGCGGGCGTCCACTCCACGTTATCACGGGCTTGATAGTGGCCGTGGAGGCAGGTTTCCGACGGGAAACGGTCGCCGAAGGCGGCCATCCCGGCGTCAATACGGGTCAGCACCGTGGCCCAGGCCTGTTCCAGCCGGGCGCTGAGGGCGGCGCGGTCCGGCTGTGGCCGGGCAATAAAGGGGGGGTGGCTCATGGCATACTCCTTGTCAGTGAAAATCAGTCAGGGTTTCAAACGGGTGAGATCCGCAGCGGGCGCAGGCGGCGTTGCGGTGCGGGCCGCCCGGCAGGGAGAAAGCGTAAAGGCGGAGATCAGGGTAAACAGCAGTGCGGCCGCGCCCATCAGCAGGTAGGTGCGGTCAAAACCGATGCGGTCATAGAGGTAACCGGCCGGGGGCGCGACCACCACTGACCCGACATAAATCATCGCCTGATAGCCGAGCAGGTACATGGTGGCGTTAACCCGTTTCGGGAAATGCTCGGCGATATATTTAAACACCGAGATCAGCAGCAGCGAGATCTCCAGCCCGTAAAACGGCTTGATCAGCGAAATCATCAGCGGGTCATGCACCAGCCCGGAGGCGATCAGCCGCAGCCCGACCACCAGGCCGGTGAGCAGCATCCCTTTTTTGGCGCCGAAATGGTTCACCAGCCACGGCAGTGCCATCATCATCAGGAACTCCAGCCCCGATTGCAGGGTGCTTAAATAGCCATACATCGCGTTCCCCTGCTGCTGCGTCTCAAAGAAAGAGACGAAATAGCGCGGGAATTGCTGCTCCGCGATAAACATCATCCAGGCCACGCCGGCCACATAGAGGCTGAACATCCAGAATTTGCGGTTTTTCAGCAGCAGCACAACATCAGCAAACACAATCTTCTCGTCGGAGATCACCTGGTTGTTCTTCAGCTCCTGCTCGCCGATTTTCAAACTGAGCAGCACCGCCAGCATCACCAGCGAAGTGGCGCTGCTCAGGCAGAAATTCAGCAGCGGGGAGATATTGAACAGCACGCCGGAAAAGGCCGCGGCCAGCGCCCAGCCCAGCGACCCCCACATGCGGATCTGGCCGAACTCCAGCCCGTAGAGGCGGCTGAAGCGGTCAGCGTAAGACTCAGAGGCCGCCACCCCGGCGTACCAGCCGAGGCTGAGGTAGACAGCCCCCAGAATGATGCCTGCCAGCGGGTATGACATCAGCAGCGGCTGGTAGACCCCGGCGAAGAACGGTGCCATCAGGGCGGAGAGCAGGATCACCACGTACAGCAGGCGCTTGCTCATGCCGATTTTATCCATGATGTAGCCGTAGACCGGCTTCATCACCACCGCGAACACGCCGTTAACGGCAAACACCGTGCCGATGGTGACGCTGTCCAGCCCCACTTTCTGGCTGAGCCACAGCGCATAGAGGCCGAAACTGGCGGACCAGGTAAAGAAGTAGAGGAAAATGAAACTGCTCATCTTGTAGTAAGCCGTTTTTGCCACGGCCGGGGCAGAGCCGGTTGACGGTGCATCCATGAGGGTTCTCCTGCGTAGGGTCAGGGAGCCGGGCGGCAACAGGGCTGCCGCCCGGCGGAAACGGTGAGCAACACGATCAGAGGCGGACCAGGCGGCGATGGCCGCCGGACACCAGCGTCAGGCCGTCGGCTGACAGCGCCAGTTGCGGCACCTCAGCGTCTGCGATCGCGGCCTGCGGCGAGGCAGCCACCCAACAGCCGAGCCAGTGTTCGCCGGGCGGCAGCAGTGCTTTCAGCACCGGGATTGCCGCCGTGTCGGCAAACATCAGATTGCTGTTGGGCGGCGTGCGCACCCAGTCAGCCTGCCGGGGCACAGTGGCGTGCAGGCACTGAATCACACTGGTGCCGTTGCGCGCGGCGGCGTCACAGCGGCGGCCCTGCGCGCCGGTGCGGATAAGCGTATGCCGGTCAGACACCACCGCAAAACCGCCCTCGGCACTGCTCAGCGTGCGGGCAGTGACGAGGCGGTGCAGCCGCACATGGCCTTCACCGGCCGGGATCAGCCAGGTCGATACCTCAACGTCATGCCACGGCAGCCAGCGGCTGAAGATCAGGTCATCGCGCGTTTCCACCTCCCGGCAGTCGCGCCGCCCGCGCCAGTACTCATCCTGTTCCGCCAGCAGCAGCATTGAATCCCCGGCGGCATGCGGCAGGCCGTAGCGGCCGCGCTCCACGCAAAAGCCAAAACGGTTGGAGTAGGCGAATTTGGTGTATTTCGGGCCGGTGTTGACGAAGTTATTCAGCTCCAGTTGCCCGGCGGTCAGCAGGAACAGGTGGTCATCCTGCGCGTCACGCACAATCAGTTGCCCGGCGTGCGGCAGCGTGCGTTGCCGGCCGAGGCGCGGCAGCGGCAATTCCTCCGCCTGCCAGAATGCGCTCTCTTCCGGCAGCGCCAGCACCAGAAACAGCTTCAGCGCCCAGTAGGGGGAGCCGGGCGCGTTGTAATCCTCGGCCATGATCAGGTTCGGGTAGTGGTAACCCACGCTCAGCACGCCGTCGCGCTCAAAAATCGGCTGTTGCAGCCAGTGGCGCAGGTGGCGCAGCACCAGCCCTTTCACCACGCCGGGCGAAAACACCGGCAGGCCGGAAAACGCCACCGCGCTCCAGAACGCGGCCTCGGCAAAGCGGTAGGTCAGGCTGCGGCCAAACGGGATGGCGGAGCCGTCGGCGGCAAACTGGTAAATAAAATCCTGGGCAAACGCCGTGGCACGCTCACGCAACAAGCGGGCGCGCGCCGGGTCTTCCTCTTCCATCAGGGTGGCGTAGAGCAGGCCATAAAAGTGGAAGCCCATCGAGATGTAGTAATCGCGCGGGCGGCCCGGCCCGTCGGAATACCAGCCATCGCCGAGGTAGTAATGCTCCATGCAGGCGAAATGGCGCTCAACCGCTGCCCGGTTGAACGGCAGCCCGGCGCGGTGGAACCCCACCTGCACCAGAATCGGGAAGTAGTGCCAGTTGTTGTCCGGGATATCGGCGGCGGCGCTCTGGTTCAGCCAGGCATAGATCGCCTGTTGCTGCGCCTCGCTGAACCACTGCCGCCAGCGTTGCGGCAGCAGCGCCAGCCCGACGCCGAATACCGCCATCTCCACACAGCGCTGGTCATACGCCTGCACCTCACCCCAATAGCCGGGGTCCGCCGGGTCGGTGCCGTGGGCGATGGCCTCGATAAAAAAGGGCAACTGTTCATTGTGCCCATCGCCTGCCAGCAGCGGGAACAGCCCCCACAGCATCCGCGCCAGCGCCTCCATCCCGGCGATGTCCGGGCCGTAATGGGCGGTGAAATGGCCGAGCGGAATGCGGCTCGCGCCCGCCCGGCAATAAGGGGCAACCGCCCCAAGCAGGGTATTCAGCGCCGCCTGCATCTGCGGCCGGGTAGTCAGCTCGCCGGCAAAGGGCGAAGCAGGGAAAGGGGCATCTTCAGGGTGCATCTGGGCCTCCTGATCCGGCGGATCGGGTTAACAGGAATAATTGGAATAGTCGGGAATGAAAGGTCAGAAAATAGGCTAACCTTGTAATCACTTTATTGTTTTTTGCCGCTGAACAGCTGGGCGGATAATACAGGCAGGGAAAAGCTGCTAATTGTTAGACAGCTCACAAAATGCGCGCTTTTTTTAAATGTCAGTTGATTATCTGGCCGTAACCCGGCTTAAATTATAAAAAAATGCTAAAAAACTTAATTTTGTTGTCTTCGCCATAAAGGGAAAAAATGTTCTCAACAATAATAAAACCCGAGTCAGGAGCCTGTTTATGGCGGATAACGATTTTCTGGAACGTATTGCACTGAATGAGCGATTTATCTCTTTTACCCGGATGAGCACCACCAGCGCCAATTATTACCATTGGCACCAGTGTCTGGAAATCCTGTTTGTGATGCGTGGGTACGGCATTGTGATTGTCGATAACCAACAATACACCCTGCGCCCCGGCCGGATGTTTATCTTCCCGCCGTTCAAGTTACACAAAGTCTATGTGGAGCAGGGGCCGGCCAACCCCTATGAGCGCACCACGCTGCATATTGA
Source organism: Chimaeribacter arupi (assembly GCF_002858805.1). Taxonomy (GTDB): domain Bacteria; phylum Pseudomonadota; class Gammaproteobacteria; order Enterobacterales; family Enterobacteriaceae; genus Chimaeribacter; species Chimaeribacter arupi. The sequence goes on from NZ_PJZI01000024.1 coordinate 17,666, forward strand.
AAACGTGGTTATCGACACCGCCCTGCAACCCTTCCCAAAACGCCGGGCAATCTTCCGCCAGCTGTGCGACACCCAGAGCCTGGCGCGCATCTACGATTTAAGCGAACACAGCGATCACCTGGATTACCTGCTGGAGAATTTTCACACCCTGTGCCGCCATGGCACGCACCAGCTGGAAGACATCGTGGTGCTGGTGCTGCAACTGATGGCCTTTATGCCGGAGCAGGGGGTGCACCACCACGCTTTCCCGCACACCACCGCCACCAAAGTCATGAACTGGATCGAAGAGAATTACGACTGCAAATTCTCGCTGGAGCGGCTGGCGCAGGCGGTGGGGCTGTCACGCAGCTACACCTCGCGGGTTTTCAGCCAGGAGACCGGCGGGTCAATTCAGGAATACCTGGTGACGCGGCGGGTGAAGTGCGCCTGTGAACTGCTGCGCGGCACCGATCTCACCATTGAGCAGATTGGGCAGAAAAGCGGCTTTGCGGATACCCCTTACTTTATTACCAGCTTCAAAAAACTGATCGGCCAGACGCCGCTGCAATACCGCAAAACCAGTTGCCACCCCGACCCACGGCTGACGTAGCCATTCAGCGCGCAGACCATACCGGCAGGTCGCGCCCAAGCGGCCGGGCGGGCGTGTGCCAGAGCATCGCGGTGCCGTCGAGTGTCACTGGCGCATACAGCCGGGACGCCACGCCCCAGGCCGTCAGCTCCAGCGTGTCGCGGCAATCGCGGCGCGTGGCGGGCGGCACCGGCTCGCCGGCCAGGAACGCCGGGTAACGGTGGGCGGCCAGCTCGCGTGCGGTACGCGCCAGTGACATCCGCACGCTGCACCCGCGCCCGTGCCGCAGCCGTTCCGCCAGCCCGTGCAGCACCGCCGCCGCCATCAGGCAGCCGGTGGCATGGTCCAGCGCCTGCACCGGCAATGGCCGCGGCGCGGGTGCCTGAAGGCTCTCCATACCACCGGCGGCGATGCCGCAACTCATCTGCACCAGGCTGTCAAAGCCGCGCCGTTCGCGCCACGGGCCGTGCCAGCCGTAAGCATTCAGGCTGACATCCACCAGCCCTGGGCTGAGCGCCTGCCGCTGCGCCTCGCCGTAGCCCAGCTTTTCAAGCGCCCCGGCGCGGTAGCCATGCACCAGCACATCCGCCCCGGCCAGCAACTGCTCAAAGGTGGCGCGATCCTGCGGGTGATGCAGGTCGAGGCGTGCACAGCGTTTCCCGGCAGTGACATCCGGTTCCATGGACGGCTCCTCCCAGCCGGGCGGATCGATGCGCAGCACCTCTGCGCCAAACCCGGCCAGCGCGCGGGTGGCGGCCGGGCCGGCGATGATCCGCGTTAAATCCAGCACCCGGATGCCCATCAGCGGCCGGGCCCGCGGCAACGCCCAGTGCGGCCGGTCGGCCCCGGCGGCGTGGGGCTGCCACAAAAACAGCGGATCCTGCGCCACCGCCTGCCCCTGCGGGTGCTGCTGCCACTGCGCTTCCGTCATCATCCGGGCGGCACAGCCCCCGGCGGCAACAATCTCCGCTTCCAGCTCAGCGTTACGGCAGGCAGCCACCCTGGGGGCGAGGGTGGCGCGGTCAGCCGCTGCGCCGAGCAGCGCCTCCACCACCCGGCGGTGGTGCGGGGCATTGGTGTGCAGCCGGATCCAGCCGTCCGCGGTGGGGTAGTCACCGGCCAGTGCGTCCCAGGCGGCGGGCAGCGCCCAGCCGTGCGGCAGCAGCGTGGTGCCGAACCAGAGCGAGGCGAGCCGCCGGTCAACCTGTACCGGGGCCAGGGTGCCGTGGCGCTCCGCCAGCAACGCCGACAGCGCCCGGCCCAGCACGCCGAAGGATGCCTGCGCCAGCTCACTCACCGGAAACAGCGAGGGGTAGCGCCCGTCACCGGTGAAATGCAACGGGGCGGCGGCCCCCTGTGGGGCGAGTTGTTGCCACAATGTCTCCAGCAAGGCAGAGGTCAGGGTCTCAGGCATCGGGCGTACTCCCTCAGGCTATTTCCTCACACTATTCCCTCAAGTATATACACCCTGCGCCATTACAGGGGCTTAGCCTGCACCGTCTCGCCGCTCAGCACAAACTGGCCGCCGCCGAGGTGGTGAATCGAGTGCAGCGCCCGGTTTTCCGGGGTGAAGTGCCAGCGCCCGCTATGGAACACCCGCGCATCGGCCGCCGCCGCCAGCACCTCGCCAAAGCAGGTGTCATACTTCTCCTGCGACCCGGCCTCAGGCAGCAGGCGGCACTCCAGCCAGGCGGCACAGCCGGTTTCAATCAGCGGTACGCCGGTCTGTTCCCCGGCCTGCGCCGCAACCTGATAACGTGAAAACTTCTCTTCCTCACGGCCCGACACGCTGCCGAGTGCGTAGGCGGTGTCGATAAACGCGGCAGTCGGGACGCAGATGCCGAATACGCCGCTCTCTTCGATCAGCGTGCGGCTCAGGGTACTTTTATCCACCACGATCGCGATGCGCGCCGGGGTGAACTCCACCGGCGTTGACCAGGCGGCGGTCATCACGTTGCGTTGCTGGCCGTCGCGGCTGCGGCTGGTAATAAGGATGGTCGGGCCGTGGTTCAGCAGGCGGCTGGCGTGTTCCGGCAGTACCGGTTGGAAAAAGGACATAGTGATTCCCGGTCAGTAAAAAGAAGCCAGAGTGTAAAACATCTGTCACCGGCTGCGGCAAGGTAAGTGTGCGCACCGTTCACCCCTACATGTAGTTACAACATACTTATTGCCGCAACGGCACCCTCAGGCAGCAGCGGTGCAGGGGGCACAATAAAAGGCTAAAAAGCGGGTAAAGCAGGAATGAGGGCGGCACACCAGCACGTGACCACACGCGCAGAAATTCCGCTGCATTTTCAACCACACGCTCAGAGCAATGGATACAGAATGTTCTTAAACCTCGTCCTGCGCAGAACTTTTCCGCAACTGCCGGGCAACATATTGCGGCGCGCCCGCAGCCCGCATACACTGCGGCGTGGCGTGTGCTGCCTGTTGCTGAAAGCAGGGCGTAACGGGCTGTGATTGTTGGGTATTGCCGTATTCACGCCATGAATTTTCCGTCACCCTTGATGTCGTAAATTTTCGAGCCCCGGCGTGGCCCTTTTTGCCGCATCCCTTATTGCGGCCAGGACGCCCGGACTGACACTTTGCCCAGCACAGGAACTTCCTCAGGCATGGAAAGAAGAGCATTCCTTAAAGCATCACTGGCGTTTGCCGCCTACTGCGGTACGCCGTTGATGTCGTCACTATTCAGCCGTTCTGCGGCGGCCGCCGACGTGGCAGACGGCGATGTTACCCCGTTCGACTTCTCCACCCTGCAAAACATGGCCCGCGATCTGGCCGCCACCCCGTTCGGTGGCCCCCCGGCCGCCTTGCCGCCGACGCTGGCCGGGCTGACCCCGCAGGCGTATAACAAAATCCAGTATGACCATGACCACTCGTTGTGGAACGGCAACGGCGCAGGCCGCCAGCTGGATGTGGAGCTGTTCCATGTCGGCATGGGCTTTAAACGCCGGATACGCGTCTATTCCGTGGATGCGGCCAAACAGCAGGCGCGCGAAATCCACTTCCGCCCTGAGCTGTTTAACTACCACGATGCAGGCGTTGACACCAAACAGCTGGAAGGGCGGGACAACCTCGGCTTTGCCGGCTTCAAAGTCAACAAAGCCCCGGAGCTGACGCGCCGGGACGTGGTCTCTTTCCTCGGGGCGAGCTATTTCCGTGCGGTGGATGATACCTACCAGTACGGCCTCTCCGCCCGCGGCCTGGCCATTGATACCTTTACCGACCAGCCGGAAGAGTTCCCGGACTTCACCGCCTTCTGGTTTGAGACGCCGAAGCCGGAAGACACCACGTTCACCGTGTATGCGCTGCTCGACAGCCCCAGCGCCACCGGGGCATACCGCTTTACTATCCTCTGTGAGAAAGAGCGGGTGGTGATGGAGATTGAGAAACACCTCCACGCGCGCAAAGACATCAAACAGCTCGGCATCGCGCCGATGACCACCATGTTCAGCTGCGGCACCAATGAACGCCGGATGTGTGACACCATCCACCCGCAAATCCACGATTCCGACCGGCTGGCGATGTGGCGCGGCAACGGCGAGTGGGTCTGCCGCCCGCTCAACAACCCGCAGCGCCTGCAATTCAACGCCTATGCGGATGACAACCCGCAGGGCTTCGGGTTACTGCAAACCAACCACGACTTTGATGATTACCAGGATGTGATCGGCTGGTACAACAAGCGGCCGAGCCTGTGGGTCGAGCCGATCGGCAAGTGGGGCAAGGGTGCCGTCAACCTGATGGAGATCCCGACCACCGGCGAAACGCTGGATAACATCGTCTGCTTCTGGCAGCCGGAGCAGCCGCTGCGCGCCGGGCAGTCGCACAGCTACGCCTACCGTCTCTACTGGGCCTCTGAGGCGCCGGTGAAAAGCCCGCTGGCGAACATCAAAGCGACCCGCACCGGCATGGGCGCGTTCCCGGAAGGCTGGGCGCCGGGCGAAAACTACCCCACGGTCTGGGCGCGCCGTTTCGCAGTGGACTTCATCAACGGTGAGCTGAAAGCCTACGCCGACAAGGGCATTGAGCCGGTGATTAACGTCTCATCCGGCCGGGTCAACAATATTGAGATCCTGTATGTTGAGCCGATCAACGGCTACCGCATCCTGTTCGACTGGTTCCCGGACAGCGACAAAGCCGACCCGGTCGAGATGCGCATGTTCCTGCGCTCCCACGACACCACGCTGAGCGAAACCTGGCTCTACCAATATTTCCCGCCGCCGGCCGATAAGCGCAAATATATCGACGACCGCCAGATGCGCTAATTTTTTGCCCTGCGTCTGTCAGCTAACAGCCCGCGATTGCGGGCTTTTTATCGCCTGCGCATTAACCCGGCCTGGGCCGCGGCAGTTTATTTTCCCGCCGCGCGAACAGGCGTAACCCCTTATTTTCGTTATCATGCCGTTGCAGTGATGTTTGCGATTTCCTTTGCAAATCATGCGGTTTCTGCTACCACCCGGCGGCAGGGCGGCGCATGATGCTCTACGCTTTATCAGGTGCCGGAAATAAACGCACCGCTGTCGCCGGAGGTGTGTGAATTTAAAGTTAATTAGTAACATTAAATTCACATAAAATGCACTGCGCGCCGGCAGACTATTTTCGGCAGTGAGGATAATCTCTTCCGGCCTGAACATCAGGGCCGGTTCATGTCTCCACCAAGAGGTAAAAGCCATGAGTAAATTTGTTTTTTCATCACCACGGAAATATGTACAGGGAAGCGGCGTCATTGAAGACCTGGGGCGTTACCTGCCTGCGCTTGGCGATAATGCCCTGCTGATTGCCGATGAGATTGTCTGGGGCATTATCGGTAAGCGGGTGGAAGCGGCCCTGGGTGAAGCGGGCCTGCGTTACCAGTTTGAGCGCTTTAACGGTGAGGCCTCCAGCAATGAGATCTCCCGGCTGGCGGCCGCGGCAAAACAGGGCGGCACCACGCTGGTGGTCGGGCTGGGCGGGGGCAAAACCCTGGACACCGCCAAAGCGGTGGCGGACGAGTTGCACCAGCCGGTAGCGATTGTGCCGACCGTCGCCTCCACCGATGCGCCGTGCAGCGCCCTGTCGGTTATCTACACCGACGAAGGGGTTTTTGACAGCTACCGCTTCTATGACAAAAACCCGGATCTGGTGCTGGTGGACACCGCCGTCTGTGCGCAGGCCCCGGCACGCCTGTTTGCCTCCGGCATTGCTGACGGGCTGGCAACGTACGTCGAGGCGCAGGCCGTGAAACGTTCCCACAGCAAATCGATGGTCGACGGCGACCCGACCATCGCCGGGATGGCGATTGCCGAAGCCTGTGAGAAAACGCTGCTGACCTACGGCTACAGTGCTTACAAAGCGGTAGAGCAGAAACTGGTGACCCCGGCAGTAGAAGCGGTGGTGGAAGCCAACACGCTGCTCTCCGGCCTGGGCTTTGAGAATGCCGGGCTGGCCGGGGCGCACGCCATCCACAACGGTTTTACGGCGATCCAGGGGGATATTCACCACCTGACACACGGTGAGAAAGTCGCTTACGGCACCCTGACCCAGATGGTGCTGGAGCAGCGCCCGGATGAGGAGATCGCGCGTTATGTGCGTTTCTACCGCGCCATCAGGATGCCGACCACGCTGGCGGAAATGCACCTGGAGAATGAGACCTTTGAGAATCTGGTCAAGGTTGGTGCACTGGCAGGCAGTGAGGGTGACACACTGAACAACCTCAACCCGAACCTCTCCGCAGAAGATGTGGCCCACGCGATTCTGGCGGTGGACGCCTTCAGCAAAACAGTGAGCTAAGCGGTTCCCGGCCGGGCGGCACGCTGTCGCCCGGCACACTGTTTTACCGCGACAGGGTAGTACCGGCACAGGGTATTACCGTCTCACACCTTTCCGCTCACCTCTGTCAGGAGCCGGCATGTTTTCGCATGTTTACCTCGGCGTGAATGATTTCACGCGCGCCTTTCAGTTTTACAGCACGCTGTTACCGGTACTCGGCCTGCAACTGAAATTTTGTGATGAGCAGGCGCAGTGTGCAGCCTGGTGGCAGGCGGGCGTCGCGCGGCCGTTGCTGGTGGTCAGCCGCCCGCACAACGGTGAGCCGGCCACGCCCGGTAACGGGCAGATGACCGCGCTGCTGGCACGCAGCCGGGCGCAGGTGGATGAGGCGTATGCCGTGGCGTTAGCCCACGGCGCGCAGGATGCAGGCGCACCGGGCCTGCGGCCGCATTACCATCCTGACTATTACGGCGCGTATTTCCGCTGCCCGGAGGGCAACAAACTCTGTGTCTGTTGCCATGCGCCGGAATAGGGGGGAATGTCAGGGCAGCAGGCGCGGCAGCACCAGCGGCAGCAGTGAGAAGAGATAGAGCAGCAAACCGATACACGCCCCGACGAGGGTGCCGTTGATGCGGATGAATTGCAGGTCTTTCCCGATGTTCAGTTCAATCTGGTGTGACATTTCCGCCTCATCCCAGCTTTTCACCGTATCGCTGATGTGTTTGGTCAGGAAGGCGGCGAAGTCCGGGGCCATACGCCCGGCGGCCTGTTCAAGCTGGCGGTTCAGGGTGCTGCGCAGGGTGGCGTCCTGTGCCAGTGTTTCGCCCAGCCAGCGCCCGGCATCGCGCATTTTCTGCTGGAGCAGGGAGTCCGGTTTATCCAGGTCATTACGCATCCACTCGCGCAGGTCGCCCCACAGCGCTTTGACGTAAGTATTCAGCGTTTCGTCATGTTTCAGGTAGCTTTTGATCTCTTCTGCTTTCAGCGCCATTGCCGGGTCATGTTTCAGGCGGCTGATAAAGCTTTCCACTGCCATATCAAAGCGCACGCGCAAGGCGTGGCCGCGGTCGGCGCTGATTTCATCCAGGATGGTGCCCACCGCGTCAGCAATCATGTCGGCGCCATGTTCGCCCAGCCAGCTGGTCGGCAGGATTTTCTCTTTAATCGGGTGTTCGCGTTTCACCCAGCGCACGATCTGGCGTGACAGGGTGGCGCGGGTCGAGGGTTGTTCCAGCGTGCGGATCAGTTGGGTCACGGCGCTGTCGAGCAATTCCTGATGCCGTCCCTCTTTGGTCATGCTTTCCAGCAGGGTCGCGACGGATGCCGTAAGGTCGATTTTGTCGATCAGGGTAAACAGGGCTTTTTTGAGGAACCGTTGGATGCGCACATCGTCGGTCATTTCAAACAGGCCGCGCAGCACCCGCACCAGGTAGCGCGCCATCCGTTCGGTGTTGGCGGGGGTATTCAGCCAGTCGGCCAGCATGGTTGCCGGGTCATAGCGGCGGATCAGCCCGACCAGGGAGTTAGCATCCAGGAATTTTTCCTGCACAAACAGCGCGAGGTTATCCGCAATTTTATTTTTATTGCGGGGAATGATGGCGGTATGGGCACCAATCAGCGGCAACGGCACGCGGCGGAACAGCGCCACCACGGCGAACCAGTCCGCCAGCGCGCCGACCATAGCGGCTTCCGACACGGCCTTAATGCCGTCAACCCAGAGGTTGCGCGGCAGAAACAGGGTAATAACAAACACGGCCGCCGCCGCGAGTAACAGCAGCAGGGCATTGCGCTTACTGCGTTTGAGTTCTTTTTCTTTATCCATAAGAACAGTTTAGGATCATTTTTTACCGGAGCGCAAAATTTTCCCGGCCCGCAGAAGATTACCGCGCCATAAGAATCCTCACCGAACAGCGCCGGGCGAGCACATCACACATGCAAAACCCGCCCCTATTTTTTCCTGATATACCTAAAAATTTGCAGAAGTGGTAGGGGCATAAAAATCATTGCCGAGCGGAGCCGCATGGCCGGATGAGCGGACAGGACACAGCAAGAATCTGTCTACTATTTCCTTACATACTTAAGAATTTGCAGTCAGGTGGGGGCATAAAAATCATTGCCGAGTGAAGCCGCAGGGCCGGGCGAGCGGGCAGGACACAGCAAGAATCTGTCTACTTTTTCCTGACATACCCAAGGATTTGCAGTCTGGTGGGGGCATAAAAATCATTGCCGAATGGGGCTGCAGGCCGGGCGAGCACACCGCACATGCAAAATCCACCCCTACTATTTCCTTACATACCTATAGATTTGCAGTCAGGTGGGGGCGTAAAAATCATTGCCGAATGGAGCCGCAGGGCCGGGCGAGCGGACAGGACGTCCGCGAGAGGTACAGCCACGCTGGGAGCGTGTCTGTACCGGCCCGAGCAGCCCGGAGGCGAAGTGGGGGTTACCCGCGGTAGCGGGCAATGATTCAGCCAAACCACCGAAAGTGCGCGGGTGCAGGGCGAGCGCACTGGCGCGCCCTGCTCGGTTGAGGCAATGAAGGACAGGTAGACAACTGCACATGAGCAACCGAAACATGCCACTTGACCCGTAGAAGCCGTGACGCGTACACAATGCCTGCGGGTGCAGGGCCGGCGCGCCGGCAGGCCCTGCTCGGTTGAGGCTCAGCAACCAGGGTGGACAACCGCACATAAACAACCGAAACATTCCACCGCACATGAGCAACCGAAACATGCCACCCTAATCACCCAATCAGAACGTAAACCCTACCTGTGCCACCGCCCCCCAGGTATTGTCATCCCCGACCATCCCCGTCAGATCCAGGTGCACTTTCTTGTACGGGGACAACCCGATACCGCCGGTGAACACATTGGTGTCATTGGACTTCATGTCCGCCCGGTAACCGGCGCGCAGTTGCAGCCAGTCAAAGGCGCGGAACTCGGCCCCGACCCCGGCGTACTGGCTGTCTTCTTCCGATTTGAAGCGCTTGGTCGGCGTCATATCCACGTCCGCCGTGGCGGTGATGCGCTCGTTATGCCAGGCCGCACCGCCGGTCACCAGCGGGCGGATCTGGTAGGTATCGCGGTAGCCGTTCACCTCTTTGGTGTCGATGTCACGCGGCACCAGGTTCTGCGCGCTGAGGCCCAGCGTCCAGGCGTCAGAAAGATCGGCCGATAGCCCGGCATCCACGTTGAAACCGGTATTGGATTTCTCATACTCACCGTTGGTGATGTCTGACTTATCGTAGTCATACACCGAGGTGTAGTAGTTATAGAGCGTGGTGTGCTGGATTTTCGGCGTCACACCCACTGACACCGGCAACCCGCCGACGTTGAATTCATGGGCCATGGCCACGCCATAATCGGTGATAATTGCCGCCCGCCCGTGTGCGCTGGAGGTGAGGCGGTCTTCATCGCCCGGCAGCGGGATGCGCACGCCGTCGGCGATCTGTTGCAGGTAATCAATATCCCCCTGCGATACATCGGTGCTGACGTGCGCATTGCCGTAGGCTTTCACCACAAAGGCGAGCGGCAGTTGATCGTTCGGCAACGTCACCGCCAGCGAGGCCCCGGCATTGGCCCAGGCCTGGCTGCCCTGAATGCCGCGCAGGTCACCCGCTAAATCGCCTGCCGCCCGGCGCAGGGCGCTGTAGCTGGTGACGTTGTCGCTGTAGCTGTCCACGCTGTCGGAAAGGTCATCAATTTTGTCGAGGATCTTATCTTTATCCGTGACTTGCACCCCTACGGCCGGGAAAATGACGCTGATATCATCGGTGCCGGTCGCTTTGGTCATCAATGCCGGGTTAGCCAGCACCGCAGAGCCATACGTGGAAGACGCCACACCGGTGCCGCCCATCGCATCGTTACGGGCCTCAAAATAGTTGCCGGCGGCCAGCGCACTGAGGGGGGAAAGCAGAAAAAGCGGAACAAACACGTTGCGTGAAGAGACGCGGAAGAGACCCAATTTACTCGCCATTTTATTTACCGAGGCCATCGTATTTCCCGAATAAGAACCCGGCGTATCTGCCGGGATAACCATGAATTACCCCCATCATGAAACAGAATGGGGCGGATCATTGCTGTGAATAGGCACGGTTATTGGCGGCTCTTTCGGCCTTGCCTTTTTATAATTCGGTGTAAAGCAGCACCTGACCCCGGCAGAAACCCGCCCGGCAGGTGAAAAAAGAGACTGCCCCAGAAGCATAAGCGATTTTTATTACAATCACAGGAATTTTCACATTACCCCCGGCAAGTGAAATCACCCACGCTGGCTTGCGTATTATCTTTTTTTATTTATGTAGATGATTTTTAAGAGTAAAAATTGATTTCACCCTCGGCAAAAAAAGATGAAATACGTGCACAAACTGCGCAATGCATTTTATTAATAACCCTGTGAAAACTGTGATTAATAAGCCCGGCTCATCGGTATGGTTGAAAAGCGCTATTCTGCCGGCGGTAGGAATAAAAAGGCCGGCAGGGGCGGGGGCATCAGTGGGGAAACAACGCGGCATACTGAGGAAATAAAAAAGGCGCCCAACGGGCGCCTGGTGTTTCAGGGGGTGGCGGGCACGGTTTGTGCCGGGCCAAATACCGAATAGCTGGGCAGGGCAATATTCTGGTAAGGCTGCCAGCCGCCTCCCAGCGCTTTATACAACGCCACCAGATCGGTGCTGGTTTGCACCCGCGCCTCGGTGGCCTGTTGCCGCGCCTGCGCCAACTGGCGCTGTGCATCCAGCACATTAATAAAGGTGGTGATGCCCTGGCGGTAACTTTCACTCGCCAGATCGTAAGCGTTCTGAAGCGAGGCGGCAGTGCGCTCCAGCCCGTCAACCCGGTCCTGATCGGTGCGGTAACTCACCAGCGCATTTTCCACATCCTGCAACGCGGTCAGCACCGTCTGGCGGTAGTCCAGCACAGCGCTGGCCTGTTGCGCGCGTGACAGCCGCACATTGGAGACCAACCGCCCGCCCTGGAAAATCGGCAGCGAAATCTGCGGCCCATAAGAGTAGAAATGGCTGCTCCAGTCGGTGAGATAGTCCGCATCGGTGTTGCGCATCCCGACCTGGCCGGTCAGGGAGAGGCTGGGGAACATCTGCGCCACCGAGACGCCGATCTCCGCGGTGGCCGCGTGCAGGTTTGCCTCGGCCCGGCGCACATCCGGCCGGCGGCGCGCCAGTTCTGCCGGAACGCCCACCGGCACCGCCGCCGGGATCGGCGGCAGCGGTTTCACAGCCCGCAACTCAGTATCCAGCGCGCCCGGTGGCTGGCCGAGCAGCACCGCCAGCGCGTTCATCGCCTGCCGTACCTGCGCCTGATAACCCGGCAGCTGCGCCTCCAGTGACCCAAGCTGCGCCTGCGCATTCTCCACATCCAGTTGCGGCGCCAGGCCGTTTTTCGCCTGGCTCTGCGTGAGGTCGGTGGTCTGGCGGGCGATATCGATCTGCGTTTGCAGCGTGTTCAGCACGCTCTGCGCCCCGCGCAGTTGCAGGTAAGTGCGCGCCACTTCCGCTTCCAGCGACACCAGCGCATCGTTGCGCTGCTCCACGGTGGCTTGTGTCTGGGCATCGGCCGCTTCCACTGCCCGGCGCGTTTTGCCGAACAAATCCAATTCCCAGGAGGCGTCAAACCCGCCCTGGAACAGCGTAACCGGCTTCGTCACGCTGCCCAGCGCATCCGCCGCTTCCGGGCTTTCCGCCTCAAGTTGCCCCGGAATATCGTGCGCTTCCAGTATCCCTTTCAGCCCGAGTTGCTGGCGGTTGACGCTGGCCGTGGCATTCACGGAAGGCAGATACGCCCCGCGCGCCTGCGTCACCTGTTCCCGCGCCCCGGCAATGCGCAGCACCGTCTGCTGCAACGACAGGTTGCCGTTAATCGCCCGGCCAATCAGGCTGTCGAGCTGCGGGTCGTTAAAACTGCGCCACCAGGCCGGGTCCGGCTCGCTGGCCAGCGCCACGGAGCCGGGTTTCGCCTGGGTATGAGACGCCAGATCGTTAAATGCCTTGGGCGTCTGTGCCTGCGGCGGCTGGTAATCGGGGCCAACGGAACACCCGGCAAGCGCCAGCACCGCCAGGGCCACCGCCAGCCGTAAAGGGGAAGGGGGCAGCAGGCGCAACGGCGCCCGTGCAGAACTGAACAAGGTAGAGACAGCCATGTCAATGACCTCCGGCACTGCCTTCGCTCTTGATCGGCGAAAGCAAGAAACAAAATGGAATCATGATCAGCGACATTATCCCGCACAGCATAAATACGTCGTTATACGCCAGCACGCGGGACTGGCTGATCATCTCTTGGTATAGCTGCGCTGTGGCCAGCGTCACCGGGTCGCCCACCGCATGGCTGAAATCCCGGATTGCCGCCGCGCCGCGTTGCACCGCCTGGTTGAACTGCTCATCCAGCGGCGTCATGTTTGGTGCGAGGTACGCGCTGTGGGTCTGGGAGCGCTCGGTGATCGCCGCCGTAGAGAGCGAAATGCCGATTGAGCCGGCCACGTTGCGGAACATTGAGAACAGCGCTGCGCCGTCTGCATTCAGCTTGGGTGACAACGTCACAAACGCGATGGTGGTCAGCGGCACAAACAGGAAGCCCAGCCCAATCGACTGCGCGCTGCGCATCAGCACCATGGTTTCGAAATCCACATTCGGCACCAGGCGGCTGGAGTAGATAAAGGAGAGCAGCAGCAACAGGAAGCCAAACGCGATAATCAGCCGCGTCTGCACTTTCGGCATCAGCGCCAGCACCAGCGGGATCGACAGCACAATCAGCACCGCGCCGGGCGACATCACCAGCCCGGAGAGGGTGGCAGTATAGCCGAGTTGCTGCTGGGCCAGTTGCGGCATCAGCACCGAACTGCCGTAGAGGATCATCGCCATCCCTGCCATCAGCAAACTGGCGACAGCAAAGTTGCGATCCTTCAGGCAATGCAGATCCACCACCGGTTTGCGGGCGTAGAACAGCCAGTAGATCGCGCCCACCAGCCCCACCAGCGCCAGCACTGCAAACAGCACAATAAAGCTGGACTGGAACCAGTCATCATCCTCGCCGCGGTCGAGCATCACCTGCAGGCAGCCCAGCCCCAGGGCGATAAGCCCAATGCCGATGTAGTCGATGCTGAGTTTGCCCGGCTCAAGCCGTTTCTCCCACGGCGGATCTTCCAGCAGTTGGAACACCGCCAGCACCGTCAGCACGCCGACCGGGATATTGATCAAAAATACCCAGCGCCAGCTGTAGTGGTCGGTGATCCAGCCGCCCAGCATCGGGCCGAGCACCGGCGCCACGATAATCGCGATGGACGACAGGCCAAACGCCTTGCCGCGATCTTCCGCTTTGAAGTAGTCGAGCAACACCGACTGTTGCACCGGTTGCAGGCCGCCGCCAAAGAAGCCCTGCAAAATGCGGAACAGGATCATCTGCCAGAGCTCGGTGGCGATGCCGCACAAAAACGAGCAAATCGTGAACATGCCGATGCAGATCAGGAAGTAGTTTTTGCGGCCCAGCGCCCGGCTGAAGAACGCCGACAGCGGCAGCACGATGCCGTTTGCCACCAGATAGGAGGTGAGCACCCAGGTGGACTCGTCATAACTGGAAGAGAGCGACCCGGCGACGTGCGGCAGCGCCACGTTAACGATGGTGGTGTCCAGGATCTCCATAAACACCGCCAGCGTCACGACCAGCGCGACGGCCCAGGGGTTACTGGCGGGTTTCCATTGACGGTCGCCACTCATTCCACAGTCACCTTCGGCACCACGGAGAGGCCGAGCGGCAGCGGGAACTCAGGGTCCAGCCCGCTGTCGAGGACAATCTTCACCGGCACACGCTGCACGATTTTCACATAGTTGCCGGTGGCATTTTCAGACGGGAAAGCGGAGAAGCGAGAGCCGGAACCCTGCTGGATGCTGTCCACATGGCCGTGCAGCTCCATGTCCGGGTAGGCGTCTACCGTGACCACCACTTTGTCGCCGGGGTTCATGTGCTCAAGCTGGGACTCTTTGAAGTTGGCGGTGACCCAGACGTCACGCGATACCAGCGAGAACAGGGAGGAGCCGGCCTGCACCAGCGTGCCGAGCTGGACGTTACGCTTGGTGACGTAGCCGTCAAACGGCGCGCGCACTTCGGTATAAGAGAGGTTGAGGTTGGCGGTTTCCAGTTGGGCATTGGCCTGCGCCACCTGTTGCCGGGCAGCCTCGACATTGGCCGCGGCCTGGCGGATTTGCAATTGCACCTGGGCTGCGACCTGCACCTGCGCTTTGGCGTTTTCCAGTTCCGCATTGGCGGAGCGGAGCTGCGCATTGGCGGCATCGATATTGCGCTGGGTCGTGGCACGCGGGTCAACGCCGCGCTGGCGTTTGTAGTCCGCCTGCGCATTCACCAGATTCGCCTCTGCCTGCGCCTGTTGCGCTTTGGCCTGCGCCAGTTGTGCCGGGTACTGGACTTTTGCCAGGGCGAGCTGCACTTCGGCCTGATGCAGCTGGGACTGTGCCATACCCAGTTGCGCCTGGGCGCGGTCACGTTCCGCCACGGCGTCACGCGGGTCAATTTTCACCAGCAGCTGGCCTTTTTTCACCGGCTGGTTATCTTTTACCGCCAGATCGGTGATATAGCCGGAGACTTTCGGCGCAATGGTCACGGCGTCGCCTTCGGTAAAGGCGTCATCGGTGGTGACCTGATTGCGGGTCATAAACCACCAGACCAGCGCGACCACCACCATCACGGCCACCACCACGCCGAGGATGATCAACGGTTTCTTGCCGGGGCGTTTGCGGGTGTTTTCCCCGTCGTCCTGCTCGTCGTTGTTCTCCTGGTTATCCGATTTTTTATCAGCCCGGTCAGAGGGTTTTTTATCCTTTCCCGTGCCGTTATCGTTCTGTTGTTGGGTTCCCGGTTTACGCGCCTGATCGTCCTGCGCGGCAGCGTCCTGTGACGCGTTATTTTTATCGCTGTTCATAGGTCTCATCTGTTATGGCAGCAAACCGCTGCACCAATTCATAAAGAAAGTGACTCTTTCACCCTAGAGCGTACTGCGCACTTTGCAAGTTGACCTCTGGGAAAAGCCTGAATTCGCGAGGGGATAGCACTATTTGTCAATCTGTGTAAAGGGAGAGGGGCGGCCACCCGAGCCGCAGGCGGGGAAAATGTTTCGGTTGTTCATATATGAGCTTTTACAAGGCGGTGGATTGTTTCGGTTGTTTATGTGCGGTTGACTACCCGGCTTTCCGAGCCTCAACCGAGCAGGGCCTGCCGGCGCGCCGGCCCTGCACCCGCGGGGATGGTGTACGCGGTACGGCTTTTTAATAGAGCAGTGGAAGGTTTCGGTTGCTCATGTGTCGTTGTCTACCCGGCTTTCCAAGCCTCAACCGAGCAGGGCCTGCCGGCGCGCCGGCCCTGCACCCGCGCGCTTTCGGTGTCCCGGCAGAATTATTGCCCGCGCTGCGGGTTCCCTCCTTCGGTCTCCGGGCTAATCGGGCCGGGCCAGACACGCTCCCGGCGTGGCTGTCCCTCTCGCGGGCGTCCTGCCCGCTCACCCGGCCCTGCGTCCTCGTCGGCAATAATTTTAATGCCCCCACCACTTCTGCAAATTTGTGGGTATGTAAGGAAAGAGTAGGGGGAGGTTTTTGGGTGGTCGGTGTGCTCGCCCGGCCCTGCGTCCTCGTCGGCAATAATTTTAATGCCCCCCACCACTTCTGCAAATTTGTGGGTATGTAAGGAAAGAGTAGGGGAAGGATTTAAATCACCCAATTTTTTGTTTATTTAGCCTTATTAAAATCATGTTTAAACGCCTTGATATAGTCATCTGTTTATTAACAGGCGTATTGTTAGGGTTATTTTTTAATGAAAGGGATGAAAAATGGCACTGCCAATTTATTTGTGGCTGGAAAATTATTTATCGGGAGTGGGTAAGGAAAGAGTTAATATAAAGAGAAAGAGCGTGGTGCCTGACAGGGTAATTAACTTGTGTGGAAGGTGCTCCTTATTTAAGCGTGAAATAATCCTCTTCTGCACACTGCTATTTTCGGGTGTTGTAAGCGCCACAGGTCCTGATTGCTCGGATATCAATAGTTGGCCAACACAAATAACGGCAAATTTGCTGGCAAAGTTTGGTATTAAAAGTGAAAGCATCATCTTCGAAAAGACCAAAACGGATTTACTAGTTTCTGGGAAAATAACGAAGAAAGAAGCTGAGGGTTTAATTAAAAGAGAAGTTGAGCGTGCTGGCCGGATAGGCTTATCAAACGCTCCTCATCTTTTTGATGATATCTATCTTTCCCAGCCTATTTATAAACAGATTTACAGAATCCAGTTTACTGGTAAAAATAATCAATTGTTCCGTTTTATGACTACAACGCTTGCCTCTGATGAAGAGTGCTCCATCAGCGTTGAAGCGATTGCCCATATTGATGATGAATTGTTATGGCCGCTTTAATTCTGAAATAAAACATCATTGCCGAGTGGAGGCGCGGGGCGGGGCGAACGGGCATGGACGCCAAAGCATCCCCCCGCCTACCATTTCCTTACATACCCATAAATTTGCAGAAGTGGTGGGGGGTATAAACATCATTACCGAATGGAACTGTAAGACGGGATGGGCGAGCAGAACGCCAAAAAAACGCCCCGCCTACCATTTCCTTACATACAAAAATATATGCAGTCTGGTGGGGGCGTAAAAATCATTGCCGAGTGGAGACGCAGGGCCGGGCGAGCACACAAGGATGTGTGCGAGAGTCGCAGCCACGCCGGGAGCGTGTCTGCGGCGGCCCGATTAGCCCGGAGGCGAAATGAGGGGACACGCGAGAGCGGGCAATGATTCAGCCGGGGTACCGAACGTGCGCGGGTGCAGGGCGAGCGCACTGGCGCGCCCTGCTCGGTTGAGGCGCGAAAAGTCGGGTAGACAAATACACATGAGCAACCGAAACCTTCCACAAAAACCCTTAAAAGCCGTACCGCGTACATCATGCCCGCGGGTGCAGGGCCGGCAGAACACAGCCGGATCACTCCCCGCTCTGCGCCGCAGGCGCACCATACCCGCCCCCTAACGCCACAATCAGCTTCACACTTGTCACCCGCTGGTCTGCCAGCAGGGACAGCAGGCTCTGCTGCTGCGACAGGCTGGTCGCCTCGGTCGTCGCGACGTCGAGGTAGTCGATCATCCCGGCCTGATACTGGTTATTGGTCACACGGGCGGACTCGCCGGCCGCGGCGGCGGCGGCGCGCTGGGCGGCGATCTCACTCTCCAGCGTGTGCAGTTCCACCAGGTAGTTTTCCACCTCCTCGAAGGCGCTCAGCACACTCTGGCGGTAAGCCGCGACGCTGGCGTCATAACTGGCCTGCGCCTGCTCCACGCTGGCGCGCGTGGCACCAAAGTCCAGCAGGGTGCCGCTCAGCTCAGGGCCGAGCGACCAGACGCGGTTCGGTGCGGAAATCAGCTTATGCAGCGTCGAACTGCTGTAACCGCCGCTGGCGCTCAGCGTCAGATCCGGGTAATACCCGGCGATCGCCACGCCCACCGCCGCATTGGCCGCGGCCATATTGCGCTCGGCGTAGGCGATGTCCGGGCGGCGCTCCAGCAACTGGGAGGGCAGGGCCGCCGGGATCGGCGGCAGGGTGGCGTCTGCTTTCGCGACGGCCAGGGTGAAATCAGCCGGTGGGCGGCCCATCAGCACCGCGATGGCGTGCTCAAGCTGGGCGCGCTGCCACTGGAGATCCAGCGACGAGGCGCGGGCGCTTTCCAGCTGGGTCTGCGCCTGCGCCAGCGTGGCGCGTGACTCGCTGCCGGCGCGGTATTTGTTCTCAATCACCCGCAGGTAACGCTGGTACGCCTCCACGCTCTGCTGATAGAGCGCGATCTGCTGGTCCATGATGCGGAGCTGGAAATAGTCCTGCGCCAGGGAGGACTGGGCGCTGAGGGTAATGTTCGCCAGCTCGGCGGCGCTGGCCTGTGCGCTGGCGCGGTCACTCTCCAGCTGGCGGCGCAGTTTGCCCCACAAGTCCAGCTCCCAGCTGGCGCTGACCTGCGCCTGGTGGCTGTTGCTGATACTGTTGCCGTTGGCCGATGAGGCGGCCCCGCTGGCGCTGCGGCTGCTGCTCACCGTGCCGCTTACCGTAGGGAAAAAACCGGCCCGCGCGCTGGCGACCAGCGCCTGGGCCTGCCGGTATTGCGCCTCATACTGCGCCACGTTCTGGTTGGAGATCTGCACCTGCGCCAGCAGGCTGGAGAGCACCGGATCCTGGTATACCGCCCACCAGTCGCCTTTGGCGGCCGTGTCCTGCGGCGTGGCCTGCGTCCAGCCTTTGGCTTCCTTGAACTGGGCGGTCATCGGCGCAGAAGGGCGCTGGTAGTCAGGGCCGACGGTGCAGCCGGCCAGCAGCAGCGTCAGCAGCGCCGGGATAAACGGGGAAATTTTCATGCTCATTCAGGGTGTCCAGTTGTTGCCGGGCGGTGGCGCAGGCGCTGCCACAGCCGTTTGGTACGGGCGCTCAGGCGGTCCATATAGAGGTAAACCACCGGCGTGGTAAACAGGGTCAAAAGCTGGCTCAGCGCCAGGCCGCCGGCGATCGCCAGCCCCAGCGGGCTGCGCAGGTCAGCGTCACCGCCGCTGCCAAGCGCCAGCGGCAGCGCGCCGAAGAAGGCGGCCAGCGTGGTCATCATGATCGGGCGAAAGCGCATCAGGCAGGCCTGCACAATCGCCTGTTCCGGCGTCAGGCCGCGGTCACGTTCCGCCGCCAGCGCGAAGTCGATCATCATGATGGCGTTTTTCTTCACAATGCCGATCAGCAACAGAATGCCGATCAGCGCAATTACCGTAAGCTGGGTGCC
Source organism: Chimaeribacter arupi (assembly GCF_002858805.1). Taxonomy (GTDB): domain Bacteria; phylum Pseudomonadota; class Gammaproteobacteria; order Enterobacterales; family Enterobacteriaceae; genus Chimaeribacter; species Chimaeribacter arupi. The sequence continues at coordinate 36,789 of NZ_PJZI01000024.1, forward strand.
GGTCACCAGCATCAGCAGCAGCGCGCCGACCCCGGCCGAGGGCAGGGTGGAGAGGATGGTCAGCGGGTGGATGTAACTCTCATACAGCATCCCGAGCACGATATACACCGCCGCCAGCGCGGCCAGGATCAGCCACGGCATACTGGCCGTCAGGTCGCTGAAGGCTTTTGCCGTGCCCTGGAACCCGGCCTGGATGGTGTCCGGCAGGCCGATTTTCGCCATCGCCTCGTCAATCACCTGCTGTGCCTGCTCCAGCGACACGCCGTCCGCCAGGTTAAACGCCACTGTGCTGGTGGCGGACTGCCCCTGGTGCGCCACTGACAGCGGCGCATTGGCGCCGCTCAGGCGGGTGAAGGCGGCCAGCGGCACCTGCGCGCCCTCGTCATTCACCACATACAGCGAATGCAGGATCGCCGGGTCACCGGTAAAGTCCGCGTTGAGGTTCATCACCACATGGTACTGGTTCAGCGTTTTGTAGATCGTCGCCACCTGCCGCTGGCTGAAGGCGTTGTTCAGCATCGTATCCAGCGTGTTGACGTCCACCCCCAGCCGGGTCGCGGCGTCACGGTCGATGGTCAGCATCACCTCCTGGCCGCCGGTCTGCGAATCGCTGTCCACGCTGGTGAGCTGCGGCAGCGCCTCCAGCGCCTTTTTCACTTTCGGCGTCCAGACCCGCAGTGTGTCGAGTGAATCGGCCTGCAAGCTGAACTGGTAAGAGGCGTTGGCGCTGCGGCCGCCGATGTGCAGATCCTGCGCGGGCATCAGGAACAGCTGCAACCCCGGCTGGCTCATGCCCTTCATGGTCAGCCGGTTGGCGACCTCGGTGGCGGTGGCGTCACGCTTGTCGAAATCTTTCAGGTGCACAAAGAAATTGGCGCTGTTGCGCGAGCCGAACGCGCCGCTGCCCATTGAGGACATCACACCGTCCACCGCCGGGTCAGCCTGGATCATCTTCGAGAACTCCTCCATTTTCGGCTTCATCGCCTGGAAGGAGGTGCTCTGGTCGGCACGCAGCATCCCCATCAGCAGCCCGGTGTCCTGGTTCGGGAAGAAGCCCTTCTGCACCACGCTGTAGAGGAACACATTCAGCACAATGGTCAGCAGCAGGCTGAACAGCGTCAGCCGCTGGTGGCGCATCACCCAGGTCAGCGCCCGGCTGTAGATCGCCAGCAGGCCGCTGAGGCCGCGTTCAATCGCCTGGTAGAGCGGGTGCGGGCGCTTCTCCACGGGGGGCTTGCGCCGCAGCAGGCGGGAGCAGAGCATCGGCGTCAGGCTCAGCGACACCAGCATCGAGATAACCAACGACACGGTGAGCGTCACGGCAAACTCGCGGAACAGCCGCCCGACGATGCTGCCCATCAGCAGGATCGGCAGGAACACCGCCACCAGCGACAGCGTCATCGACAGCACGGTAAAGCTCACCTCCTGCGCGCCTTTCAGCGCCGCACGCACCGGCCCCAGCCCCTCTTCGATGTAGCGGGTGATGTTCTCCAGCACCACGATGGCGTCATCCACCACAAAGCCGGTGGCGATGATCAGCGCCATCAGCGACAGGTTGTCCAGGCTGTAGTCCAGCAGGTACATCACCGCGCAGGTGCCGATCAGCGAGACCGGCAGCGCCAGCGCCGGGATCACCACCGCTTTGACGTTACGCAGGAACACAAACACCACCGCGATCACCAGCAGCACCGCGATCAGCAGCGTCTCTTCGGTGTCGCGCAGGGAGGCACGGATGTTGGGCGAACGATCCACCACGATCTGCAACCCGACGTCACCCGGCAGCGCCTCACGCAGTTCCGGGATCAGCGCCTTGATGGCATCGATCGTTTCCAGCATGTTGGCCCCGGCGGAGCGGGTCACGCCCAGCATCACCGAACGCGACTGGTTGTAGTAACCGACGTTGTAGTTATCCTCCACCGCGTCATACACCGTGGCGACATCGCCGAGGCGCACCGCTTTGCCGTCCTGATAGCGGATAATCAGCGAACGGTAGGCTTTCGCCTTGTCGAGCTGGCCGTTGCTGTCCACCACCCAGGATTGCGCGCTGCCCTGCAAAATCCCTTTCGGCTGGTTGCTGGTGGCGTTGGCGACTGCGCTGCGCACCGTGTCCAGCGACAGGCCGTAGTGCGTCAGCCGCTGCGGTTCGAGGTCGATGCGCACCGCCGGCAACGCACTGCCGAGCAATGACACCTCACCGACCCCCTGCACCTGCGCCACTTTCTGTTTGATCTGGCTGGAGGCGAGATCGTACAGCTCGCCGCTGGTGCGGGTCGCGGAGGTGAGCGCCAGCATCACCACCGGCGCATCAGAGGGGTTGGCTTTGCGGTAGGTCGGCAGCGACGGCATGCTGCTCGGCAACAGGCTGCGGGCGGCGTTGATCGCCCCCTGCACATCGCGCGCTGCACCGTTGATGTCACGGTCCAGCTCAAATTGCAGGATAACATTGGTGGAGCCCTGCGAACTGCTGGAGGTCATCTCGGTGATGCCGGCAATCTGCCCCAGCGCCCGTTCCAGCGGCGTGGCGACGGTGGCGGCCATCGTCTCCGGGCTGGCACCCGGCAGGCTGGCGCTCACCATAATGGTGGGGAAATCGACCTGCGGCAGCGGGGCCACCGGCAGCAGCCGGTAGCCGAGCGCGCCCAGCAGCAGGATCGCCAGCGTCAGCAGCAGCGTCGCCACCGGGCGGAAGATAAACAGCCGCGAGATGTTCAGCGGCCGCGCCCGGCGCGGTTCACGCGGTTCGCTCATCGTGCCCCCTGCGGGCCTTTACGCCGCCAGAGTGCCCGGCCGCGGATCGCCAACCGGTCAAAGTAGAGGTAGATAACCGGCGTGGAGAACAGCGTCAGCACCTGGCTGAAGATAAGCCCGCCGACAATCACCAGCCCGAGCGGCTGGCGCAGTTCCGCGCCGGAGCCGTGCGCCAGCATCAGCGGCAGGGCGCCGAGCAGCGCGGCCATGGTGGTCATCAGGATCGGCCTAAAGCGCAGCAGGCAGGCCTGGTGGATCGCCTCACGCGGTGACAGGTGCTGTTTCTGCTCCGCCTCCAGCGCGAAGTCGATCATCATGATGGCGTTCTTTTTCACAATCCCGATCAGCAGAATCACGCCAATCAACGCAATCAGGCTGAACTCCGTGCCCGCCAGCAGCAGCGTCAGCAGCGCGCCGACCGCCGCCGAGGGCAGGGTGGAGAGGATGGTTACCGGGTGGATAAAGCTCTCATACAAAATGCCCAGCACCACATACATGGTCAGCAGCGCCGCCAGGATCAGCCACAGCGTGTTGCCGGTGGCGCTCTGGAAAGCCGCGCTTTCGCCCTGGTAGCGCAGGGTGATGCTGGACGGCACCTTAAGCTGCCGGCTGATGTCCGTAATCGCCTGCTGCGCCTCCTCCAGTGAATAGCCCTCGTTCAGGTTGAAGGAGAGCGTCACCGCCGCGAACTGGTTCAGCCGGGCGTGCACCAGCGCGCCGGTGCGCTGGTGGATGGTGGCAATCGAGGTGAGTTTCACCATGCCGTTGGTAGCGCTGGTGCTGGTGCTGGTGGAACTGCCGCTGGTGCTGCTGTCCGTGGTGGTTGTGCTGTCAGTGCTGCTGTCGCTGTTATTGGTCGCCAGGTAGATATCATCAAACGATGCCGGCGACTGCTGGAAGCGCGGCGCAACTTCCAGCACCACGCGGTACTGGTTCGACTGGGTAAAGATGGTGGAAACCAGCCGCTGGCCGAAGGCGTTATACAGCGCGGTATCGACGTCCGCGGCGGTGATGCCGTAGCGCGCCGCCGCGTCGCGGTTCAGCTCCACATAGGCCACCTGGCCCTGATCCTGCAGGTTGCTGACCACGTCGCGGAACGCCGGGTTGGCCGACATCGCCGCCGCCAGCTTCGGTGTCCACTCCACCAGGTTTTCACTGTCGGCATCGTCCAGCGTGAACTGGTACTGGCTCGGTGTGACCTGATCATTCACCGTGAGATCCTGCGACGATTGCAGATAGAGCTGGATGCCCGGCACCTGCGCCACCGCCTGTTTCAGCTCGTCAATCACCACGTCAGCGCGTTCGTCCCGCTCATCAAAGGGTTTCAGGTTGATCTGTATCCGCCCGCTGTTGAGGCTGGTGTTGGTGCCGTCAATGCCGAGCGTGGAAGAGAGGCTCTCCACCGCCGGGTTTTTCAGGATGATGTCCGCCAGCGCCTGCTGGCGGCGGCTCATCTCCTTGAACGACACATCCTGCGAGGCCACGGTAATGCCCTGGATAAGCCCGGTGTCCTGTGCCGGGAAAAAGCCTTTCGGCACCACCAGGTAGAGCAGGGCAGTGAGCGCCACCGTCGCCAGCGCCACCAGCAGCGTCAGCCGCTGGTGGTTGAGCACCACCGTCAGCAGGCGGTCGTAACCGGCGATCAGCCGGTCAAACACCTCGCCGCCCTTGCGGGAGAAGCGGCTCTGCTGTGCTTCCGGGATATGGCGCAGCAGGTAGGCGCAGAGCATCGGCGTCAGCGTCAGGGAAATCACCATCGACACCAGAATCGACACCGCCAGCGTAATGGCGAACTCGCGGAACAGCCGCCCGACCACGTCACCCATAAACAGCAGCGGGATCAGCACCGCGATCAGTGAGAAAGTCAGCGAGATAATGGTAAAGCCGATCTGCTTCGAACCGTTGAGCGCCGCCTGCATCGGCGTTTCGCCCTGTTCCAGCCGCCGCGAGATGTTCTCCACCACCACGATGGCGTCATCGATCACAAAGCCGGTGGCCACGGTCAGCGCCATCAGCGACAGGTTATTGACGCTGAACCCGGCGAGGTACATCACGCCGAAGGTACCGACCAGCGACAGCGGCACCGCGATGCTGGGGATCAGCGTCGCGGCGATGTTGCGCAGGAACAGGAAGGTCACCATCACCACCAGCGCAATCGACAGCACCAGTTCGAACTGCACGTCACTGATGGAGGCGCGGATGGTCTGGGTGCGGTCAGAGAGCACCGACACGGTGACGCCGTCCGGCAATGCGGCCTGCAACGCCGGCAACTGTTTCTTAATCGCGTCCACCACGGCAATCACGTTGGCGCCCGGCTGGCGCTGCACACTGATCACAATCGCCGGCTGGCGGTTGGCCCAGGCGGACTGGTAACTGTTCTCCTCCGCCTCGGTGATGGTGGCGAGATCCCGCAGCCGCAATGCCGCGCCGTCCTGATAGGTCAGGATCAGGTTGCCGTACTCCTCAGCGGTACGCAGCTGGTCATTGGCATCAATGGTGATGGAGTGGTACTGGCCGTCAAAGCCGCCTTTGGAGCCGTTGACGTTGCTGTTGCCGATAAGCGTATTGACGTCTTCCAGCGTCAGGTTATGCGCCGCCAGCGCCTGCGGGTTCATCTGCACGCGGATCGCCGGCTGGTGGCCGCCTGCCAGCGTCACCATGCCGACGCCGGAGATTTGCGACAGCTTCAGCGCAATCCGGGTGTTCACCAGATCCTGCACTTTAATCAGCGGCAAAGAAGGCGAGGTGGCTGCCAGCGTAATGACGGCGCTGTCCGCCGGGTTGACCTTTTTATAGGTCGGCGGGTTGGGCAGGTCGCTGGGCAGCAGGCTGTCGGCAGCGTTAATCGCCGCCTGCACTTCCTGTTCCGCCACATCCAGCGAGAGATCCAGGCTGAATTTCAGCGTAATGATCGACGCGCCGCCGGAGCTGGTGGAGTACATCTGGCTCAGCCCGGCCATCTGCCCGAGCTGGCGCTCCAGCGGGGCCGTGACGGCAGAGGCCATCACATCCGGGCTGGCACCGGGGTACAGGGTGGTCACCTGGATGGTCGGGTAGTCCACCTGCGGCAGTGCCGAGGTGGAGAGCATCCGGTAGGCAAACAGGCCGGAAAGCAGGATCGCCGCCATCAGCAAAAGGGTGGCGACCGGCCGCTGGATAAACAGGCGGGACGGGTTCATCGCGCGGCGTTCCCGTCAGCGGCCGGGGAGGCGGCATCCGTGGGCGGGGCTTTCTTGTCCGTGGCCGTCGCCGGTTGGCCACCGGCTGCCGGGGTGGCACCGGTGGTCGCGGCCTGTGCGGTGACCACGCGCACTTTCGCGCCGTCCTGCAGGCGGTCAATGCCGGTGGTGACCACGCGGTCGCCCGCGGCGACACCGGAGAGGATCGCCTGCCAGGTGTTGCCGAACGCCGGGCCGCTTTTCACCGCCTTGCGGGTCACGGTATTGTCTTTGTTCACCAGATAAACGAAATCGCCGTCGCTGCTGAGCTGCAACGCCTGCGCCGGGATCACCACGGCGTTTTTCAGCGTAGTGGTTTGCAGGCGGATATTGACGAACTGGTTCGGGTAGAGCTGCTCATCCTGGTTGTCGAACAGCGCTTTGAGTTTGATGCTGCCGGTGGCGGTGTCGATCTCATTGCTGATAAAGCTCAGTTTCCCTTGCGCCAGCACGCTGCTGCCGTCCTGGTCGATGGCGGTGGCGGGCAGCGTTTCGCCCCGGTGCAGCGGCTTCAGCACGGTTTGCAGGCTGGCCTGCGGCACGCTGAAGGTCGCGGCGATAGGCTGGGTCTGGGTCAGGGTCACGATGCCGGTGGTGTCACTGCTGTGCACCATGTTGCCTGCATCCACCAGCCGCAGGCCGACGCGGCCGCTGACCGGCGCGGTGATGCGCGTGTACTCCAGGTTGAGCTTTGCCGCCTCAATCTGCGCCTGATCGGCCTTGATGGTGCCGAGGTACTGGCCGACGGTGGCGGTCTGGGTTTCCAGATCCTGCCGTGACAGCGAGTCCTGCGCGTAGAGCGTTTTATAGCGGGCGAGGGTCAGCTGCGCGCTTTTCAGCAGCGCCTGATTTTCCGCCAGCGCCCCCTGGTACTGCGCCAGCGTGGCCTGATAGCTGCGCGGGTCGATCTGCGCCAGCAACTGCCCGGCCTCCACCTGCTGCCCTTCGGTGAAATAGACCTTCATCAGCTGGCCATCCACCCGGCTGGTGACGGTGACGCTGGCATTCGGCACCACGGTGCCGAGCGCAGACAGGTAAACCGGCACATCCGCCTGTTTCGCCACGCCTGCCTGTACCGGCGTCGCCATGCCGCCGCCCATCATACCGGGGCCACCCATCCCGCCGGGGGCCGACGGCTGGCGGGAAAAGTAGAGCCAGCCACCGGCAATCAGCGCGATGACCAGCAGGAGAAGAAGAAAGTTACGCCGGGAAAACGGGGAGTGTGCGTGGGATTTCATGCCGGTGCCGAATTGTCCTGTAAAAAAAGAAAAGCATTATGCCAAGGGCCGGGGGGCCGGTTATAGGCCGCAGACCGTAAGCATTGCGTAAAAATGTGTGGCTAACAGATTAGCATGGTTTGTGTTTTCGCCCTGGAAAAAGCGGGCCGACGCGCCGGGCGCTGCGTGCGCAGGACGGTGTGGCGCGGGGTTTTAGCAGAAAAACCCCTGTCCGCGCCATCAGATAAGCACGCGAATCATCGTTTTTTCATGAAGTATGCTGAAAAAGCAGCCAGACCGGCCGGTCTGGCTGGGGGAGGCGGGTTATTTGGCGGCCAGCACGGCGTCATGCAGGTTCAGGCGCTGCCAGAAGTTCTGCTCACCTGCGCCGCCGGAGAGCGGGTAGCCGTCCGCCAGGGCAGTATGGCGCATCAGGTCACGGCGGGCGGCGGCACTGAGCTGCGGCAGCGGCGCTTCCAGCAGCACCTCTGCCCCGGCCGGCACCTGCAGCGGCGTGGCGGCGGCGGTGGCCTTCGGCAAGTCGTAGGTCATGGTGAAGCGGTAGAAGCTGCGCATCGCCGGGGCGGTGTACGGGTCATCCTGCCCCTGGGGGGCCGCACACTGCGCCAGGCTCATGCCGCACTCTTTTTCCAGCGCGCTGCGCAGTTCGGTTTTCGCCTGCTCAAACAGCGTGCGGTAGGCCGGGTCATTCAGGTAGTGGGCGACATTGCGCTCAGCGATCATGCGCGAGCCCATCACATCCAGCGGGTAGTGCACGCCCAGCACCACGCGGGAGAAGCCGTAACGCGCCCCGCGATCCAGCAACGGCACAAAACGCTCCGGGATCATCTCCGCCATCAGCAGCGCATCAGTGTAGCCGGTGTTGGTATGGCCGCTGGGGAACGCCCCGCCATCGGCGGTGTAGGGGTGGCCGTCGGCGATCACCACGTTATCCGGCACCAGATGGATGCTGTTGCCGGTTTGCAGGAACGGGCGTGCATAGTTGAAATGTTTTTTCGCCGCGCCGGTGCTGACTTCGCTCGCCTTGATCAGTGCGGCAGCCTTGCCCAGCTCACCCTTGTCATAGGCAGTCAGGAACGCCTGGCCGAGCCGTGGCCCCATCGCGTCCGCCAGGAAGTAGAGGTAGCTGATGCCCTCGGCATCGGCCAGCGCCTGATGGCGTTCGCCCTGGGTGGCGTCACGGTTGATGGCGGTGACGGTCTCCAGGCTCTGTGTTTTAACGGCCGCCGGCAGCGCGTTGAACGGCTCCAGCAACGCAATCCCCGCCTGCTGGTTGGCTTTTGTGCCGAAGTCATAGCCGCTGGCCTTGAGCCAGGCGGTGTCTGCCTGTTGGTGCTGCTTCGCCTGCTCCAGCTGCGCGCGGGTCAGGGCCGGGGCGGTGCCCTGGATAGCGTGCTGCAAACCGGCCAGCATGGTGGCCTCCAGCGACACAAACGCCGGGGAGTCCGCCGCCGGGGTGGTGCTGTCGACAATCGGGGTGAGGCGGGTGACATCCGGGGCGGCCTCAGCGGCCTGCACGGCCAGTGCGGCCAGCAGTGCGCCGGCCATCAACGTGCGGGAAAAGCGCATGATTTAAGTCCTTGTTAAGTTTACCTTGCCGCCAGCAGGGTAAACCGCCCGGATGACGTTTTTATGTCAACGCAACACGGCGCTGCGCTAACCCTCTATTATTCTGTGCAGCCTTTGAACGGCCTTATCTTTTCCTGGAATGCGCTGCGCATTTCAGCGACGTATGACTTGTTGCGAGGTGGGGGGAGCCGATAACATTCTTCCTGTTCCGGCACTGCGCGCCGGGGCATTAAGGAGAAACCATGAAAAATTTACGTTGCATGATCTACCCACAAAACGGGGTGATAGTCGCCATTTGTCTGGACCTCTCATTGGCGGCGCAGTCGGATTCAATGCAAAAAGCCAGGGATGCGCTGGAAGAACAGATTGCGGATTATCTTCAGGAAGCCGGTGCCGAGCCTGAGCACACCGAGGCGATGTTGCGCCGCCGTGCACCGTTCAGCCTCTGGGTAAAGTACTACCGCATTGCACTCTTGATGAAACTCAACCTGCCCAAAGGGCCATCTTCGGTCTTTACCGAACCTTGCCCGGCCCTGTAGCACCATGTTTAACGCCAGGGTCGGCACCTTAACCTATGCGGAACTCGCCAGGGCGCTGGCGGATATGGGGTTTGTATTACAGCCTAAAGGGGCCACCGGCCATGAAAAATGGATCCGCTATAACGCCCAGGGGAAAAAGCAGGTGGTGACGGTGTCTAAACATACCGCCCCCTTTGCCGCCGATTTGATCAAAGCGATGGCAAGGCAGGCGGAGGTGAGTCACCGGAAACTTTACGCGTATTGCAAAAAACAGATCACCCTGCAGCAACTGGAACGCACCTGAGCCGGCAGCGCCGGTTTGTTACCGGCTGGTCGTCAGGTTGCCCGGCATCACGCAGGGGGCAGAACACTCACAGCCACCCGGCGCGCCGCAGTTTCAGGTAGAGCCAGAGGCAGCCGACCACCGTGATGCCGAGCGTCAGCGGGTAGCCCCAGCTGGTGTCCAGCTCCGGCATATCTTTGAAGTTCATGCCGTAAAGGCTGAACACCACCGTGGGCAGCGCGAGGATCGCCCCCCAGCCCGCCAGCCGTTGCACCACTTCGTTCTGGTGCACCGACACCAGCGCCAGGTTGACGTGGGTGGCGTTGGTCAGCATTTCGCGCATGTCATCGGTCAGCATGATCACCTGGTGCGCGTGGTCCTGCACGTCACGCATGTAATCGCGCAACTCCTTCGGCAGCAAGCCGTCATGGTGCAGCAGCTGGCCGCAGATGTCCTGCATCGGCACCGCCGCGTTGCGCAGCGAAAGCAGGTGGCGGCGCAGGTGGTAAACCTGCCGCACCGCTTTCTGGTCAAACTCGGTTTTAAACATGCGGGACTCAATCTCCTCGAACTGGCTGGAAAACTCGCCAACGATGCCGAGGTAGTTGTCCACGATGAAATCGAGCACGCAGTAGAGCGCGTAACCGGGGCCGCGCGCCAGCTGCTCCGGGCACTGCTCGGCGTGCTCGCGCACCTTGGCGTAGCTGGAGGAGGCGCCGTGGCGCACGGTGATCAGGAAGTTTTTGCCGTAAAAGAGGTGGGTTTCGCCATACTCAATGCGGTCGCGGATTTTCTGCGCGGTATGCGCCACGATGAAAAAGGTGTCGCCGTACTGCTCGATTTTCGGCCGCTGGTGGGCGGTGAGGGCGTCCTCAATCGCCAGGTCGTGCAGGTTAAATTCCTGCTGAATGTGGCGCAGGTAATCGTTGTCCGGTTGCCATAGCCCGAGCCAGATAAAGGTGTCCGGCGCGGCCAGCATCTCGCTGATGTTCTCGGAAGTGACTTCGCCCACCGCTTTGCCGTTGCGGTAAGCCATGCTTTTTACCCTCTGTTCCGAGGGCTGTTGTTGGTCATTTTTTGTGTGCATAACGTCCTGACACTGTTGGGAAATAGGGGATCCTCCCCACAGCGTAGCCTGAATTGCCGCACTTTGCGTGGCGGCCCGGTAAGCAGACGTGGCAAGTTGTATAAATTTATGACATCAGGCTTCCGGCACGGCGTCCGGCCGCAGCAGGGCGCTCACGGCTTCCGGCAGCATCGGCCGGGCCAGGTGGAAGCCCTGCACCCGGTCACACCCGGCGCGGTGCAGCCAGGCCAGGGTGGCTTCATCCTCCACGCCCTCCGCCACCACCACATATTTCAGCATATGCAGCATACCGATGATCTGCTCGACGATGATCCGGCAGTCGGCATCATACTGCAGCGGGCGGATCAGGGACTGGTCAAGCTTGATGACGTCAACCGGGATCCTTTTCAGGTAGGTCAGGTTGCTGTGGCCGTTGCCGAAATCGTCCAGCGCCAGCACAAAGCCCGCCTCGCGCAGCCGCCGCAAACAGGCGAGCGCCGCCGGGCTGCCTAAAATTTTCTGCGTCTCCAGGCACTCGATCTCTAAATCCGCCGGGGTCAGGTCATGCGCTTTCAGCTGCGCCAGCAGCCGGTCAACAAAGTCAGGCTCGGCAAAGTTACTGACCGCCACGTTGACCGCCACCGGCAACATAATGCCCTGGTTGCGCCACTGGCGGAGCTGGCGCGTGGCCTGGGCGATCACCCATTGGGTGAGCGGGCGGATAAGCGTGGTGTTCTCTGCCAGCGGCACAAACTGCGCGGGGGAAACCGCGCCGAATTCCGGGTGCTGCCAGCGCAGCAGCGCCTCGGCCCCCACCGCGTGGCCGCCTTTGACATCAAATTTCGGCTGGTACATCAGGTAGAGGCCGGTGTCACGGTCCAGGCACTCCACCAGATCGCTCAGCAGGCGGAAGGCCCTTTTTTGCGCCTCGTCACTCTCCTGGCGGTAGGGCATCAACGGCATCTCCTGGTCGATGGCGTCATGCAGGGCGCTCATCGCTTTGCGTAACACCTGCTGCGGGGCCGCAACCGGCACGCGGAAACCGGTATAGCCGATGTGCATCTCGAGGCGGATCGGCACCGGCAGGCTCAGGCCGGCGGGCAGGGATTCTGAGCACTGCATCAGCGTGTGCAGCACGGTTTCACTGCGAGCCTGCGGCACCCACATCGCAAAACGGCCGGTGGCCACGCAGTAGATTTTCTCCTGCCCGCAGAACGCCCGGTGCAGGGCATCGCCGATTTCGCACAGCATCTGCTCCACCATCGGCATCCCCAGCGAGCGGCCCATTTCATAGGCGTAGGTGATGTTGATGCAGTCAATCAATACCAGCACGCAGTCCGGCGGCCCGCTCAGGATTTCATGCAAATCCGCAATCAGCCGCTGGCGGTTGGGCAGGCCGGTCACCGCATCCACCAGCCCCACGGCGCTGCGTGACTGCAACAGCGCCATCACTACCGCGGCCATCTCCTGCAGGGTGCGGCACTGCTCGGCCGTAAAGGTGCGCGGCTGGTAGTCGATCACACACAGGCTGCCGATCGCCACGCCGTCGTCGGTGGTCAGCGGCGCACCGGCATAAAAGCGCAGCGGCTGTTCCGGCTGGCGGGCCAGCGGCAGGCGGTAGAACCGTTCATCCAGCCAGGTATCGGGGCAGACCAGCACCCCGTCATTATGCAGGGTGTACTGGCAGAAGGCGTCGTCGCGGCTGGTTTCATCCAGCGGGAAGTTGGTTTTGGCTTTGATGCACTGCTTCTCATCAGTGATCAGGGTCACCAGACAGGTAGGCATATCCAGCATTTTGCAGGTCAACGCAGTAATTTTATTCAGGATCTCATCCTGGGAGGCGTCAAGGATCTGAAGATCTTTTAACGCCTGCAAGCGGGGTTGATCATCCTGGCGGACAAGGCTGGACATGGTGGTTACCTTAGGTACGTGGCTGGTCATTACAGCCTGTTCCGCAAAAAATACAAGAAGAACGTGGAAATAAGCGCCGAAAGCAGGGAATAAGGCAAATTCCATAGAGGAAATGCGGCGAATTTCTCTCTGTGCGCAGTGCTGAGCCGCGGAGGGAACAGAGAAGCACGCGATCGCGTTGAGACGTTCACCCGCAACGGCAGCCCCTTTGCCGTTATCTCTCGGCTATGCTTTCTTTACACCCGCGCCACCGGGCGCAGCCCCTGGAGAAACCCCATGCCGCAGATTGTGCTGACCCAATACCGAGAGAGTGCCGCAGATGAGATCGCCGGGTTACAGGCCGATCTCGCCACCCGCGGGATCGAACTGCATCTGCGCCGTGCGCCGCCGGGCGCCCCGGTGACCATTGAACTCACCACCCCGGCGCTGGTGGTTGTCGCTTTTGCACAGACATTTCTGGCGGCCCTGGTCGGCGAACTGGCGAAAGATGCCTACGACTGGCTTAAACAGCGGCTCGGCGGTTTTGCCCGTGAGGTGGCCGCCCAACAGCCCGCGCGCGAAGGGATGCTGAAGAACGACGTCGCGCCGCTGGCGCTGGACGCGGACACCCCTGGGGCCCAGTTCCGGCTGCCGTTGCCGGTGAATGACCCGGCGTTTGCCTATGAGGCCGCCGTGGCCGCCTTCCTGGAGTTTGCCGTGGCCTGTCAGGCGGGGCGCGCCACGCTGGATGACCTGGGGCCGGGCGCGGCGGAGCACCCGGACGGGGTGATCCGCCTGCGCTATGATGCCGCCGCCCGCCGTCTGGTGTGGGACGACCCGGTCGCCCCGGTGCTGCGCCGCCCGTAGCGCCGGGCGGCCTGCACCGCCTACACCTGTTTGCTCATATTGTGGCCGGTGATGTGGTAGCCACAGGCCTCATACAGCTGCCGGGCGCGCGGGTTGTCCGCCGCCACCCGCAGCCGCACCTCGCTGATGCCCCCGGCGGCCAGCTGTGTTTCCAGGTCGGCCAGCGCCTGCCGCCCATGCCCTGCACCGCGGAACGGCGGCAAGACCAGGAAATCCATGATGAAGGCATTGGTTTCATTGCGCTGATACCAGAGGTAGCCCACGCATTCGCCCTGATGTTCAATCACCAGCAGCACCTGCCGTTCCGTCTCCACGCCCTGCGGCAACACCGCGTGCAGGGCCTGTTGCGCCTCTGACCGCGCCCGCAGCGCGTCGAAACCATAGTTGGCGCTGAGGTCATCGGCGTATTCCGCCAGAAACAGCTGCGCCCAGGGCGCGAACTCCGGTTCGGTCATTTTTCGTAGCATCGGCCTGACTCCATAGGGAAAAACGTATTGTGACGTGCGGCAGCGGCGGTTGTCGCGGGCTTTTTGCGGCCGCACCCGACAGGCAGAAAAAAGCCGCCCCGGAGGGGCGGCTGGGCGGGGTTACGTCAGGCTCCTGCGCCGGTCAGGCACAGTGCTCCAGCGCAATCGGCACATTTTTATAGGCCGGGATGCCGCTCTCATCGTCATAGCTGTTGAGCGGCACCAGCACGTTGCCTTCCGGGTAGTAAGTCGCCACCGAGCCGGGGGCCATGTCATGCACCACCACCGTCAGGTTATCCATCCGGCGCGCGGTCGGTGTGCCGTCCGGGGCCAGCGCCACCACGTTGACCTTGTCACCCACGCGCAACCGGCGGCTTTCCGCTTCATCCGCGTTGATGAACAGCACATCGCGGCGGCCGGTGACGCCGCGGTAACGGTCATTCATGCCGTACAGCGTGGTGTTGTACTGGTCATGGCTGCGCAGGGTGGTCAGCACCAGGTCATGCCCCTGCGCCGAACGCGGGTCTTCGTTAATCCCGTGCATCACAATGAAATTGGCCTTGCCGCTTGGCGTGTTCCATTTGCGCTCCGAGGCGGCGTTATAGAGCCGGAAACCGCCGTGATTCATGATGCGTTTGTTGAAGTCCTTGAACGCCGGGAACACCGACTCAATCGCATCGCGGATGAAGTGGTAGTCAGACACCAGCTTGTCCCACGGCACCACGGTATTGGGCAGGGAAGCCTTCGCCAGCGCCGCCACCAGCGCGGGTTCTGACTTCAGGTGCGGCGAGGCGGGTTCCAGCGACCCGCGTGAGGCGTGCACCATCGACATCGAATCCTCCACCGTCACCGACTGGTCGCCGGAGAGCTGGGTATCACGCTCGGTGCGGCCAATCACCGGGAACAGGTAGGTGTGCTTCGCCACCGCCAGGTGCGAGCGGTTCAGCTTGGTGGCCATATGCACCGCCAGATCCAGCTTGCGCATCCCCTCGAAACAGGTTTCCGGCTCCGGCATGGCGACCGGCAAATTGCCGCCGAGGCAGAACAGCGCTTTGGCTTTGCCCTCGTGCATCGCACGGATGGTCGCCACGGCACCGTGGCCATGTTTGGTTGGCGGGGTGAAGCCAAACGTGCGCTCAATGCCGTCCAGCAGGGCCTGGTTCGGGATCTCGGTAATGCCCACCGTGCGGTCGCCCTGCACGTTGGAGTGGCCGCGCAGCGGGCAGATACCGGCACCTTTCTTGCCGATGTTGCCGCGCATCAGCATCAGGTTGGCGAGCTGCTGCACATTCTTGGTGCCGTACTGGTGCTGGGTGATGCCCATGCCGTAACAGAGGATGGTGCGCTCCGCTTTGGCGTACAGGCGCGCGATATGCAGGATGTCTTTGTGGCTCAGGCCGGAGACGCGCTCAATGTCCGCCCAGTCAGTCGCTTCCAGGTCAGCCTTGAGTTCCTCGAAGCCCTGGGTGTGCTCGGCAATAAACGCCTCGTCGATCACCCCTTTTTCGCCCTTGCTCAGTGCCTCGTTGTGCAGCGACAGCAGCGATTTCATGATGCCCTTGACCATCGCAGCGTCACCGCCGACCCGCACCTTGTAGTAGGTGGAGGAGAGGCGGGTTGAGCTGAGCGTCAGCATCTCCAGCGGGCTTTGCGGGGAGGTAAAGCGCTCCAGCCCGCGCTCCTGCAATGGGTTGAACGCCACAATGGTGCCGCCGCGTTTCGCCACTTCCCGCAGGGTGCCGAGCATCCGCGGGTGGTTGGTGCCGGGGTTATGGCCGACACACAGCACCAGATCGCAGTGGTCGAAATCTTCCAGTTCCACCGTGCCCTTGCCGACGCCGATGGAGACCGGCAGCCCGACGCTGGTCGGCTCGTGGCACATGTTGGAGCAGTCCGGGAAGTTGTTGGTGCCGTATTCGCGCGCGAACAACTGGTAGAGGAAGGCCGCCTCATTCGAGGCGCGGCCGGAGGTGTAAAACTCCACGCTGTCCGGGTCATCATAGCCCTGCATCAGCGCGCCGATCTCCTGGAAGGCGGTGTCCCATTCGATGACCTGATAAGTGTCAGTGTCGCGATCATATTTCATCGGATGGGTGAGGCGCCCTTCGTTTTCCAGATCAAAATCGTGGCGTTCCCACAGTTCTTTCACCGGGTGCGCAGCGAAGAAATCCGGCGTGGCGCGTTTGCCGGTGGCCTCCCAGGAGACCGCTTTCGCGCCGTTCTCACAAAACTCAAATGACGAGGTGTGCAGCGGGTCGGGCCAGGCGCAGCCGGGGCAGTCAAACCCCTGCGGCTGGTTCATCCTGAACAGCGCAATCACATCCTGTTTCACTGCCATCTGGCCGCGGATCGCATCCGCCACCGCTTTCAGTGCGCCCCAGCCACCCGCTGAGCCGCCATAAGGGGCAATCCCAATCGCTCCATTCTTCTCTTTCATCTTATGCTCTCACTCTTGCTTTCAGAAACGATTAGGAAAATTGTAGTGCATGTTAAGAAAATCACCCGGCAGCATGAAAAACCGGCGTTACCGATAGGCTGCCGCTATCAGTGGCTGGTTCACCCCCGAGGGATTTGTTACGGTAGTCACAAAGGGACGCTTCACGCCCGCCTGACCACGATGATAGGGAACTTATGGAACTGACTGCCTTTTCTGTGCCGCCTGTGCGTTTTTCTGTGCGCCCGCTGGCGTGGGTGGCGCTGCTGGCGCTGGCCGGTTGCACCAGCAAACCGAAAACCGAGGCGCCTGAGATACGCCCGGCCGACGTGCACGCCGAAGTGGTGCGGCTGATGCCCGCTTCCGCTGCTGACCGCAAAGGCTGGGCCACAGACATCACCGCGGCCTTTGCCGCCCAGCAACTGACCCCAAGCCACAGCAACCTCTGCGCGGTGCTGGCGGTGACGGAGCAGGAGTCCAATTTCAAGGCGGATGCGCCGGTGCCGGGGCTGGGCAAGATTGCCTGGAAGGAGATTGAGCGCCGCGCCGGGGAGAAGCACATCCCGGCCTTTGTGGTGCGTACCGCGCTGTTGATCCCGTCCTCCAACGGAAAGTCCTACAGCGCGCGGCTCGACAAGGTGCGCAATGAGAAAGAGCTGAGCGAGATTTTTGATGATTTCATCGGCATGGTGCCGATGGGCCAGCGGCTGTTCGGCAACCTTAACCCGGTGCATACCGGCGGGCCGATGCAGGTCAGCATCGCGTTTGCGGAAGCCCACGCCAAAGGCTACCCCTACCCGGTGGACGGCTCCATCCGCCGGGAAGTCTTCAGCCGCCGGGGCGGGATCTATTTCGGCACGATGCACCTGCTCGGCTACCCAACGGACTACCCGACACCGCTCTACCGCTTCGCCGATTTCAACGCCGGGTGGTACGCCAGCCGCAACGCCGCTTTCCAGCAGGCGGTAAGCCGCATCAGCGGCATCCCGCTGGCGCTGGACGGTGACCTGATCCGCTATGACAGCGACACCCCCGGCACCACGGAGCTGGCGGTGCGCACGCTGGGCAAGACGCTGGATCTCAGCGAACGCGAAATCCGCCGCGCGCTGGAGCAGGGCGAGGAGGAGGGCTTCAGTGACACCACGCTCTACCAACGCGTCTATGCCCGCGCCGACAAGCTGGCCGGGAAGCCGGTGCCGCGTGCGGTGCTGCCGGGGATCACCCTGGAAAGCCCGAAAATCACCCGTAAGCTGACCACCGCCTGGTTTGCCAACCGGGTCAACGACCGTTACCAGCGCTGTATGGCAAAGGCCACATCCAGCTAATCAGCCGGCCGCAGGATCGCCTACGCTATAAAGAAATGCACACACCATGAGAGAGCTTATGTCACAGATTACCTTGCCGGACACCATGACCTTTATCGCCATCACCGAGCCGGGCGGGCCGGAGGTGTTGCAACCGCAGACCGCCCCGGTGCCGCAACCGGCTGAGGGCGAACTGCTGGTGAAAGTCCATGCGGCGGGCGTCAACCGCCCGGATGTGCTCCAGCGTGCCGGCCACTACCCGATGAAGCCGGGCATGGACCCGGTGCCGGGGCTGGAGATTGCCGGGGAAGTGGTCGCCGTGGGCAACAATGTCAGCCGTTATCAGGTGGGCGACCGCGTCTGCGCGCTGACCAACGGCGGCGGCTATGCGGAATATTGCACGGTGCCTGCCACCCAGGCGCTGCCGGTGCCGGACGGCATGTCGATGGAGAGCGCCGCGGCGATCCCGGAGACTTTCTTCACCGTCTGGGCCAATGTGTTTGCCATGGGCAAGGCTAAAAAAGGCGACAAAGTGCTGGTGCACGGCGGCACCAGCGGCATCGGCACCACCACGCTGATGCTGTGCCGCGAGCGCGGCATTGAGGCGTTCGCCACCGCCGGCAGTGAAGAGAAATGCGCTGCCATCCGGGCGCTGGGGGCTACCGCCATTAACTACCGTGAGCAGGATTTTGCCGAGGCGATCGCGGAGCACACCGATGGCAAAGGCGTCGACGTGATCCTCGACATCATGGGCGGCCCCTATTTTGAGCGCAACATCGCCTCGCTGGCGCAGTTCGGGCGGCTGGTGATCATCGGCTTCCTTGGCTCCGCCGTCGCCAAAGAGATCAACGTGATGCCGATCCTGGCGAAACAGGCGATTGTCACCGGGTCACTGCTGCGCTCACGCACCGCTGCGCAGAAAGCGGAGATCGCCGACGCGCTGCACGAGCAGGTCTGGCCTGCGCTCTCCGCCGGCCGCTGCCTGCCGATGATCGACAAAGTCTACCCGCTGGCCCAGGTCGCTGATGCCCACCGCCGCATGGAAAACGGCGAGCACATCGGCAAGATTGTGCTGAAGGTGGCGGGGTAAGGTTTAGTGCCTTACCCAGAGTTATCCACATTTTCTGTGGATAAATGGGCCGTCAGGGTGTGGGTAAGCGGGAAAAAAGCCACAGGTTATCGCCTGTAGCCCGCGTCCTGCGCGGCCTTCGCCCGGTTCCGGCCGGTGATGTTTCCGGCCGGAACCGGTTACGCCGGGCGGGGTTAAAATTCGTCCAGCCGTGGGCGGTTTTTCCCCAGCCCAAGCGGCAATGCGGTATAGGGTTTAATCTCTTTCAGCACAAACGACGTCTCCATCTCTTTGATGCCCGGCAGCCGCCGGATCACCGCCATCGCAAATTCCGAATACTGCTCCAGATCCTGCGCCACCACCTGCAACAGGAAATCAGCACTGCCCGCCGTGGCGTAACAGGCGATCACCTGCGGCAATTCCTGCACCTGGGCTTCAAAACGCAGCGCTTCCTGCTCACTGTGGCTGTCAATTTTGATGCGGATAAACGCCAGCAGCCCCAGCCCGAGCTTTTGCCGGTCAAGCTGCGCGCGGTAACCGGTAATCAACCCCGCCTCTTCCAGCTGCTTAACGCGCCGCCAGCAGGGGGAGGGGGCCATCCCGGCCGCGTCGGCCAGTGCCTGGTTGGTGATGCGGCTGTCTGTTTGCAGTGCTTTTAACAGAAGGGTGTCCTGCCGGGTCAAGGCCATGAAATGATTTTCCTGAATAAGAGGTAATGCCGGTAATTTTTACCATAAAACAGCCGGGCAGGGGTGAGAAAGAAAATTTTTACCGCAGGCGGCGGGGTACACTTTGTGCAGACCTTAACCGCAGGAGAGCAGGAACATGAGTGATTACCGTGTCGCCATTATCGTCAACCCGGCGTTACCGGTGGGGCTGATGGCCAACACCGCCGCCACCCTGGCCGCCGGGCTGGGCGCCCGCCACCCGCAGGTATTTGGCGGCAAACTCACGGACGTGACCGGGCTGGAGATTGATGTCAGCTCCAGATTGCCGATGCCGGTATTGCAGGCGGACGAAGCGACCTTACAGGCGTTGCTGAAACGCAGCGAAGGGGCGAATGACATTAAAGCGGTGGTGGTCTTCCCGGCCTTTGCCCGCCGGATGCACGATTTCGACGAGTACGGCCAGGCGCTGCCGGAGCGCAACCTCTCCGGCGAAACGCTGGACGGCATCGCGCTGTGCGGGCCGAAAAAATGGGTCAGTTCGCTGACCGGCGCGCTGAAACTGTTGCGTTAGGGGGCCGGGCGGAGCAGCGCATAGATCAGCGTATCATCCGGGCAGCCGTCCGGGTTCATACGCTCCTGTTGCAGCGTGGCCTCATGCCGGAAACCGCTGCGTTCTGCCACCTGCCGGCTTTTCACATTGCGCCCGGACATGCGGATCTCCAGCCGCCGGGCCTTCAGCCGCGCAAAGGCAAAGGCCGTCAGCACCTCTACCGCCTGTGAGGCATAGCCATGGCCGGTCGCTTCCGGCACCAGCCAGTAACCCAGTTCATAAAACGGCAGGGCCGGGTTACGGATTTGCAGCCCGATGCAGCCCAACAATCCGTCGCCGTGGCGTGGCACAATCAGAAAGCGGTACTCCTCACTGTCCTGCTCAAAATGGTCTATCGCCTGTTGCATATCCTCCCGCACCCCTTCGGGGGTAAACGTACCTAATGCCCAGGGCAGGAAGGAAAAGTGCGGCTTCGGTACTGAGGCCAGTGCGGCAAACGCCTCATCCACCCGCGCCAGAGAAGGCGGCAATAGCCGGACAGAGGCAGAGGGCAGGGTAAGGCCTGATGAGAATTCGCTGATTTGCATAGAGTAATCGTCCTTAATGATTCGTGTCCGGGTTTTTCAGCGTAGCACCTCAGCGTAAACCGTGCCTTACTGCCACAAAGGGGCGCCGGCCACGGCCGCCAGATACAGCCCAAGCCCAAACGTCAGGTGGCTTTTCACACTGCGCAGGCGGGCGGTGGCCGGGGCCGGGGGCCGGGGGCCGGGGTGCGGGATGCCGCCACACCAAACCCCAGCGCAGGTTGCAGGATAAAGGAAGGTGCGGTAAGGCTCAGCATCCCGACCAGCAGGGCGGGCAACAACGTCGGTTGCTTCAGCCACTGCGGCCCGGCGGCCACCAGCAGCGCGGCAAACACGATGCCAATCGCATAGTGGCACAGCCAGCCGAGCAGGCGTTCGCCCCTCACCGGCGCTGCTGCCATGATCGGGCGATGGCAAAACCGGCCATTGCGCATCAGCGCCAGCCAGCGCCCGACCAGCGCATAATCCAGCGACGGCGTGCCGGACGCCATGCGCTGGAGCCGCGCCCACAGATCCATTAGCCCGGTTGCCCCGATGCCGAGCCACACACAGCCCAACAGACTCTCCGTCATGATTTTTCCTCTGCGTTAATGCGTTAACCCCGTGTTAACGTACCGGGAGTGTGCAACCTGAAGTTCACTTGAGGTCAAGATGCGGGAGCTGGATATTGGTGACGTGGCAGCACGAAGCGGGCTGACCCCCGCCACGCTGCGGTTTTATGAGGAGAAAGGGTTAATCCGGTCAGTGGGCCGCCACGGCCTGCGGCGGCAATACCGCGCGGACGTCTTGCCACTGCTGGCGTTGATCGTGCTGGGGCAACGTGCCGGGTTTTCTTTGCTGGAGATCGCCGCGATGCTGGGCAATGAACGCGCGCCGGTGCTTGACCGCGCGCAGCTGGCGGCAAAAGCCGATGAGGTAGACCAGCAGATCCGCCATCTGGAAAAAGTGCGCGACGGCTTGCGCCATGCGGCCGCCTGCCCGGCATCCGGCCATCTTCTCTGCCCGTTGTTTAACCGCCTGCTGCGTGCCGCCCGGCGTGGGGCGCGAAAAAAATCGGGCAGGTAGCCTGTGAGCAGCCGGGCGTATCTTGCCAAACCCCTGTCGACTCATGATAATGCGCGGTGATAATGATAACGGTTATCATTTCTTTTTACAGGGATTAGCGCATGCACTCAGCCATAAAAAAAACAATGCTGTCCACCCAGATCCTGCTGGCCCTCGTGGCCGCAGCCGGGGTGGCGAATGCCGCAGAACCGGGCGCGGCCACATCAGACACGCCTCAGCCCGCCCCGCAGGGTGACCAGCTGGTGGTGACCGCCACCGCACCGGACAGCACCTTCAACGCCGGCAGTGATGCGCTGGTGCCCGCCTACCTGGACGGGCAGATCGCCAACGGCGGCCGCCTCGGTTTCCTGGGGGAGCAGAAAGCGGAAAATGTGCCGTTCAGCATCGTCAGTTACACCAGCAAACTCTTACAAGACCAGCAGGCGCATACGCTCTCTGACGTGCTGGACAATGACGCCTCGGTCGAGAGCAGCTACGGCTACGGCAACTTTGCGGAAAACTATGTGGTGCGCGGTTTCACGCTCGCCACCGATGACATCTCCTACGGCGGCCTGTACGGCGTGTTGCCGCGCCAGATCGTCTCGACCTTCTTTGCGGAGCGTGTGGAACTGCTCAAAGGTGCCAGCGCGTTTCTGAACGGCGTGCCGCCGGGCGGCACCGGGGTCGGCGGCAATGTGAACATCGAGCCGAAACGTGCCGACGACACGCCGCTGACGCGCGTCTCCCTGGATTACACCTCGGCCTCACAGGTCGGCGGTTCGCTGGATCTGGCCCGCCGGTTTGGGGAAGACAACCGCGTTGGCGTGCGGGTTAACCTGATCCACCGCGAAGGCGAAACGGCGATTGACGGCGAGAAACGCCGCCTGACCGGCGGCAGCCTGGGGCTGGACTACCGGGGCGACCGTTTCCGCGGCTCACTTGATGTCGGCGCAGCCCACCAGACGGTGCACGGCGGCCGCCCGGTCGTCTATACCGGCAGCGCCACCCGCATTCCTGATGCGCCGTCCGCCACCACCAACTACGGCCAGCAGTGGGCCTATACCGATCTTGAAACCGAGTTCGGGATGCTGAAAGGCGAGTATGACGTGGCGGAGAACTGGACGGTGTACGGCGCGCTGGGTGCCAGCCATAACCATGAATATGGCAAATACAGCTCACCGACGCTGGCCAATGACGCCGGCGACACCACCATGAGCCGCATGACCGTGCCTTACTTCTCGGACAACGTTTCCGGCAACACCGGTATCCGCGGCACCTTTGACACCGGCGTCGTCAGCCACCGCATCAACATCGGCTACTCCAATGCCTACACCAAAACGCGCTCCGCCTATACCCTGACCACCGCCTCGGTCAGCAGCAATATTTATGCCCCGGTGGCACACACCGAACCGCTGGTTGACCGCTATGCCGGCGGAGACATGGGCGACCCGCACGTGCGCAGCCGTATCCGCAACCAGGGTTATGCGATCTCCGACACGCTGTCAGTGCTGGATGAGCGGATACAGGTGATCGCCGGGTTGCGCCGCCAGAGCATCGCGGTGCGTAACTACGGCTACTATGGCGTGGAGTCCGGCACGTTTGACGAAACCAAAGTCACCCCGGCCTTTGGCCTGGTGCTCAAACCCTGGGATAACGTCTCGTTCTACGCTAACCATATCGAGGCGTTGCAGGCCGGTGAAAGCGGGGCCACCACCTACAACGGCCTGCGCGTCAGCAACGGCGGCCAGACGGCGGGCATTGTGACCTCCAAACAGGATGAAGTGGGCGTGAAAGCGGACTTTGGCCGGGTGGCGGCGTCACTGGCGCTGTTTGAAATCACTAAGCCGGAGAGCATGTACCAGCTGTCGGGCGACCACTACGACTACGGCAACTACGGCGAAGTGCGTAACCGCGGCCTGGAGCTGAACCTGTTCGGCGAACCGGTGTATGGCGTGCGCCTCAACGGCAGCCTGACGCTGCTCGACCCGGAGATGACCAAAACCCAGGACGGCAGCTATGACGGCAAAGACGCGGTCGGCGTGCCGCGCTACCACTGGGTAGTCTCCGGCGAATATGACATTCCTGGGCTGGCGGGTGTCACGGCCACCGGCAAGGTGATCCGCACCGGGGGGCAGTACGCGGATGAAGCGAATGACCTGCAACTGCCTGCCTGGACGCGCCTGGACCTGGGCGTACGCTATGACATGCAACGCAGCGAGAACAACATCGTCTGGCGCGCCGGGGTGGAAAACGTCACCAACGAACACTACTGGGCGTCCGCCGCCGGCGGCTACCTCACCCAGGGCGACCCGCGCGAGCTGAAACTCTCCATGACCGTGGATTTCTGACGCCGCGTGCGTGACGCATTTTCCTTAGCAAAGGCCCGGATAACGGGCCTTTTTTGTTAACCGGGTGCCGGCATAGGCGTGCGGCAACGCCGGGCGTATTTTGCCTCCGGCATAAGGACACAGGAAAAACGATGAGCATACGTAAGGCCGCCTGCCTCGCCGGTAGGGGCCGGAAGCGCCAGCCAAGGAGTGAGCATTGCCCGGCACCCAGCCATCTTCTCTGCCCGTTGTTTAACCGCCTGCTACGTGCTGCCCGGCGTGGGGCGCGAAAAAAAACGGGCAGGTAGCCTGTGGGCAGCCGGGGCGCATCGCCGGCGGAGAGCCGGCGAACAGGGGGCAATCCCAGGTATCGCCTGCTCCCCCACTGCGTAAAATGAATTACGCTATCGCGTACTCGTTCCATGAGTCCGTATACATAATATTCCCTTCGGTATATTTCAATGTGATTTTTTCATAGCGTAACTCAATATTTTCCAGATGGGTTTCCGCCATGCTGTTCGGATATAAAAGTGGTGACATGCTTGTTATTATGACATTTTCAAGGAAAATGTTTAAATATTCCATTTCAATGCCTGCATCAAGGATGCGATACATTTTTATTGTCGATGATTTTAATTTTCTACCTTCGCATAAAGCCCGAAAAAGAATAGGCGTAGTTTGATCTGCTTCTTTTTGGAATACAACCGGTGTGTGAATTCGTGTGCCTGTGAGTTTACCACGATGTGGGTCTACAGGGATATTGACATTATGAGAAAAAGATCGCATCTCAATTGAACCTACTCTTTTAGGAAGCAAGCAGGGTCCTACAATCGGCGAACCATTTTCATCTTCAAACCAAATATGTGCCGGTATTGACATAGGTAAACCTCTTTTGACTATTAATGCCAGATGTAAAATGCTAAAAGCAGCGTCGCCAGATAGAACAACCCAATAGCGAGGAAACTGCTCTCGGGGAAATAATACGCCATAAACATGGAAAATATAAATGTCAGGATAATGGGAATATACGTCCAGAAAAAATACTGCGTCTGTGATTTCACCCATTTCTTCAGGAAGTTCATCATCTTTGTCTTACCAGGTTAATAATGGCGTCAGCAACATTGTTATCAGCTAAATCCTGTAATTCCAGTGCGCCAGAACGCATAAAAAAGGGTTCAAGTAAGAAATACATCATCTCTAATTCGTACATATACAATAGAGAATAATATTCAGGACAGAGTATTTGCAGTCGCCGGGCGCTGTCAGCGGCTCCCTGAATAATCCCATAAATGCCTAATCCTCCCGCGGCCGCCCCTGCAAAGCCACCTATACCGCGGCTTACCGGTAGCCGGACATCCAGCCCCAGGCAAACGGTCATGGTGACGCCCAGTGCAAACGTTTGGGTAGTGAGTGTACTGGCGGCAATATGAATGTTTGCTTTCATCAATAAACGTTTGATATGGTCGAGTTGCATGGGTGTCCGGTTTTTTAGCAGCAACTCAATATAGAGTCTTACCATTTCAGAAATGCTATTTCTGTTCTTGATAAGGTGATAAACCCCTTTTCTGAATCGAATGTCTTCCATCTTTTGATTTACGCAGACATCCTGATAATCTTGGGTAAAACATGATGTGTAATAGAATAACCGCTTACTTCCATCGCCAATCATGCCTATCTGATTTTGCACCTGATTCCATACTCCAGTAAATGCATTATCTAACTTTTGCGAAATTATTTTTCTCGCCTGCATCTGGCGAATAACGTCACTGCTGTGATACATGAACTATTCCTATAGGTTATTATCCTTTGCTTTTAAAATTTTATTTTACCGATGCTAAAGTTTCTTTCTGTTTTTATTGCGTGCAGAGAGTGATAGTGAAGATGGTTTTTTAGAGTGGGACGGTGTGGTCAACAATATGTCTGATGGAATCCCTCTACAATCACTACAGAGGGGCTGGTTGATCGTGGTCAAATTTATTCTGTTTTTCTAGGTGGATGCAAAAGAGTGCTAAGGTAGGGGGTTGTATTTATCTCTGCTACGCGCAGGCATAATGAACACAAGCAGGATGCCCGATAATTAAATGCTTTTATAGTAAATGTGTTGTATGCCTGAAAGACTCAAGAAGGCATCAGATTGACTGCATTATTGACTTGCTTAAAAGCGGTTGTACTCCCAGCGCAGGCAGAGCCGGTCGGCAGCCCGCCGGATGCCCCGGCGCACCTGCATGTGACCTTTGGCGAAATCATTGATGAAGTGGCGGAAACCCTCACCGGCTACCACGGCTGGCTCAGCACCAGCTGGTTCCAGCAGCAGGATATCTACCTCAATGTGTTGCCGGCACAGGCGAACGCAACCGCCCCGGTTTTCTGGAGGCGCAGAAACAGGTCAGGATGAACTAAAGCGCGGTTTCACGCCCCTGATACCAGCACCAGGCACGCCATACCGCCTTCAGCGCGGTGGCCGTGCCGACCCAGGCCAGCAGGCAGATTAACAGGTCAACGTAGCGGGTATCCGGGGCGCTGAGGCGCAGTGAAGAGTGGCCAATCAGCACAATCGCGATAAACAACTGCAACAGGGTGAGGCTGGTTTTCAGCCGGCGGGCCTTATCGTTCATGGTGTCTCCTTTTCCTTGAAAACAAAATTTTCCTGAGCCATTGCCCCAGCCGCGCGCCCCACGGGCCGGTGACCCACGCCACCAGCCCCGCAAAAAACAGCGCTGTGATCAGCGCATGCAGCACGGGATGGGGGCGATGGCTGAACAACGTCAGGTTAACCAGTGAGAACAGCACCAGCCCAAAAAGAAAATTCAGGATAAAACGTTTGCGCGGTGGGGTCATAACGCCTTGTATGCATCTGCGGAAACCCGGCGTGCAGCCCGGCTTCTGTTAAAGATGTGTTAAATAAAACGCAAGGCGGGCAAAAAAACGACGCGTAAACTGTAAGCGGATGTAAGAGGGCAGCCGTTCAGCCGCCCGCCTGCATCCGTCCGGTGAGCAGCGGCGTGACCCAGTCCGGCCGCTGGTGGGCCGCGGCCAGCGCTGCCGCCTGTTCCCAGTTATACGCTACCTGCCGGAATTCCACCTGCCAGCCATGCGCGTTACGTTCAAGCAGGGCATAACGTGCATAGGGGGAACCGGCTTCCATCTGGTGTGGGAACGGGTGGTCATCCTCATACGCCTGCAACCCCACACTGCCGGGATTCACGATCAACCGCCCATCCGGCAGCTCTACCCGGCGCGGCAAATGGGTATGGCCGCACAGGATCAGGGAAGCCTCCACGCCCTGCGCGCGGGCGATGACCTGTTCCATCGCGGCGGGCTGCACGCCCTGAGCGGTCACCTCCTCCAGAAAATAGATGAGATCGTCGCCGGGCACGCCGTGCACCAGCCGGATGTCGCCATCCAGCGTCAGCTCTGCCGGCAAACTCTCCAGCCACGCCCAATGTTCTGCACGCAATGCGCGGTGGGCGTGCTGGTCAGAGAGGCCCAGCGTCTCCGGGGTGCCGGTCAGCAATTGCCGCTCATGGTTGCCCTTAATGGTCGGCAAGCTTAGCGCCATCAGGCGGTCGGCGGTCTCTGCCGGTTGCAGCGCGCCGGAGAGACAATCACCCAGGTTTACCACCGCGTCTACCGCCTGCCCGGCGATGTC
The DNA here is from genome assembly GCF_002858805.1 of Chimaeribacter arupi. Taxonomy (GTDB): domain Bacteria; phylum Pseudomonadota; class Gammaproteobacteria; order Enterobacterales; family Enterobacteriaceae; genus Chimaeribacter; species Chimaeribacter arupi. The sequence continues at coordinate 64,282 of NZ_PJZI01000024.1, forward strand.
TGCCAGCACCGCCTCCAGCGCGGCCAGGTTGCCGTGAATATCAGAAAGGGCGGCCAGCCGCCGGACAGCTCCCATGCTCAGGCCGGGTCCAGCCCGGTGGCCAGCTCATCGAGCGCAATCTCGCGCGCCGGGGCCGTCTCCACCGCCTCGCCATAGTCGTCACTGAGATCCGGCAGGCTGGTGAACTGGCCGTCAAGGAACAGGAACGTCAGGTTGCGTTCCACATCCTCCAGCACCGCATTGGCGGTGGGCAGGTCGTGGCCCTCGCTGTTGTCACCGTCCAGCAGATAGTGGAACCCCCCGTCGCGCTGCTCCACTGTGCCGAGGTCAATCAGGTGCTGGTCGCTGTTGCGCGCCAGAATGTGGTTGTCTGCGAAATAGAGGGTGTAGTGGCGGCGTTTGGTCTGGTCTGGCTGTGCCATGTCCGGCTCCTTAGTCAGGGGGTAAACCGTTGAGTATAGTGCGCCGGTTGCCGCTTTGCCGGGAGGAAATTGTGCGCAAAATCCGCAACCTGGCACGCCGGGCTGGCTCTCTGGCGAATAGGCGCAATACTTAATGGGCTATTTTCAGTGCGGCAGCGTGCTTCTGCCGCCTCTTTTACCCCTTTCGTCCAGGAGATCACCATGGCACAGCAACAGACCTTGCGGCTCAGGATTAACGGACAAGAGACGCCCCCGATGACGCTGGATTCACGCGTCACGCTGCTCGACGCCCTGCGCGAGCACACCTCACTTACCGGCGCCAAAAAAGGCTGCGATCAGGGGCAATGCGGCGCGTGCACCGTGCACGTCAACGGCGAGCGGGTGCTCAGCTGCCTGACGCTGGCCGCACAGGCCGACGGCGCAGAGATTACCACCATTGAGGGGCTGGCCGCCCCGGACGGCACCCTGCATGCGGTTCAGCAGGCGTTCCTGGCGCATGATGCCTTCCAGTGCGGCTACTGCACGCCGGGGCAGATCATGTCAGCCGTGGCCTGCATCCGCGAGGGCCATGCCGGGTCTGACGAGGAGATCCGCGAATACATGAGCGGTAACCTCTGCCGGTGTGGTGCTTACACCCACATTGTGGCCGCCGTGCGCGAAGCCGCCCACCACCTGCAGGGAGCCGCCCATGAAAGCGTTTGACTACCAGCGTGCCACCGATGTCGCCACCGCCCAGCAGCAGGCGAGCGGCAGCGGCAGCCGCTTTCTGGCGGGCGGCACCACCCAGCTCGATCTGATGAAGTGTGAGGTCGAACGGCCGGAGCGGCTGGTGGACATCACCCACCTGCCGGGGCTGGACGCGATTCATGTCACCGGTGAGCGCATCCTGCTCGGCAGCCTGGCGAAGATGAGCCGGGTAGCCGATCACCCGCAGATCCGCGCCACCGCCCCGGCGCTGGCGGACAGCCTGGCGCTCGCCGCCTCGGCGCAATTGCGCAACATGGCGACGCTGGGCGGCAACCTGTTGCAGCGCACCCGGTGCAGCTACTTCCGTGACCCGCAAGGCTATGACGCCTGCAACAAACGCAACCCCGGCTCCGGCTGTGCCGCGCTGGACGGCCTGAACCGCAACCATGCGGTGCTCGGCACCAGCGCGCACTGCATCGCCACCTATCCCGGCGATCTGGCGGTGGCGCTGACGGCGTTTGATGCGGTGCTGCACCTGCGCGCGCCGGACGGCAGCAGCCGCCAGACGCCGATCGCCACCTTCTTCTGGCAGCCCGGCGACCGCCCCGATCTGGAGCACGATCTGGCGCCCGGCGAGCTGATCACCGCCATTGAGATCCCGGTCACCCCGGCGCTTAAACGCTCCCATTACCTCAAAGTGCGTGACCGCGCCTCCTATGAATTTGCCGCCGCCAGCGCCGCCGTGGGGCTGGATCTGGCGAAAGACGGCACCGTGGCTGAGGTGCACATCGCCGTGGGCGGTGTTGCCACCGTCCCGTGGCGCGCCCGCGAGGTGGAGCAGGCGTTGCGCGGGCAGCCGTTTGATGAAGAGACGCTGCGCGCCGCGGCAGAGGTGATTACGCAGGATGCGGTCGCCCACGCGCACAACGGTTATAAGATCACCCTTCTTCCGCGCGTGATTGCCCGCGCCCTGATGATTGCCGGAGGCCTCGCATGACGACCCCAACTGACCAGACGCAGCGCCCACCGCAGACCAGCGCCAGTGACACCCTGACGCCGCCGTTCTCCACGCCGCTGGCCCCGCTGCCGCCGTTACAGGGGCTGGGCGAGGGGCGGGAACGCCTCGAAGGGCGGCTGAAAGTGCAGGGGCAGGCGCGCTACGCCGCGGAGTTCCAGCCGGAGGATATGCTGTTCGGCGTAGTGGTGAACGCCACGGTGCCGCATGGCCGCATCACCGCCATTGAGACGGACGAGGCGAAACAGTGCCCCGGCGTGGTGGCAGTCTACACCCACCAGGACGGGCTGAAACTCAACCCCGGCACCCCGTTCAGCGGCGGCGGCTCGGCGGCCGCGACTTATGTGCCGTTGCAGAGCGACGTGGTGCGCTGGAACGGCCAGCACATCGCGCTGGTGGTGGCGGAAACGCTGGAGCAGGCCACCGAGGCCGCCACGCGGGTGAAGGCGGAGTACGCCCCGGAACCGGCGCTGATCAACCCACAAGACCCGCAGGCGCAGCCGGAGCCGGTAGAAGACCTTGACGTGGAGTGGGGCGACGCCCACCGCGCGATGGCGGAGGCACCGGTGCGGGTGCACGGCGTTTACACCACCCCGCGGGAATACAACTCACCGATTGAGCTGCATGGCTGCATCGCCCAGTGGCAGGATGACCTGCTGACCGTCTGGGAGCCGAGCCAGTGGGCCGGCGGCGCGCGCCACAGCATCGCCGAATGGTTCGGGCTGGGCATCGATCAGGTCCGCGTGATTTCGCCCTATGTCGGCGGCGGGTTCGGCTCCAAAGGCGCGCCGCACGGCCATGTGGCACTGGCCTGCCTCGCCACGCGCACCCTTGGCCGCCCGGTGAAAGTGATCCTGACCCGGCCGCAGACCTTTACCGGTTACGGCGGGCGGCCGCGCACCCGGCAGGCGCTGTCACTCGGCGCGACGCCGGAGGGGCGGCTGCTGTCGATTGTGCATGACAGCTGGAACGAGACGGCGATCGAGGACACCCACCAGGAGCCGTGCAACTCCGTGACGCCGCTGATGTACGGCACCGAGCACTTCTTCTCGCGCCACCGGCTGGTACGCGTTCACACCGTGAACCCCGGCTGGATGCGGGCGCCGGGCGAAAACCCCAGCACCTACGCGCTGGAAATTGCGATGGACGAGCTGGCGGAGGCGTTAGAACTCGACCCGCTGGAACTGCGGCTGCGTAACTGGGTCGACCAGGATCAGGCGGAGAAGGTGCCGTGGACCAGCCGCCGCCTGCGCGAGGCGTACAGCGCCGCCGCCGAGGCGTTTGGCTGGGCGCAGCGTAACCCGGCACCGCGCTCGATGCGCCGCGGCCGGGAGCTGATCGGCTGGGGCATGGCGTCCGGCACCTACCCGGTGCACACCACGCCGGGTGAGGCGCGGGTCATCATCGACCGCCAGGGGCAGATTGAGGTGCAGAGCAGCGGCGCGGACATCGGCACCGGTACCTACACCATTCTGGCGCAGACGGCGGCCGAGGTGCTGGGCGTGCCGTCTTCCGACATCCGCGTGTCGCTGGGGGACACCGCGCTGCCGCGTGCGCCGGTGGCGGGCGGCTCCCAGCTGGCTAACCTGCTGACCGCGGCGGTGCATAAAACCGCCGGTGCCGCGCGGGAGATGCTGCTGGGGCTGGCGGTGACAGAGCCGGATTCGCCGCTGTTTGGTGCCTCGCGTGACACCGCCATCCTGGCCGGGGGCGAGGTGCGCGCCAACGGGAAAAGCATCACCTTTGCTGAGCTGCTGAAACTGGCGGATCGCGATCAACTGGTGGTGCATCAGGACACCTTCAAGGCGGATGCCAGTGAAAAAGACCGCGATACCGCCGACCAGACGGCCAGCATGATGGAGAGCACCAAAGGCGCGCACAGCTGGTGTGCGCACTTTGTGGAGGTGGCGGTGGATGAGGATTTCGGCACCGTGCGCGTCAAGCGGGTGGTGAGTGCCTTTGACTGCGGGCGGCTCTACAACCCGACGCTGGCCAAAAGCCAGTGGATTGGCGGCATTGTGATGGGCATCGGGCAGGCGCTGCTGGAGGAGGGGATGATCGACGCGCGTGACGGGCGCATCCTCAACGCCAACCTCGCGGACTACCTGATGGCGGTGAATGCCGATATCCCGGAGATTCAGGTAATCAACGTCGGTGAGCCGGACTATCAGGCCAGTACGCTGGGCGGTAAAACTGTGGGTGAAGTCGGGATTGTCGGCGTGGCGGCGGCGGTCAGCAATGCCGTTTACCACGCTACCGGCAAGCGCATCCGCGAATTGCCGATTACCCTGGATAAACTGATCTGATTCTTCGGCTCTGAACCTGAGGCGCGCCTATGCGGCGCGCCTTTTTTATGGCCGCCGCGCGGCGCAGCGCTTTTCGCTACGCCATCTGACGGCGGTTTTTATGCGCCACCACATCGGCCATCACCGCCAACGCAATTTCGGCCGGGGTTTTGCTGCCGAGATCCATCCCAATCGGCGCATGTACCCGCGCCAGCTCTGCCTCTGTCAACCCGCCGATGCGCTGCAACCGCTCACGCCGCTGCCGGCTGTTTTTCATCGACCCCATCGCGCCGATGTAAAACGCCGGGGTCTGCACCGCCTCCATCAGCGTCAGGTCATCCATGCGCGGGTCGTGCGTCAGCGCCACCACGGCCGTGTGGGCGTGGCACCCCTGTTGCTCGATAAATTTCGCCGGGAACTGCCGCTCGATGATCACGCCCTCCGGGAGTTGCGGCAGCAGGTTCTCCAGCTCCTCCTCCCGCGGTTCACACACCACGGTTTCAAACCCCAGCGCCACCGCAAATCCGGCGCAGTAGACCGCCACCGGCGACAGCCCGGCGACCACCAGCCGCGGCGCGGCGGCAACATGCAGCGTAAGATGGTCGCCGTCACGCGCCACATGGGTGCTGCCTGCGCCGATGTCTGCGGTGAGTGCGTGGCAGGCTGCGGGCAGCGTCAGCTGTTTCACCAGCGCGCCGTGGCCGCCCAGCGCCCGGCCGAGCCGCGCCAGATAGTCCGCGCTGGCGTCGTTGCACGGCAGGTATTCGATTAAAATATCCAGCACGCCGCCGCACGGCAGCGCGCGGTTGGGCGTCAGCCCGCCGTCCCCATAGCGCACCACCTGGCTCGCCTGCCGGAATGCCCCGGCCCGCAACCGGGCGATGAAATCCTCTTCTACGCAGCCGCCCGACAGCGACCCGCTGTAGTGCCCGTCCGCGGTGGCCGCCATCAGCGCACCCGGCGAACGCGGCGATGAGCCAAACGTCGACAGCACCGTACACAGCCACACCGGTTGCGTGCCTATCCAGCGCGCCGCCTGCTGCACCACCGTAAGATCAAGACTCTGCATTCCGCTATCCCGTTGATTGAAAAACGCCCCAGCCAGAAAGTATGGCCGCTGCGGGGGAAAAGGGAAACCGGGGGAGATGCTTTCGGCATTACGCCACCGGGCAGTGCTGGCGCTGAATCACTGTGCGGTAGCCGTCCGGGTCGAGGAAGGTGCGGCCGGCGCTGTCCCAGTAGGGGTTGAAGGCGGCTGTCAGCCGGAACCCGGCCTCTGCCATTGCCCGGCAGCGGGCGGCCCATTCGCCCTCATCAGGCAGGTAAAGCACCAGTAAATCTTCGGCGGTGGCAGCCGGGCTGACCGGGTGCGCCGGGCAATGGGTAAACTCCAGATGCCACGCCGCGCCAGGGTAGCCAAGCATCACGCCGCTGAACCCCTGATGGTCAGTGAACCCGCCTAATTCTTCCAGCCCCAGCCCGGCCTGATAAAGGCGGCTGCGTGCCGCCAGCTCAGTGACCGGGCGCGCGATACGCAAAACAGTGTGCCGGCCTGTGTCATTCATCCTCTTCCTCCTGTGTCACAAGCAGTGGCGACTCAAACAGCGCATCAAGGTTTCCCAGTTTGGCCTTCAACCCTTCATACACATCTTCCCGCCGATCAACGGTCACGACCGTGATAGTGACCGTGATGTCTCCGCCCTCATGCTCGGTAACCTGATAGATCAGTCGATAACCGTCCTGCCTGAGTTTTATTTTAAAACAGTGATCTACGCCTGACAGCTGGTGTTTTTTCGGCATCAGGGCATCCCGTGAAACGGCCCTCTTAAGCAGCAATTTTTTAAACTTTTCGCGAACATTACCACCCAGCGTATCCCACTCCTTTTTGGCACTCTTTTTAAACGTAAGCCGTGTCCTGAATTCCTTTTTGGGCTGTTGCACTCAGAGATCCTCCCAGTTGACCTCAATCTCTTCTTCATGAAGCCGGTCACGCACGCGTTTGGCTAATTCCCGCTCATCAATAATATCCATCATCATTTCAAACAGCGGGGCAGGCACACAGTAAAACGCGGTTTTACTGTGGTTCATGATCGCCACCGGCTGGCCCTCCGCAGAGGCGACCGTGGCAGAAGGGTTCTTCTTCAGTTCGGTGATTGAAGCAACATGATTGGCAAAAATGGCCGTTGCACCCATTTTTCACTCCTTAAAATGGTCTTTTTTCCGCCCTTATTTTAATAAGGCATAAAAAGTAAACAAGACGGGCGCGCGAATAATGTGCGCGGGCACGCGGTAAATGTCTCCACACTCCCTCTCCCGGCTATCCTCCTTACCTGCACCCTTCGCCAAATAAACTATGGTTAATGCAGGCTGGCGGGCAACGGCCCGCGTGGAGACGCCATAACAGGAGGAACGGCGATGGCGAAGATGACAAGCGACTTTTTTGTGGAACGCCTGAAAGCATGGGGCGTGACGCGCATTTATGGCTACCCCGGTGACGGCATTAACGGGGTGCTGGGTGCCTTGCAGCGGGCAGAGAAAAAAGGCGAGGGGATCGACTTTATCCAGGTGCGCCATGAAGAGATGGCGGCCTTTATGGCCACGGCGCACGCCAAATTTACCGGCGAGCTGGGCGTCTGCCTCTCCACCGGCGGGCCGGGGGCCACCCATATGATCACCGGCTTGTATGACGCGAAGCAGGACCATGCGCCGGTGCTGGCGATTGTCGGGCAGGCGGAGAGCACCGCGCGCGGCGCGCACTACCAGCAGGAGCTGAACCTGGATCGCGTCTTTATGGACGTGGCGGATTTCGTGCAGGAGGCCGCTGCCCCGGCGCAGGTGCGCCATCTGGTTGACCGCGGGGTGCGCATCGCCATCGCCAATAACGGCGTGACGGTGCTGGTGCTGCCGAAAGATGTGCAGGACGAACCCTGGGAGGAGCCGCAGCAGGCGCACGGCTTTACCCGCTCCGGGGCCGGTTACCACCGCCCGGTGGTGGTGCCGCAGCAGGCTGACCTGCAACAGGCGGCTGACCTGCTTAACCACGGCAAAAAAGTCGCGATTCTGATTGGTTCCGGCGCCCGCGGTGCGGAAGCGGAGGTGATCCATGTCGCGGAGACGCTGGGCGCGGGCGTGGCCAAAGCGCTGCTCGGCAAAGATGTGCTGCCGGACGATCTGCCGTTTGTCACCGGTGCCATCGGGATGCTCGGCACCAAACCGTCGTCGGACATGATGTCCGGTTGTGACACGTTACTGATGATCGGCACCGGGTTCCCGTGGGCGGAGTTCCTGCCGAAGGATGGGCAGGCGAGGGCGGTACAGATCGACATCGACCCAGGGATGCTGGGGCTGCGCTACCCGGTGGACGTGAACCTGCACGGCGACGCGGCCGCCACCCTGCGCGCGCTGCTGCCGCTGCTCAAATACAATGATGACCGGCGCTGGCAGGACAACCTCGCCAAAGAGATGGAGACGTGGCGCGAGACGCTGCGTGACCGCGCGATGGCCGCCGCCAAACCGGTGAACCCGCAGCGCGTGGTGTGGGAGATGTCGCCGCTGCTGCCGAACAATGCGATTGTCACCTCGGACTCCGGCTCCTGCGCCAACTGGTTCGCACGGGATTATCAGGCCAAGGCCGGGCAGCGCGCCTCGCTCTCCGGCGGGCTGGCGTCAATGGGCGCGGCGGTGCCGTATGCCATCGCGGCCAAATTCGCCCACCCGGATCGCCCGGTCGTGGCGCTGGTGGGGGATGGCGCGATGCAGATGAACAACATGGCGGAGCTGATTACCATCCAGAAATACTGGCGGCGCTGGGATGACCCGCGGCTGATCATCTGCGTGTTCAATAATGAGGATTTAAACGAAGTCACCTGGGAGCAGCGGGTGATGGAGGGCAACCCGCGCTACCCGACCAGCCAGGCGCTGCCGGATGTGCCCTACGCCCAGTTCGCCAACCTGCTGGGGCTGCGGGGGATTTTTGTGGATGAGCCGGACTCATTGCAGGCCGCCTGGGCCGATGCGCTGAGCGCCGATCGCCCGGTGGTGCTGGAAGTGAAAACCGACCCGGAAGTCGCGCCGTTCCCGCCGCACCTGACGCTGGAGCAGGCCAAGGGCTTCACCTCCGCGATGCTGAAAGGCGACCGCGGCGCCGGGCAGGTGATTGCCGACACCGCCCGCCAGCTCATCAACGAAGTGCTGCCGCATAAGGACAAGAAGTGAGGTAAGGGCGGCGTCTGCGGCAAAAGGCCCGGACGCCGCCTGGCATTTGCCGCTGCACTGGCATAAAATGTAGTGATGTTGCTACATTTTGTGCGGAGGTGCCGATGCCGATTACTACCATGACCAGCCGTTCGTTTAATCAGGAAATTTCCCGGGCAAAAAAAGCGGCCGAAGAAGGCCCGGTTTATATTACCGACCGCGGCGAACCGGCCCATGTGCTGCTGACCTATGAGGCCTTCAAAAAGCTGTCTGGGTCACGCAGAAGCATACTGGATGCGTTGGCGACGCCAAATGCGGGCGACATCGATTTTGAACCGGAACGCGGGAACATTGTCAGCCGGGATGTGGATTTCTGATGCGTTATCTTCTGGATACCAATGTGGTTTCTGAATTACGCAAAGCAGGGACGCTGAAAATCGATGCGAACGTGGCCCGCTGGGCAGGTTCTGTTGATGCCGGTGACCTGTTTGTTTCCACCATCACCCTCATGGAGATTGAGCGCGGCATCCTCTCGCTGGCAGGCCGGGATGCGACACAGGCGGCTATTTTGCGCGTATGGTTTGATCGGGTACTCGCAGAATTTGCCGATCGTAGCTTGCCGGTGGATACGGGGGTCGCCCTGTATTCCGCCCGTCTGCATGTGCCGGACAAACGATCGGAAAATGACGCACTGATCGCGGCCACTGCGCATCAGCACGGCATGATCGTGGTGACACGTAATACTAAAGATTTTGAGGGAATGGGTGTCCCACTGCTTAACCCGTGGGAAGATAGCGGGGGATAACGCCGCATTTCTTGCCCTGTTTTAACATGCTCTAATAAAAAGCCCGCTGTTCAGCGGGCTTTTTACTGCTCAGCAGGCGGGATCAGAACGGATAATCACGCGGGGTGTGCTGCACGCTGACCCAGTGGTCAGTGGTGAACTCTTCAATCGCCCAGTCGCCGTTAAAGCGACCCAGCCCGGAGTTCTTCTCGCCGCCGAACGGCACATGCGGCTCGTCGTTCACTGACATGTCGTTCACATGGGTCATGCCTGCCTGCACACGGCGGGCAAAGCGCACGGCGCGCTCAGTATCACGGCTGAACACGGCGCTCGAGAGGCCATATTCGCAGTCGTTGGCCAGTTGCAGCGCGTGCTCCTCATCGCGGGCGCGCTGAATGCCCACCAGCGGCCCAAAGATCTCTTCGCGGGAGAGTTCCATCTCCGGCGTGACATCGGCAAAAATGTGCGGCGGCACCAGGTTGCCGCGGATCTCGCCCGCCAGCAGCAGCCGTGCGCCCTCGTTTTTCGCCTGGGCGATTTTGCCGGTTAACGACGCGAGCTGTTTCTGGTTTACCACAGGGCCGATCACCGTGTCTGCCTGCGCCGGATCGCCTACGTTCAGGCTTTTCGCCCGTTCCACAAAACGTTCGATAAAGGCGTCATACAGGTCATCTTCCACAATGATGCGGTTAACCGCCATACAGATCTGCCCCTGATGCAGGAACTTGCCCATGATGGCGGCGTTCACCGCGCGATCGAGGTCGGCATCGGCCAGCACCACGAACGGGTTATTGCCGCCCAGCTCCAGCGCCACATGTTTCAGGTGCTTGCCGCCGCTCGCCAGCCCACCAATGTTCAGCCCGACCGGCGTGGAGCCGGTAAAGGAGATCAGTGCCGGCACCGGGTGCTCAACAAAGGCGTCACCTATCTCTGCGCCCGGCCCGACCACCACGCTCAGCAGGCCCGCCGGCAGCCCGGCCTCTTCGAAAATCCGCGCCAGCAGCAGGCCGCCGGTCACCGGGGTGTCACTGGCCGGTTTTACCACCACCGCGTTGCCGAGCGCCAGCGCCGGGGCAAGCGAGCGCTGGGTCAGGTGGAACGGGAAATTCCACGGGCTGATGACGCCCACCACGCCGAGCGCTTCCCGGTAGATGCGGTTCTCTTTGCCGGGAATATTGGACTGCACAATGCGCCCGTGTACGCGTGACGGGAAGGAGGCCGCCTCCAGCGTGATGCCGCGCGCGGCGTTCCACTCAATCTCCGCTTTAATGCGGGTACTGCCCGACTCGCGGACAAGCCAGCCGATAATCTCTTCCCGCCGGGCGGTGATGATCTCCGCCGCGCGCAGCATCACCGCAGCACGCTGCGCCGGGCCGGTCGCTGCCCAGTCACGTTGCGCCTTTGCCGCGCGCTGGTAGGCGGCATCCAGATCGTCACGGTTAGCCTGCTTGATGGTCAGCAGCGTGCTGCCGTCATAGGGGTTGGTCACATTCAGGGACTGCGCGTGGCGGCCTTCACGCCATTCACCGGCAATCGGCAACAGGTTCAGGTTCTCAAACGGGGTAGATGACATGGGTTCTCCAGACAGCCGACACAATACGTCAGCGATAAAAGGGCACGTACAGCGCAGTGCGCGCTGGGCAGTGTGTAAAAGGTAGGAGAAGGGGCGCAACAGGGCAAATCGGAAAGGCAAACCGCTTAAATAGGCGTAAATGATGAGGAAATTCCCGGCGGTGAAATTTTCTTTTATTTTTTCGGCAGGCGAGGTTAACGCGGGAGATACCGGAAAGGCTATTTTCCGGCAAGGAAGCATGAACGGGCCAATGCCGCTTTTGGTCGCGGCATAATACCGAAGGGATAATAGTCATTACGTACCGGGCGATATTATCCGGCTGTTGCGTGAAACTGCCGTAAAAAAGTAAGGCGCAAATAAAAAATAAGGGCGGCGGGCAACACGCATTACGCGGCTACCCCGGTTTCTTTTTATGCGTTCACTACCCGCTTTCCCGATGAAAAGTGCCTGCACGCGGAGGCATCCCACGCAGGCGGGGCATGGCCTGGTCTTTGGCACCCGGCTGATAATTCAACGCCCTATGTTTTTTTAATGCGCAGGTGCGGGTTATTTAATCAGTAATTATCCATTTTGCGTAATAAACCGGTTTATCGGAAATACTCTTTTTTATCCCTAAAGTTTTTATGACCTTTGCCGAAAAACAAGCTGTTTTATTAAGGAAATTCGCCCGTTTTATTCAGTGAAATAGAGATCAGGAATTCACCATGCGCAATAATCAGCCGGTTACTCAGACCCCGTTCCATTTTTCCGATGATGCGACGCTCATGTCCACCACCGATCTCAACAGCAATATTCTGTATGCCAATGATGCCTTTATTGATATCAGCGGGTTCAGTGCCGAAGAGCTGACCGGGGCGCCGCATAATCTGGTGCGCCACCCGGATATGCCGCCGGAAGCCTTTGCCGACATGTGGGCCACGCTCAGGCAGGGCGAGCCCTGGACGGGGCTGGTCAAGAACCGCTGCAAGAACGGCGATCACTATTGGGTGCGGGCCAACGTGAACCCGGTGATCCGCAACGGCACGTTGCTTGGCTATATGTCCGTGCGCATCAAACCCAGCGATCAGGAAGTGCAGGCCGCCTCCGCCATCTATCAGAAAATGCGTGACGGCACGTTGAAGAACCGCCGCCTGCACAAGGGCGTGTTGCTGGTGACCGGCCTGGGCCGCTGGCGGTCGCTGATGAAAACCCTGCCGCTGCGCTGGCGGCTCTGGTCGCCGCTGCTGGCGCTGTTGCCGTTAAGTGTGATGGGGGCTGCCGCGCTGGGGCTGGGCGGGCCGGCCCTCGGCGGCTTCACCGCCGGAATGGTGCTGTTGCTGGCGCTGGCGGCCGCCTGGCTCAACGTGCAGGTGGCCCGGCCATTGGCGCAGGTGTGCCGCCAGGCGAAAGACGTGGCGACCGGCGCGAGTTACCGGGTGGACCACCTCGACCGGGTTGATGAAATCGGCATGACATTGCGCGCCATTGGGCAGATGGGGGTGATGTTCCGCTGGCTGGTGGATGATGTCAGCAACCAGGTGATGACGGTGCGTAATGCCAGCGATGTTCTGGCGCAGGGCAACGAGGAGCTGAGCCGCCGCACTGACCAGACCGCCGCGAACGTGGAGCAGACGTCGGCCGCCATGAACCAGATGACGGCGACGGTACAGAGCAATACGGCCACCGCCACCGAAGCCAATCAGCTTTCCAGTACGGCCAGCACGGCGGCAGAGAAGGGTGGGGAATCGATGGAGGAGATCGTACGGATGATGGATGAGATCGCCCTCAGTGCCAAGAAGATCGGCACCATTACCAGCGTGATCGACAGCATCGCCTTCCAGACCAATATCCTGGCGCTGAATGCGGCGGTAGAAGCGGCGCGCGCCGGTGAGCAGGGCAAAGGGTTCGCGGTGGTCGCCGGTGAGGTGCGGGGGCTGGCGCAGCGCAGCGCCACGGCGGCGAGCGAGATCAAGAGCCTGATTGACGCCAGCGTCGGCAAAGTGATGGCCGGTTCCGGCCAGGTGCATGATGCCGGGACGACGATGGATGACATTGTAAGCCAGGTAGGGAATGTGACCACGCTTATCGGGCGCATCAGCGCTGCCACCGCCGAGCAGGGTGTCGGATTATCTGAAGTGGGCAAAGCGGTGAAGGAGCTGGAGCGCATCACCCAGCAGAATGCCGAGCAGGTGCAGGAGAGTGCGGTCTCCGCGACGCGGATGAAGCATCAGGTGGAGAGGTTGCAGCAGGCGCTGAGGGTATTCAGATAACATTTTGTTTTTGATGGTTTTTGGGGTGAGGTGGCATGTTTCGGTTGCTCATGTGGAGTGGACTTTTTTGATCGAAGTTTGTTGCGTTGGCATACGCCCGGCGTCTTTCTGCGGCTTTGCTGCCGCCGCCGGTCATAAAGTGGCATGTTTCGGTTGCTCATGTGTATTTGTCTACCCGGCTTTTCAAGCCTCAACCGAGCAGGGCCTGCCGGCGCGCCGGCCCTGCACCCGCGCGCTTTCGG
>NZ_PJZI01000025.1 GCF_002858805.1 Chimaeribacter arupi
GTTCGGCATCGCTGACCATTTCAACCACTAAGCCTCAACCGAGCAGGGCGCGCCGGTGCGCTCGCCCTGCACCCGCGCACTTTCGGTGCCCCGGCTGAATCATTGCCCGCTCTCGCGGGTGGCCCTCATTTCGCCTCCGGGCTAATCGGGCCGCCGCAGACACGCTCCCAGCGTGGCTGCGACTCTCGCGGGCGTCCTGCCCGCTCACCCGGCCCTGCGGCTCCATTCGGCAATGATTTTTACGCCCCCACCAGACTGCGAATTCTTAAGTATGTAAGGAAAAAGTAGACGGCGTTTTTGGCCGTCCTGCCCGCTCGGTTGGCCTGCGGCTCCATTCGGCAATGATTTTTACGCCCCCACTACTTCTGCAAACCAGCAAGTATGTGAGGAAATGGTAGGGGTGGTTTTTGGGTATCCGCCCCGCTTACCCAGGCCTGCGGCTCCGTTCGGCAAGGGTTTTTATGCCCCAGCCTTTCTGCAAGTTCTTGGGTAGGTACGGAAAAGCAGGCGGTGAATCGTTGAGGGTTGTCGTGAAGAAGGCGAAAAAAAGCCGGGACGTTGATACGCCCCGGCTTTTTATGCGGCCTGGTTTTATAACGCTTAAAGGTCGCGGGTTTTGAAGGTGCTGACGTGGGCGGTCAGGCCGAGGGCCTGCTGCTCCAGGGCGGCGGTGGTGGCGGTGGCTTGCTGTACCAGCGCGCTGTTCTGCTGGGTGACACCCTCCATCTCGTGCACCGCCTGGGTCACCTGGCTGATGCCGCGTGCCTGCTCGTCCGAGGCGGTGACAATCTCCGCCATAATGGCGTTGACTGCCATCACGGCCTGCGTCATCTCGGCCATCGTCTTGCCGGTGGCGTTCACCAACGATACCCCCTTGCCGACACGGGCACCGGACTCCGCCAGCAATGCGCTGATCTCGTGGGCGGCGTCGGCGCTGCGCTGCGCCAGATTCCGCACTTCCCCGGCAACCACCGCGAAACCACGGCCCTGCTCACCGGCGCGGGCGGCTTCCACCGCCGCGTTCAACGCGAGAATATTGGTCTGGAACGCGATGCCGTTAATCAGCGTGGTGATCTCGTTGATGCGCCGCGCGCTGTCGTCAATCTCACCCATAATCGCGACCACCTCACCCACCAGATGCTCACCGCGCCCGGCTATCTGCGCGGCATTGCCGGTCAGTGCGGTGGCGCTGTGCGCGTTCTCGGCGTTCTGCTGCACCGTGGCGGTCAACTGCTCCATACTGGCCGCCGTCTGCTCCAGCGCGGCAGCCTGCTGCTCCGTGCGGGCCGCCAGCTCCACATTCCCGGCAGCGATCTGCGTGGCCTCGCTGCTCACTGCCTCACTGGTGGCACGGATCTGCCCGACCAGCGTCGACAGCTGACGCTGCATGGTCGACAGCGCATAAAACAGACTGTGCGTGTCCTGCGCGCTCACCGTCACCGGCAAACGTAAATCCCCTGCGGCGACGGCGAGCGCAATCTCGGCCGCCTCGCGCGGTTCCCCGCCCAGCGGGCGCGCCACCTTAAAGGTAAACACCGCACCCAGCACGCCGGTCACAATCACAATACTCAGCAACATCAGCCACAACGCCTGAGTACGCTGCCGATCGGCCGCCGCCATCACCACATCCAGCGGCGCGACAATCTGCAACATCCACGGCGTGCCGCTGTTCCCCACCGGGATCGGCAACACAATACTGATGGCGCGCGTCTTCAGCACGCTGTCTTCCACTTCCGCCTGCCACGGCTTCCCGGCGCGGATATGCTCCAACAGCCCCGCTTCGGTCACACTCCCGCCACGCAGCGCCGCGTCCGGATGCGCCACCACTTTCCCCTCTGCCGAATAGAGCGCTGCATAACCGGTGCCCTGGAACGGCACAATCCCGGCAATCATCTTTTGCAAGGTAACCAGCGAGAAATCCGCCGTGACCGACCCGAGGAATTTCCCCTCTTTCATGATCGGCACGGCAATCGACGTCAGCAGTACCGGCACGCCGTTATACGGGTAACTGTAAGGCTCCAGAATCACGTCTGTGCGGCGCTCACGCGGCAACAGATAGTAATTGCCGCTGCCGGGGGTCTCGTAGTCCGTTAAGTTGTGCAGCGCCGGGTTGCCCTGCGCATCGCGATCGCTGTAGCGCACAAACCGCCCGGCGGCATCCTGCCCCGGCTGCCCGGCCAGCGCCCGGTCTTTGCCGTCAAAGGCGTCCGGCTCCCAGCCCATCGACATCGACAGAAAATCGGGATGGTTACCGAGCGTATTCTGTAACAGGGTATCCGCCAGGTGGCGATCGGCCGCGCCGCCCTGTTGCAGGCTTTGCAGGTTGACGCCCAGCGAGCGCGCGGCAATCAGCGCCGCATCCAGCCGTTGCTGGGTCGCCAACGCCTGCGTGGCTGCTGTCTGGGTCAGGTAGTGGATAGAAAGGGCTTTTTGTTGCTTGCCGGATTGGTAACTCAGCAGGCCCAGCGTGGTGACAAAGCCCAGCGTGATCACGCCAAGCCCCGCCAGCAGCATCACACTGCGGGTAGAGAGGCCGCGGTGCGCAGTGCCCGGCGGCTTTTTACGAAATAAGGATGACAAAAACATGGGGTTCCCCTGGCGAAGTCAGTCACAGTGTCAGCGGCACTCCCTGCTCGGGTGGTTCACCTGTTTCCCGCCAGGCATCGGGAACGTTATCGGCACCCGGCGGCGAAACCTTAGCCACTTGCCGCAGGCAAATTTCCGGTTTGCCCGCCCGGCGCACCGGGATCGGGTTCGCCTGATTCATTCATTTTGTGAATGAACGGTTAAAACGATTCAGCAAGCGGATTGATTTGTGTCGTTAAATTACGCAGGATGGAGGTCTTTTATACATCGAAGGAATGAGAATGTTGACGATCAGAACGGCCGGGGTCGCGGATGCGGCCACCCTGCAACAAGTGGCGCGTGAATCCTACCTGCACCATTTTGCCCACCTGTGGCAGGTGGCAGCGGAGATGGAGGAGTTTCTGGCCGACGAGTACAACCGTGACACGCTGGAGGCCGAACTCGCCAACCCGGAGATTTTGTGGCTGCTGGCCGAGTCCGCCGGGCAACCGATCGGCTTTGCCAAGGTGTGCTGGAACCGCCCGCGCCCTGACAACAACGAGCCGGGCGCGCTGCTGCAAAAACTCTACCTGATGCCGGAACAGACCGGCCAGGGCTATGGCCGGCAACTGTGGGAGCAGGTGCTGGCGGCCGCCAGGCAACAGGGCCAGAAAAGCCTGTGGCTGACGGTGTTGCAGAACAACCCGCGGGCGCGCACCTTCTACCTGCGGCACGGGATGGAAAGCATCCAGACCCTGCCCTTCTCCAGCGTCAGCCAGCGCAGCCTGATGGATCTGCTGGTGATGCCGCTCCCATAAGGGGGCGGTTGGCCGGTTAATTGCCCCGTTTGACGTCACCGATCGGTGATCTTTTCTTTACTGTCCCGTGTGTTTTTAGCAGCACGGGTTTAACATTTCTGCGATAAATCACGTACACTCCCTGCGCCGGTTACCGCATGGCGTGGTAACCCTGTGATGGGATCTGCTGTGTTTCTGACGCTCCGCCCCTCTGCCCGGCACCGTACCACGGCGGCCTGGCTGGGGATAGTCGCTCTGCTGCTGCTGTTTGTTGCCCCGGTGATCTCCACCTCACTGGCAGACACGCACGCCCGGACGACGGCGATGCCCGGCATGATGATGGCGATGGACTCTCCCTCAATGGGCCATGAGGCAATGGGCCATGAGGCGATGGATCATGGCGCGATGGCGGCGGGTGAGATGCCGATGTCGCACCCCGCGGGGATGATGCCCGATCAGGCCGCCTGTGGTTACTGCGTATTGCTGGCCCATGCGCCGCTGCTGGAGATAGCGCTGCCGTTGCTGGCCTGGTTTACCCTGCTGGCGGCCCGTGTGCCGCCGCCCCGGCTGCGGTTACGCCTGCCCCCGCCCCCGCCGGTCTGCCGCCCGCGTACCCGCGCGCCCCCTTTCTGCTGATAAGCCCCTGACGCCCCGGCGTCTGTTGTCCGTTGCCGCTGCCCTGCCGGGCGGTGGCGCGTGTCGTTTGCCTTATCACGGAGTTCACCATGTCGGTTGAATCTTTGCCGCAGGCGCGTACGCCTGCGCACACCCTCTCTGCCCGCGCGGCGCTGCTGGCGCTGCTGAAGCGGCTGCATTTCGCCATTGGCCTGTTCGTCGGCCCGTTTATCTTTGTCGCTGCCCTCACCGGCACGCTGTATGTGCTGACGCCGCAACTCGAAAATGCGCTGTATGCGCAGCAACTCTTTACCGATGCCACCGGCCCGGTGCAGCCGCTGTCGCGCCAGGTTGCCGCGGCCCAGGCGGCGGCAGGGCATGGTGCGCGGATCATCGCCGTGCGCCCTGCGCCTTCCCCCGGCCAGACCACCCGCGTGATGTTTGCGGCCGCCGGGCTGGGGCCGTCGGAGAGCCGGGCGCTGTTTATTGACCCACACACGCTGGCGCTACGCGGCGAGCTGACCGCCTACGGCACCAGCGGCATCCTGCCGTTGCGCACCACGCTGGACTACCTGCACCGCAACCTGCTGTTGGGCGAGCCGGGGCGCGTTTACAGCGAGCTGGCCGCCTCCTGGCTGTGGGTGGCGGCGCTGGGCGGTCTGGCGCTCTGGCTGATGCAGCGCCCGCCGCGGCTGACGCGCCACGCCACGGAGAACGCCCGGCAACAGCAACGCACCCGCCGCCGCCATACCGTGACCGGGCTGACGCTGCTGCTGGGGCTGCTGTTCTTCTCCGCCACCGGCCTGACCTGGTCAAACTGGGCAGGCAGCAATATCGACCGGATGCGCAGCGCGCTGGACTGGATGACCCCGGCCGTGAACACCGAGCTGCACCGCAGCCAGGGTGAAAAAGAAGAGGCTGACCCGCACGCGGAGCACCACGGCATGATGATGATGCCCGGCATGGTGATGCCGCCCGCCCCGGCGCAGGCCGCCGCCACGTTTGACGGCGTGCTGGCGGCGGCGCGGCAGGCCGGGATTGCCGCTGACCGGCTGGAGATCCGTCCGGCGAAAATCGCCGGCCGGGCCTGGACGGTGAATGAGATCAATCCCCGCTGGCCGACGCGCGTCGATTCCGCGGCCATCGACCCGCACGGCTACCGGGTGGTGGATGTGGTGCGCTTTGCCGATTTCCCGCTGGTGGCGAAACTGACGCGCTGGGGAATTGACGCACATATGGGCGTGCTGTTCGGGCTGCCGAACCAACTGGTGCTGGCGGCGTTCGGGCTGGGGCTGTGCCTGATGATCCTCTGGGGTTACCGGATGTGGTGGCTGCGGCGGCCCGCGGCCCCCGCGCAGCACCCGGCGCAGACACTCTCTGCCGCCTGGGCCGGGTTGCCGTGGCTGCCGCGCCTCGCGGTGGTGCTGGTGGCCGCCGGGCTGGCGCTCGCCTTGCCGGTGATGGGCGTCAGCCTGCTGCTGTTTTTGAGTGTGGATGTGTGGCGCTGGCGGCGCAGTCAGGCCTGATGAACGTCAGATAATGCCGCCGTTCGCGCGCAGCGTCTGGCCGTTGATCCAGCCGCCATCCGGCCCGGCCAGGAATGCCACGGTGGCGGCGATGTCCTGCGGCTCGCCGAGGCGCTCCAGCGGCGGCATCTTGGCCAGCCGCTCCACCTGTTCCGGGGTTTTGCCGTCGAGGAACAGATCGGTGGCGGTCGGGCCGGGCGCGACGGCGTTTACCGTGATGTTGCGGCCGCGCAGTTCCCGCGCCAGCACCGCCGTCAGCGCTTCCACCCCGGCTTTGGTGGCGGTGTAGACGCTGTAACCGGGGTGCAGCAGCCCGACCAGGCTGGAGGAAAGGTTGATGATGCGGCCGCCGTCGCGCAGGCGCGTTGCCGCCTCACGCAGGGTGTTGAAGCTGCCTTTCAGGTTGATGGCGATAAGCCGGTCAAAGGTGGCGTCATCGATCTCCGCCAGCGGCGCAATGGCCATGACCCCGGCGTTATTGACCAGCACGTCCACCCCGCCAAAGTCGGCGTCGGCCCGGTCAAACAAGGCGGCCACGGCGGCAGCATCACTGACATCCGCTTTTACCGCGATCGCCCGGCCACCGCGCAGGGTGATTTTTTCCACCAGCGCATTGGCCGGCAGGGCCTGGCTGGCGTAGTTCACCACTACCGCAAACCCCTCTTTGCTCAGCCGTTCCGCCACGGCCGCCCCGATGCCGCGTGAGGCCCCGGTCACGATCGCGACTTTCTGGTTTTCATTGCTCATCATCTTATCCCCCGGTTGAGGTCATCTGTTGCGCACGGTGTCGGCGCAAAGCGTGGCCTGCCCACCCGGCCGGGTGCGGCAGCCCTGGGAATAGCTATAGCAACCCACCGCCGCCCCGGCAATGAAAAAGGCCGCCGGTGAAGACGGAAAAAAGAGGCCGCCCGGAGGCGGCCTGTAAAACAAGCAAAGGGGAGTTACAGGTAAAGCGCAAAACAAGCAACAGGTTAGCGGGTGGTCTGGGTGGTGGTCGAGGTGCTGGTGGCAGTGGAGCCGTTGCCGTCTGAGCCGCCATTTTCCAGCAGCAGCGCCACGGCGGTAATCGCGGCAATGCTGCCGACACCGATGGCATCAGACTGCCCCTTGCTCAGCGAGGTCGCGCTGCTGCCTGCGGTTTGTGCCGCAGCCGCGCCGCCGGAGATCGCCAGGGCGGTGATAAGCCCGGCCACTTTCATCATAGTTGCGTTCATTTTCTTATTCTCCTGATGACTTGCTGTGAGAGTCCTGACATACCGGCGGGCCGCCCGGTTGCCGCCGCAGGTTTACGCTGTTTTTTTATCGCGTATTTATCCCGCTGCCGCCGGACGCGGCCCGATATTACCGGGGGATTCCTTGCCAATTAATCAAGCCCGGCGAATTAAAACGCTAGAGGTTTGGCTTTTAAAAAACAAATAACATCAGCGCCGGTAAAGTTTTTAAGAATAGCCTTAATATAAAATGAATTTTTTTAGTTTTTCCGGTGTTTATCACAAGGTGAAATGATCATGAAATCGGCGTGAAAATCCTTTAAAAACAAACAAATACCATTAGGAATGCAATTAAGAATCTCAGGCAACAACGCCAGCCGCCACACCGGCTAAAATAATCACATTATTTTCACTTCTGTTATTTATCTGCCGGGTTTTATTTTTAGCGGGGTATTTATTTCTCATTTCTTCCGGTGATTTTATTTCTTTGGGTGTGGCGCGGGGTTTTCATCAATAAATAAAGGTGTGTGCTGGGCGGGCGGGCGTTAAAAAAGCGGGCGGCGGGCTGGATAATTCCCGGCGGGGATTAATAAGCGGCCATCATCGCGCTCAGGCGGTCGGGGACACCCAGCAGGAGTGAAGATTGATTTCAGCCGGCGTAAAAGGTATAACAACCTCACTTTAGAAGTTTAGACGTCTATACGGATAAGAATGAGCAGCCAACCCTCCTCCACTTCCGGCCAAGAAGGCCAGTTCAAGCGCACCATGAAAGCCCGCCATCTGGTGATGCTCTCGCTTGGCGGCGTGATCGGCACCGGGTTGTTTTTCAACACCGGGTACATCATCTCCACCACCGGCGCCCTGGGGACGCTGCTGGCCTACCTGATTGGTGCGCTGGTGGTCTACCTGGTGATGCTGAGCCTGGGTGAGCTGTCGGTGGCGATGCCGGAAACCGGCGCGTTCCACCTCTATGCCGCCCGTTACCTCAGCCCGGCCACCGGTTACACCGTGGCCTGGCTCTACTGGCTGACCTGGACGGTGGCGCTCGGCTCCAGCCTGACTGCCGCCGGGTTCTGTATGCAGTACTGGTTCCCGACGGTGCCGGTGTGGATCTGGTGTCTGCTGTTTTGCGTCATCATCTTTGGGCTGAACGTCATCACCACCAAAGTGTTTGCCGAGGGGGAGTTCTGGTTTTCGCTGATCAAAGTGGTGACCATCCTGGCGTTCATTATCCTCGGGGCCGGGGCGATGGTCGGGCTGGTGCCGATGCGTGACGGCACGCCCGCGCCGTTCCTCAGTAACCTGACGGCCGGGGGCTGGTTCCCGCATGGCGGCCTGCCAATCCTGATGACGATGGTGGCGGTGAACTTTGCCTTCTCCGGCACTGAGCTTATCGGCATCGCCGCCGGTGAAACGGCGCAGCCGGAGAAAGTGGTGCCGATGGCCATCCGTACCACGGTGGCGCGGCTGGTGATCTTCTTTATCGGGTCGGTGCTGGTGCTGGCGGCGCTGATCCCGATGGACCAGGCAGGGATTGTGAAAAGCCCGTTCGTGGCGGTGTTTGAGAAGATCGGCATTCCTTATGCGGCCGACATGTTTAACTTCGTTATCCTGACGGCCATTCTGTCTGCGGCCAACTCCGGGCTGTACGCCTCCGGGCGGATGCTCTGGTCACTGGCGAATGAGCGCACGCTGCCGGGCGCCTTTGCCAAAGTGAACCGGCGCGGCATCCCGATGAACGCGCTGCTGGTCAGCATGGTCGGCGGGCTGCTGGCGCTGCTCTCCAGTGTGGTCGCGCCGGACACGGTGTTCGTGGCGCTCTCCGCCATTTCCGGCTTTGCGGTGGTGGCGGTGTGGCTGAGCATCTGCGCGTCACATTATGTGTTCCGCCGCCGCTGGCTGGCCGCGGGCAATGCGGCCGCCGCCCTGCCCTACCGCGCGCCCTGGTACCCGGTGACGCCGATCCTCGGTTTCGTGCTCTGCCTGCTGGCCTGCGTCGGGCTGGCGTTCGACCCGTCGCAACGGATTGCCCTATACTGTGGCCTGCCGTTCGTTGCGCTCTGCTATGTTGCCTATTATGTGACCCAACGACGGGCGAAAACCTTAACTGCCGCTGTATCAGGAGAACACCATGCCGGCTGAAAACCCGATTGCCCGCCATCTGGCGCAACACCCTTATCTGATCCTGGACGGGGCGCTGGCCACCGAGCTGGAGGCGCGCGGCTGCGACCTGGCTGACCCGCTCTGGTCGGCGAAAGTGCTGCTGGAGAACCCGGAACTGATTTATCAGGTGCATCTGGACTACTTCCGCGCCGGGGCGCAGTGCGCCATTACCGCCAGCTATCAGGCGACGCCGCAGGGCTTTGCGCCGCGCGGGCTGGATGAGGCGGCCTCGCTGGCGCTGATTGGCAAAAGCGTGTCGCTGGCGCAACAGGCGCGCAGCGATTACCTGGCGCAGCACCCGGAGAAAACCGGCCTGCTGGTGGCCGGCTCGGTTGGCCCCTACGGCGCTTACCTGGCGGACGGCTCTGAGTACCGCGGGGACTACCAGCTGCCGCAGGCGGAGATGATGGCGTTCCACCGGCCGCGCATCCGCGCGCTGGCGGAAGCGGGCGTGGATCTGCTGGCGTGCGAAACGCTGCCGTCGTTTGCCGAGTTGCAGGCGCTGATTGCGCTGCTGGCAGAGTTCCCGGCGCTCTCTGCCTGGTTCTCCTTTACGCTGCGTGACAGCGACCACCTGAGCGACGGCACCCCGCTGACGCAGGTGGTGGATCTGCTGAACGCCACCCCACAGGCGGCGGCGCTGGGGATTAACTGCATCGCGCTGGACAAGGTCACGGCGGCGCTGCAATCCCTAAGCCCGCTGACGGACAAACCGCTGCTGGTCTACCCGAATTCCGGCGAGCAGTATGACGCGACCAGCAAACGCTGGCACAGCTGCGGCAGCGGCCACCCCACGCCGGCAGACCACCTCCCGGCGTGGATCGCGCTCGGTGCCCGGCTGGTCGGCGGCTGCTGCCGCACTACCCCTGAAGACATCGCCGCCATCGCCCAGCGCTGCGCGGGCTGATCCCCTCCCTTGCCTGATTCAGGCGCGCCGGTTACTCCGGCGTGCCTGCCGCGCACTGCTGCCAGTAACGCAGGATGGCATCCGCAAGATCGTTCTCTTCGGCATAAAACCAGGCCAGCGGCAGCCCGAGTGCCTGGGCGATCCGGCTTGCGGTGGCCTGGTCGGGCTGGTGTTTGCCCTTCTCATACTGGTTCATCCGCGCGCTGGAGGTGGTTTCCTCCATGCCGGCCAACAGCCCGAGTTTATATTGCGTTAACCCGGCCCGTACCCGCGCCTCTTTTAATCGTTTTACCAGCATGATTATTTTCCTCTTCATTGACTCAGGTATTCTTAGTTTTTATCCGCGCCCGCCACCCGCCCGGAAAATAACGCGCCACCCCGCGCCGCAGAAGTATGAACGCCGTCCCACTTTTTGGGAAAGGGCTTTATTTTAAGATGTGTCTGAATATTGCCGATTTTATGAACCACTTCGCAAAATGTGTCTGTTTTGTTTTCAACCCACGCTTTTCCAATCGCCTCATTTACCTCACTTTTTTATTTCCCCACCGGGTTTGTTAAGCCCTGCCTATTAATCTGATAGTGATAACAGCCTTATAAAAAGACGTAATCCCGGTAAAGTAGCGCCCTGTCGCGCCCGCGTAACCGGTTGTTTTTACATCGCTGCGGGTAAATCACCGTGCGGCAGGCGGCGTTTTCTTTATGCTGCCGGTGACCGGTTCATTCATCCAGAGGAGAGAGACTGCCCGCCCATCGCGATATCTGACGACGTATTACGATAAACGCCGGTGCATCGCCACGTCAGTGACGGCTGGCCCGCCGGTTATTTATTTTGGTTACCTGCCTATTCAGGTGGCCCACCCCGACTCACCTGCAATAAATAGCCTCTGGCTGATAATAATGACTGTTTGAAATAAGGAAATACCATGCGCAATAGCCGTGCTGCGGTACTTAACACCCGAATTAAAAAAAGCCTGTTGATTGTCTCATCCTTAATTATCGCCACCTCTGCCGGTGCCGCGACCCTGACCCGTGATAATGGCGCGCCGGTAGGCGATAACCAGAATTCACAGACTGCCGGCGCCCACGGCCCGGTGCTGTTGCAGGATGTGCAGCTGTTGCAGAAGTTGCAGCGCTTTGACCGTGAACGCATCCCGGAGCGCGTGGTCCATGCCCGCGGCACCGGCGCGCACGGCGAGTTCACCGCCACCGCGGACATCTCCGACCTGACCACCGCGCAGCTGTTCCAGAAAGGCAGCAAAACGCCGGTGTTTGTGCGCTTCTCCCTGGTGGTGCACGGCAACCATTCGCCGGAGACGCTGCGTGACCCGCGCGGCTTCGCCACCAAGTTCTACACCCCCCAGGGCAACTGGGATCTGGTCGGCAATAACTTCCCGACCTTCTTCATCCGTGATGCGATTAAGTTCCCGGACATGGTGCACGCCTTCAAACCCGACCCGCGCACCAACCTGGATGATGACGCGCGCCGCTTTGACTTCTTCTCCCACCTGCCGGAGTCCACCCGCACCCTGACGGAGCTCTACTCCAACGAGGGTACCCCGGCCTCCTACCGCAACATGGACGGCAACAGCGTACACGCCTACAAGTTTGTGAATGCCAAAGGTGAAGTGCACTACGTGAAGTTCCACTGGAAGACGCTGCAAGGGGTGAAAAACCTCGACCCGCAGCAGGTTGAGCAGGTGCAGGGCAAAGATTACAGCCACCTGAGCCATGACCTGGTAGACGCGATTAACCGCGGCGATTTCCCGAAATGGGATCTCTATGTGCAGGTGCTGAAGCCGGAAGAGCTGAAGAATTTCGATTTCGACCCGCTCGACCCGACCAAAATCTGGCCAGATGTGCCGGAGCGTAAAATCGGCCAGATGGTGCTGAACAAGAACCCGGATAACGTGTTCCAGGAGACTGAGCAGGTGGCGATGGCCCCGGCGAACCTGGTGCCGGGCATTGAGCCGTCTGAAGACAAACTGTTGCAAGGCCGCCTGTTTGCCTATGCCGACACCCAGATCTACCGCCTGGGCGCCAACGGCATGAGCCTGCCGATCAACGCCCCGCGTGCGCCGGTCAACAACATCAACCAGGACGGCAGCCACAACACCGGCCACACGCAGGACAAGGGCGTGAACTACCAGCCAAGCCGCCTCTACCCGCGTGAGGAGCTGGCTTCGGCGCGCTACAGCCTGACGCCGCTGGAAGGTACCACCCAGCAAACCAAAATCCAGAAGGAGCAGAACTTCAAGCAGGCGGGTGAACTCTACCGCTCCTACAGCAAAAAAGATCAGGATGACCTGATCAACAGCCTTGGTTCGGCGCTGGCGACCACTGACAGTGCCAGCCGCGACGTGATGCTCTCCTACTTCTATAAAGCGGACGCCGACTACGGCACCCGTTTGACCAAAGTCGCGAAAGCAGACCTCAGCAAAGTGCAGCAGATGGCCGCCAAACTCTCTGACTGATTATTCCGGCCGCCCGCCCCACGGGCGGCCTGAAGGAGCCTGTGACGATGCGTAGTGTGTTGATAGTTAACCTGGTATGTAGCCTGCTGTTCTCCTGGCCGGGCCTGGCACAGCCCACCCCGACGGAGGAGGTGCGCGCCTCGCTGAACCAGCACCTCTGGGATGCGGCGCGCAACGGCGATACCGCCATCATCGGGGAGTTTGTCGCGGCAAAGTATGACCTGAACGTGCAGGATGCCAACGGCTACACGCCGGTGATCCTCGCGGCTTATCACGGCCATGCGGACACCCTGGCGCTGCTGCTGAAACATGGCGCAGACCCCTGCCTGCGGGACAAACGCGGCAACAGTGCGCTGATGGGCGCGATTTTCAAAGGTGAGGTCAGGATCGCCCGTACCCTGATTGCTGCGCCATGCAACCCGGATCAGCGCAACAATGCGGGCCAGACTGCCGCCATGTATGCGTCGCTGTTTCAGCGCACGGAGTTATTGAAAGCCCTGGCTGACAAAGGGGCGGATATGCAGGCCACCGATGCGCTGGGCAACAGCGTGACATCGCTGGGACAGGGGGAGATCCGGGGGCGGTGAGGGATCAGTATGTCATCCGGAAGGCTTCTGCCATTTTACCGATCTGATGCATATGGTTGTTATCCCGTGCCATTTTATGCGCTTCCGGTTTCAGAATGATAATCAGCAGGTAGCAGTCAGGATGCATGGCACCCCGGCAGTAAACCAGATGGGCGTTATCACTGGTGCGCGTAAATTGGCGGAGATGGCGGGGAAAGGGATGGTCACCGTCGGCAAGGTGCACGTGCATGACCTGCTCCTGCTTTACCAACGGATTCGTGCAGTCATCATCATAAGGGGCATCACGGCCAAACGTGTCCGGCAGTATCCCTTCCTGTTTATACAGCAAAAAATCCGCCACCAAATCGGCCAGTTCTTGCTGGCTGAGTTGATGACGGATCCAGGTCGATTTAAAGATTCTGATGTTCATTCCGTGAACTTATTCCGTAAATGCGTTGAAATCCTTGTCTGAGGCGTTTTCCAACAGCCCCTGTGCATGGCCGGTAATCTCATTCAGGCGCGCAGCCGTGGGCCTGAAACGGGCGGCAACCTGATGGCTACGGTTCTCCTCCAGTAAATCCATTAACTCTTCAAAGAGTCTGGCGCTGATCATATACCCGGCCGGGCGATTGTTGGACAACACCGCCACCGGCTGATCAATAAAATACTTCGCCGGGTTTTTCCGCAGTTCCGTAATATTGATCGCTTTTTCCGCTAAGATACGCTGCATAGTCCCTCCATCATGTACTTAACTCTGTACAGTATAGAGCCCTCCTGTCTGAGCAACAACAGCTGATCCTTTTTCTGCGGGACATCGTCGCTTACAGCCCCAACGCGGTCAGGCCCGGGTGGTCAATGGGCCGCGGGGCGTGGCGATCCCAATGGAATTTGCGTTCGGATTCCGTGATCGGCAGGTCGTTGATGGAGGCGTGGCGCGTCTCCATCAGGCCGTTGGCGTCAAATTGCCAGTTCTCATTGCCGTAGGCGCGGAACCACTGCCCGGCGGCGTCCTGCCACTCATAGGCAAAACGCACCGCGATGCGGTTTTCGCTGTACGCCCACAGCTCCTTGATCAAGCGGTAGTGTTGCTCGCGCACCCATTTTTCAGTCAGGAAAGTGACAATCTCCGCCCGCCCGCTGATAAAGCGATCGCGGTTGCGCCACTGTGAATGCTCGGTGTAGGCCAGCGCAACGCGCTGGGGATCGGTGCTGTTCCAGGCATCTTCTGCCGCACGGACTTTCTGGATGGCGGTTTCTAAGGTAAACGGCGGTAACGGCGGGCGTGGTAATGACATGGCAAACTCCTCTTTTCAGGTAATCCTTTGTTGTACCGGGATTTACTGCCGGAGGGAAATCACTGTTAGTGCTAAGGGTGGCCGGAAAAAGAGGTAAGCAGTGGGGCGTGGTGCCGGGGCCGCTCAACACTGCCGGCCACGCCATCAACAGCGGCACCGGCAGCGTCGCCCGCTGCGCTTTTGTTTCAATCAAATAAACAAGTTAATGATTTTTTTAAGCTTGTCCCGGCCCGGCATACTTTCTTTATGAAGATTATGGTAGAGATGCACATAGGGATGCAGTTTCTCAATCACCTGCAACGGCATGTTCTGCATGGCGTACATCGCCGCGATTTTATGGGTTAACACCGCCCCGCATTTGCCGGTTTTCAGGCAGTAGAGCAATTTGACGATATCAAAGTCATTTTCCAGGACGTCAATATCCTGCGCCAGGGTGTGAATATGCGCCTTGACCGATTGCCACATGATGTCTGAATAGTCATCTTTCCATAAGGAAATTTTAAACGGCCCGTTTTTATTCTGTTGCTGTTGGTTGCCGACAATCACAAAATCCCCTCCCGGCCATTTCTCAACCGCAATGCCGGATAAGAAAGGTAACGCCCGTAATGAAACGATGATCTGATCTTTTTTATCGAACATATTTTCGACATCCGCAATGCTGATCAGGGCGCGCTCACAGACGGCCTCCAGCCCTTCTGCCCCAATGGCCATGGTAATATGCTGGAAAAGGATCTGCGGCACGCTGATGTCAAATTTTATGGTGACCGGGATTTTTTTCGTCCGGTGATAGCACTCATATTCAATCGCATTAAGATAACGGTAAGCGGATTTGCATTTATTATAATACTCCCACGCCAGCTTTGTCGGCTCGAGGTCATTATACGTCCGGTGAAAAAGTTTCCCTCCAAGTACCTCTTCCAGCTCACAAATCACCTTATTTAACGGTGAGCGGGTAATGCATAATACTTCCGCCGCTTTGGAAAAGCTTTTCTCCTCCATGGTGACGATGAAATATTTCATTTTCTTAGCCAGAAAGATTCCCATATCTTATCCTATGAACGTGTAATCACAGCTGTCTCAGTTTATTCCACATAGGCACAAGGCGACCATTAGCGGGCAGATGAAAAAAATAATCAACCCGCCGCTCCCTAAATCCGGTAACAATACATTAATTCTTTTTGCGATCTTTTTATCGGTCAATTATTAGCTAACTCTTATCTATTTTTCAACCAACACGGGCAGCCTATGCCGCTATTATTCGGGCCTTAGCAAGATATTAACATCTGTGATCAACGTGAGGGTAAACCCATGCCAGACGCACTCAATGCGGGTGATAGCGGAAAAGCAGGCGTAACGCTATTTACCCCGTTCCTTGGCCTGCATATAAGCCATGATCCGGGGGTGATACTGGGCGCGTTTGCCGGCAGCCTGATTTTTATTATTTCCGCGGCTGACCTGCCGCGATGGGCGCGCATTGCCTCTTTTACCGCCTCAATGGTGATTGGGGTGATCGCGGCAGAATTTACCGCCTCCCTGCTCTCCTTTTTGCTGGAAAAGATGTTTAGCCTCCCGGTGGTGACGCCGGTAGCCGTGGGCGCCACCCTGACCTCTGTCGCGGCGGTCAGGGTTTTAATGTTTCTGAGTGTAAAACCGCAAAAAACCGCCTCGTTATTCGACACGCTGCGTAAGAGAGAAAAAAAATGAGCATCCCAACGCTGCTGAATATCATAGCCTGCCTATTTATTATCTTGCGAATAATTACATCACAAAGAAATAACCCCCACCCGCGCCGGATTATTTTATGGTTGACCTGGTTGCTGGCCGTTGCCTGCGGCAGCGTGATCTATTGCCTGGCAATGGGGTATTACCCACTGGCGGAGTGGCCGGAAAGCATTATTCATTTTTTATTATGCGCGGTGATTTATGTGGCCGCGGGGGATCTGTCAAAAATTATCAAGTGAGGAAGACGATGCCGGTATTTTCATTCAGCGAACGCAGCCTGCGCCAATTACGGGATGTCCACCCGGACTTAACGTCGCTGGCGCATTATGCCTTAACCTTAACCCCGGTGGACTTCGGCATCACCGAGGGCCGCCGGACGCCAGAGCGCCAGCAGGCGTTATTAAAACAGGGGCAATCCCGCACCCTCCATAGCCGCCACCTGACCGGCCATGCGATTGATATTATTGCTTACCCGACACCGGCAGGCTCCTGGGAATTACCTATTACCGGTTAATTGCCGAGGCCTTTATGCAGGCGTCAGAGGCGACAGGCATTCCGGTGGAATGGGGCGGAAATTGGGAAGGCCTTCGGGACGGCCCCCATTTCCAGCTTCCCTGGAAACACTACCCGGCATAATAACCTGGGCAGTAAAGAGTACAGAGTCAATCATTTTCAGCCGCACCCCAAGAAAGAGAATCATTACACTGATTTCGTACGCTGATCATTGGCCATAAATAATGGCGGTGATAAGCGACTCCCTGAAATTAATCATGTAACGTGAGGATATTATTATGGCTTTAGAGTATGTCACCGGCGTTTCTTCGTTAAAAATGTGGACCGAACCTTCGTCAGAAGATATTTCAACCGCCCATCTGGTGGTGAACGGCAGGCATTATGTCACGCTCTATGCCGGGGTAAAATTTAAAACAGAGAGTGGTAAACCGGCCCCCACACCTGAGCAGTGTGAAAAAGAAGTCACCATTAACCTGATTAATAACGTTACCGGTAATGCAATAGCCTATCTGGGTGCGCCGGCTAAGGACGCCGACCTATTTGGCGCCCTGTATAACCCCAATCAACTGTATCAGGCGACCTATGCAGAAGATCCCTCCAATAATTATGACTGGGTTATCAGCTGGAAACTTTGCAGTAATAAAACCATTAATCCGAACTTTGCCAGTGAAGCCGTGGCGCTGCAAATGGATTTTGTGGGCAAGGACAACGTTAAGATCAGCATGGACACGTCTGCATCCGGCAGCGGCAGCACGAAAACCTCAGTGCAGGTTGTCTGCCATGCGCCGCAAAATTATCAGCATGGCCCACAGAATAATACGCAGATGGTAACCATGAGCCGTGATAACGGGGTCGCTAATTTCGCCTGGGATGAGATGAAAAATAAGAAACCCGTCTTTGATAGAGATTTTAACACCACCGACTATGATGACTTTGTTTACCGCATGCATATCCAGAGCGACTATTTCACGATTACCCGTTTTGAGGTCGTGTCCGGCACGCGGCTCAAAAAAGTAAGCGGTGATGATCAGCTCTTTATGAACTCCTCTATTTCCGGTGCGCCACAATGGGACCATCTGCAAAATGTCTTTTGCCCGACCATCACCCAGGGTCTGGGTCAAAAAAATTACGATATTGTGGCGTATTCGGATGACAAAGTCTCGGTCACGGAATGTCGCCATGTCGGCAAACATAGCGGGAAAATTTATCAGGGTGCAGGGGAAATTATTTTTTATGCTGCCCATATCACGGCGAATTTTAAGTTCGGCACTTACCGGGAAGGCGAGCACAGCTATTTTTACCTCTGGGACCAGTTCGGCACCAAAATGCACGTTGAGGTCGTCCACACCATGAAAGACCATGACGCCGTGCCGGGCGTCAGCAACGTTCAGAATATCGATAATTAATATCGCCCTTCCCTTTCATTTGACGAAAAGCAGCATCTGATGATGCTGCTTTGGAGTGCCATCATGAGCGAAAATTATTATACCCAGACGCCGAATTTTGTCAGTTCCGTCTCCTCTGACGTTGACCCGCGGACGCGTCTTTTTTCTTTTTCTCTATCGCTGGGGACTATCACCGGGAATAACGGCATGGGGCCGGACTTCCCGGTCAGTATTAATTATTCCCCAACGTCCTCCTCAAATTACTGGAATATGGGGATTGGCACATCGCTGGGCCTGAGCATGTATAACCGGCAGACCGGGGATCTCTATTTAGAGAGCGGCGAGATGTTCAAAGTGAATGATAGCGGCAGCCAGCCGGTGATTCTTCACCAGAAAATCCGTACGGTGGTTTTTACCCGGATTAATGATGAGACCTACCGGGTGATTGAGCAGGACGGCAGCCTGACCGAACTTCAGGATGTGGCGGGCGATGGCCTGTTCCGCCCGGTGCAGCGCTGCTCACCGCTGGGCTACGCGTTGACCCTGCACTGGGCATTTGATGCCATAGGCTTTGTGCTCGCCTCGGTCAGCGATGATTCAGGCAGCACGCTCTGTACCTTTGAGTATGACGGGTATGGTGAGACCACGGCTCATTTTTACCCCGGCTGCACCGAAGCCTATTACGTGACGCTCTCCACGCTGAATAATTACCTGACGGATATCCGGCATACCGGGGTGACCGGTATGGAAGAGGATTACCACTGGCAACTGGATTATGACGATGTGGGCATGGGCAATGGGCTGTTAACCTTAATCCGCGTGACGACCCCGACCGGGCTTATCAAAGAGGCCATCTATAATTACGGTGCCGCCACCGGGATAATGCGCTTCCCGGATGAAGCAGGCCTGCCGCCGCTGCCGGCCGTGACCCAGTTAACCATCAGCCCCGGCCAGGGCCAACCGGAGATGGTCACGCTTTACAGCGCCACCGAAGACAATAACGACAGCAATGTCGCTTTCCGAAATTACCTCGGTTACGCCTTTACGCTGGGCAGCGGCTGGGACCCTGACAGCGATAATATGTACGCAATGTTAGACCCGGCGTATCTCTACCAGACCATTGTGACCCAGGTCTCTTCAGAGGGCGCCATCAGCGATATTAAAAACGTCTACACCTACAATAATTACCACCTGCTCCAGAAAACCGACATTACCCAGAACGCCACCCGCCACCTGACAGAGATGGACTATTAC
Organism: Chimaeribacter arupi; assembly: GCF_002858805.1. GTDB lineage: Bacteria > Pseudomonadota > Gammaproteobacteria > Enterobacterales > Enterobacteriaceae > Chimaeribacter > Chimaeribacter arupi. The sequence goes on from NZ_PJZI01000025.1 coordinate 18,991, forward strand.
GCGCAGGCGTATCAGGAATTTGATGACCAGCCGGCGCAATGTTTATTCCCCCGCCAACAGACCGTCACCTGGACGGACGCCCTCGGCCGCTCGCGCAGCGAGATAACAACGTTTGAGTATGATGAACACGGCAACCTGCGCCAACAGACCGGGCCGGACGGCACCGTCATCAGCTATGTCTATTATCCGCCAGAAGGCGAAGCAGCGACCGACGCAGACTATTACGACATCAGCCAGGCCAATTACAGCCTGACCGGCTGCCCGGCGGACCCTAACGGCTTTCCCCGCTGGCTGAAATATAAAATCCAGCAGCCGCCGGTGGTCAATGGCTACACCGATGTACCGGTGCGCGCGGCGTTTTACCGTTATGATTCGTTCACCCCGGTTGGCGGCTCGCCGGTTACCCAGGCCGTGCTGCCGCGGCAGCAGACCAATGTTGAATGCACGCTCTCCGGTGCCGATCTGCGCGTAACGGTGCCGCCGATTCTGGCACGTGAAATCATCGCCTACGCCGGTGACCCAGCCTCGCTGTTCTATGGCCAGATTCAGCAGGTGGAGAAACGCTATTACGGTGATGACGGCCGCTGCTACCGTTACGGGCGGACGCACGATTATCGCATCGCCACCCCGGACATGTGCTCTGCCGAGGATCTGCGCCCGGCGGACGAGTCCTATCGTGAACAGGTAACCCACACCACCTACGATAATTTGTCGGTGACCACCTCATCACGCTATTCGCGTTATACGCACCAGCTCTGGTCATCGGTGGATGAACTCGGCAATACCCATGACAGCTACTATAACGCCCTCGGCGGCGTGGTGCGGGAAGTGCGCAATGCCGATAACCCGGACTACCGCGTTGAGCAGCGCACCAGCTATACCCTGTCACCGGCGGTTGACGGCATCTTCACCGCCACCAGTGACAGCAAAGGCAATGCCTCGCGTGAATATTATGACGGCATGGGCCGGGCGATTTCCGTGTCCATGAATGGGCCGGATTATCAACAGCCGGACACCTGGTTTGAAATTTCCCGCACCCATTATGATGCGCTAGGGCGGCCCGCCCTGGGCGGTGCCTGGGATTACTATTTTGACGACAATAATGCGCTGGAAGGCAGTTCCTCGGTCACGGAAACCACCCTGTATGATGACTGGGGCGAAGCCTGCCAGACCAACAGCTCGATCGGGCAGAACCAGGTGTACTCGCAAGACCCGGTCAGCCTGACGACGCTGGAAACGCTGGCCGTCCCGACAGGGGAGGTCGAAATGGGCTGGAGGCAGACGCGCTATAACCCCCAGGGCCTGCCGGTTTCCGTGACCGTGCTGCACGCGGATAAAAGCCCCTACAGCACCACCGCCAGCACCTATGACGGCTTAAACCGCCTGCGTAAATACCAGGATGCGCTGGGCCATGTGACGGAATACACCTATGACAAATTTGACCGCACGCTGACGCAGACGGTAGCCGACGGCACGCAAATCCAACTGGCGTATGATCCGGCCTCCACTGATGAACAGCCGATCCGCATCCAGGCAGCGTACCAGGTCAACGGCGCGCCGGTGGTGACGGAGCTGGGTACGCAAACCTTTGACGGCCTGGGCCGCCGGGTGGCGGTGCGCACCGGCGGGCGTGAGAACCTCGCCGCCTACAGCGGTGCCAACACCATGCCGGACTGGACGAAAGACGCGAAACAGCAGGCCATCTATTACGGCTATATCCCGGAGCTGGATAACATGATGCGTTATGCCAGCGACAACCCGCAGGGTACGGCGGGACGCTACCAGCAAAACTTCACCTATGAAAACAGCACCGGCCTGCTGCTGACCGCGCAGGAACAAGGCAGCCGGGGCGAAACGCACATCAATTACCCTTCCGGTGCCTTGCAGCAACAGGTTTTCGACCCGGCAAGCGGGGCGCAACGCCAGGCCGGTTATCACTGGTCGCTCCAGGGGGCGCAGCAGCGCTCGCGTGATATCGCCGGCAATGCGCAAGTCGTCAAGATGGACAGCTATGGCCGCCCGATACGGGTCGAGGATGCGCAGGTGGTGCTGACGTTCACCTATGACGAGGCGGGCCGGCTTTCTGCGCAAGTCGCGGAGGCAAAAGACGGCAGCCGCATGATGACCCTGATTGACTGGGATGAATTTAACCGGGAGACCGCGCGGACGATCGACGCCTCCACCGGGGATACGCTTTCCATTACGCTGGAGTATGCGTTAAATCACCAGGTCAGCCACCGTGAGATATGGAAAAACAGCACCCTGCTGCGCGCCGAAACCTTTACCTACGACAACCGTAACCGGCTGCGTACTTACCAGTGCGAAGGCAGCGAATTGCCGGTCGATGCCTACGGCTACCCGATGATGTCGCAGCAGTTTGATGAGATTGACGCCCTGAATAATATTCTGCGCTGCACCACACAACTCCCTGACGGCGAAGACGTGGCGCTGTTTGAGTATGGCAACCCGGCGGACCCCACGCAGCTTACCGGCATCACGCATTCGCTGACCTCGCACTACCCGGCGCACATTGTGCTGAAGTATGACGAGAACGGCCGGATGGTGCAGGACGACGCGGGCCGCACCCTGGCCTATGATGTCGCCGGGCGGCTGAGCCAGACCAGCGCGGAGAACGGCAATGCGCTGTACGCCTATGACAGCTTTAACCAGCTGGTCTTGCAGTCATTGAATAATAACAGTGACCCACGCGAGCTCTATTATCAGGACAGCCGGCTCACCAACGAGGTACATCTCCAGTCTGGTGAATGCACGCGCTTTATTCCCGGCTTCTCCGGCACCGCTGCCGTGAGTAATGAACCATTATAAAAAGGCTGCGCCGCCCCGGTTCCCACCGGGGCGGTTTATACAAGGACATCATCATGACGTTATCGTTAACCGGCGTGGATAACCACGGCAGCACGCTTTTTTCACTTTCGGCGCGCACATTGGCTGCTTTTGCTTACAGCCCGTTCGGGGCCACCCGCCCCCGCACCGGCGAACAGGCCGCCCTGCCCGGCTTTAACGGTGAGCGCAGTGACCCGCTGACCGGCGTGACCCACCTGGGCAATGGCTACCGCGCCTTCAGCCCGGCGCTGTTCCGCTTCACCTGCCCGGACAGCGCAAGCCCGTTTGGTGAGGGCGGGATCAACGCTTACGCCTATTGTGAAAATGACCCGGTCAATATGACCGATCCCAGCGGCCACGGCCCCATAACTCAGCTCATCCGGCAATCCCTGCGGCTGGGCGTGCGCCTCGGTTTAAATGACGCCACCGCCGGGGGAATGACCAGCGCCATGAGCCGGGCGGGCCTCGGCACGCTGGAGAACGTGCTGGAGGTCTCGGCGCAGGTGGCCACCGGCCTCGCGTCCGCCGCTGTACAGCAACGCAACCCGCAGCAGGCGAAAAAGCTGATGTGGGCGGCGCTGGGGCTGGGCATGGGGATCGGCGCGCGGCAATCAGTGGCGCTGGGCGGGGCGCTGCGTAAGGGGTTTCACCGCCTGGTGAACCGGGGCCCCTCGAATGGGATCCGCTTAGACTTTTGGTTAATGGGCGCTGACAGCAATCTGGAAACGATGAACGTCGACCTGGGCATCACGGATAATTTCCGCAGCCGGGGTGAACATGCCTTGTTAGCCCACGGCAATAAAGACGGGAATCTCATGTTTTTTTTTGACGGCGTGGAAAGCAGAGATCCTGCCACCGGCCAAATAAAAAAAGAGTTCATTCCTTCCAGGCAGTACCCCGATTTTGCAGGCGTGTACAGCGCAGCCAAGGCCAGGCAAGTCTTTGGGCAGCCCAATGCCTCCACTCTCTATATTGCCCCTGATACCGATGCCCACCTCTACCTTATCTGCTGCTATTCCAAACGCTATGCGCAAGAGTGGGCGAACCGCTTTGGGCGCCCCATGATCGCGTGTTCCCGGCATATTTCCTTTCTCTATTTTAACCCCTTTGCCAGCGTGCCGGTTGAAGAGCCCAACTTTACTGTTCTTACAGCTTACCGGAAGCATGACCCCCGCAGGCTTATTTTCGGGCGTTACCATAAAGCAAAATTTAAACTTTTCACGCCAAACATGGCGTACTTGTAATTTATTTACGCCCTTTCCTGATATGTCCTGCCACCCTTCACGCCGTAGCGGTGTATTCCCGCCGGGAACCCCATGCCCGGCACAATGCCATTTTATCTTCCGCTGTTTTTATGTTGTGCAGGGATGAGTTAACCCCAGGGCATAAATAAGGCCCTCCCCCCCACAACGGCTCTTTATATTACCCGGAGATGCTTTGCAGCATTTCGTTACCCCTGCCGACACGGGGTACATCATTCATTTATTTAGCCAGAGGACATTATGAACCTATCTCTCACGGGTAATGACGCTAATAACAGCACGCTGTTTGCATTGAGCGGAAATACCTTATCCGCTTTCCGTTATTCACCCTTTGGCGCAACGCCGCCGCCGGATGCCTCCGCCACGCCGCTGCCGGGGTTTAACGGCGAGCGGGCCGACCCGCTGACCGGTGTGACGCACCTGGGCAACGGCTACCGCGCCTTCAGCCCGGCGCTGTTCCGCTTCACCTGCCCGGACAGCGAAAGCCCGTTTGGCGAAGGGGGCATTAACGCCTACGCCTATTGTGAAAATGACCCGGTCAACCTCACCGACCCCAGCGGCCACGGCCTGATCACCATGATGATCAAACAAACGCTTAAACTGGGCGTCAGGCTGGGGATGTCACAGGCGGCGGCGGACGGCATTACCACCGCGATGGCGAGTGCCTATCTTGCCGTTATTGAAACGTCGATAGAAGGCGCGGCCGCGCTGGCAACCGGCATCGCAGGCTCTATGGAGATGAAAAAGAACCCGGTCGCCGCACAAAAACTGATGTGGGCCGGCATGGGGTTCGGCGGCGCGCTGGGCGTGTTGGGGACGGCACACTACCTCGCCCCGACGGCCAAATCGCTGTGGCGCCGCCTGCTGCGCCGCGGCCCGGCCGTAGAACTCATCGAGATGCGGCCGCGGGCGATAGCCGCTGCCGGGCCGGCGCAGGAAAGGGTCTTTGTCGGGTATCACGGCACCTCCACCAAATTTGACAAGTCCCTGGGCAAGGGCATCAACCCTTCCGCCCATGCCGGGACAGGGTCCGGCACCCGGAGCGATCACGGGTTTTATACCACGATGGACTACGGCTCGGCAGACGTATACGCCTTGCGCACCACCGCGCGGACCAACAACGTCCGGTGGCCGTTCAAGCGTGATCACCAACGGGCGGTGTATGAGGTCTATTTTGATAATGACGCCTATCAAGGCCCGCGCCAGCAGGAAATCAGGGTGAGCAGGCTCTATATGCCTGAAGCAGCGCGGGAGGCAATACAGCCCCCTGTCGCAGCGCGGGCACCAAGACGGCCCCCTGTCTATGAGGCACGTTTCTCGGGTTCAGCCGTACAACACCTTTCATTGGTAAAAAGGGCGAGCGGCGAAGGTGCGCCACGCATACGGGCCGCATCGCTCAAACAGACGTTACGCCTTGAATAAGGCGCAGGCTATCGGGCCGGTAAGATAACCGTCATTGAGCAAAAGGCCATTGAATTGGCATTCTGGCCCGGCATCCCGCCTTCAGAGTGCCAATTCGCCTGCGCAGCCCGGCCCCGCAGGGGATATGTTACTCAGAACTTCTTCGGCAACTCTTTATACACCACAATCCCTTTGCCGTTTTGGCCGATGCCGATATATTCCCCGTACTTTAATGCACGCAGTATCCGCATCACATTGGTTCTGGAAATAGACGTGCGTTTCTGAATATAGGCGGCGATTTTAATGTTTTCCCTGACGTCATCAGGCTGGCTGCACACGTCGTTGATAATCTCTTTAATCTGCTCATAGGCGGTTTTTCCGACAATTTTATAGCTCTCTTTCCATAATGCGACCATCGAATAGGTGACCGCCTCACACACCGCCTGCCACAACTTCCTTTCGGTGAAAATATCCCTGGCGGCGGCAATGGGAATATAGCTTAGCTCGCACCGGGTTTCAGCAATAAAATAGTGGCCGGTGTTTTCATAAATGGCATTCGCCAGGCCCAGGATCGTTCTTTCGATATTGACTTTGACATACAGATCATTATCTCCCCTGACCATCGACATGGTGCCTTTTTTCAGCAAGAAGATATAGTTAATGCCCTGGCGGAAATCCAGCGTCATGCCTTTTTCAAGGGCAAAAGAAAAAGATTTTGGCTCGAGGGCGTTAAATATCTCTTTGACTGACGAGGGTTTGCGGAGCCTGGCACGGTCTGTTTTAATACATATGGGGGGCAAAGAGACATCACTACCCGTATATTCTTTCATGATGCTGCGCGTCCTTCTCATTATTTAATGAAATGTTGCCAACTCATAAAAATAATCCAGATACCGCCAACTTACAATGTGCCAAGTGGCACAGTTATTTTTTCCCATTTTGCACAGTTGTCATTTCTGATGAAAGTAGGAAATATAATATGCGGACACTAATAATGATGCTAATAATACAGAAACCAATAAATGTTTATGAAACTATTCATATCAGGATTTTTTTTATGGGCCGTTTCCTTATGGGGCCATGCGGAAAGCTCCCCGCCCACGTCAAGTGCGCTCACCATTCAGCGCACCTTTGACCGGCTCTCCCCGCCCACTGAGGACATCAGCCTCTGGAAGCAGGTGCTGGGCGGCTATGATACGGAGGACCCCGGCAAATGGAACGGCAACGGTTGGGTATGCGAAAGCAACAGTGACCCGGCACATGGGCAATGCAGCCCCAAACTGGTGTGGTATGCCAGCGGGGAAACGGTGTTGCCGTTACGCTTTACCGAAAAGCGCAGCGGGATGCGGCAGGTGCTGAACCTGCGGGGCTACATTCAGCCCTACTTCGTTCACACCGGCTGCGGGACGTACGGTTCGAAATTCCAGGTTTATGGCGCGGCCGCAGTGGGGTGCCAGAGTGGCGGCGGAAGTTCCGGGGCCGCGCTCACGGTGTGGTTGCCGGCCGCCGAGCTGGCCAGACTGCCGGTGGGCGGCCTGTGGCAGGCTGATTTACGTTTGAAACTCACCAACTATTTTACCGACGGGCGGCTGGCGGACTTTACCGCCCACTTCCAGTTTGACGTGGTAGACCCGGACCATATTGAGATTTTCTTCCCGGCATTCCGCACTGCCAGCCCGCTGGTCGAGCTGGATCTCCGCCCGCAAGGCGCGCCGGACGGCAGCCCCACCGCGCAGGACATCACCCCGCTGGATATGTGCCTGTATGACGGCTACAACGCCAACAGCACCCGCTATGACGTGCTGCTCCGTGATGAGGGGCGGCCGCATAATGGCCGGGCCGACAGTGATTTTTCGATCTACCGGGAGGCGGCAGAGAGCGATCCGGATTCCCCGCGTGACCGGATTGATTATCAGGTGAGGTTAAAAAACCCGGAAAGCGGCGAGCTGATGCCGGTGGTCAATAATGCGCAGATCACCTGGTGGGAAATTAATAAGAATTTAATCCGCCCGGTGAGGTTGCCGTCGATTAATTACCCCGTATTGTGCGTGCCTGCGCCCTTATTACTCGTCGTGCCGAAATTTGCTGTTAAGGATAAGAATGCAGGCCATTACCGCGGGAAAATGACAGTGGTTTTCACGCCGACCACGCCCACGGTAAATTAGCGAAATCAACCCAATAAAACATAAATACTGTGCCATTTTGTACACTTGACCATTTCCAGAGGTCGTGCACAATTCCACAGCCCAAATAAACCACCCAACGACGCTCGGATTAATTATGGTTTCTTTTAAACATCTTCGAAAAATAGCCCTGGCGGCCGCCCCGTTATTTGCCTGCGCGGCCGCCTTCGCCAATATGACGATATACCCGATGGCGGTGGGCCTGGATGCCAAAGGGGAAGGCAGTGTGCGTATTTTTTCCAAAACGAATGATGTCCAGTTTGTCAAAACCACCATCAAGAAAATAAACGATCCGGGTACGCCGCAGGAAAAAGAGGTTGAGGTCTCTGCCGGTACGGATACCGGGCTGGTGATTATGCCGCCTAAGTTTGCCGTGCCGGGCGGGGCCAGTAAAACCGTGCGCTTTGTGGCGATGGAGCCGGTGAATAAAGAGGCGATGTACCGGGTATTATTTGAAGGGGTGCCTTCACTGGACGACTCACCAAAAAACCAAAAGGGAAATACGGTGACGTCGGCAGTCAATGTGAATCTGGTGTGGGGCATTCTGGTGACAGTGCCGCCGGTCAACCCCATTATTGAGTTGGCATTATCCGCTGATAATTCCTCCCTGCAAAACCACGGCACGCAACGGGTGAAAATTACCGACATCGGATTATGCCGGGCGGAAACCGCAGAAAAAGCGTGCACCTGGAAGAAAGAGAACCGCAATATTTTCCCGGACAAGACTTATAGCCTGCCGGCCTCGGCGGGGTATGAAAAAGTCATTATTAAATATTATGACTGGATTAAGAAAAGTAACAGCCAGATAGCGCTTCCCCTGAATGGCTGATGAGAGAAATCAGAACAGCATATTCCCTGATGATGCTGTTGTGGCCTCTGCCCTTACGCCGCAGTAAGGGCCTTACATATGGAAATAAAAAGGATATTACCCACCATGAAACTGATGATGAAACCCTTAATCGCCGCCCTCTGCCTGACCGTTGCCGGCTCCGCCTTCGCCGTTCAGAAAGATATTACCGTGACCGCGAACGTGGATGCCACGCTGGACATGACCCTGTCTGACGGCAGCGCATTACCGAAAAGTGTGGAAATGCAGTATATCCCCGGCAACGGCCTGTCACCGGTGAATCTGATGACCAAAATCTGGTCAAACGCGCCGACCGGCGGCAACATCCACCTGCAACTGATTACGGATGCGCAGCTGATCAACAACACCGGCCCAACCGCCAACCCGATCCCGTTGAGCGTGAGCTGGGGTGGTGAGGTGCTGAGCGTTGATACCCCGCTCGACCTGACCACCGCGGTGCTGTTCCCGAACGGGGCCGATGCTGCGAAAACCGGTTCTGTTGCCAAAGAGCTGCAAATTGCCCAGGCCACCAAAGGCGCGGTGGAAACCGGCATGTACCAGGGCGTGGTCAGCATCTATCTCTATCAGGATCCAGCCAGCGCATAACCGTGCCTGCCCCGCGCCCCCTGTGGCGCGGGTTTTATTTTTTGCTTCACCGCTCCCCTAAAATGAAAATGCGAAGCCATATTCATGAAAAAAACCCTTTCTGTTCTTATTATGCTGGCCTGTCTGGAGCGTGGGTATGCCGCTTCCATTAACGTCCCTGCCGGGTTTGAAATTCTGACGCAAGGGCAGCAGGAACGCGTTGAAGTGATCCTGGCGGGCAAAGAGATTGGCTTATTTGACGCCATTGTCAGTTTAGATACCGTTAAATTCATTGAGCCGGAAAAAGTGCTGGCCGCGCTGGAACTCCCGGTCACCCCGGCTGATAAAGATTACCCGCGGATATTAACGGCCCTCTCCGCACCGTTGGCCCGTAACGGCGGCGCGGCGTGCGGCTACGGCACCCAGACGCCCGGCTGTGGCTATATAAACTCCGACAGCGTCGACGCAATTTATGATGATAACGAAAGCAGCGTGACGCTGTTTATGCGCAAAGAATGGATGCCGGTCTCCGGCGCACAGGCGCTGTACCGGACGCCCACCACCCATGATGTGCAGAATGCTTTTATCCACCAGCAGGATCTGAACCTGATTGCGCAGGATGATTACAGCAGCCTGTTTTTACAGGGCGCAGGCGCGCTCGGTGTAACGGAAAACAGCTATTTCGGCATGCACTGGTCACTGAATGCCTCGCAGTATGAGGATGACGAGAGTGAGTACACCGCCGACGTCAGCGACCTCTATTACCGCTACGATTTCAACCGCCGCTATTATGCGCAACTGGGCCGGATTGACAGCCGCACGCTGTTCAGCACCCAGGGCGGTAATTTTAATTTCTCCTTCCTGCCGCTCGACTCGATTGACGGGCTGCGCATCGGCAGTACGCTGAGCTATTTCAACTATGAGCAAGGCGGCCAGGGCACCCCGCTGGTGGTGCTGCTCTCCCGTAACTCGCGGGTGGACGCCTACCGCAATGAGCAGTTGCTCGGCTCCTTCTATTTACCGCCGGGCAACCAGTCAGTTGATACCTCCATGTTCCCCAACGGCAGCTATAACGTGCAGCTCCGCATTTATGAAAGCAACCAATTGGTGCGCACCGAAAACCAGCCGTTTACCAAAACCGGCGGCATGGATGACGGCCGGGTGCACTGGTTTATGCAGGGCGGGCAGATAAGCGACCCGGAAAGTGACGACGCCGCTGCCTTTCAGGCCGGGTTACGGCTGCCGCTGCTGAATACGCTCTCCCTGACGGCGGGCGGCGCGTCGGTGGATAACCAGCTCTCCGCTGAACTGGGCGTGGACTATTCGCCCGATTTCGGCGCGTACGGCAACCTGGGGCTAAGCGCGCACCTGTATCAGGGCGAGGAGAACCGCCAGGGTGACAGCGAGCAGCTCTCCTGGTCACTTCAGGGCTGGCCAAGCCTGTCGCTGTACCGTTACGCCTCGTCCGGCGACCAGTGCGCCGCCGGCTATGACGACGACGGCAGCGACTACAACCGCCCCGGCTGCTACGAGAGCCTCAACGTCACACTGACTGACACGCTCTACGACTGGACGATGATGCTGGGCTACATCCAGACAGAGAACAACAGCGACGACGCGCTGCGCTGGGATGACAACACGGACTTTGAAGACAACGTGTTACGCCAGACCACCGAAAACGCCACCTCCCGTACCCTGCAATTCAGCGCCTCGCGCGCCTTCAGCTACCGCGACTGGATGATCAACAGCACGCTGGGGCTGTTCCGGCGTGATGACGAGGGCTATGACAACAGCGACAACGGCGTCTACGTGACATTTTCGCTCAGCCAGTCGCCCCGGCAGGACAGCGATGCCAGAAGCCAGATGACCGAAGTCAGCGCTGACTACCGCAGCAGCCGGCAGAGTTCTGACCAGCTCGCTTATAACGTCTCCCATACCTGGTATCAGGACAACACCGATCACCGGGAATTGAGCGTGGAAGCGGGCGGCATCAATACCGACACGCTGGACGCCGCCGTCAGCGGGCGGCTGGAAGGGGCTTACGGCAACCTGAGTGCCGCCCTGTCAGACAGTTACGACACGCAGGAAAACCGCCACGCCACGGCGCTCACCGCGACCTACAACTCCACCTTTGCCGTCAGCCGCCAGGGCCTGTACTGGGGCGCGGCAGGCTTTGGTGACCCGGCCTCCGCCGTGGTGGTGGAAGTGGAAAACCTCGATGAGAGCGATGATCAGATCGCCGTTGATGCGCAGGTGGCGGGCAACCGCCGGACGCCGATCTCCCAGGGCGGGTCGGTGCTGTTCCCGATGATGAGCTACGAGCCGGGCAGCATCGACGTACGTGACAGCACCCGCTCAGACCAGGGCGGCACCACCAGCCTGATAAGCGGTGCCGGTGCCGGCAATGTGATGCTGCTGCCGGGCAAAATGCGCCGCCGCAGCGTCACCGTTGAGCACCGTTATGGCTATGTCGGGCGCTTGCTGCTGCCTGCCGGCGCGCATGAGAACCCGGTCATCGGGCTGAATACGCATATGTTGCTGTTAAGTGAGGATCGCAGCTTTACCGCTGAATTCACCCGGATCGAAAACGATCTTTACCTGCTTTCCGGCCGTGACGTCTACCGCTGCCCATTGGTGGTACAGAAACAGCGCGCGATTGTGCGCTACGTCGGGGAGAGCCAGTGCCGGGCTATCGCGATGGATGACCTGCCCGCAGAGATGCGCGATCAGGCGCGGATTAAAATCAAAACACGCACGGAGACCGAAACGGCTTACCGTGCACCGGAGGGAACCGAGTGAAGTACATCTTAATTTTTTGGTTAGTCTGTTTACCCTGCCTGGCTCAGGCGGAGATGCAGCCCCCGGCCCCCAGCAATGTGACCATTCAGCGCACCTTTGACCGGGCCTCCCCGCCGGGCGGTGACATTATCCTCTGGGAACATGAATCAGGGGGATGGGATGAAGCCGATCACGCCAAATGGGGGCGCAACGGCTGGGTGTGTGAGAGTAACAGTGACCCCAAACAGGGCAAATGCAACACTAAATTAGAGTGGGCAAGTACCGGCAACACCACCGTGCCGCTGACTTTTACCGAAAAGCGCAGCGGTATGAAAGTGGTGTTGAATCTCCAGGGGTACAGTGAGCAATACTTCCGGCAAACTATGTGTGCGGCCTATGGTGGCCGTTATCAAATCTGGGGGAGCGCGTATGTCATATGTCCGGATGGAAACCCGGATGATCTCAATGTCGGGCGGGCGCTGAATATGGCCCTGCCCGCCGCTGAACTGGCAAAACTGCCGGTGGGCGGCCTGTGGGAAGCCGATTTACGGTTGAAGTTAATGCAATGGGACCCAAATATCTTTCTGGCGGACTTTACCGCCCATCTTCAGTTTGATGTGATTGACCCGAACCATATTGAGATCTATTTCCCGGCATTCCGCACTGCCAGCCCGCTGGTCGAGCTGGATTTACGCCCGCAAGGCGCGCCGGACGGCAACCCCTGGGCACAGGACGTGACCCCGCTGGATATGTGCTTGTATGACGGCTACAACGCCAACAGCACAAAATATGAACTCACCCTCAAAGATGAGGGCAAGCCCCACGCCGGGCGCCCGCGTGATGCGGATTTCTCACTCTACCGCGACGGGGAAAACAGTAACCCGGACTCCCTGCGCGATCGCATCGATTACGCCGTGCTGCTGAAAAACCCGGAGACCGGCCATCTGGAGCGGGCCAGAAACAACAGCACCTTTATCTGGAACGCCATCAACCAGAACTTAATCCGCCCGGTGAGGCTGCCTTCGCTGAGTTACCCGGTGCTGTGCGTGCCGGTGCCGCTGCTGATTAACGTGGAGAAGTTTGAGGTCACCACCAAAAATGCCGGGCGCTACACCGGGAAACTGACGGTGGTCTTTACCCCGACCACCCCCACGGTGAATTAACCGTCATGGCGTAAAAAAAACGCGCCGGGCTTCCACCCGGCGCGTTTTTTTATGGCCCTGCCCTGCCTGCGCTGTCAGCGGGCGGCGGCTTCCAGTACCTGATGGATAGTGGTCGAGAGCTCGTTGATTTCGAACTTCGCCACATAGCCGTTGGCCCCGACTTTACGCACGTGCTCCTCGTTGGCACTGCCGGAGAGCGACGAGTGGATCACCACCGGGATGTGTTTCAGCTGCTCGTCACGTTTGATGTTACGGGTCAGCGTGAAGCCGTCCATTTCCGGCATTTCGAGATCGGTCAGCACCAGCCCGATTTTGTCGGTGATCGGCACCCCTTCGGCGCGCGCCTGCTGGGCGATCAGTTTGATTTTCTCCCAGGCTTCCAGCCCGGTGTTGTGCATCAGCGCCGGGATACCCAGCCCTTTCAGGCCGTGTTCCAGCATGGTGCGCGCGACTTTGGAGTCTTCCGCCACGATGGCTATCGCACCCGGCTTCAGCTTAAAGCCTTTGGCTTTGATCTCATCGGCGGCGTCCACCATGCGCACCGTCGGGATAATGTCATGCAAAATCTGCTCAACGTCCAGCACCAGCGCCAGGTTATTGCTCTGCTTGTCGCTGTCGAGGCAGGCGATGCTGGTGATGTTGCGGTTGCTGACCCCGGCTTCCGCCGCGTGCACCTGGCTCCAGTCGAGGCGGACGATGTTGTCCACTGACTCCACCGCGAACGCCTGGGTGCTGCGCGCATACTCCGTCACCAGCAGCAGGTTCAGCCCGGTAGACGGCGTGCACCCGGCCACGGCCGGCAGGTCAATCACCGGGATAATCTGCCCGCGGATGCTCGCCACGCCCAGCAACGGGGATTTCATGCCCGCGGCTTTGGTGATGGTCGGCATCGGCACGATTTCACGCAGCTTAAACACGTTGATGCCATACAGCTCCGATTCCTCACCTTTTACATCCGTTCCCAGGCGGAACAGCAGCAGCTCAAATTTATTGGAGAGCGCAAGGTTGGCCCGTTCATCGATATCTTTTTGAAAATTGTCCATCTTTGCCTCTGAGAATGGTGAGTGTCGTCATTTACAAACCGATAGGGAGGATGACTGACGGGAACGGCCCGGCTTCCGGCATTGGCGCGCGTGAATGACTCTTCAGGGGTTATCGGCAGGCCGCCGGGATTTTATAGGGCAGAGAACAGATTTTGCGCTAAAGGGGGCAGAGGGCGTTAACCGGCGCACGGGTTCACCGTTTTGTGATCCCGGTTAACCAGCCTGCGTGCATTTCAGCGTACAACGTCAGTTTGGTTTTCCAGGCCTGACCGGCATCACTGAACAGAACGGGGTATTCCTTGCGCAAAGCGATAGTGAGCATACTGTTTTTACTGTTTTTTATGATCTCAGGCCGGGAGTTTCTGCAACGTCACATTTTCCCGGTGACCTTAACCGTGGCGGAGTCCCTTAACCTTAACGACACCGCCCGCTTATATGTGGTGGAAGCGGATGTGAACGCCACGCCCCGCCCCGTTTACCGTTACTATCTGGCGGATAAATCATTAAGCCAAAAGGATTTTCTCGCGAGCATTCAGGAGAGCGAGAACTATTTTTTGCAGGCCAGTGAAAAAGCAAAAGTGAACTTTACACAGGGCGTGCTCTCTTTATCCACCACCGGCACCGTCTCTAAATTCACCAATACCGGCAGCTACCGCGTCGGCGAAAATACCTATTACGTGAAGATCGCGCTGTCGGCTGCGCCGGAGTAATGGAATCAGCGTTCTGTTCCAGCTTTTATTTCCGACAGTTCTTCTGCGGGTTATTTCGCTTGATAAGCTGTTATGGTTTCATCAGTGCTACCGGACAGCACATCAACCTCCACTCGTCAGACAGGGAACGTTTTATGAATCTTGTGGCTAAAATGGGTATTGGCGTGGCGGCGTTTACCGCCCTGATCGTTGCCGATTATTACATTGGTAATATGATTGGCTATCAGGCTGATGTGAAAGCCTGCAAGACGCTGACGCGGGCAGAGGTGGTGGATGCCGTCGTGGCTGATATGACGCGCCCTGACAAGCGGAGTGTAAACCGGCGTCATTTTTCGCCTTCAGATATCGTCGTCGAAACAGAGGCTATTCAGATAGGCCCTTCGGATGTGCTGGCTCCCTTTCGTATCGCTTCTGAACCTGAGCGGCAGCAGTTCGCGATGCTGCCTTGTTCAGCGCTGGAAAGTATCGAATATGCAAGTGAATAACGGCCATGCCGTCTCAGCGTGAACAGCGTGTCACCTAAACGCATCATGCCCGGCAACACACCCACACGACGCGGTTGAGGAAAGAAAGAAGCGGACTTACCAGGCAGCGTGAAGTACCCTGTTGGGCAGGCTGGCCCGCCCAAACCGGAGGCCACATTGTCTCTTTATCACAGGTAATATCAGCATGGCTCTTATCCCCAAAAACTACGCGCGGCTGGAAAGCGGCTACCGTGAAAAAGCATTAAAAATCTATCCGTGGGTCTGTGGGCGCTGCTCACGCGAGTTCGTTTACTCGAACCTGCGTGAACTCACGGTTCACCATATCGATCACGACCATACCAATAACCCGGAAGACGGCAGTAACTGGGAGTTGTTGTGTCTTTACTGCCATGACCACGAGCACTCAAAGTACACGGAAGCTGACCTGTACGGCACCAACGTGGTGGCAGGGGAAGATGCGCAAAAAGATGTGGGCGCCGCGACCTACAATCCCTTTGCTGATTTAAAGTCGATGATCAATAAGAAGAAATAGGGTTGAGGATGTCCGCTTCCGGCCCCCTTACGCATAATCCTTAAAACACGCGATCAGCATATCCGTCAGCACCCTGACTTTTCGCGCCGGGTGCTGGCCCGGCGGGCGCACGACATAAACCCCGGCCGAGGGCGGGGGGTAGCGGGTCATGATTGGCACCAGGGCGCCGGAGTCGACGTGGGGGCGGGTGACGCCATCCGGGATCCAGGCGATGCCGAGCCCTTCTATGGCGGCGGCGGCGAGCGCGGTCGCGTTGTCAGCTTTGAAACGCCCCTGAGGGTTCACCGTCACGATTTTCCCGCCATCCATAAACTGCCAGGCTTCCGTTCCCTGCATCAATGCCTGATGGTTCACCAGCTCGCTGGGGTGCTCTGGCGCACCGTGCGCCTTGATGTAGCCGGGGCTTGCCACGAGTTTGCCGTAAATCGGCCCGACGCACCTGGCCATCAGGTTGGAATCCGGCAGGTAACCCACGCGGATCGCGCAATCAAACCCTTCAGCAATCAGATCCACAAACCGATCGCTAAAAGAGAGATGGATATGGAGGCGCGGGTGGTCCAGCGCCATTCTCGCCAGCACGGGGGCGAAGTGCGCAGGCCCGAAAGAGAGCGAGGCGGCCACCCGCAAACGGCCACGAAGTTCGCCGTCCGGCTGAAGGGTTTCCCTTGCCGCTTCAATCTCGGCGCACGCTTTGGCGGCATGTTCCCGGAACGTGCTCCCCGCTTCCGTGAGCGCGGCGCCCCGGGTGGTGCGGGCCAGCAACTGGACGCCGAGATCCGCTTCAAGCCGGGCGAGCCGTCGGCTGATGATGGATTTGGAGACATTAAGCCGGCGGGCGGCAGGCGAGATCCCGCCTGCATTCGCGACTTCCACAAAGGTAAGCAGATCCTCAATATCCACGCGTTTCCCCCTGGTACGCAAAACCGCCGGGCTTCATTATTACCAGCCGGCACAGGGGTGTCCATTTTTTAAGCGTTTTTGCCGTGCCGGGGAAAGGGCCTGGCCGGAGAGGAGGTGGTATTCAGGGCGGGAGGTGGGCGACGAAAAAGAGGCCGGTGTTGCGCACCGGCCTTTGGTTGTCAGCGGGCGTTACCCGGTGCCGGAGTGTTGAGCAACTGCTGCTCCCATAGGTAGGCGATACCGCTGCCTGCCGCGTGCTGGATGATGACCTTATTCAACTCAGCGGCGCTCTCCGCCCTGGCCCAATCACGCTGCCACTCCGCCGCCAGCGCCATCCAGGTCATCATATTGATGCCGGCGGCGATCATGCGCTGTATCGCCACCTGATGCGCCTCGACGGACACCGCGCCCGAGGCATCGGTGATGACGGTAACATCCCAGCCCTCGCCTGCGGCCTGGATGGCGGGCATCGCGACACAGATTTCGGTCCACAGCCCGGCGATGATCAGCTGTTTGCGGCCGGTCGCCTTAACCACATCGACGACCTTGGGATCTTCCCAGGTGTTGATAAACGTCCGGTCTATCACCTCCTGATCAGGGAAAACATCGGTAATTTGCGGGAAAATAAGGCCGCCGCGTTCGGCAATCACGCTGGTCAGGATGGTCGGCACCCCAAAGATTTTAGCGGCTTTTGCCAGGGCGGTGGCGTTATTGACCACCAGGTGGGGATCGTGGCTGTTGAGGTTGGTGAGCTGGTAAGGCTGGTGATCGATCAGCACCAGTACGGAGTCTTCAGGGCGAAGAAGCGAAGTAAGGCCGTTGCGAAAGGTCATGCATGCATCCTCTGTTACCGTGGTGAGTAAGACTGGTGCGGTAAGGCCCGTGCGGCCTCCGGCACCACCTGATTCGGATACTGGCACGTCTCCTCAGCCTGCGGTAGCGCCCTTTCCCGACTTGCTCTGTCGCATAAAGTGGAACGCCGGTGCCATGCAGGCCGCCCGGTTTGATGCGGTGACACCGCTTCCCGCAGGGCGTGAATTTGTTCCCACAGCACAAAGCCCAGTGATGCCCTCGCCCATATTTCCCCGATCTGCAACAGCTCCCATACCCGCAGCCGCATTTTCTGGAGCCTTTAAGTCAATGCAGCCACAGTGACAATTTTGTCATATCCCCGTCAGTCTCATGACAGGTTGGGTGCGTATATTCCTCTTTAAAGCCATAGAGCACCCTCATGGTAAACATTCTGATACCGTTATTTGTCTAAAAAGGAAACAACATGAAAGCATCACTTGTTATTACCCTGCTCATGGGGCTTATTTCCGTCAATGCCGCCTCTGCTGCACAGCATATTGATCAGGCAGAAGGGAAAGAGAAGATCGGCGTCATCTCCGTAAGCAATGCTTATAACCTTGATGAACTCTCGGAAGAACTTTCTGCCAAGGCGGATGAGAAAGGGGCAACCTCTTACAAAATACTTTCAGCCTCCGGTAATAACCGGCTGCACGGCGTGGCAGAAATTTATAAGTAATTTGATCTATTGAGGCCGTACTAATGGGGCGGCTTCATTCACCGCCCTGTTTTTACGCCGTTACAGCACCAATCGCAGGGCGTTAACCCGCTCCCACAGCACAAAGCCCAATGAGGCCCTCACCCACGGCTCACTCACCTGCAACATCGCGTGCGCCAGCGCCCGGCACTGCTCCGCCAGCTCCGAGGCCGTCAGCGGGCGGTCGTCATAAAGATGTTCATCAAAAGGATAAGGCGACGCGGGCGGGTCGAATGGCCGATCGAGCGCGGCATCCAGCGCGTTCAGTTCAGCCAGCAACATCGCACAGAGATCCTCACTGGCTGGCGAGGCATCGAGACTCACCAGGGAGAAGGCCAACAGGCGGCAGTGTTCGGTTAGGGTGTGGAGGGTATAGGCGTTGAGTGAAGAGAGTTCAGAGACCACGTGTGGAGATTGGCTATCCATATAAAAGCTCCTTGAAGTGATGAGTAAAGCCACCACCGGAGTTCTCACGCTCTTGGGTGGTAGCCCAGACGGGGGTGAGAAACCGGCCTTCAAGGACACCGGCCAGCCCGAAGGCTGCCCCGCCTGAGCCACCATTGAAACACTGCGAAAGCCGTGTAATAGATGTGCCAAGGCCGCAACCCCAAATAAGGGGTCGCCCTGAAGTCGCTCGGGTTCTCACGCCCGGCTGCGGATGTGCCGCAGCGGCGGGAATGATAGCAGGTGGGGGGGTGGGGGGGAATGGGTATTAAAAGGAATTTAAATGTTTAAAACATACTCTATAAACAACACATTAATTCCATGATAAATTAAAACATTAATAAAAAGCAAAATTTTAAAAAAACGCACATGCATTTTCTTATAAAATGTAAAAAACACAAGGGAAAACCCTAATAATTATTGGCATAAAAATTCTCACTTGTTAATTTATAACAAAATACAACCCCAGCAATTAATTGCTGGGTTCTTGTTAATTCTTGATAGACATATTGCAGTATGGGTGTGTTAGCTGGCCATTTTCAACATTTCCAACCCCTCCATTTTCAACTCTTATTACGTGATCATATGAGACTGATTTTACTGGGTCTAAATGCCCGTTACAAATAGGACATTTCATTGAAGACTTTAAAGCCGAAGATATAAATATTTGGCTTTTACTATCATCTGAAAATGATTTATTCAGTGATTGCGAACTTCCAGAAATAACTTTACCTTTTAACCCTGACTCTTCAATTAATGTATTCTCGTTAATCACATCCCTTTTATTTAGCTTGTCAATCATAACTTCTAACAAATGAGAATATATGCTAATTCGCTTCCCGCTCACATGCTTTTGAATTATAGTGGCTATTAGATCTTTATTATAAATTAAAATATCTTCTAACTCTTTTCTTATGCTGGTGAATTTTCTAAAAAATTCCTTGTCGTTATGCGCTAATTTTTTAGCTATTAAGCTAACTGTACCCATAAACATGGGTCCAGAGTGACGACCTGTAGGCCCATAAAAATACACAGCAGGATGTAACCCTAGGCTCCCGTTATCATTACCTGTAATACGATTTGCTAACTTTGTTGCTTGTTTCAATACAGAAACAGTAAGATCTCCAGATTCATCATCTTCCTGATCATAAATACTTTTAGGATTACCCTCTATATCCCTATTTGCGATTAAAATAAAGTCTATTAATATTTGTAACGCTACCCTAACGCCTCTAGAACCTCCAAGAGGAAGATCAAGAGTTTTTACAGGAGTTTTTAAATCTGGATCAAATAATGTTGAATGCAATTCAGATGCTGCTTTTTCTATTTTGTCTGCATTATTTGCACTAAAAGATGACCAATACTTATGTCCTTTCCCTGCTCTTATTACTGCTCGTGATGCAATTGACGTTGGTTTTTTCCTACTTTTGAGCAATAATTCTTCTACGTCATCAAGAGGGGTGCCTTTCATATTAATATTAAAAAAAGAAGTTTCTGCCTTGTCTGCATCTCCTTTTACCCATTGGATAGAAAGACCTCTTGTTAGGATCGTAGATATTTTTGATCTTTCAACATCAGAAATCTCATCATCATTTTTCTTTTTATTGAAATCAGCCCAACTCCCAACTTTTGAGTTCACTAACTTTCTAGTTTTATCAGCAATAATTTTTTGTTCGTTAGATATTTCTCCGCCAAAGTATTTTAAAGAAACAAGACCATCTCCATAATCATCTTCAACCCAAGCTCTCAAGACGCTCAACCTATGCCCACCATCAATGACGAATAAAAATGAGCTAGATTTCCATAAAATAACTGATGGAATTAAATCTCCAGATACAAAGCTTTCAAGCAGTGAAGCTACTTGGCTTGGAGACCAATGGTTTGTTTCACGCTGAAAATCAGGTTTTCTTAAGATGGTAGTGAAATCATTTAGATCTCTAATAGAGATATTGTGAATTGTATCAAATGTAGTATCCTCATCGTATTTAGAAGCAAAATCTGCTCTTTTTATCATCGCATCTAGATTAACAAGATTAGCTTTACTAGCCATTTGCATATCCTTTCAGAATGAAATTAATCTTATGTCAAAAATAAAAATAGCATAGCCTATTTAAAAAATCCTTTAGAATTTTATATTAATATTTCTTATGAAGCGCTGCGTTTTTGAGTTCTTCCTTATTTTATTTTTTAATTTAAAAATTTGTAAGAGCAACTGTCCCTAATGGAGAGATGCTGCCTTATCTCTGATGAAGAGATAATAGCAGTTAAAAATATAACTTATTGATTTTAATGGTGCCGATAATAGGAGTCGAACCTACGACCTTCGCATTACGAATGCGCTGCTCTACCAACTGAGCTATATCGGCTTGGGAGGGAACTGCCGGGGAACTACGGGGTGACAAATTATTGAAAACTGCGCGGCAAGTCAAGAGGCGTTTGGTCGTCTGCTGATTTTATCAGCGCCCTGCCCTGTCAGACTTGTAGATTGCGGCTTTGCCATTGATAAGCTGAATGAAAGTGGTGGCAGGTTACGCGAAAATCCCCCGCACCATTTGGTGCGGGGGTCAGGGTCAGGCGCGGACTAAATCGTCGCCGTAGCCGATCCATTTGTAGGTGGTGAGCGCTTCCAGCCCCATCGGGCCGCGGGCGTGAAGCTTCTGGGTGCTGACTGCCACTTCCGCGCCGAGGCCGAACTGGCCGCCGTCGGTGAAGCGGGTGCTGGCGTTCACGTAGACCGCGGAAGAGTCTACTTCGCGCACGAAGCGTTCGGCGTTGGTCAGCGAACGCGTCAAAATCGCGTCAGAGTGCGCGGTGCCGTAGGTGCGGATGTGCTCCACCGCCGCATCCAGGTCATCCACCAGCGTGACGTTCAGGTCGTTCGACAGCCACTCATCTTCGTAATCCTGCGGCTTCACCGGCACCACTTGCGCCGGGCCGTCTTGCAGCAGCGGCAGCGCGTCCTCAGAGGCGTGCAGCGTCACACCGGCGTCGGCCATCTTGCGGCTCAGCGCCGGCAGGAAGGTGTCAGCAATCGCACGGTGCACCAGCAGCGTCTCCAGGCTGTTGCAGGCGCTTGGGCGCTGCACCTTGGCGCTCTCAATCACCGTCAGCGCTTTGCCGAAATCGATGCTCTCATCAGCGAACATATGGCACACGCCGATGCCGCCGGTGATGACCGGAATGGTCGAGTGCTCGCGGCACAGCTTGTGCAGCGACGCGCCGCCGCGGGGGATCAGCATGTCAACGTAACGGTCGAGGCGCAGCAGCTCGTTCACCAGCGCGCGATCGGGGTTCTCAATCGCCTGCACCGCCGCGCCCGGCAGGCCGCAGCGCTCCAGCGCCCGCTGGATCACGCTGACCGTCGCCTGGTTGGTGAGGTGCGTCTCTTTACCGCCGCGCAGGATCACCGCGTTGCCGGTCTTCAGGCACAGGGTCGCGACATCAATGGTCACGTTCGGGCGCGCCTCGTAGATCACGCCAATCACGCCCAGCGGCACCCGGCGGCGCTCCAGCTTCAGGCCGTTGTCCAGCAGGCTGCCGTCAATCACATGGCCCACCGGGTCGTGCAATTTACTGACCTGACGCACGTCGTTGGCAATCGCCGCCAGCCGGGCCGGGGTCAGCAGCAGGCGATCAAGCAGCGCCTCGCTCATCCCGGCCGCGCGCGCGGCGGCCACATCCTGTTCGTTGGCGCTGAGGATAATCTCGCTCTCGGCTTCCAGCATGTCGGCAATCACCAACAGCGCCTGGTTTTTTTTCGCCGTGCTCAGCACGGACAACTGGTAAGAGGCCTGTTTCGCGGCCTTACCCATAGACTCCAGCATGGCAGCTCCTTAACTGACAATCATATCGTCGCGGTGCACAGCCACCGGGCCGTACTCATAACCGAGGATATCGTTGATCTGTTGTGAGTGATACCCGGCGATCATGCGCATCGCATCACTATTATAGCGGCTGACCCCGTGGGCCAGGTCGCGCCCCGCCAGGTTGCGGATGCGGATCACCTCGCCGCGCGAGAAGTCGCCTTTGACTTCCTTGATGCCTTTTGGCAGCAGCGAGCTGCCGCGCTCCAGCATCGCGGCGACGGCCCCGTCATCAATGGTGACTTCACCGGCCGGCGGTGCGCCGAAGATCCAGCGTTTACGGTTTTCCAGCGGCGTTTCGAGCGCGTGGAAACGGGTGCCGACCGAGGTGCCGTTGATCACGTCGCCGATCACATCCGGGCGGCTGCCGGCAGCGATGATCACATCAATGCCCGCGCGGCAGGCGACGTCCGCAGCCTGGAGTTTGGTGGCCATGCCGCCGGTGCCGAGGCCGGAGACGCTGTCCCCGGCGATGCCGCGCAGCGCGTCATCAATGCCGGTGACTTCGCGGATCAGCTCCGCTTCCGGGTTTTTGCGCGGGTCAGCGGTGAACAGCCCCGGCTGGTCGGTCAGCAGCAGCAGTTTGTCGGCCCCGCCGAGGATCGCCGCCAGCGCCGACAGGTTGTCGTTATCGCCGACTTTGATCTCCGCGGTGGCGACCGCGTCGTTCTCGTTGATCACCGGCACAATGTGGTTGTCCAGCAGGGCGCGCATCGTGTCACGGGCGTTGAGGAAACGCTCCCTGTCTTCCAGATCCGCACGCGTCAGCAGCATCTGCCCGATGTGGATGCCGTAAATCGAGAAGAGTTGCTCCCAGAGCTGGATCAGGCGGCTCTGCCCGACGGCCGCCAGCAGCTGCTTGGAGGCGATGGTGGCGGGCAGTTCAGGGTAGCCCAGGTGCTCGCGCCCGGCGGCGATCGCCCCGGAGGTGACAATGATGATGCGGTGACCCGCCGCGTGTTGCTGGGCGCACTGGCGCACCAGTTCCACAATGTGGGCACGGTTCAGGCGGCGCGATCCGCCGGTGAGCACGCTGGTGCCCAGTTTTACAACCAAAGTCTGGCTGCCACTCATAATTAGTCTGCCGTTGCGTCTGAAAAGGGAAAGGATAAAGAAGTCTGAGAAGACCGTCACACCGATCTTTGTAACAGGAGAGACGCGCCATGCCAACAGGCACAGCGCGAAATTAAAGGAAATCAGGGGGAAAGCGCCCGGGGGGCGGGCCGCATCAGGCGCTGAGTTTTACCGGCTCATCCGCAAAGTGGTCGGCTGGCGCCAGCGGCAGTTCCATCTCGTTCAGCATGGCAGCCAGACGTTGGTGGAAGTCGCGTAACGTGGTTTCCAGTTTCTCCTGCACTTCCGGATCTTTAATCTTCTGGGCTTTCCAGACGCCCTCTTTGTCAAACAAGCCAAACTGGTAAACGTAGGTAAAACGCGTGGCCTCGGCCTGGAGTTCAATCCACCAGCCCCAGAACTCACGTTTTTCCGGCGCGGGCTTGACGTTGACACACACTGCCAGGCAATCAAAAAAGAACTGATCGTCCCGGCATTTTCCTTCCCGCAGATAAGGCCCCAATGCCGCGAAACGCTTCATTAACCGGCTTTTAGGATGTCCGCTTGGTAATGTCATTTTCTACCTCCTTATGGCGACGATCCTTTTTAACAAACCAATCAAAAATAGCAACTCTATTAACGCATTTTACCCTTCAGCCAGGCACTCATCTCTTCCATCGCCTGATGGAAACCGCGATACACCGGCTTTTTGCCGATCTCCAGCAGTTTGCCGTCACTGGACGAGGAGACGATCAGCCGCGATTCCTCTTTCGGGCTGAACGGCTCATTCGGCCAGTAGCCGGAGAACATCGGCGTCGGGCAGCGGCGGCCGAGCAGCCCCTGGGTTTTCAGCGAGTAGCGGTTCAGCTCCACCCGCAACGCGGCGTCTGAGGCGGTGCTCATGCCGAGGCGGCTGGCCAGCACGTCCATATACATGTCCGGTACCGCCTCCTGCGTGGCGCTGTTGCACATCAGGTTATGCACAATCGGCCCGAGGCAGGCCACGGCGCGCAGCCGTTTCGGCTCCAGGTAGGCCAGCCGCACCGCCACGTTGGCCCCGAAGCGGAAGCCGAGCAGCGACACGCGGGTGTGGTCTACCCACGGCACGGTCGGGAGCTGCGCCAGCACCTGTTGGTGCAAAAAGCTGGTGTCCTGGGTGAGTTTCCAGCGTGAGGAGAAGCCGATGGAGGGCATGTCGATGGTGAGCATCGCCATGCCGCGCGGGGCGAAGTAGTCACGGAACAGGCGGTAGTGGTCGCTCTGCATCATGTCCAGCCCGCCGCAGATCAGCACCGTGGGGTACGGCGCGCTGCCCTCGTGCGGCATATGCAGGAAGCCGCTGATGGGCGCGCCACCGGGGATCGGGAACTCAAGCTCTTTCAGCTGATAGGGCAAATGCTGTGACGCCTCTTCGTAGGCGCGGTTCGACAGCACTTCGGCCTGGTCAGCCAGCTCATCCCCTTTCAGGTGCGGATACGCCGCGATGCTGTAGAGGTTGGCGGCCATCAGCCAGTATTCACCGCGTGCCGCCGGGTCGGTGCTCTCCAGCGCTTTTTGCTGCCAGAGCATCGCCTGGTGCGACCACTCATAGATCCAGTTGCCGTTGCGGTAGCCGACCACGGTGTCGAGCAGCGCCTCGTCGGTGCGCTCAGCCGTCGAGGCGGCGATGCGCGCCAGCACCTCCTGCATCTCCAGCGCGTCCACGCCGCGCCAGATCCACATCAGGCGGTTGATCATCCGGTACCAGTGGCGGGTCGCCTGCCCTTCCAGGGCGGACTCGGTGGCCAGCGCCGGGTGATGGTGCGCACGCTTGACCAGCGTGGAGGTTTCCGGGTGCTTGAAACGGGGTTTGAACAGGATTTCCGACAGATTGGCTTGGGACATGTACAGCCTCCATGATGCAGTGGGCGGGCGCGGATGCGGCCGGACATTATCGTGAGAGTGTACCAAATAACGCGGAAGAGGGAGCGGACAGGGTCAATATTGGTGCAGGTGGAGGACGGTGGCGGTGATAAAAACCGGCCCGCCGGAAAAAACAATGCCCGGCATAAGCCGGGCAAAGGAACGCATCACAGACGGGGCTTAGCGGCCGCCGATCGGCTCAACGAAGGTCACGGCCATGTCCCACG
The DNA here is from genome assembly GCF_002858805.1 of Chimaeribacter arupi. Taxonomy (GTDB): domain Bacteria; phylum Pseudomonadota; class Gammaproteobacteria; order Enterobacterales; family Enterobacteriaceae; genus Chimaeribacter; species Chimaeribacter arupi. Next base: position 44,759 of record NZ_PJZI01000025.1, read on the forward strand.
GCTGTTCAATCCAGGTATCCTGCGGGATGTCGACCACGTAGTCATCCACCAGCGGCTGACCGGCCGGTTTGGCGAAGATGGTGACGAAATGCGCTTTCGGGTACATCTCGCGGATCGCGCGGGCGGTGCCGCCGGTGTCGACCAGATCGTCGATGACGATGAAGCCTTCACCGTCGCCTTCTGCGCGCTTGAGCACTTTCAGGTCGCGCTGGTTGTCGTGGTCGTAGCTGGAGATGCACACGGTATCAACATGGCGGATACCCAGTTCACGCGCCAGCAGCGCCGCCGGCACCAGGCCGCCGCGGCTCACCGCGATGATGCCCTGCCATTGGTCGGCCGGAAGCAGGCGGTGTGCCAGTTTACGGGCCTGCATTTGCAACATGTCCCAAGTAACGACGTATTTTTCGCTCATAAAATCGTGTCCCAGCCAGCAATAAATTGGCTTAAAAGTATTCAGGGGGGAAAAGGTTGCGCGAGATTATAGAGAGGCAGCCGGATAAAAACCAGTAACAATCGGTGAAAGCGCCCGCTTTTTTCCCGGCCCGCCACGCGCACCCCGCAGGAGAAAGTGATATTCTCTCAGGTCCACGCCAGGGGTTTCTGGCGGCGCATTATCCACCTAACCATTTGCAGCATCCCACCTTTTCCGCGCCTGCCCGTGCATTCACCGGGGCCGGCACCGGGCCGGAGGTGCTGCCACAGGAGACTCATTGTGTCTGAACTGTCGCAACTCTCGCCACAGCCGTTGTGGGACATTTTCGCCAAGATCTGCTCGATTCCGCACCCTTCTTTCCATGAAGAAGCGCTGGCCCAACACATCATGGCCTGGGCCGCTGAGAAAGGGATCCACGCTGAGCGCGATCAGGTCGGCAATATTTTGCTGCGCAAACCGGCCAAACCAGGCATGGAAAACCGTAAACCGGTGGTGCTCCAGGCGCACCTCGACATGGTGCCGCAGAAAAACAACGACACCGTGCATGACTTCACCAAAGACCCGATCCAGCCGTATGTGGATGGCGAGTGGGTAAAAGCGCGCGGCACCACGCTGGGTGCGGACAACGGCATCGGCATGGCGTCCGCGCTGGCGGTGCTGGCTGACGAGAGCGTGGCGCACGGCCCGCTGGAAGTGCTGCTGACCATGACTGAAGAGACCGGCATGGACGGTGCCTTCGGCCTCCAGCCGGACTGGTTACAGGGCGAGATCCTGATCAACACCGATTCCGAGGAAGAGGGTGAGATCTACATGGGCTGCGCAGGCGGCATCGACGTCTCCACCACCCTGCCATTGCAGCGCGAGACGCTGGCCGGTGGTTACACCACGCTGTCGCTGGTGGTGAAAGGGCTGAAAGGCGGCCACTCCGGCGCAGACATCCACCACGGCCTCGGCAACGCCAACAAGCTGCTGGTGCGTTTCCTGTTTGAGCACGCGGCCCCGCTCGGCCTGCGCGTGCTCGATTTAAACGGCGGCACCCTGCGCAACGCCATCCCGCGTGAAGCCTCGGCCACGCTGGCGGTGCCGTCGGCTAACGTCGATGCACTGAAAACGCTGGTGGAGGATTACCAGACCACGCTGCAAAACGAGCTGGCGGCCAAAGAGAAGAAGCTGGCGGTGCTGGTCACCCCGGCGGAAAACAGCACGCCGGCACTCACCACCGACTGCCAGGCCCGCCTGCTGGCGCTGCTGAACGCCATGCCGAACGGCGTGATCCGCATGAGTGACGCGGTGCCGGGCGTGGTGGAAACCTCGCTGAACGTCGGTGTGGTGACGATGACGGCGGACGAGGCCCACATTAACTGCCTGATCCGCTCGCTGATCGACAGCGGTAAAGAGTACGTGGTCGACATGCTGACCGCCCTCGGCCAACTGGCGAACGCCACCACCACGCCGAAAGGCGGCTACCCTGGCTGGCAGCCGGACCCGCACTCCCCGGTGATGGGCCTGGTGCGTGAAACCTACCAGTCACTGTTCGGCAAAACCCCGAACATTATGGTGATCCACGCCGGGCTGGAATGCGGCCTGTTCAAAAAGCCGTACCCGGAGATGGACATGGTCTCCATCGGGCCAACCATCACCGGCCCGCACTCCCCGGACGAGCAGGTGCACATTGAGAGCGTCGGCCTCTACTGGCAACTGCTCACCGCGCTGCTGAAGGCGATCCCTGAGAAAGCGTAATCCCGCTTTCACTTCTGCTTTCACTTCTGCAAAAAGCGACGCCCCGGCGTCGCTTTTTTATTGGCCGGATCCCAGGGTAGCCGTCAATCCCACGGCAACAGCAACTGGCGCTCCAGTTGCGGGTCGAGCAGCGTCACATGCAGCCCCACCAGCCGTACACTGCGCCCGGCGCGGCGCTGATCCCACGCCTGGCGCGCCACCGCCAGCAGATCCGGCAGGTTCAATTCCGGCCAGACGTGTTCCTGGGTGGTCTGCTGGAAATCCTGGAATTTCAGCTTCACCCCCTGCCGCGCAATCTGCAAATCCGGCCGCACCCGCCGCAGCCGCGCCTCCAGCTCCGGGTAGAGCCGGTCAGTAATCAGCGCCGCGCAGTCGTCCCAGTCGCTGATGTCATTCGCCAGCGTGGTTTCCACACCCACGGATTTGCGCAGCCGGTCAGCGGAAACATCCCGCTCATCAATGCCGTGGCTGCGCTCCCAGATGGCATGGCCAAACTTGCCGAAGCGCTTGAGCAGGTCAGCCAGGTCATAACGCTGCACATCGGCACAGGTCAGCAGCCCCAGCTCCTCAAGCCTGGCCGCCGTGACCTTGCCGACGCCGGGGATTTTGCTCAGCGGCAGATCCTGCAAAAACGCCGCCACGCCGCTGGGCGGGATCACAAACTGGCCGTTGGGCTTGTTGAGGTCAGAGGCGATTTTCGCCAGGAATTTCACCGGCGCGACCCCGGCCGAGGCGGTGAGTTGCAGCTCGTCCCAGATCGCCTGGCGGATCTCACGGGCAATCAGCGTGGCCGAGCCGCTGCATTGCGGGGTGTCGGAGACATCCAGATAGGCTTCATCCAGTGACAGCGGTTCAATCAGCGGCGTGTAGCGGGCAAAGATGTCGCGGATATGGAGCGAGGCCTCTTTATAGGCCGCCATCCGGCCGGGGATCACGGTCAGTTGCGGGCAGAGTTTCAGCGCCATCGCCGTGGACATCGCGCTGCGCACGCCATATTTGCGTGCCGGATAGTTGGCGGTGCTGATCACCCCGCGCCGGTCTGAGCTGCCGCCGATGGCGATCGGGATGTCGCGCAGGCGCGGGTCGTCACGCATCTCCACCGCCGCGTAAAAGCAGTCCATATCGACATGTATGATTTTGCGCACCTTCTCCCCCGGTTCCGGCCTCCCGACCCTGTATAAGTATACAGGCGGAGGCGGTGATGGCTCAAGCCGCGCGGTGTCATGGATATGTCACTGTAAATGAATATGTTATGTAGCCATCGTTACTTTTCGCGGGCGGCCTGCCGTGCTACTCAACAGCGGTATGTTTTTCCCTCTGCGCTTTTAAGGATGAAATGATGTCAATCAGCAAAACGTTTGTGATCGCAGCCTCGCTGTTACTCGGCAGCGCCCCGGCGTGGGCCGCCCCGCAGATTATCGCCCACCGCGGCGGCACCGGCGATGCGCCGGAAAACACCCTGCCCGCCATCGGCCTGGCGCTGAAAAATGGCGCGGATGCCGTCTGGGTCACCGTGCAGCTCAGCAAAGACGGCATGCCGGTACTCTACCGCCCGTCGGACTTAAGCGCGCTGACACCGCGCAAAGGCCCAGTCTCTGCGTATACCGCGGCCGAGCTGGTAAACACCGACGCCGGCTGGGCGTTCGGCAGCGGCGACCAGCACCCGTGGCGCGGCAAACAGGTCGCCATCCCCACACTGGCCGGGGTGCTGACGCGCTTCCCGGATGTCACCTTTTACCTCGACATCAAAAGCCCCGACGCCGCGCCGGAGGTGATGGCCGCCGCGCTGGCGAAGGTACTGCGGGACACCCACAGCCTGGCGCGCATCCGGGTTTACAGCACTGACAGCCGCTACCTGGCCGCCCTGCCGCCGGAGGTGCCGCGCTTTGAAAGCCGCGACCTGACGCGCACCGTACTGGCGAACATCACCATGGCGCACCAGTGCACGCTGGAGGCGTCAGCCGCCGACCGCTGGTACGGACTGGAGCTGCAACGCAAGGTGGAGGTGGTGGAGAAATATACGCTCGGCGAAGCGCGTTCCGCCGCCACGCTGGTCTGGGATAAAGAAGCCGTAGACTGCTTCCGCAGCCGCGGCAAGGCGCATATTGTGTTGTTCGGCGTAAACAGCCCGCAGGCATTGCAGCAAGCCATTGAGCTGGGTGCGGATGGTGTGCTGGTGGATGCCCCGTCGCAATTTGCCGCCGCCGCCCATTAATTCCCCGCCGGTGCGCCTTTCATCAGGAAGACGGCGGCTGTTCAGCCCCGTCTTTTTTCTTATTCAGCGATATGGCTTCCAAAAAATATCGTTTTACCCCCATTGCTAAATAATTAATCAGCTTTACTATGAGTCAGCCCCGCACCGGGGCAGCAAGGGCATACGCCGGGGCGCTCGCCCGCAGGCAACGACAGTTATTAATAATAAGCAGGAATGACAATGGGCAAAATCGCGCTGATGCTTGCGATGTTTCTCTGTTTGCCTTGGGTAGCCGCCCCCAGCTCCGCCAGTGAGCAGGTACCGGTTAGCCAAAATATTAAACAGCAATTATTGGGTACACCGATCTATATTCAAATCTTTAAAGAAGAACGCACCCTGGAGTTATACGGCAAGATGGGGAATGAGTTCCGCTTGCTGGGCGCGTACCGTATCTGCAATTTCTCCGGCGGCCTCGGCCCGAAACGGCGTGAAGGGGATTTCAAAAGCCCGGAAGGGTTTTACAGCGTCGATATCCGTAACCTGAAACCCAACAGCCGCTTCTACCGTGCCATTAATATCGGTTACCCGAACGCCTATGACCGCGCGCAGGGCTATTCCGGTAATTATTTGATGATTCACGGGGAGTGCAAGTCCATCGGCTGTTACGCGATGACCAACGCCTATATGGATGAGATCTTCACCTATGTGCAGGCGGCGCTGCGCAATGGGCAGGTGAAAGTGGATATCGCCATCTATCCGTTCCGCATGACGGACGCCAACCTCCAGCGCCACCGCATGTCCTCTTATTTCGCCTTCTGGCGCGGCCTGCAACCAGGCTACCGCTACTTCAGCGAGAAACACCTGCCGCCGACGGTGACCGTCGCCAACGGCCAGTATGTGTTTAACCCGGCCATCATCGGTACGCAGGCTATTTCAGAGTATGCGTTCACCGAAACGAAATAAGGCGAACTCACCTGGCGCAATCTTGTGCCAGGTTTCATTGCCGGTCAGCGGCTGGGTGGCAATCACCGTGACCACATCATTCGGTGTGGTCTGCTGCTGAAAATCGATCTCGACATCCCTGTCCAGCAACGTGGCTTTGCCGAACGGCGCACGGCGGGTGATCCAGTGCAGGTTGGTGGAGCAGTACGCCATCACGAACCGACCATCCGACAACAGCATATTAAATACCCCTTTCTGCCGCAGCTGATCGGCCAGTGACGCGATAAAGCGGAACACGGCCGTCCAGTTGCCGGGCGTACGCGGGTAGCGCTGCGTCAGTTGGTTCAGCAGCCAGCAAAACGCATATTCGCTGTCCGTCTGGCCGATTGGGCGCAGCTGGCCGGTTTCCAGCTGGCGGTAGCCGGTCAGCTGGCCGTTATGGGCATACGTCCAGTTGCGGCCCCAGAGTTCGCGGGTAAATGGGTGGGTGTTTTCCAGCGCCACTTCGCCGCGGTTGGCCTGGCGGATGTGCGACACCACGGCGCAGGATTTAATCGGGTACTCCTGCACCAGCCGCGCAATCGGGGAGTTAAAGCTGGGCTGCGGGTCTTTAAAGGTACGGCAGCCCAGCCCCTCATAAAAGGTAATCCCCCAGCCATCTTTATGCGGGCCGGTGCCGCCGCCGCGCTGTACCAGGCCGGTAAAGCTGAAGCAGATATCGGTCGGTACATTGGCGCTCATCCCGAGCAATTCACACATGGCTCTCTCCTCCCCTGACGACCCGCGCGCTGTGACTCAGTGGCTGCTCATCTCTTTTTCAATCAGCATGATCAGGATGTGAATCACTTTGATGTGAATCTCCTGGATACGATCGGCATAACCGAAGTGCGGCACCCGGATTTCAACGTCCGCGCTGCCGTCCATCTGGCCGCCGTCTTTGCCGGTCAGGGTGATCACTTTCATGCCTTTGGCACGCGCAGCGGAAATCGCCTTGATCACATTGCCGGAGTTGCCGGAGGTGGAGATGCCGAGCAGCACATCGCCGCGCTGGCCGACGGCCTCAATAAAGCGTGAGAATACGAATTCGTAACCGAAATCGTTGCTGACGCAAGAGAGGTGGCTGACGTCAGAGATGGCGATAGCCGGGTAGCCGGGGCGGTTTTCACGGTAGCGGCCGGTGAGTTCCTCGGCGAAGTGCATGGCGTCACAGTGTGAACCGCCGTTACCGCAGGAGAGCACCTTGCCGCCCGCTTTGAAGGCGTCTGCCAGCAGCACCGCCGCCTGCTGGATGGCGGCCAGGTTGGCCTCATCGCTGAGGAAATTGTTCAGAGTTTCAGCAGCTTCGTTCAGTTCGTTACGGATTAAATCCTGGTACATGACAGCCTCTTGATAGCCCGTTGGCATGAAAATTCTTCCGCTGTGCAGTGTAGCGGATTGCCCCATAAGCGAGAAGCGTTGTCACGCCCGGCCTGCCTTTTTGGCAACCGGTGCGGTGGGAATGTGAGCCAGATTGTAATTAGCATGTAAACGTATTGCTAAAAAAATAGCCATCATCTACAACCTATACATCGTCAACAGGTCAGACCTCCTACAACTTAGGGAGCTTTCAATATGCTGGTGCTTACGATTATTGGTTTTCTGGTGCTGCTGGGTGCGCTGTTCTACCACAAGGTCAACCTGACGCTCAGCAGCCTGCTGCTGCTGGCGTATACCGCCGTGCTCAGCGCGGCCCAGGTGTGGTCGTGGTGGGTGGTGCTGCCGCTGGCCCTGGTGCTGCTGCCGCTTAACCTGCTGCCGCTGCGCCGCGCCCTGTTCTCCGCCCCGGCGATGCGCATTTTCGGCAAGGTGATGCCGGCGATGTCCCGCACGGAAAAAGAGGCGATTGATGCCGGGACGACCTGGTGGGAAGGCGATATCTTCCAGGGCGCGCCGGACTGGAAAAAGCTGCACAACTACCCGCAGCCGGTGCTGACGCCGGAAGAGCAGGCCTTCCTGGACGGCCCGGTCAACGAGGCGTGCCGCATGGCGAATGATTTCGCCATCACCCACGAGCTGGCTGACCTGCCGCCGGAGCTGTGGGCTTACCTGAAAGAGCACCGCTTCTTTGCGATGATCATCAAGAAAGAGTATGGCGGGCTGGAATTCTCCGCCTATGCCCAGGCGCGGGTGTTGCAGAAACTGGCGGGCGTCTCCGGCATTCTGGCAATCACCGTGGGCGTGCCGAACTCCCTCGGCCCCGGCGAACTGCTGCAACACTACGGCACCGACGCGCAGAAAGATCACTACCTGCCGCGGCTGGCGCGCGGGCAGGAGATCCCCTGCTTTGCCCTGACCAGCCCGGAAGCCGGCTCTGACGCCGGGGCCATCCCGGACACCGGCGTGGTCTGCATGGGTGAATGGCAGGGCCAGCAGGTGCTGGGGATGCGCCTGACCTGGAACAAACGCTATATCACGCTGGCCCCGGTCGCCACGGTGCTCGGGCTGGCGTTCAAACTCTCTGACCCGGAACACCTGCTGGGTGACACCGAAGAACTCGGCATCACCTGCGCGCTGATCCCGACCAGCACGCCGGGCGTGGAGATTGGCCGCCGCCACTTCCCGCTGAACGTGCCGTTCCAGAACGGCCCGACGCGCGGCAACAATATCTTTGTGCCGATTGACACCATCATCGGCGGCCCGGCGATGGCCGGCCAGGGCTGGCGGATGCTGGTCGAGTGCCTGTCAGTCGGGCGCGGTATCACCCTGCCCTCCAACTCCACCGGCAGCCTGAAATCGGTAGCGCTGGCGACCGGCGCTTATGCCCACATCCGCCGCCAGTTCAAAGTGGCGATCGGCAAAATGGAAGGGATCGAGGAGCCGCTGGCGCGCATTGCCGGTAACGCCTACGTGATGGACGCCGCCGCGACGCTGATTACCACCGGCATCATGGCCGGCGAAAAACCGGCGGTGCTCTCTGCCATCATCAAATACCACTGCACCCACCGCGGCCAGCGCGCGGTAATGGACGCGATGGACATCACCGGCGGCAAAGGCATTATGCTCGGCCGCAGTAACTTCCTTGCCCGCACCTATCAGGGCGCGCCGATCGCCATCACCGTGGAAGGCGCGAACATCCTGACGCGCAGCATGATCATCTTCGGCCAGGGGGCGATCCGCTGCCACCCGTATGTGCTGGAAGAGATGGCCGCCGCCGCCGAACGCAATGTGGAACGCTTCGACCGTGCGCTGTTCGGCCACCTCGGCCACGTCGGCAGCAACGAAATGCGCAGCCTGTGGCTCGGCCTGACCAACGGCCGCACCAGCCGTGCACCGGTGCGTGACGCCACCACACGCTATTACCAGCAGATCAACCGGCTGAGCGCCAACCTCGCGCTGCTGGCGGATGTCTCGATGGGCGTGCTGGGCGGCAGCCTGAAACGCCGTGAACGTATGTCGGCGCGGCTCGGCGACATCCTCAGCCAGCTGTTCCTCGCCACCGCCACCCTGAAACGTTACGAGGACGAAGGGCGTCAGCAGGCTGATTTACCGCTGGTGCACTGGGGCGTGCAGGACTGCCTGCGCCAGGCCGAGCAGGCGCTGGATGAGCTGCTGCGCAACTTCCCGAACCGGCTGGTGGCCGGGCTGGTGCGGCTGGTGGTGTTCCCGCTCGGCCGGGCGCAGCGCGGGCCGTCAGATCGCCTTGACCACAAGCTGGCACAACTGCTGCAACAGCCTTCCGCCACCCGTTCCCGCCTGGGGCGCGGCCAGTACCTGACGCCGGGCGAAAATAACCCGTTCGGCCAGCTGGAAGAGGCGTTACAGCACATCATCGCGGCGGAAGTTGTCCATAAACGGCTCTGCCTTGAGGCCGGCAAAACCCTGCCGTTCACCCGGCTGGATCAGCTGGCACACCAGGCACGTAAAGAAGGGAAGATTAATGACGACGAGGCGCGTATATTAATCCAGGCGGAAGAGAGCCGTCTGCGTTCGATTAACGTGGACGATTTCGACCCAGAGGAACTGGCAGCCAAAAAGCCGGACTCAGTAAAACAGACGCCGCGCCAGCCTGAGGCGGCCTAGGGCAAAGACATTACACAGCAACTTTTCCCGCAGTAAGCAAAACGGCACTCCCTGGAGTGCCGTTTTTTTTCGCTGATGCTGCGGTTACGCTTTGGCCGGGCGCACGCGCTGCGTCAGGCCCTTCAGGAAGTAACGCATAAACTGGTCACCGCACGGGCGATAGTTCTTGTGGCCCGGCTTGCGGAAGATCGCGCCGATTTCCGGCTGCGAGACGCGGAAATCCACCGACGCCAGGATCTCCAGGATGTCGGTGGTTTTCAGCTCGAACGCCACGCGCAGCTTTTTCAGGATCACGTTATTGGTGACCGGCAGCTCGATCTCCGGCACCGGGTGCGACTCATCACGGCCGCGGCGGAAGAAGATCAGGCCATTCAGGAAGTGCGCCATCACGGTGTCCGGGCAAGGCTGGTGGCCCGCCTCCTCCTCTTTTTTCAGATAGCTTTGCACCTGTTCCACACTCGCGCTTTCACCGGCCGAAGCCAGGATCTCGATGAGGCGGGCATCGCTCAGGTCAAGCATGTAGCGGATGCTGCGCAAAACATCGTTGTTCATCATATCGGTCATTCCTGTTTTTAAGAGAGGGCGGCGTTTGGGGGCGCCGGTGCGCATTATAAAAGGATCGCGCCGCGAAACACCTCTTTATTTACCCTGATTTCCCGGCTTTGGCCGTCTAAGCGTCTTGATTGCCAAACGTCAACCAGATGTTATATTGTCGTTACACCTATTTCTGAGTATCGGCCAATACCATGAGCGCAGCCCTGATCCCGCAAAGTAAATTACCGGCCCTCGGCACCACCATTTTCACCCAGATGAGCGCCCTGGCGCAGCAGCACAATGCCATCAACCTGTCGCAGGGCTTCCCGGATTATGACGGCCCCGACTACCTGAAAGCGCGGCTGGCGTTCCATGTGGCACAGGGCGCGAACCAGTATGCGCCGATGACCGGCTGTGCTGCGCTGCGCGAGGCGATTGCCGATAAAACCGCGGAGCGCTACGGCTGGCAGCCGGATGCCGGTGCCGGGGTGACGATCACCGCCGGGGCGACCGAGGCGCTGTATGCCGCCATCACCGCGCTGGTGCGCCGGGGCGACGAGGTGATTTGTTTCGATCCGAGCTATGACAGCTACGGCCCGGCGGTGGAACTGGCGGGCGGCGTGATGAAGCGTCTCACGCTGCAACCGCCTGCGTTCCGCGTGGACTGGTCACAGTTTGCTGATTTGCTCACCGACAACACCCGGCTGGTGATCGTCAACACGCCGCATAACCCGTCCGCCACCAGCTGGCAGGCCGCAGACTTCGAGGCGCTGTGGCAGGCGATTGGCGAGCGAGAGATCTATGTGCTGAGTGACGAAGTGTATGAGCACATCTGCTTTACCGCGCAGGGCCACGCCAGCGTGCTGGCACACCCGCAACTGCGCCAGCGGGCGGTGGCGGTCTACTCATTCGGCAAAACCTACCACATGACCGGCTGGCGCGTCGGGTACTGCATCGCCCCGGCGGCGATCACCGCCGAACTGCGCAAAGTGCACCAGTACCTGACCTTCTCCATCACCACGCCGGTGCAACTGGCGCTGGCGGACATGCTGCGCCATGAACCGGCCCACTGGCAGACGCTGCCGGCATTTTACCGGGCGAAGCGTGACCGGCTGGTGCAGGCATTGGCCGCCAGCCGCTTTGAGGTACTGCCGTGCGAGGGCACCTATTTCCTGCTGGTGGACTACAGCGCTGTCTCGGATCTGGATGATGTCGCCTTCAGCCGCTGGCTGACGGAGCATGTCGGCGTGGCGGCGATCCCGCTGTCAGTGTTCTGCGCCGATGCTTTTCCCCACAAACTGGTGCGGCTCTGCTTTGCCAAGCAGGATGCCACGCTGGACGCCGCCGCGGAGCGCCTGTGTCAACTCTGAACCTGACCTTACTGCAACAGCCGCTGACGTGGCTGGACGGCGCGGCCAACCTGCGCCATTTCGACACCCTGCTCAGCACGCTGCACGGGCGCGATCTGATTATTCTGCCGGAGATGTTCACCACCGGTTTTGCGATGCAGGCCCCCGCGAGTGCGCTGCCGGAGGCAGAGGTGATCGCCTGGCTGCACCACTGGGCGCAACAGACCCACGCGTTGGTGGGCGGCAGTGTGGCGCTGAAGACGCCGGAAGGGGCGGTGAACCGTTTCCTGCTGGTGGAGCCGGGCGGCCGGGTGCACCGCTACGACAAGCGCCACCTGTTCCGTATGGCGAACGAACATATGCACTACCAGGCGGGCAAACGGCGCGAGATCATCGAGTGGCGCGGCTGGCGCATCCTGCCGCAGATCTGTTACGACCTGCGTTTCCCGGTCTGGTCGCGCTGCCACCAGGATTACGATCTGGCGCTCTACGTCGCCAACTGGCCCGCTGCGCGCGCCGCCCACTGGCAAACCCTGCTGGCCGCGCGGGCGATTGAGAACCAGTGTTACGTCGCCGGCTGCAACCGGGTAGGCACTGACGGCAACGGCCTGCACTACCGCGGTGACAGCGTGATCCATGACCCGCAAGGCGCGCTGCTGGCTTCCGCTGAGCCGGAGACCCCGGCGACCATTGAGGCCGCGCTCTCCCTGGAAGCGCTCCAGGCCTACCGCCAGGCCTTCCCCGCCTGGATGGATCAAGACAGCTTCCTGCGCCACGACTGAGCCTCACCGCCTGCTGAAACGTGGGCGGTTTTCTGGAAACCTTTTTTCCCTCCCCTCTCTGCCACGTCCTTTGCCACCCCATCGCCGTCATTTTCACCCCGGTACAAATCTTGCATCCCTTCTCTGTTTTTTATTTCACAGGGGGCAGACCGATGACCATTACCTTTGTTGCACACCTTACACCGGAACCGGCGCTGTATGGCGCGCTGGCGGCGATGCTGGCGGAGCTGCGGGCGCTGCCGTTGCTGCATCTGCCGGTCAGCCATGACGAGGAACGGTTCCCCGGCGGGCGGCAGCATATTACCGCGCAGGGGCAGCGGGTCAGCAGCGGGTTGCTGTGGGTCGAGCGGTTAACCGGCCGCGATGCCGGGGCAGAAACGCCGTGGGAAAGGGTGCGGGAACGGGCGCTCAACGAAGATCTGGTGGTGCCGGTGAACCCGGCGCTGTTGCCGCGCCTGGAGGAAATGATGGCGGATGCCGGGGCGCACGGCGTGGCGGTGGTCTGTTTGCGGGTAGTGAAAAAGAACCAGCGCTATCAGCTTGAAGAGTGGGAGAGCGGCAAAGTGCGCAGCAACGGCTGGATGCAGGATGAGGTCGGCCGCTGGACGGTGGGCAGCGTCGCGCAGCCGGTAATGCGCAGCGGCCAGACCCTGCGGGTGGCGCTGGCCGGGGCCGCCCATCAGCACCACGACGCCAACCCGGCGATGATGGCCGCCCTGGGGGATGCCGCCGATGCGCTGGCGATGCCGGTTGAACTGCTGTTTTTGTCGCCGGGCGTCAGCCACAGCCAGCGCGCGCGGCTGCTGCGCAGCGCAGACGGCATCGTGTTGCCGGATGCCTTCTCCCCGGAGACGGAGGCGATCGGCACCGAGGCCGCCGACTGGGCGCTGGAACAGAACGTGCCGATCCTCGGCACCGGCACCGGGCTGCACGCTATGGTAGCGGCACTGGCGCAGCAGTGCTTCGCCGCCCCCATGCCCTGCACCCTGCCGCTGGCTGCCCCGCGCCTCGGCAACCACCGCATCACGGTGCAGCCTCACAGCGCGCTGGCCGCTGCCGCAGGCAGTGCCCTCACCTTACGTTTTCACCAGCACCACCGGCTTAACCCGGCGCTGCTGGAGGATCTGGCCGCCGCCGGGTTACAGGTGGCGGCCACCCTGGACAACCACGAGTGCGCCGCGGTGACGCTCACCGATCACCCGTTCTTTACCGGCGTCGCCGGGCGGCCGGAGCTGGCTTCACGCCGTGAACGCCCGCAGCCGCTGCTGATGGCGTTCCTGCAACAGGTGCGGCAGAGTGCGCGCAGCCGGGCAATCAGCCACGCGGCACTGACGACGAGCGCACCACCGGCACATCCGCACTTCTTACGGGGTTGAACAACAGGTTGAGCAGCAGCGCGGCCAGGCAGGACGCGCTGATGCCCGAGTGCAGCAACGTGTTCACCCAGCCGGGGAAACGATCGTAGAAAGTCGGCATCACAATCGGGATCATGCCGAAGGCGATCGCCGTCGCCACCACCACCAGGTTCATGTTGTCTTTATAATCCACTTTCGACAGCGTGCGGATGCCGCTGGCCGCCACCGAGCCAAACAGCACCACGCCCGCCCCGCCCAGCACCGGCAGCGGAATGGCGGCGAAAATTACCCCCAGCGCCGGGATTACCCCCAGCAGCACCAGAATCAGCCCGCCTGCGCTCACCACAAAACGGCTTTTGATGCCGGTCAGCGCCACCAGCCCGATGTTCTGCGCAAAGCTGCTCTGCGGAAACGAGTTGAACACCGGCGACAGCGCACTGGCCAGCATGTCGGCGCGCAGGCCATTGGCGATGCGGCGGCTGTCCACCGGCGAGCCGACAATCTCCCCTACTGCCATCAGCCCGGCGGTGGTCTCGGTGAGCAGCACCAGCACAATCAGCAGCATCGAGAGGATGGCCGGCAGCTCAAAGGTCGGCCAGCCAAAGGCGAACGGCTGCGGCAGCGCCAGCAGCGCGCCGGAAGCCAGCCCGCTGAAATGGGCTTTCCCGGCCAGCATCGCTGCCACGGTGCCGATGACCATCGCCAGCAGCACCGAAATACGTGCCACCGCCCGGTTGCCCACTTTGTTCAGCAGCAGCACCACCGCCAGCGTAAAGGCCGCCAGCCCGATGTTGCCGGTCGACCCCCAGTCCGGCGCATTGACGCGGCCGCCCATCGCCCAGCGCACGGCCACCGGCATCAGCGACAGGCCGATCACCGTGATCACCGTGCCGGTCACCACCGGCGGAAAGAAGCGGATCACCTGGGCAAAAAACGGCGTGATCAGCAGGCCGAGCGCCGCCGCCACCATCACCGCGCCGAACACCGACGGCAACCCGCCGCCGCCGTTGACGATGGTCACCATCGTCGCCACCCCGGCAAACGAGACGCCCTGCACCAGCGGCAGGCGCGAGCCGAAAAACGGCAGCCCCAGCGTCTGTAACAGCGTCGCCAGCCCGCTGACAAACAGGGCAGCGGAGATCAGCATACCGATGTCAGCGGTGCCCAGCCCGGCGGCGGTGCCGATAATCAGCGGCGGGGCGATGATCCCGCCGTACATGGTCAGAATATGCTGTAAGCCGTAGGCAAAGGTTTTGCCCAGCGGCAGCCGCTGATCTTCCGGGCGGCGTGGGGCGTGTGGCGCAGTCGGTGTCATGGTCGGTGCCCTCAGGGTAACGGATTAACAGAAGCCGGTGACGTTCTCCCAGGCTTTCCCGGCCGGGGAACTGCTCTCACGCAGTACGCTGGCCTCAATCAGCCCGTAGGGGCGGTCAGCGGCGAAGAAGACTTCATTCGGGTTATCCAGGCCAAACGGCGAAAGATCCACGGTGAAATGGTGCTTGTTCGGCATCGAGAATTTCAGCTCATCAATCTCCGGGTGCGCCTCCAGCACGCGCTTGCCCATCGCGTACAGCGTCTGTTGCAGCGCCAGCGAGTGGGTGGCGGCAAACGTCTCCAGCAGCAGCCGTTTCACCTCGCCGTAGACTTCGTTGAAGTCGAGGTCGAGGCGGTTATAGCGCCAGCGGGCGGTGACGGCCGTCGCCAGAATGCGGTCGGTCGCGCCTTTCAGCGTGGTATAGCGGTCTTCCATAAAGCCGTGGAACTCCGAGCCGGTGGATTTCATCACCACCAGATCGGTCAGCCCCGCCACCACCCAGGTCTGGCTGCCGTCTATCGTGACGCAGGCGGTGCGCGTCTCCTGGCCGCTGCGCACAAAGGCGTGGTCATGCCCCGCGCCGTTGACCGGGATGCGCTGCCACTGATACTGCTCGGCCGACCAGTGGCCGCCGCTCACCACCTCATAGTTGCCGGTGAAGTGGCGGCCGAGGCGCAGCAGGAAATCCTCCGGCGAGCGGATGCCGTCGCGGGCAAAGGCGTACACGGTGTTTTTCTGGGTGTCGGTCGGCAGGCAGTGGGCGTTGTCGCCCTCTTCATGCACTGCCCGAAAATCGCCGCGCAACTGGGAAGTGACGTTCAGGTCATCAATCTCATGGCGCGCGCTGTCGCGGGTCACTTTCACCACCCGCACTTCGGCTTTGCCGTACTGGTTTACCCCTAAAATGATGTTGTCGTTCATGGTCAGCTCCCGCGATAAGTGGAATAGGCGTAAGGGGCGACAAGCAGCGGCAGGTGGTAGTGCGCCTGTGCCGCGTCAATCTGCACGTCGAGGATGGCGGTAAGATAGAGTGACGCCCGCCCGCTTTGCGCAAAATAGCGGCCGATGTCCGCGCACAGGCGGTAATGGCCGCCGGGCAGCGGCTTCGGCGTCAGGTCAGTGACGCGGCCGTCCTGGTTGGTTTCACTGCGGGCGATCACCTGCTCCTGCCCGTCGGTGATCTGCACCAGCCAGACGGCCACGCCCGCCGCCGGTTGGCCGAGCGCGGTATCAAGAATGTGGGTGGTAAGGGTAGTCATGGCGTAATCAGCTCCTCAAGGCGCAGCAGCGTAATCTGCCGCAACTGTTCCAGGCTCTCCTGCTGCTCCTGCGCCGGGCTGTTCGCCAGGCGCTGGTGCAGAATCGCCAACATCTCTTCGGCACTGCGCCCTTTGGCGCGCACCAGAAATACCCGGCCGAACCGCTGCTCATAGGCCAGGTTGCCGGCCCGCAGCGCGGCGGCGGTGGGCGCACCGGCATCCACGCCCGCCTGCTCACGGCGGGAAAACGCCGCTTCCGCACCCGGCCCGGCGGCGCGCTCGCCGATGCGCGGGTGGGCGCTGAGCGCCAGCGTCAGGTCAGCCGCCTGCCAGCCCTGGGCGGCCCGCTGTGCCGCCGCGAGTAATGCCGTGTGCGAGGCGTAAGGCCGCCCGGCGACCACCTGCTCTGCCCAGGCCGGGATCGCCACACAAGGGCGCAGCAGGGCCATCGCGCGTTCCGCAGAAAGCGCATTAAAGTCATTGAGGTTCATCGTTACTCCTGAAGCAGCCCGGCAGAAAGGACGGTGCAAAACGCGTGCCGGAATGCACAAACGTCACACCGGCACCGGTTCCCCGGCGATGGCCAGCACGGCAGAGAAGTACGCTGCCACGGCAACGGCCACATCGGCCTCGTGGACGGATTCGTCCGGGTGGTGGCTGATGCCGCGATCGCAGCGCACAAACAGCATCCCCACCGGCCAGCACTCCGCCACGGCGATGGCGTCATGCCCCGCGCCGCTCGGCAAGCTGAGGCTGCGCCCCTGCACGGCCGCCACGCTGTGGCTGAGGTGCGCTTGCAACCTGGCGTCACAGGCGGTGGCGGGCATGGCGTAAAATTGCTCGGCGGAGAACTGCAACCCGCGCCGGGCGGCGATCTGTTCCGCTTCTGCCAGCAGTTCAGCAAGCAGGCCCGCCAGCGGCGCCTCTTCCGGGCCGCGGATGTCGAGTGACAGCCGCACTTCGCCGGGGATCACGTTGACCGCGCCCGGCAGGCAGTTCAGGGTGCCGACGGTGGCGACGCGGTGCTGCCCGCGTTCAGTGGTGATGCGTTCCACCGCCAGCGTCCACTCCGCCGCCGCCGTCAGCGCGTCTTTGCGCTGCCCCATCGGCACCGTCCCGGCGTGGTTCGCCTCGCCGGTAAAGACGCAGTTGAGCCGCCGCGCACCGTTGATCGCCGTGACCACGCCGAGCGGCAGGTCAGCGGCTTCGAGGCACGGCC
Organism: Chimaeribacter arupi; assembly: GCF_002858805.1. Lineage (GTDB taxonomy): Bacteria > Pseudomonadota > Gammaproteobacteria > Enterobacterales > Enterobacteriaceae > Chimaeribacter > Chimaeribacter arupi. The sequence goes on from NZ_PJZI01000025.1 coordinate 61,940, forward strand.
CCTGTTCGATGTGCAGCTCCAGGTAACCGCAGAAGGCGTCAGGCGGCCGGGCCGCCGCCGTGATGCGCGCCGGGTCCAGCCCCGCGGCCAGCAAGGCCCGCGCCACGCTGATGCCGTCGGCATCGGTGCGCGAAAGCCACTCCGGCGGCCAGGTGCCGGTGAGGCCGCGGCTGCCGAGCAGGGTGATGCCGAAGCGCGTGCCCTCTTCATCGGCAAAGCCGATCACCTCCAGCGCCACCGGCAAGCGGCGGCCGGTGCGGTGCAGCTCAGCCACCACCTCAATCGCCGCCAGCACGCCGAGCATCCCGTCGTAGTGCCCGGCGTTGCGTACCGTGTCGAGGTGCGACCCCAGCAGCAGCGCCGGCGCGCCTGGTGTGTGCGCCTCATAACGCCCGCAGATGTTGCCGACGCTGTCTTGCCAGACGCGCATCCCGGCCGCTTCCATCCAGGCCGCGACGCACTGGTTGGCGCGCAGGTGCTCCGGCGAGAGGTAGACGCGCGTCAGCGCGCCCGGCGTTTCACTGATCTCCGCCAGCGCCGCACAGCGCGCCATGATGCGCTGCCCGGCGGCGCGGCGCTGTTCCGCGGCCAGCGCGGGCGGTGCAGTGGGGGAACATGCAGGCATCAGCGGCCTCCTGCCGGGGCGGCGTGGTGATCGTAATGGTTCCAGGCAGCCTGAAGCGCCTCGCCCTGGGTGGAGCGGAAGCCAAGCCGGTTGAGCACCGCCTCCAGCGCCGTCAGGGTCTGCATCACGCAATCTTTGCGGGCGTTGTAGCCCATGGTACCGATGCGCCAGATTTTGCCGGCCAGTGGGCCGAACGAGGTGCCGATCTCAATCGAGAAATCATTGAGCAGCAGCTGGCGCACCTGCTCGCCGTGGATGCCGTCCGGGATCATCACGCCGAGCACGTTGTTCATGCGGTGGTTCTGGTCGCCGAACACCTCCAGCCCCATGCCCTGGATGCCCGCCAGCAGTGCGCCGCCGTGCAGCCGGTGGCGCGCGATGGTCTGGTCCAACCCCTCTTCCAGGATGACGCGGGCGCACTCGCGGGCGGCGAACAGCATACTGGTGGCTTCGGTGTGGTGGTTGAGGCGCTCCGGCCCCCAGTAATCCATGATCATGCCGAGGTCGAAATAGTTGGAGTAGATCATCTCCTCGCTGCCGTCGGTGTGTTCAGCAGTGCGGATGCCCTCTTCCACGCATTTGCGGCGGCGGATTTCCGCCTCGAAACGCGGGCTGATGGTGACCGGCGAGCTGCCGGAGGGGCCGCCCAGGCACTTCTGCAACCCGGCGGAGACGGCATCCAGCCCCCAGGCGTCGGTGTCCAGCGCGTTACCGGCCACGGAGGCGGTGGCGTCGGTGTAGAACAGCACATCATGGCGGCGGCAGATCTCGCCCAGCTGCTCCAGCGGCTGGAGCATGGTGGTGGAGGTGTCGCCCTGCACCGTGAGCAACCAGCGCGGCTTCACGGTGTTGATCGCGTCCTCAATCTGTTGCGGGTCAAACACCTCGCCCCACGGCACCTCAATGGTGTGCACCTCGGCGCGGCAGCGGCGGGCGATTTCACACAGCAGGTGGCCGAACCGGCCGAATACCGGCACCAGCACTTTGTCACCGGGGCGGATGCCGGAGAGCAGCACCGCCTCAATCCCGGCGCGGGAGGTGCCGTCCACCAGCAGTGTCCAGCGGTTTTCGGTGCGGTAGATGCCGCGGTAGAGCGCCATCACTTCGTTCATCATGCCGGTCATCGCCGGGTCATACTGCCCGACCAGCTGGCTCGCCATCGCCCGCAGCACGCGCGGGTCGGCGTTAATCGGCCCCGGCCCCATCAGCAGGCGGGCGGGCGGGTTGAGTTGTCCGTAGTGGGTCATGTTTCACTCCCTTACTTCATTATCATCAAACAGGGTCACCGCTGCGCCTCAGGCCTCTTTCAGCCCGCGCACCGATGCGATAAATTGTTGCAGTTCCGGTGTTTGCGGGCGGGCAAACAGCGCCCGGCTTTCGCCCTGCTCCCACACTTTCCCCTGATGCATAAAGATCACGCGGTCACCCACTTCGCGGGCGAAGTTCATCTCATGCGTGACCAGCACCAGTGTCATGCCCTCTTTCGCCAGTTGCTCCAGCACTTTCAGCACCTCGCCCACCAGTTCCGGGTCGAGCGCGGAGGTTATCTCGTCACACAACAGCACTTTCGGGTTCATCGCCAGCGCCCTGGCAATCGCCACGCGCTGCTGCTGGCCGCCGGAGAGGTTGGCCGGCGCATAGTGCATCCGGTCGCCCAGCCCGACTTTGTTCAGCATCTCTTCGCCCAGCGCCCGGCACTCCGCGGCACTTTTGCCCAGCACCCGGCGCGGTGCCAGCATCACATTCTCCAGCGCGGTCATGTGCGGGAAGAGGTTAAAGTTCTGGAACACCATGCCGATGGAGCGGCTGATCTCCCGCGCCTGCGACTCCTTGTCCGTGATGGTCATGCCGCCCAGTTTGATGCTGCCCTCCTGATACCCCTCCAGCCCGTTGATGCAGCGCAACAGGGTACTTTTGCCGGAGCCGCTGCGGCCGATGATTGAGATCACCTCGCCCATATCGATATCCAGATCCACGCCCTTCAGCACATGGTTTTTGCCGTAATATTTTTGAACCTGATTAATGGTGATCAGCGGCATGGAATTTCCTCTCCAGGTAGTGGCTGTAACGCGACAGCGGGTAACACATCAGGAAGTAGCCCAGCGCCACCAGCCCAAAGACTTTAAACGGCTGATAGGTCACATTATTCAGCATGGTGCCCGCCTTGGTGAGTTCAATGAAACCGATGATGGAGGCCAGCGCAGTGCCCTTGACCACCTGCACCGAAAAGCCCACCGTCGGCGCGATGGCGATGCGCAGGGCCTGCGGCACAATCACCCGCCACAGCGTCTGGCCAAAGGTGAGGCCGAGGCAGCGCGACGCCTCCCACTGCCCTTTCGGCAAGGCATCGATGCTGCCGAACCAGATATCCACCAGAAACGCGCTGGTGAACAGCGTCAGTGCCAGCGCCGCTGCCGCCCAGGGGCTGACATCAATGCCGAACAGGCCGAGGCCGAAGAAGGCCAGAAAGAGCTGCATCAGCAGCGGCGTGCCCTGAAACAGCACCGCATAACCGCGCACCAGCCGCACCGGCCAGCGGCGGCGGCTCAGGCGCAGCAGCAGCAACGGCAGCGTCACCAGCGTGCCGCCGAGGAACGCCACCAGCGACAGCAACAGCGTCCAGCGCGCCGCCAGCAACAGGTTGCGCAGGATGTCCCAGTCGGTAAATGTCATCATGCCGCGACGCCCCCAAAGACCCGGCGGCCCAGCGCCATCAGCACGTGCCGCATCACTATCGACAGCAGCAGGTAGCACAGCGTGGTCACCAGATAGACTTCAAAACTTAAAAAGGTGCGCGACTGGATCAGGTTGGCGGCGAAGGTCAGCTCTTCATATGACACCTGCGACACCACCGAACTGCCGAGCATCACAATGATGCACTGGCTCACCAGCGCCGGATAAATCCGCTTCAGCGACGGCGGCAACACCACCCGCAGGAAGGTTTGCGCGCGCGACAGCCCAAGCACCCGCCCGGCTTCCCACTGCCCTTTCGGCGTGGCCTGGATGCCGGCGCGGATAATCTCGGTGCTGTAAGCGCCCAGGTTAACCAGCATCGCCAGCAGGGCCGCTTCCCCGGCCGTGAGTTTCAGGCCAAGGCCCGGCAAGCCGAACACAATAAAAAACAGCTGCACCACGAACGGCGTATTGCGGATGACCTCCACATACCCGCCCCAGAGGGCGCGCAGCACCGGCCGGTTGCCGCAGCGGATCGCCGCGCCGCAGATGCCGAGGGCAATCCCGCCCACCGTCGCCAGCGCCGTCAGCCCGAGGGTGGTCAGCAGCCCCGCCAGCAGCTCCGGCAGAGAGGGCCACAGGGCCGGAAAATTGAGCTGGTAGGTCATGTCTGCTCCTTACGCGCCGAGGTCAGCCGGCAACGGCGCTTTCAGCCATTTTTCCGACAGCGTGTTCAGCGTCTGGTCTTTCAGCGCCTCGCCAATCAAGGCATCCACTTTGGCCTTCAGCGCCGGTTCATCCTTGCGCAGCCCGATGTAGCACGGGGAATCCTTCAGCATGAATTTCGCCACCGGCGCTTTCGCCGGGTTCTGGCGGGCGATGGCCGCCACCACCAGGTTACCGGTCGCCACATATTTCACCTGGCCGGAAAGGTAGGCAGACAGCGTGGTGTTGTTGTCCTCATACCGTTTGAGCTGCGCCTCTTTCGGCGCCATGCCGCTCAGCACCATGTCCTCTACCGCGCCGCGCGTCACGCCGATGCTCTGGCCGGCGAGCTGGCTGGCATCGCTCAGGGCCTCGCCTTTCGGGCCGAACACGCCGAGGAAGAACGGCGCGTAAGCCCGGCTGAACGCGATCGCCTTCTCGCGCTCCGCATTTTTACCCAGGCTGGAGATCACCAGGTCCACTTTGTCGGTTTGCAGGTAAGGCACGCGGTTGGCACTGGTGACCGGCACCAGTTGCAACTTAAGTTTCATCTTGTCGGCCAGGTAGTGCGCCATGTCGATGTCATACCCCTGTGGCTGGAGATCGGTGCCGACCGAGCCGAACGGCGGGAAGTCCTGCGGCACCGCCACCCGCAGCACGCCGCGCTGCTGGATCTGTTGCAGTTGGTCAGCCAGCGCGGCCGATGCCTGCATCACCAGCAGGGCCGCCCCAGCCAGGGCGAGAAACGATTTTCTGAATGTCATGAGCATATCTCCGGGGTGCGAAAGATGAAACGATAGATTCTTATACCTGCCATCCTGCAACGAATGTGCCAAGAATCACCCGGCGGAAACCCGGTGCGTTATCTCACGACAGCGCCCCGGTTAATGGCAAAAATCAGTGGGGAGGCGGCAGGGACGAGGCACTGCACGGCGGGCGTGCAGCGCATCAATCAGGTGCAGGGGATCAGTGCAACCGCACTGTATGGGGGCAGAGACAGGCGCTCAGCGCTGCTCCAGCTCGTCGAGGTCACCGTAGAGATCGGCAATCTGATGGATGCGCTGGCGGCCGCTGGCCAGCAGGTGGTGCAGCAGCGCGTTGCTCAGCAGGTTGGCCAGGCTCATCGCCGCCGAGTAGGCATCAAAGGCGGAGACGCTGTCGAGCGGCGCGGCCAGGTGCCAGCGCGCCAGCGGCAACAGCGACGCGGCCTGCGGTTCGCACACCAGCACCACCGGCACCTGCTGCGCCTGCAACTGTGCCAGCAGGGTGCGCACCGCACGCGGACGGCGGCGGAACGCCACAAAGATCACCACATCGTCCGGGGTGAGATCCACCAGCTCCTCAGAGAGCGTCTGGCCCGGCTGCGGCACCAGCAGCACACCGGGGCGGATCTGCAACAACTGCTGGCGCAGGTGCAGCGCCACCGGGTAGCTGTTGCGAAAGCCAATCAGCACCACCCGCTGCGCCGCCGCCAGCGCCGCGATCACCTCACCAAACTGCCCGGCGTCGATCTGGTGCACCCACTGGGTCAGGTTGGCCATCTCCTGCTTGTAGTGGCGCGCCAGCAGGGTGTTACCCTCCACCGCGTCGCGGTTGTCGGTGAGCGGCAGGCCGCTCTGGCGCAGCGCCCGCACCTCGTCACGCATCCCGCGGTAGCTGGCGTAGCCCAGCCGCCGGAACAACCGGCTGACGGTGGCCTTGGAGACCCCACTGAGCCGCGCCAGCTCGGCGCTGTTGTGGCTCATCAGGTGGTCGGGGTGGTCGAAAATAAAGTCTGCCACCCGCTGCTCCTGCGGCGTCAGCGCGGCATAGTGGCTGCGCAGCCGTTCATCAATCTGTTTCATCCGCTCCCCTGCAACCTCTGTTTCACGCTGTTGCAGGCAAGGTAACAGGCAACCCGGCAAAGTGGAACGCCTCTTGCTTGATTTCTGCCTGTGAATCCGCCCCTTGCCGGGGCAAACAGAGGAATCGGCATGATAAACAGTAATTGCGCCCCGCTCGGCATGGCCGTGACGCCCCATCACCTCGCCAGCCAGAGCGCGCTGGCGGTGCTGCGTGACGGCGGCAACGCCATTGAGGCGATGGTCGCGGCGGCCGCCAGCATCGCCGTGGTCTACCCGCACATGAACGGGCTGGGCGGCGACGGCTTCTGGCTGATTGTGCCGCCGCAGGGTGATCCGGTTGCGATAGACGCCAGCGGGGCGGCGGGCAGCCTCGCCACCCCGGAGCGTTACGCCGGGCAGGCGTGCATCCCGCACCGTGGCCCCGGCGCGGCGCTGACGGTGGCGGGCACGGTGGGCGGCTGGCATGAGGCGTTACAGGTGAGCCGCGAGCTGGGCGGCGAGCAGTTGCCGCTGGACCGGCTGCTGCGTGACGCGCTGCGCTATGCCGCTGACGGGGTGCCGGTCACCGCGTCGCAAGAGGCGGCCACCCGCAGCAAATACGCTGAGCTGGCGCATTACCCGGCCTTTGCGGAGGTATTTTTGCCCGGCGGTGAGATCCCGCTGTGCGGCAGCCGTTTCACCCAACCGGCGCTGGCGCGCACCCTGTCGCTGCTGTGCGAAGAGGGGCTGGAGAGTTTCTATCGCGGCACGCTGGCGGATCAGATGGCCGATGAGATGGCGAGCTGCGGGATGCCGGTCACCCGCGAGGATCTGGCCGCCTACCGCCCGAAACGCCGGGTGCCGCTGCGGCTGCAACACAGTAAAGGTGAGGTGTTTAACCTGACGCCGCCGACGCAGGGGCTGGTGTCGCAGGCGATCCTCGGGATAACCGACCGGCTGGATCTGGCGCAGAGCAACGAGGCTGACACCCTGCACGGCATCGTCGAGGCCACCAAACTGGCGTTTGGCCTGCGTGACCGCTTTATCACCGACCCTCGCCAGATGACGCAGGATGCGCAGGCGCTGCTCAACCCGGCGCACCTGGATGCCCTGGCCGCTCAGATTGACCCGCACCAGGCCGCCCCGTGGGGGAAAGGCAAAGGGCCGGGCGACACCGTGTGGCTCGGCGTGATGGACAGCAGCGGGCTGGCGGTATCATTTATCCAGAGCATTTACCACGAGTTCGGCAGCGGCGTGCTGTTGCCCGGCAGCGGCGTGTTGTGGCAGAACCGCGGGGCGTCGTTCAGCCTGGAAAGCGGGCACCTGCTGGCGCTGGTGCCGGGCAAACAGCCGTTCCACACCCTGAACCCGGCGGCGGCGCGGCTCTATGACGGCCGCACGCTGGTGTATGGGTCGATGGGCGGCGACGGCCAGCCGCAGACGCAGGCGGCGCTGTTTGTGCGCCACGTGGTACAAGGCAAACCGCTGCAACAGGCGATAAGCGCCCCGCGCTGGCTGCTCGGCCGCACCTGGGGCGACAGCTCCGACTCGCTGAAACTGGAAGGGCGCCTTGATCAGGCCACCGCAGAAACCCTGCGACAGCGCGGGCATGAGGTGGAGTGGCTGCCGGACTACAGCGAAGCGGTGGGCCATGCGGGCGCGATTGTGCGCCATACCAATGGGATGTTCGAAGGCGCGTTTGACCCGCGCAGCAACGGCAGTGCCGCCGGATTCTGACTCAGGAGAGAGAAATGACCACACAAACCCTGCCCGCCCCGGATTGGGCGGCCTACCTGCACCAGATGGAAGCGATGCTGGCGCTGGAACTGGATGACGCACGCCGTCAGGAACTGCTGACGCAGTTCACCCGCATCGCCGCGATGGCAGAACCGCTGATGGCGCTGCCGCTCGATCAACGCCTGGAGATCGCGGGGGTGTACCGCGCATGAATGCCCTGCTGACCGGCCCGATTGCCGGGTTGCGCACTGCGCTGCAACAGGGCGAAGTTTCCGCCCGTGAGATTGCCGCCGCCACGCTGGAGAAGATTGCCCGCGTGAACCCGGCGATCAACGCCTTTACCCAGGTGACGGAAGATCGCCTGTTGCGCGAGGCTGACGCCGTGGATGCCCGGCGCGCGCGCGGGGCTGCTCTGCCGCCGCTGGCTGCCATCCCTTATGCGGTAAAAAATCTGTTTGATGTCGCAGGCGCCGTGACGCTGGCCGGTGCCCGCCTCTTCAGCCAACACCCCCCGGCGCAGCAGGACGCCACCGCCGTGCAGCGGCTGGCGCAGGCCGGGGGATTGCTGGCCGGGATGCTGAACATGGATGCCTACGCCTACGGCTTCACCACCGAGAACAGCCACTACGGCGCGACCCGTAACCCGCGTGACCTGAGCCGGATTGCCGGGGGTTCCTCCGGCGGTTCCGGCGCGGCGGTGGCGGCCGGGCTGGTGAACTTCGCCCTCGGCAGCGACACCAACGGCTCGATCCGCGTGCCCGCCTCGCTGTGCGGCATCCTCGGCCTGAAACCGACCTTTGGCCGCCTGTCGCGCCACGGCAGCCAGCCGTTTGTCGCCAGCCTCGACCATATCGGGCCAATGGCGCGCAGCAGTGCCGATCTGGCCGCCGTGTATGACGCGTTGCAGGGGCCGGACGCGCAGGATGCGTTCCAGGCTGACGAAGCGGTGACGCTGACCGCCCCGCTGCTCGATCGCGGCCGGGAAGGATTGCGCACCGCGGTGCTCGGCGGCTTTTTTGCCGACGGCTGCGATGACGATGCGCGGGCGGCGGTGGCGCGGGTAGCGCAGGCGCTGGAGGCGCAGGCTGAGCTTGAGCTGCCGCAGGCAGCGCTGGCGCGCTCGGCGGCGTTTATCATTACCGCGTCGGAGGGCGGCAACCAGTACCTGCCGCTGCTGCGTACGATGCCGGAGCAGTTCGAGCCGCTGTCACGCGAGCGGCTGCTGGCCGGGGCGATGATCCCGGCGGCGTGGTATGTTCAGGCGCAGCGTTTCCGCCGCCACCTTCAGCAACAGGTGCAGCCGCTGTTTAAAGCATGGGACATCCTGATTGCCCCGGCGACGCCCTGCTGCGCCACGCCGATCGGCCAGGAGAGCATCCGCATCAACGGGCAGGATCTGCCGACCCGCGCCAGCATGGGGATGCTGACGCAGCCGATCTCCTTCCTTGGCCTGCCGGTGGTGACGGTGCCGCTGACCACGGCGGGCGGGTTGCCGATCGGCGTGCAACTGATTGCGCCGCCGTGGCGTGAAGATCTCTGCCTGCGTGCCGCCCGCGCGCTGGAGCAGCAAGGCGTGGTGAAGGTGGACGCAGGCATCGCCGGGTAAGCGCCCGGCGGGCATTTTTAACCGGGGAGAAAACATGAAGAGTGAACATATCGATCGTCCGGCGATCCTGGCGGAACTGAATGCCGCCTTCTATCGCTATGAACAGGCGCTGGTAAGCAATGACATCGCGGTGCTGGATGAGCTGTTCTGGCACGACGCCCGCACTGTGCGTTACGGGGCCGGGGAGAACCTGTACGGCATTGAGGCAATCCGGGATTTCCGGCTGCACCGCCCGTCTCAGGGATTAGACCGGACGCTGGAGAACACCACCCTGACGACCTTCGGGGAGGATATGGGCATCGCCTGCACGGAGTTCCGCCGCGAGGGCAGCACAAAGATCGGCCGCCAGACACAGACCTGGGTACGGTTGCCGTGTGGGTGGCGGATTGTGGCGGCGCATGTGAGTCTGATGGAGGGGTGATTTCCCCTTCCATTCCCCTTTCTTTAGATCGAGGGGGGATTGCGTTGGCATACGCGGACGCTAACTGGGATCGAGGTGGGTTGCGTTGGCTCGAGGTTTGTTGCGTTGGCAGACGCCCGCTGTCTTTCTGCGGCCCCGCTGCCGCCACCGCGCAAGGGGCGCGTAGGCGCTCGCCCCTTGCATCCCCGCGCCTGGGTGCCCCGGCTGAATCATTGCCCGCTACCGCGGGTGACCCTCATTTCGCCTCCGGGCTGTTCGGGCCGGTACAGACACGCTCCCAGCGTGGCTGTACCTCTCGCGGGCGTCCTGCCCGCTCGCCCGGCCCTTCGTCTCCACTCGGCAATGATTTTTACGCCCCCACCAGACTGCATATCTTTGGGTATGTAAGGAAAAAGTAGGGGGAGATTCTTTTTACTGAACGCGCATGTACTCTCAGCCTGCGGCTCCACTCGGCAATGATTTTTACGCCACTACCGGGCTGCAACTCTTTGGGTATGTAAGGAAGGAATAGGGTTGGCGTTGTTAGCCGATCAAAACATGGGCGAGTTTGCGGACGGCGTTGAGGGCGGGGGGCTCGGCGCGGCCGCGGAGTTGGGCGTCGCGGGGGCGCCAGTCCAGGCTGGTGAGCTGATCAGCCAGCGCGGCACTCGCCGGGTCACCGCCCAGCGGCACTTCAAACGGGTAACCTTTGAGATCCACCGTGACCGGGCAACATAACATCCGCCCGACGCGGCGGTTGTACGCCTGCGCACTGATTACCAGCACCACCTGATGGCCATTTGCAGTCCGCAGCCATACCACGTCCCCCGCGTCCGGTACGTATTCAATCATCCGTTATCCTCACCGGCTATTAACTCAGGGTGCAGGTTTTCAGCCGTGACCTGATCCAACAGCATCGTCAGCGTCAGCGTCTTCTCCGCCCGCTCAAGCAGAATCCGCCCTTTGTTGTCGAGGCTTAACTCCACCTCGTCATCCAGCCGCAAATGCGCCGCTTTCATCAGCTCCGCCGGAATCCGTACCGCCGGGCTGTTGCCCCACCGCTTGATCGTTTGTCTCATCCGCTCTTACCCATGTCTCTACAATGTCGATACACCCTAACACTCCGCTAGCTATGTATCAACATTGTATCTACAAAGGGTAACAACTACTTTACCTGGTAGATGTGGATATCCAGCCCGCCGGGGCGGCGGACGCCGCTGGCGATATACAGGTTCTCCGTCAGCCAGCGCAGACGATCGCTGTACACTTCAAATTGGGGCGTGGTGCGGAAGTAAATCTCACCGGGTGGGATCTCGCTGAAAAAGGCCAGATCGTCATCAAACAACCGGGATCGCCAGGCGGCAGGAATGCGGCGCAGCCCGTTGTTCTCAATGTAAAACCGGTCGCCGTCACCCGTTTCAACCGCATAACGGGCAGAGAGACGGCAAAGGCCGTCGGCGTCGATTACCTGGCTGTCTACGCCGCCCGGCAGCACGTGGCCGCTGAGCGCGCCCGACAGCGTGCCGGACAGGATCGGGATCAACTGGCGTTTGCCGTATTCAGGGGAGCGGCTGACGATGGTGGGTGTGCCGACAATTAACGACAGGGAAAAACAGAGGGAAAGCTCGGGGGTCATGGCCAGTCCTTGGGTGACAAATCAGGGTCCGGGAAAACGTTAACTGAAAGTCCGGGGCGACCACAATCCTTTCCTTGTGATGCGCCTCATAACATGGCGCATTCGCCCCGGATGCACACCATCAAGCCCGCAGGTTATTCGGGAAATCCGCCGGCAGCTCACTGGCCGGGCAGTTGATGACGGTGTCGTCATTCTCGCCGCAATCACGCACAAAGGTGATGGTGGCAAACTCGTCGATCACTTCTGTGGGGTACGCCGGGCCGGCCTCACGGTAGGCAGCCATCTCAGACAGATGCTCATTCTGGAAACACACCGTTTTCTCCGGATTATTCATCACCCAGCGCGGGAAGAAAATCGTGCCGTGGAAAACCTTGTCGCCGAGGTTCGCGATCAGACTGACGTCGGTACCGGTAGGCTCCGTCCAGGAAATTTTATACACATCACCGGCCACACGGACGATATAAGCATGCTGGTCTTTCACCCAACGGTTGCCGACCAGCCCACTGTGGATACGGTAATCCAGCGTGTTGCCATTTTTGACATAAATCTCGTAGTTCCAGCCGTTGTCATAGGTGTAAACCAAATGTTTGCCGATAAAACCGCTCAGATCATGTTTATCAAATGTGCTCATAGGTCATCTCCTTGGTTGATAAATATACTGTAGACCTTTATCAGCCCGATGAATAACGCTATTTTTAGCCGATACCTATCGAAAAAGATGATGAATATGAATAAGACGACGCTGGAACAGTGGGCGCTGTTACAGAGCGTGATTGACCACGGCAGCTTCGCCAACGCGGCAGACGCGGCGAACCGCAGCCAGTCCTCCGTCAGCTATAATATTTCGCTGTTGCAGCAACGGCTGGGGGTGGATCTGCTGGTGCCGGAAGGCCGGCGGGCGGTGCTGACCCCGGCCGGGGCAATTTTACTGGCGCAGGTGCGGCCGCTGCTGCGCGCGTTTGAATATGTGGAGGCGCGCGCCGCCACGCTGCGTACCGGCCGCCGCGTGCGGCTCGACCTGCTGGTGGACACCATCTTCCCGCGCGCCCGGCTGTTCCCGATCCTGCGCGGGTTCCAGCAGCGCTACCCGCTGACGCAAGTGCACCTGACGGAAGTGCTCAACAGTGAGACGGAACATGCCGGGGAGTCGCAGGCCGATTTGATGGTGCTCTCACGGCGGCAGGATATGGCCGGGCGCGGCCAGTGGCTGATGAACATCGATTTTGTGGCGGTGGCCCATGCCAACCACCCTTTGCACCAACTGCCTGCCCCACTGAGCGGGGAGGATCTGGCGCGTTACCCGCTCATCCGCATTCTGGATCGCGACGCGGCGCGTGATGAGCGTTCCGCCACAGCTGAATTCTGGACGTTCTCCACGGTGGAGGCGGCGATTGAGGCGGTGATCTACCAGGTTGGCTATGGCTGGTTGCCGGAGGAGCGCATCGCGCCGCAACTCGCTGACGGCAGCCTGAAGATCCTGCCGCTCAGCCACGGCGAACGCCGCACCACCCCGCTGCACCTGATCATCCGGCACGACATCACGCCCCCTGACGAAGAAGTCACTACCCTCGCGGCGATGTTCCGCGACGGCTTGCCGGGATAGGCACTATGCTTATGGCGTGATCCTGGGACACGGGAGAAGCGTATGAAAACTGACGTACTGATTACCGGTGCCGGGCCAACCGGGCTGGCCCTGGCCCTGTGGCTGACCTGCCAGGGCATCAGCGTACGGATTATTGATAAACGCGCCGCAGCGGGCACCACGTCGCGGGCGCTGGCGGTGCAGGCGCGCACGCTGGAACTCTACCGCCAGCTTGACCTGAGCATGGCGGCCATCGCCGCCGGGCACCCTAACCCCTCGCTGACCCTCTGGGCGGGCGGCAAGAAAAAGAGCGTGGTGCCGCTCCAGCGCGCCGCAGCCGGTCTCACCCCCTTCCCCTTTGTGTTGATCTACCCGCAGGACGAGCACGAGCGCCTGCTGGAATCCCGGCTTGCTGAGCTTGGCGTCACGGTGGAGCGCAACACCGAATTGCTGGCGTTTGAGGAGCAGCCGGACGGCGTGGACGTGACTCTGCGCCTGCCGGATGGCCGTGACGGGCATTGCCGTGCCGCCTGGCTGGCCGGGTGTGACGGGGCAAGTTCAACGGTGCGCCACCAGCTTCAGCTGGGCTTTCCCGGCGGGACGTATGCGCAGGTATTTTATGTGGCGGATATTGAAGGGCGCGGCGCGGTCACCCACGGCGGTGTGCATGTGGATATCGAGGAAGCGGATTTCGTCGCGATCTTTTCGCTGAAGGGCGAACAGCAGATGCGGCTGGTCGGCGTTGTCCGGGATGAACGCGCCCAGCGGCCGGAGACGCTGACGTTTGACGATATCAGCGACCGGGCAGTGCGTAACCTGGGGTTGCAGGTGGAAAACGTGCACTGGTTTTCCACCTATAAGGTGCATCACCGGGTGGTAGACCATTTCCGCCACGGGCATGTTTTCCTGCTGGGTGACGCCGCCCACGTCCACAGCCCGGCGGGCGGCCAGGGGATGAATACCGGCATTGGTGACGCAGTGAATCTGGCGTGGAAGCTGGCGGCGGTCGTGCGCGGCGACGCCCCGGCGCGCCTGCTTGACAGTTATGAGCACGAGCGCCGCGCCTTTGCGCTGAAGCTGGTCGCCACCACTGACCGGGTATTTTCAGCCATCACGGCCGGGGGGTACAAAGCCGATTTTATCCGTACGCACATTTTCCCGCTGGTGGCCGGGATGGCCTACAGCCTGGGCGCGGTACGCCGTTTGCTGTTCCGCACTGTGTCCCAGTTGGATCTGGCCTACCCCGACAGCCCGCTGAGCGCAGGCGTGGCCGGCGAGGTGCGGGGCGGTGACCGGCTGCCGTGGCTGGCGCGGGCGGAAAGTGATAACCACGCCAGCCTGAGTGCCATGGTGTGGCAGGTGCATGTTTACGGCGACGCGCACCCCGACCTGCGCCACTGGTGCGCCGCCCATCACCTGCCGCTGCACCAGTTTACCTGGGATGACGCCTGCCACCGCGCCGGGCTAAAGCGCAACGCCCTCTACCTGTTGCGCCCCGACACCTACGTCGCGCTGGCCGACCGCGACGCCGACGTCACCCGCCTCGCCGACTACTGGCAGGATCAGGGATTCCGGGTCAGTGCCGCACAGGCGTAAAAGGCAGAGGTGGTGGGGAGCGTAAAAATCATTGCCGAATGGAGCCGCAGAACGTGGCCTCGTTCGCTGTCAGTTAAAAGCCCTCCCCTACCCTTTCCTTACCTACCCAAGAATTTGCAGTCTGGCGGGGGCGTAAAAATCATTGCCGAATGGAGCCGCAGAACGTGGCTTCGTTCGCTGTCAGTTAAAAGCCCTCCCCTACCCTTTCCTTACATACCCAAGAATTTGCAGTCCGGCGGGGGGTGTAAAAATCATTGCCGAATGGAGCCGCAGGGCCGGGCGAGCGGACAGGACGTCCGCGAGAGTCGCAGCCACGCCGGGAGCGTGTCTGCGGCGGCCCGATTAGCCCGGAGGCGGAGTGAGGGTCACCCGCGAGAGCGGGCAATGATTCAGCCGGGGCACCGAAAGTGCGCGGGTGCAGGGCGAGCGCACTGGCGCGCCCTGCTCGGTTGAGGCTCAGAGGGACAGGCAGACAAATACATATGAGCAACCGAAACTTTCTA
>NZ_PJZI01000026.1 GCF_002858805.1 Chimaeribacter arupi
CAGCCGCACCGCCCGCCGCAACGCAATGCCGCGCCACACGCCCCGCAGCATGACAATGGCCCGCGCGGCCATGACAAGCCCGGCAATGATCATCCCGGCAATCCTGGTAAGGGTAATAAGGGCGATCGGGGGAATCACGGGGGTGACGACCACCGCGGCGGTAACGGCCGGCCGGTGCCGCCACAGGAGAATGGCCCGCGCCATTGATTCCGGTAACACACGCTCAGGCCGCGCAATGCGGCCTGATTTTTTTATGCCTGCACGCCACCGTGGCTCCCCTCTGGAGCTGACGCCCGCTTCCCGGTAGGATGGACGATCAATCCCATTGATTTATCGGCATTGCCGCATCCGGAAACTGTTATGCACCGCGCTCCCGCTTCCTCCTCTGACCTGACCTTTTCCCACCTCGTGCGGCAACAGCAGCGTCGCGATCGCCGTGGGCTATTACTGCTGGCGTTGCTGCTGGCGGCCGTGGTGGCGCTCAGCCTCAGCGCCGGGGAAGCCTGGATCACACCGCGCCACTGGTGGGATGACGGCGCGCGTTTGTTTGTCTGGCAGATCCGCTTGCCGCGTACACTGGCCGTGCTGCTGGCCGGGGCCGCCCTGGCAATGGCCGGTGCCGTGATGCAGTCGCTGTTTGAAAACCCGCTGGCCGAGCCGGGACTCCTGGGGGTGGCCAACGGTGCCGGGGTGGCACTGGTGCTGGCGCTGCTGCTGGGGCAGGGCGTGTTGCCGGGGTGGCTTATCAGCCTGAGTGCGGTGGCCGGCGCGCTGATCGTCACCTTTTTGTTACTGATGGTTGCCCGGCGACGCTTACTCAGCAATGCACGGCTATTATTAGTCGGCGTGGCGCTGGGGATTGTCTGCAGCGCCGTGATGACCTGGGCGGTTTACTTCAGCACCGAACTCGATCTGCGCCAGCTGATGTACTGGATGATGGGCGGGTTTGGCGGGGTGGACTGGCAACAGGGCTGGCTGATGCTGGGGTTATTGCCGGTCGCGCTCTGGCTGGGCGGGCAGGGCAACGCCCTGAACCTGCTGGCGCTGGGCGCTGTGCAGGCGCGGCAACTGGGGCTGGACGTCACCCTGTGGCGCAGCTTGCTGGTACTGGCCGTAGGCTGGCTGGTCGGGGTCAGCGTGGCGCTGGCCGGGGTGATTGGCTTTGTCGGGCTGGTTATCCCCCATATCCTGCGGCTGTGCGGGCTGACTGACCAGCGCCGCCTGATGCCGGGGTGCGCCCTGGCTGGGGCGGCGATCCTGCTGCTGGCGGATGTGCTGGCCCGCACGCTGCTGCCGGCCGCGGAACTGCCGATTGGTGTGGTCACCGCCACCCTCGGCGCCCCGGTCTTTATCTGGTTGCTGGTGCGGCTGAAAGAGCGGCAGGCGTAAGGCCGCCGTCCACCGGTTACCCTTTTCTCCGCGGCAGCGTGCTGCCCGGAACACTCCAACAGAAGGACTGATGCGATGAATAATGTTGATTTCTCTATCCCGCTGCAAACCATTGACGGTAAATCCACCACACTGGAGGCGTATAAAGGGTCCGTACTGCTGATCGTGAACGTGGCCTCAAAATGCGGGCTGACCAAACAGTACGAACAGCTGCAAGGGATTTACGACGCATGGCACCCGCGCGGTTTTGAGGTGCTCGGCTTCCCGAGCAATGAATTTGCCGGGCAGGAGCCGGGCAGTGAGGCGGAGATCCAGGCATTTTGCAGCACCACCTACGGCGTCACCTTCCCAATGTTCAGTAAAATCGAGGTCAATGGTGATAACCGCCACCCGCTTTACCAGGTGCTGGTTGAAGCCTGCCCAACGGCCGTGCAGGCAGAAGGCAGCGAGTTCTATAACCGCCTTGCCAGCAAAGGCCGCGAACCGAAATTCTCCCAGGATATCCTCTGGAATTTCGAAAAATTCCTGGTGGGGCGTGACGGCACGGTGATCCAGCGCTTTGCGCCGGACATGGATCCGCAGGATCCGATCATCATGGAAGCGATCAAGATCGCCCTGGCAAAATAGTGATGCTGCAACTCCGGCAATTTGCGGTGGCGGGGCGACTCGCCCCGTTCAGCGCGGAGGTGCCCGCCGGGTGTCAGGTGCATCTGATCGGCCCAAACGGGGCGGGCAAAAGCTCGTTGCTGGCGGCCCTGGCCGGAGTGACTGCCGGCAGTGGCGACGCCCGGCTGGCCGGTGAGCCGCTGCTTACGCAGCCTGGGCGGCAGCAGGCCGGGCATCGTGCCTACCTGAGCCAGCAACAGCCCCCGGTTTCCATGATGCCGGTGTTCCAGTATCTGGCTTTGCACCAGCCGCCGGGCAGCCCACCGCAGGCGGCAGAACGGGTGGTCGCCGATCTTGCAGACCGGCTTCGCATGGCGGATAAACTGGCGCGCCCGACCACGATGCTCTCCGGCGGTGAGTGGCAACGGGTACGGCTGATGGCGGTGCTGCTCCAGATCTGGCCGACGCTTAATCCGCATGGGCGGCTGTTGCTGCTTGATGAACCGGTCAACAGTCTGGACGTGGCCCAAAAGGCCGCGCTGGACCAACTGATTGCTGAGGTGTGCCGCCACGGCCTGTGCGTGATCCTCAGCGCCCATGACCTCAACCACACCCTGCACCAGGCTGACGCCGTCTGGTTACTGCATCAGGGGAAACTGGTGGCCGCCGGTGACCCGGACGCCGTGATGCAACCGTCAGTGCTTGAGCCGGTGTATGGGGTGACCTTCCAGCGGCATGAGGCCGCCGGGCACCAGTGGCTAATCACCCGGACGGCCTGAATCCGCGGAATAAGCCAAATTTCGTGACGATACGGTATAAAATGCCTGTTTAGCGGCAAAACCCCTGTTTTTCCATTGGAAAGCGGAAAAAAATCAGGCTACATTGAGCAGCGCGCCCGCGGCATTCACAGGCCGGGGCAAGGAGGTTTCCCGCTGGGAAATAAGGTTGGTTTTGCTTCTCCATCAAGGATGTTCCGCCATGCGACGTTGGCCATTACTCATCTGCATACTCTTCATCAGCGGGGTATTAGTGGGGTGCAGCAGCCATGCTCCGCCGCCCAGCGGCCGGCTGGCGGATTCCATCACCGTGGTGGCCGAGCTTAACGACCAACTCCGGCAATGGCACGGCACCCCCTACCGTTATGGCGGCCTCAGCCAGGGCGGGGTGGACTGCTCCGGCTTTGTTTACCTCACCTTCCAGGATCGCTTTGACCTGCAACTGCCGCGTACCACCAAAGCACAGACCCGCATCGGCACCGAAGTGTCGCGGGACGAACTGCTGCCCGGCGATCTCATCTTCTTCAAGACCGGCAGCGGCGAAAATGGCCTGCATGTCGGTATTTATGATACGGATGACACCTTTATCCACGCCTCCACCAGCCAGGGTGTGACCCGGTCATCCCTGGATAATGTTTACTGGAAGCGCGTCTATTGGCAGGCGCGGCGCATTTAGCACGCTTCCCCAGCCCAAGGAGGGTACATGACGCCCCGTTTACGTTTACTGATCTCTGACTCCTATGACCCGTGGTTCAACCTGGCGGTAGAGGAGTGCATTTTCCGGCAGATGACCACCCAGCGGGTACTGTTCCTGTGGCGCAATGCAGAAACCGTGGTGATCGGCCAGGCGCAGAACCCGTGGAAAGAGTGCAATACCCGGCGCATGGAGCAAGACGGCATCAAACTGGCGCGCCGCAGCAGCGGGGGCGGGGCGGTGTTCCACGATCTCGGCAACACCTGCTTTACCTTTATGGCCGGTAAGCCGGAGTATGACAAAACCGTCTCGACCCGGATCATCCTCAACGCCTTGCAGGCGCTCGGCATTCCGGCGTCGGCGTCGGGGCGTAACGATCTGGTGGTCAGCACGCCACAGGGCGAGCGGAAGATTTCCGGCTCTGCCTACCGCGAAACCGCCGATCGCGGTTTCCACCACGGCACGCTGCTGCTGGATGCTGACCTCAGCCGCCTGGCGGACTACCTGAACCCTGACATCAAAAAGTTACAGGCCAAAGGCATCACCTCGGTGCGCGGGCGGGTGGCGAATCTCAGCGAGCTGCACCCCGGCCTGACCCACCAGCAGGTGTGTGATGCCGTGATCGCCGCCTTTTTCAGCTGGTATGGCGAAGAGGTGGAGGCCGAGGTGATCTCGCCCGACGTCTTCCCCGACTTGCCGGGGTTCCCGGAACAGTTTGCCAAACAGAGCAGCTGGGCGTGGAATTTCGGCAAGGCCCCGGCGTTCAGCCACCTGCTGGATGAGCGTTTTGTCTGGGGCGGCATTGACCTCTATCTGGACATTGAGCATGGGCATATCCGCCGCGCGCAACTGTTCACCGACAGCCTCCAGCCGGAGCCGTTTCAGGCGCTGGCCGGGCACCTGGTGGGCTGCGCCTACCAGAGTGAGGCAGTAGCGGCCCGCTGCCTGGCAATGGCCGCTGCCTGTCCGCAGCAACAGGCCGAATTCCAGGCGCTCGCCGACTGGCTGGAGCGCGTTCTGAAATAGCCGCCCCACAGGCAACGCCGGTGATCATAATGGTTAAGGCCAGCAATCATTAACGCCGGCGTAGGGCTTCCCGCCCTGCAGGGTTACCCGGTTTTCCGGCCGGTTTCGGCCCTTTTTCCGTCTAAACAGTTGCCTGATGAACCGAAGCGCGAAGCGCGTGACTTCGCTGGTTATTTTTTATACAGTTAATACTTAAATAAGTGCGATGGTTCCCCGCCGGATACCGGCAAGATAAATTCTTAAAAAATCAGGCCCACCTTTAATTTTTGCTTGGAAAACAACATAATGCTTTATATCTACGCATAATGCGCGCAGTGCCGGAGGCAGTGCGCGCTGGCGTTTGCCGGAAAAAATAACGCCGGCTATGCCCTGATGCCTGCCCGGAACTGAGATGAAAATACAACGCGAGACGACGTTCATCAGCAGCTTTTTCTTCCAGCCTGTCTATACCCTGCAAGGGTCGCTGCTGGCCGTTGAACTGCTCGTGCGTTTTAACAGTGAAGACCATAAGTTAAGTACCCCAACCGAGCTGGTGATGAAGTCACTCGATCGGCCGCAAATTGTGGCGTTGCTGATGGAGCAGGTGGCCTGGGCTGAACGCCATGCTGACTGGTTTCACCGGGCGGGTGTGCCGCTGAACCTGAATATCGGCGAGGCGTGTGCCAGGGCGATTGTGCAGGAGCCGGTGCTGCGCCGCCACCTGACCGCCTTGCCGTTTGTCCACCTGGAGATTGCCGAGTCTTACCCGGCGCTCTCCAGCGGCAAACGTAACCCGGTGCTCGCGGCATTAAGCCGTGATTTTACCCTGTGGCTGGACAGCTTTGGCTCCGGCAACGCCACCCTGACGCCGCTGTTTGACGGGCTGTTTGATTACGTGAAAGTGGATAAAACCTTTTTCTGGCAACTGGTGGATGGCGAACACTTCACCATCGTGATGCCTTCGCTTATCCGTAACGTCAACCGTTTCTGCCACGGCATTATTATTGAAGGGGTGGACAGCCCCGCCTATTTCAATGCGTTTTCTGAATTGCCGCTGGCGGGCGTTCAGGGCCAGCTCTGGCCCAGCCGCGATGAAAACCAACTGGACAGCCTGCTGCAAAAACCCGCCGAATTTCGCTGATTCCTTCCGGTAACCCCCTGTCTGCTGCCCGTTGTCTGGTATGAATTCCCCGCCCGGCGTTCTACACTGTCACCAGGGGGATACTTTATGCCACAATTCGATAACACCTATTTTACCCAATTGCCGGGCTTCTACACGGCCCTGACACCCACTCCGCTGAAAGGTGCACGCCTGCTCTACCACAGTGAACCACTGGCCCAGGATCTGGGGCTGGAGGCGTCATGGTTCAGCGCGGAACATACCCCGGTCTGGGCCGGGGAACGGCTGCTGCCGGGTATGCAGCCATTGGCGCAGGTTTACAGCGGCCACCAGTTCGGCGTCTGGGCCGGTCAGCTTGGCGACGGGCGCGGCATCCTGCTTGGCGAGCAGCGGCTCGGGGACGGCCGCCATATGGACTGGCACCTGAAAGGGGCCGGGCTGACCCCGTATTCACGTATGGGCGATGGCCGGGCGGTGGTGCGTTCCGTAGTGCGTGAATTCCTCGCCTCAGAGGCGCTGCACCATCTCGGCATCCCGACCACCCGCGCGCTGACCATCGTCACCAGTGATGAGCCGGTCTACCGTGAGCGGGAGGAACGCGGCGCGATGTTGCTGCGGGTGGCGGAAAGCCACGTCCGTTTCGGCCATTTCGAGCACTTCTACTACCGCCAGCAGCCTGAACAGGTGCAACAGCTGGCGGATTACGTGATCGCGAAACACTGGCCGCAGTGGGCGCAGGCACCGGATCGCTATGCCCGCTGGCTGACCGATGTGGTGGAGCGCACCGCACGGCTGATTGCCCACTGGCAGACAGTCGGGTTCGCCCACGGGGTGATGAACACCGACAATATGTCAATTCTGGGCCTCACCATCGACTTCGGCCCGTTTGGTTTTCTCGATGATTACCAGCCCGGCTACATCTGCAACCATTCTGACTATCAGGGGCGCTACGCCTTTGACAACCAGCCGGCGGTGGCTTTCTGGAACCTGCACCGGCTGGCGCAGGCGCTCTCTGACCTGATGCCCACCGAGGTGTTGCAGGAGGCGCTGAAGGCGTATGAACCGGCGCTGATGGCGGCCTTTGGCGCACAGATGCGGGCCAAGCTGGGGCTGTTTACCCAGAGCGCCAAAGACAATGACGTGCTGACCGGCCTGCTGAGCCTGATGGCCAAAGAGGGTCGTGATTACACCCGCACCTTCCGGTTATTGAGTGAGGTGCAGCAGGATCAGGCAGTTTCCCCGCTGCGTGATGAGTTTATCGACCGCGAAGCGTTTGACCGCTGGTACCAGGGTTACCGTGAGCGGCTGCAGGAAGAGGGCGTCAGCGACGGCGAACGCCAGCAGGCGATGAAAGCGGTGAACCCGCGCATCATTTTGCGCAATTATCTGGCGCAACAGGCGATTGACGGTGCAGAGAAAGATGACATCAGCACCCTGACGCGGCTGCACCAGGCATTGCGTGACCCGTACAGCGACGATCCGGCGTTCGATGATTTCGCCGCCCTGCCGCCGGACTGGGGCAAACACCTTGAAATCTCCTGTTCCAGCTGAACCGGAAACATAAAAAAGCCTTGCGGATGCAAGGCTTTTTCGTTTTATGCGGGCAGGTGCGGGCACGCCGTCAGAAGCGGCTGTCCACTGCATCAGCCAGCATCGCCAGCAGCGTGTTGCTGTCGCCCCAGCTGAGGCACGGGTCGGTTATTGACTGGCCGTAGGTCAGCGGCTCGCCGGCGATCACCTGCTGAGTGCCCTCGACCAGGAAACTCTCCGCCATAATCCCGGCAATCTGGGTACTGCCGCGGCGGATCTGGCCGCAAATGTCTTCCGCTACCTCAAGCTGGCGGCGGTGCACTTTCTGGCAGTTACCGTGGCTGAAATCCACCACTAGCCGTTCCGGCAGGGCGAATTCACGCAGGTTATCACACGCCTGCTGAAGATCTTCCGCATGGTAATTCGGCGCTTTGCCGCCGCGCATAATCACATGGCCGTAAGGGTTACCGGCCGTCTGGTAGACCGTCATCTGGCCGTGCTTGTCCGGCGACAGGAACATGTGCGCCGCACGCGCCGCGCGGATGGCATCAATCGCGATACGGGTGTTGCCGTCCGTGCCGTTTTTGAAGCCCACCGGGCAGGAGAGCGCCGAGGCCATTTCGCGGTGGATCTGGCTCTCAGTGGTACGCGCCCCGATGGCCCCCCAGCTGATAAGGTCAGCAATATACTGCCCGATCACCATATCCAGGAACTCCGTGGCGGTCGGCAGGCCCAGCTCATTGACGGCCAGCAACAAACGGCGCGCCAGTTCAATGCCCTGATTCACCTGGTAACTGCCGTCCAGGTGCGGATCGGAGATCAGCCCCTTCCAGCCCACCACGGTGCGCGGTTTCTCAAAATAGGTGCGCATCACGATTTCCAGCCGATCCTGATAACGGATGCGCAGTTCATTAAGCTGTTGGGCATAGTCAATGGCGGCTTCCACATCATGGATGGAGCAGGGGCCAATCACCACTAACAGGCGCTGGTCCGCGCCGCTGATAATCTGTTCAATACGTTGACGCGCGCCGGTCACCGTCCGGGCCACCGCCGCAGAAACCGGCAGGCGGTCGGCCAGGGTTTGCGGGGTGATCAGGCTGTCGATGCGCGTGGTCCGCAATTCATCGGTTTTGTTCATAACGCTCTCAAAATGGGTCTTCGCAGCGGCAGGAATGCCGGGAAGTGATGGCGATCACAATAAAGCAAATGGCGATGATTTCAACCATCTGTGATGCGTTATGCAGGCCGGATTGACGCAGCAGGGGGAAAAGCGGGGAAAAACCGGCACCGGCAGGCGGGCACCTGCCGGGCCAACCCTCAGAACAGGCGGCGGCTCATGCCGAAGCTGTCGAGGATTTTGGTGGAGATCTCTTCCACCGAATAGTTGGTACTGTTGAGGTAACGGATCTGGTGTTTGCGGAACAACGCCTCTACTTCCGCCACCTCCATCCGGCACTGGCGCAGGGAGGCGTAACGGCTGTTCTCGCGCCGCTCCTCGCGGATGGCTGCCAGCCGCTCCGGGTTAATCGTCAGCCCGAACAGTTTGCTCTGGTAAGGGCGCAGCGCGGCCGGTAACTGGATATTGTCCATGTCATCGGCGGTAAACGGGTAGTTGGCGGCACGCACGCCGAACTGCATCGCCAGATAGAGGCTGGTGGGCGTTTTGCCGCAGCGGGAGACGCCGAGCAAAATCACCTGTGCCTGGTCGAGGTTACGCAATGAAATGCCGTCGTCGTGCGCCAGGGTGTAATCGATGGCGGCGATACGCGCATCATATTTGCCGAGGTTGCTTTCGGTCAGGCCGTGGGTGCGGTTGGCCACCGGGGTCGGGTCGACCCCCAGCTCCTGCTGCAACGGGGCCACCAGCGCCTGCACGATGTCCTGGCAGAACCCGGCGCTGCTGTTGATGATGTCCCGCACTGCCGGGGAGATAATCGAGTAGAACACCAGCGGGCGGACGCCGCTTTTCTGGTAGATCTCATTAATCTGCTGGCAGACGGCCCTGGCGCGCCCCTCATTCTCCACGAAAGGCAGGGAAAAAATGGTCGCCTTCACCGGAAACTGTGACAGCACCGCATGGCCAAGCACTTCTGCCGTGATGGCCGTCCCGTCTGAGATATAGAACACACACCTTTCCACGTCCGTCTCCTTGTCTGTTTTGTGGCCGCTACCGGCCCTGATCCCAGTCTGGCACAGCGCAGACGTTCAGGCGAGTGGGCCTGCTTGCGCCTTTCAGCCGCGTTCCTGCCGGGCAAGGAATGCCTGTTCCCTGCATGAAGGAAAACGAAAATGCGTTTCACGCCGCAGCGGTTTTCAGGCAAAAGTCAGGATTCTCAAGCCATTGTCGTCTTTTAGCCGGGGCAGAAACAGCGCGGATTAATCCTAAAGCGTTGGGATTGCGACAGTTGTATCGATTCACCCATCCAACCGGTATGGATCATTGTGCTAGGCTGGAATTGCTGAATAATCAGCCAGAAATGCTTCCGTTTGTATCTTACTGAATGTCAAAAGGATTGCTTCGATGTCCAATAAAGAGTCTGACGTGCGTAATATCCTCTGGTACAACCAGCTTGGTATGCATGACGTGGATAAAGTGGGCGGTAAAAATGCCTCCCTGGGTGAAATGATCACTAACCTGTCTGAGCTGGGCGTTTCTGTGCCCAATGGTTTTGCCACCACCGCTCAGGCGTTTAATGAGTTCCTCGATCAGAGCGGCGTCAACCAGCGTATCTACCAACTGCTGGACCAGACCGATATTGATGATGTCACCCAACTGGCCAAAGCGGGCAACCAAATCCGCCAGTGGATTATCGAAACACCTTTCCAGCCGGCGCTGGAGCAGGCGATCCGTGAGGCGTACGAGACGCTCTCCGCCGACGATGCGGACGCGTCGTCGGCGGTGCGCTCCTCAGCGACCGCCGAAGATATGCCGGATGCGTCCTTTGCCGGTCAGCAGGAGACGTTCCTCAATGTGCAGGGGTTTGATGCGGTGCTGGTGGCGGTGAAGCATGTCTTCGCCTCCCTGTTCAATGACCGCGCGATCTCCTACCGCGTGCACCAGGGCTACGACCACCGCGGCGTCGCGTTGTCGGCCGGGGTACAGCGTATGGTGCGCTCCGATCTGGCGGCCTCCGGCGTGATGTTCACCATTGATACCGAATCAGGCTTTGACCAGGTGGTGTTTATCACCGCGGCCTATGGGCTGGGTGAAATGGTGGTGCAGGGCGCGGTGAACCCGGATGAGTTCTACGTGCATAAACCCACGCTGGCCAACGGCCGCCCGGCGATTGTGCGCCGTACGCTGGGGTCGAAGAAGATCCGCATGGTCTACGCCGACAGCCAGGAGCACGGCAAACAGGTACAGATTGAGGATGTGCCGGAAGAACAGCGCGGGCGCTTCTGCCTGACCAATGAGGAAGTACAGGCGCTGGCGCAGCAGGCGGTGCTGATTGAACAGCACTACAAACGGCCGATGGACATTGAGTGGGCCAAAGACGGCCACACCGGCAAACTGTTCATCGTGCAGGCCCGTCCGGAAACCGTGCGCTCCAACGGCCAGGTGATGGAGCGTTACCAGCTCAATGCCAGCGGCCAGGTGCTGGTGGAAGGGCGTGCCATCGGCCACCGCATCGGGGCCGGGCCGGTTAAGGTTATCCATGACATCAGCGAGATGAACCGCATCCAGCCGGGCGACGTGCTGGTCACCGACATGACCGACCCGGACTGGGAACCGATCATGAAAAAGGCGTCAGCGATTGTGACCAACCGCGGCGGCCGGACCTGCCATGCGGCGATTATCGCCCGTGAGCTGGGCATTCCGGCGGTGGTCGGGTGTGGCGATGCCACGGAGCGCCTGCAGGAGAACCAGAACGTCACGGTTTCCTGTTCAGAAGGCGATACCGGCTACGTTTACGGCGAGATGCTGGACTTCAGCGTCCACAGCTCGGAGATTGATGAGCTGCCGCCGCTGCCGCTGAAAATTATGATGAACGTCGGGAACCCGGATCGCGCCTTTGATTTTGCCTGCCTGCCGAACGAAGGCGTCGGGCTGGCGCGGCTGGAGTTCATCATCAACCGCATGATTGGCGTTCACCCGCGCGCCTTGCTGGAGTTTGACCAGCAGGAACCGGCCTTGCAGGAAGAGATCACGCGGCTGATGCAGGGCTATGACGACCCGGTAGAGTTCTACGTGGCCCGCCTGACCGAAGGGATCGCCACGCTGGGCGCGGCGTTCTGGCCGAAACGGGTTATCGTGCGCCTTTCTGACTTCAAGTCCAATGAGTATGCCAACCTGGTCGGCGGCGAGAAGTATGAGCCGCATGAGGAGAACCCGATGCTGGGCTTCCGCGGGGCCGGGCGCTATGTCTCTGACAGCTTCAAACCCTGTTTCGCGCTGGAGTGCGAGGCGATGAAGCGGGTACGCAATGACATGGGGCTGACCAACGTGGAAGTCATGGTGCCGTTTGTGCGTACCGTGGCCCAGGCAGAAGCCGTCGTGACCGAGCTGGCGGCGCAGGGGCTGAAACGCGGCGAGAATGGCCTGAAAGTGATCATGATGTGCGAAATCCCGTCCAATGCGCTGCTGGCCGATCAGTTCCTGGAACACTTTGACGGCTTCTCCATCGGCTCCAATGACATGACCCAGCTAACGCTGGGGCTGGACCGCGACTCCGGCGTGGTGTCCGCGCTGTTTGATGAGCGTAACGACGCGGTGAAGGCGCTGCTGGCGATGGCGATTCAGGCGGCGAAACGGCAGGGCAAATATGTGGGCATCTGTGGACAGGGGCCGTCCGATCATGAGGACTTCGCCGCCTGGCTGATGGAGCAGGGGATTGACAGCCTGTCGCTGAACCCGGATACCGTGGTGCAGACCTGGCTGGCGCTGGCAGAAAAACCGGTGTAATGGCCGCGCAAACCTTGCTGTATTAAGAACATGCCGCGTGAATAACACCATGGCAGCCGCCGTGGTGTTTTTTTTCGGCGGCACCTTTAAACCCGATGCCGGCAGGGTGCTGTAAACCGATTTACCCGGCAGGCTTTTTTTTCTGGCATTACGGCGTTTTCTACACATTTTCCTCACCGGAAATAAAATTTCATCACAGAGGAAATAAGCGTGATGAATTTTATACCGGGCGGGAATTAGCTACACCGCATGTTCATCGGGCAATTAATTAAAATGCTGAGTAATTATCCGCTTACCTGGAAAATCAGCAAAAAAAAAGCCCATCATAGGATGACGGGCAAAGACTACACACAGCAATTCGATGATTCACTATACTCACTCAGGGGAAAGGTTGTATATAAATCAGTGGGTTGAAATCCGAATTACCAACAATACTAGAGATGTGGGGCAAAGGAGTCTTTAAGAATCATCCTAATCATTCTGGCATTGTGAGATAAATGATTACGCTGACTTAAGGGTTTCAACGCGCCTTGATTATTTATAATGATAAATAAACCGGTTTCCCAATGGGGAGGTTCCGCTTTTATCAACAGGCTGGCGGGGTTAGGCGGATAAAAATAACCGGAGAAGCGTGTGGGCAGATTCAGTAACGCTACTTAATCCGCCCACATTTTTTTTATTTTAATTCATCTAAACCGTGCGCTGCATCACGGCTGTCTTTTTCCGGTTCCGGTGCCTCGCTGACCCACACAGAGATTAACCGGTAAGAAACCGCCAGTACCACCGGCCCGATAAACAGCCCAATCATCCCGAATGCCAGCAGCCCGCCGATAACGCCGGAGAGGATCAGGATCATCGGCAAATCAGCGCCCATCCGGATTAATACCGGCCGCAGCACGTTATCCAGCGTGCCGACCACGCAGCTCCAGACCAGCAGCACTGTGCCCCAGGTGGTGTCGCCTGACCAGTAGAGCCAGATGATCGCCGGGATAAGCACCAGCAACGGCCCCAGCTGGGCCACGCACAGGGTAAACATCACCACTGTCAGCAGCGTGGCATAAGGGATACCGGCAATCGCCAGCCCGACGCCGCCCAGCACCGCCTGCACAATCGCCGTCACCACCACCCCGAGCGCCACGGCACGGATTGCCTGGCCGGCCAGCAGCACCGCGGCATCACCACGCTCCGCGGCCAGACGGTAGGCAAAGTGGCGGATACCCATGCCGACCTGTTCGCCCCGGCTGTAGAGCAGGGCACTGAACAGCACCATCAGCGCACAGTGCATGATAAAGCGCCCAAGGTGCGCGGCCTGAATGCCGACCCAGCTGGCCGTGCGGCCGATATAGGGTTGCATTTTTGCCATCAGCGCGCTGCCGCCGCCATCCAGCAGGCTGTGCCAGCCATTGTAGAATTTGTTCCCGACCATCGGGATGTCACGCAGCCACTCCAGCGTCGGCAGTTGCAGCTTGGACGGGTCACTGGCGAGATCCACCAGCGGCGCGCCATTCTCAATCGCGCTGTTGACCAGCAGGGCAATCGGCAGCACAAACAGCAGGATCAGCAGCAGGGTCATCACCAGCACCGCCAGTGAGCGCCGCCCCCACAGCAGCGCCTGCACTTTAAGCAGCAGTGGCCAGGTGGCGATCACCACCATGCTGGCCCAGGCAAACCCCAGGATAAAGGGCTGTACCACCCAGATACTGGCGATGGTCATCAACGAGATGAACAGCACGCCAAACATAATCTGGGGCAGATCATAGTTCTTATTCGAATACATCATGGAAGGATCTCATCTCAATAAAAGGCAACAATGCCAACATCTAACCGCTGAATCATGGCGCATTATAAGAGTTTTTTCCCGCAGCAAGGGGGATTAGTTGCAATCGCCTGTGGCGAAAAAGTTTATGGTAAGGTGACGGCGCGCAGAAAAAAGAAGTGTGGTAGTTTTCTGTAGCACTGCGTGTGCCGCTCGCCATTATTCCTATAACAATAATACGGAGAAGGCTCGGCAAACGGGAAGGGCCTGCGCAGCCGGTGTTCCGGCAGGCCAGGCGTGAACACAACCTCACACGGACAGGGTCAACAGCAATGATCCCACAGATTTCTCAGGCACCGGGGCTTATTCAGCGCGTGCTCGATTTTTTGGAAGCCTTAAAGAAAAACGGTTTTAACGGCGACACCGCCACCAGCTATGCCGACCGCCTGACCATGGCGACTGACAACAGCGTCTACCAGCTGATGCCGGACGCGGTGGTGTTTCCCCGCTCCACGGCGGATGTGGCCCTGCTGGCGCGCCTGGCGGGCGAGGAGCGTTTCCGTTCGCTGGTGTTTACCCCGCGCGGCGGCGGCACCGGCACCAACGGCCAGGCCCTTAACAGCGGGATTGTGGTGGACATGTCACGCTACATGAACCGCATCCTCGACATCAATACCGAGCAGGGCTGGGTAAAAGTGGAGGCCGGGGTTATCAAGGATCAGCTCAACGCCTACCTGAAACCTTTCGGCTACTTTTTCTCGCCGGAGCTTTCCACCAGCAACCGCGCCACGCTGGGCGGCATGATCAATACCGATGCCTCCGGGCAAGGCTCGCTGGTGTACGGCAAAACCTCTGACCATGTGCTGGGGCTGCGCGCCGTGCTGCTCGGCGGTGAGATCCTCGATACCCGCGCCATGCCCACCGCACTGGCGGAACATCTGGCAAAAGAGGACTCGCCCACCGGCACTATTTACCGCACGGTGCTGACGCGTTGCCGTGAGCAGCGTAACCTGATCCTGGAAAAATTCCCGAAGCTGAACCGATTCCTCACCGGTTATGACCTGCGCCATGTGCTGAGTGACGATCTCCAGACCTTTGACCTGACGCGCATCCTGACCGGTGCAGAAGGGACACTGGCCTTTATTACCGAGGCGCGCCTCGACATCACGCCGATCCCGAAAGTGCGCCGGCTGGTGAACATCAAATATGACTCCTTTGACTCTGCGCTGCGCAATGCGCCCTTTATGGTGCGCGCCAACGCGCTCTCCGTCGAGACGGTGGACTCCAAGGTCCTCAACCTGGCCCGCGAGGACATCGTCTGGCATTCGGTGAAAGATCTGATCAAAGACGTGCCGGACAAAGAGATGCTGGGGCTGAACATCGTGGAGTTCGCCGGTGACGATCATGACCTGATCGAAAACCAGGTCACGGATCTCTGTTCCCAGCTCGACGGGCTGATGTCGGACGGCAAAGACGGGGTGATCGGCTACCAGGTCTGCGGCGAGCTGGCCGAGATTGAGCGCATCTATGCGATGCGTAAAAAAGCGGTGGGGCTGCTCGGCAATGCCAAAGGGCAGGCCAAGCCGCTGCCGTTTGCCGAAGACACCTGTGTGCCGCCCCAGCACCTGGCGGATTACATTGTGGAGTTCCGCGCGCTGCTCGACAGTTATGACCTCAGCTACGGCATGTTTGGCCACGTTGATGCCGGGGTGCTGCATGTGCGCCCGGCGCTGGATATGTGCGACCCGCGCCAGGAGGTACTGCTGAAGCAGATCTCCGATCAGGTGGTGGCGCTGACCGCCAAATATGGCGGCCTGTTGTGGGGCGAGCACGGCAAAGGTTTCCGCGCCGAATACAGCCCGGCTTTCTTTGGCGAGGAGTTGTTTACCGAACTGCGCCGTATCAAAGCCGCCTTTGACCCGGATAACCGCCTCAACCCCGGCAAGATCTGCGCCCCACTGAGCAGCGATGCGCCGATGATGCGCGTGGACGCGGTGAAGCGCGGCACCTTTGACCGGCGCATCCCGCTGGCAGTGCGGACCTCATTCCGCGGCGCGATGGAGTGTAACGGCAACGGCCTCTGCTTTAACTTTGATGTAAAAAGCCCGATGTGCCCGTCGATGAAGATCACCGGCAACCGCATCCATTCGCCGAAAGGGCGGGCCGGGCTGGTGCGCGAGTGGCTGCGGCTGCTGGCGGAGCAGGGCGTTGACCCGCTGGAGCTGGAGAAACGGCTGGCGGAAAACCGCATCAGCCTGCGCGGCATGATTGAGAAGATGCGCAACAGCTGGCACGCCAACAAAGGCGAGTATGACTTCTCCCACGAAGTAAAAGAGGCGATGTCCGGCTGCCTGGCCTGCAAAGCCTGCTCCACCCAGTGCCCGATCAAGATTGACGTCCCCGGCTTCCGGGCGCGTTTCCTCCAGCTCTACCATACCCGTTACCTGCGCCCGGCGCGTGACCATGTGGTGGCCAATGTCGAAAGCTACGCGCCGTTGATGGCGAAAGCGCCGCGGGTGTTCAACTTCTTCTTTAAACAGCCGTGGGTGCGCGAAATGAGCCGCAACGCGCTCGGTATGGTCGACCTGCCGCTGCTCTCCAGCCCGACGCTGAAACAGCAACTGATTGGCCACCGTGCCGTGACCATGACCCTGGAACAGCTGGAGAGCGTGCCGAAAAACCAGCGCCATGAGTATGTGCTGATTGTGCAGGACCCGTTCACCAGCTTCTACGATGCGGAAGTGGTCAGCGATCTGGTCTATCTGGTGGATAAACTGGGGCTGAAGCCGGTGTTGCTGCCGTTTGCGCCGAACGGCAAGGCGCAGCATATCAAAGGGTTCCTGGTGCGTTTTGCGAAGACAGCCGCCAAAACCGCGGACTTCCTCAACCGCATCGCGCAGCTGGATATGCCGATGGTCGGCGTCGACCCGGCGCTGGTGCTCTGTTACCGCGAAGAGTACCGCGAAATTCTCGGCATCCGCCGCGGCAGTTTCCAGGTGCAGCTGGTGCATGAGTGGCTGCAACAGGCGCTGGCCGCGCGGCCGGTGCAGCAGATCAGCGGCGAATCCTGGTACCTGTTCGGCCACTGCACGGAAACCACCTCGCTGCCCTCCAGCAGCCAGCAATGGGCTGATATTTTTGCCCGTTTCGGGGCAAAGCTGGAGAACATCAGCGTCGGCTGTTGCGGCATGGCAGGCACCTACGGGCATGAAGCGAAAAACATCGCCAACTCGTTAGGCATTTACGAGCTCTCCTGGCACCAGTCACTGCAACGGCTGCCGCGCCAGCGCTGCCTGGCAACCGGCTATTCGTGCCGCAGCCAGGTGAAACGCATCGAGGGCAACGGGCTGCGCCATCCGCTGCAGGCGTTGCTGGAGCTGGTATGAGCCTGTGGAAACGGGAAGCCACCCTGGAGGCGCTCAACCAGATGAGCGCCGGGTGCCTGGTCGGGCACCTGGGGATTGTGTTTACCCGGCTGGCACCTGATCAGCTGGAGGCGACCATGCCGGTGGACAGCCGCACCACCCAGCCGTTCGGCTTGCTGCACGGCGGGGCGTCGGTGGTGCTGGCGGAAACGCTGGGATCAGTGGCCGGTTACCTGTGTACCGACGGTGAACAGCAGGTGGTCGGGCTGGAAGTCAATGCCAACCACTTGCGTGCCGTGCGTCAGGGCAGCGTGCGCGGCGTCTGCCGGGCGTTGCACTGCGGGCGCAGCCACCAGGTGTGGCAGATTGATCTCTATGATGAGGCGGATCGGCTGTGCTGCACGGCGCGGCTGACCACGGCCGTGCGCGGCGGTTAACCACGCCGTACAGCAGGGTTACAGCGGGTTAGGGACGCGTTTGACGAAATCGTTCTGAAACGCGGTGGCTTTTTCCCAGATACCGAGCTGGGCGTAATGCTGGCAGATCAGTTTCAGCGTATGGCGCGCAAAATGGTAGCACTGAACCCGGAACAGGTAAGCCCTGGCCGGGTTGTTGATTTCGATAATCAGCCGGTTGTGCAATTTGCATAAGGCATGGAGATAACTCTCATCATCGCCGTTCATCGCGCAGAGGTTGGCCATCTCCAGGCACAGGCGGTTAAACCGGGTCAGCTGCTCAATACTCGCTTCCGGGCGCTTGAGGGCCGCGTCAGCCAGATAAAAGTCCACGGTGGCATCCCGCACCTGAAATTTATAGTCGTCAATTTTGCCCTGTAGCCAGGCGTTAAGGGAGGCCGTCATAAGAGTTCCGCTAACCATGAATGATAATGATTATCATATTCATAAAAATAGCGCCGATCAATGGTTGCCTGGGTACTTTTTCGCCCCCATTTAACCAGAATCTCACATCCTTTTTTAAACCGGTTTCGCTTCATAGTCAGGCACTGTAAGATAAATAGGTATTACCGATGAATGTTTAATAAGCAGTGCGCGGTCTAATGTGTTACATGAGATATACCGTAAAGCATTAATCTGTTAACATTAAATTCACAACAATTTCAACGCGTTCGGCCCGGCAGGTTAACGGCCCGCATCCTGACAGTGTCAGGCCGGCCCACCTGCTGCCCCGTCAGGAATGCCCTAATCGGTATACCCTCTCAAAACAAGAGGTTGAAGTGATTATTCTTATCACTAAGATGGTCGCCATGCGACAGCGCTTCCTGACCGGCACTCTTCCTCGGGTCAGCGCCGGTACACTATAATTCAGGTAGGATCAGATTGGACGACGCCCTGATTTCGTTAACGGCAATACGGGGTGCGTACAATTTTTGCTCATTACGAGGTGGTTACGATGCAGACAGACAACACGTTGCCAAAGGAAAATGTCGGGACATTCTCGCTGGAAGAGAATGTCTGGCAGGGGCTTTCATTAACCGATGCCGCGGCCCGGCAGGTCAAAAAGCTGGTGGAGCAGGACCCGGAAGTCAAGGGGCTGCAACTGGCGGTGAAGCAATCCGGCTGCGCCGGCTTTGCCTACGTGCTGGATCTGACCAAAAATCCGGCCGCAGACGATCTGGTCTATGAGCGCGACGGTGCCCGGCTGTATGTCCCGCTGAAAGCGATGCCGTTTATCGACGGTACTGAGGTCGATTTCGTCCGTGAAGGGCTGAATCAGATTTTTAAATTCAACAATCCTAGAGCTCAGCACGCCTGCGGGTGTGGCGAGAGCTTTGGCGTTTAAGTGACTCCAACATGACACGAAGCAATGTAGAAATTCCTGAGAACGTACAGGCTTGGGTCGGTGAGGGCAGCAAATACAAGGAAGGTTTCTTTACCCAATTGGTGACCGATGAGCTGGCCTCCGGCATCAATGAGGATGTGGTTCGTGCCATCTCCGCCAAGCGTAATGAACCTGAATGGATGCTCGACTTCCGGCTGAAGGCGTACCATGCCTGGACCAAGATGGAAGAGCCGCATTGGCTGAAAGCCTATTACAAGCCCCTGGACTATCAGGATTACAGCTACTATTCCGCGCCGTCCTGCGGCAGCTGTGATGATGTCTGCGGCTCGCAGCCGGGTGCCACCCAACAGCCGTCCGCTGCGGATGCGCTGGGTGTGCCGGCACTGGAGACCCACAAAAATTACCTGACCAGTGAAGTGGAAGCCGCCTTTAATCAGCTGGGTGTGCCGGTGCGTGAAGGGGCAGAAGTGGCGGTCGATGCCATCTTTGACTCGGTGTCGGTG
Source organism: Chimaeribacter arupi (assembly GCF_002858805.1). Taxonomy (GTDB): domain Bacteria; phylum Pseudomonadota; class Gammaproteobacteria; order Enterobacterales; family Enterobacteriaceae; genus Chimaeribacter; species Chimaeribacter arupi. The sequence continues at coordinate 19,448 of NZ_PJZI01000026.1, forward strand.
GCGACCACTTACCGTGACAAGCTCTCTGAGCACGGCGTCATCTTCTGCTCGTTCGGCGAGGCTATCCAGGAACACCCGGAGTTGGTGCGTAAGTACCTCGGTACCGTGGTGCCGGCGCAGGATAACTTCTTTGCGGCGCTCAACGCGGCGGTGGCCTCTGACGGCACCTTCGTCTACGTGCCGAAAGGCGTGCGCTGCCCAATGGAACTGTCGACCTATTTCCGCATCAACGCGGCGAAAACCGGCCAGTTCGAGCGCACCATCCTGATTGCCGATGAAGGCAGCTACGTGAGCTACATTGAGGGCTGTTCCGCACCGGTGCGTGACACCTACCAGCTCCATGCGGCCGTGGTGGAAGTGATTCTGCACAAAGACGCGGAAGTGAAATACTCCACGGTGCAGAACTGGTTCTCCGGCAGCAAAGAGAGCAGCGGCGGTATCCTGAACTTTGTGACCAAGCGTGCACTGTGTGAAGGCAATGGCTCGAAAATGTCCTGGACCCAGTCTGAGACCGGCTCCGCCATTACCTGGAAATATCCGAGCGTGATCCTGAAAGGGGACAACTCGATTGGTGAGTTCTTCTCGGTGGCACTGACCAGCGGCAAACAGCAGGCAGATACCGGCACCAAGATGATCCACATCGGTAAAAACACCAAATCGACCATTATTTCGAAAGGGATCTCGGCCGGCCACAGCCAGAACAGCTACCGCGGCCTGGTGAAAGTGCTGCCGGGTGCCGAGAACGCGCGTAACTTTACGCAGTGTGACTCTATGCTGATTGGGCCGGACAGCGCGGCGCACACCTTCCCGTATGTGGAAGTGCGCAACAACAGCGCCCAGCTGGAGCATGAGGCGACCACCTCGAAGATTGGTGATGACCAGCTGTTCTACTGCCTGCAACGCGGCATCAGTGAAGACGATGCGATCTCCATGATCGTGAACGGCTTCTGTAAGGATGTCTTCTCCGAGCTGCCGCTGGAGTTTGCCGTTGAAGCACAGAAACTGCTGGCGATAAGCCTTGAACACAGCGTCGGGTAACACCGGCGCAGAAACAGGATGCTGCGGTCGGCACCTGTTTTGACTATTACCCATGTTGAACAACACCGGATTTTGCGGTCAAGAGCGTGCAGGTCCACGCTGAACAGGGCGCAGGCGCGCTAAAGGACAGACATGTTAAGCATTAAAGATTTAAAAGTGAGCATTGAAGACAAGGAGATCCTCAAAGGCATCGATCTGGAGATCAAGCCGGGTGAGGTTCACGCCATCATGGGGCCGAATGGCTCCGGCAAAAGTACCTTGTCAGCCACGCTGGCGGGCCGTGAAGAGTATGAAGTGATTGACGGTGATGTGCTCTTTAACGGTAAAGACCTGCTGGAACTCGACCCGGAAGACCGGGCTGGCGAAGGCGTGTTTATGGCCTTCCAGTACCCGGTGGAAATCCCCGGCGTCAGCAACAACTTCTTCCTGCAGACGGCGGTTAACGCCGTGCGCAAATACCGCGGCCAGGAGCCGATGGATCGCTTTGATTTTGCTGATTTCATCGAAGAGAAAATTGACCTGCTCAAGATGCCGTCTGACCTGCTGACCCGCTCTGTGAACGTAGGCTTCTCCGGCGGTGAGAAAAAGCGTAATGACATCCTGCAGATGGCTGCGCTTGAGCCGTCGCTCTGCATCCTCGATGAAACCGATTCCGGTCTGGACATCGATGCGCTGAAAATCGTCTCCAACGGCGTGAACGCGCTGCGTGACGGCAAGCGCTCTTTCATCATTGTGACGCACTACCAGCGCATCCTGGACTACATCAAGCCTGATTTCGTCCACGTGCTGTATCAGGGTCGCATTGTGAAGTCCGGTGACTTTACCTTGGTCAAACAGTTAGAGGAGCAGGGTTATGGCTGGCTTACCGAGCAAGAGTGATGCACCCCAGGCCGGCAGCCCGCAGGCAATGCAACAGCTCTACCGGTTATTTGAAAGCCGTGGCGGTGAGCACTCCGCCCACGCACATACGCACTGGCAGCAGGTAATGCGCCTCGGTTTTCCTCATGCAAAAATGGAAAACTGGAAATACACGCCGGTGTCGCCGCTGTTGGGCAAACAGTTCTTTGCCCCACACGCGCCCAGCCTGAGCCGCAGTGACTGTGACCAGCACGCGCTGGCGATTGACGCCTACCGCCTGGTGTTTGTGGACGGCGAATTCAGTGCTGAGCTGAGTGACAGCGAAACCGGTGCCTTTGTGGTTGAGGCCCTGACGCCGTCGCTGCATAACGCATTGCCGGAGCCGGTGCAGTCTGAGGTCTTCCTGCACCTGACGGAAAGCCTGGCGCACCAGCCGCGGATGATCCGCCTGCCGGCCGGGAAACAGGCTGACAAGCCGCTATACCTGCTGCACCTCTCCAGCGGCCGGGCGCAGGCCGCGGAAATCAACACCGTGCACCACCGTTACCACCTCGAGATCGGCCGGGGTGCCCAGGCTCAGGTGATTGAGCACTACCTCAGCCTGAGCGACAGCGGCCACTTTACCGGCGCACGCCTGACGGCGGACATCGGTGACAATGCGGTGCTGAGCCACATCAAACTGGCGTTTGAGAGCCAGGCCAGCTACCACTTCGCGCATAACGATCTGGTTGTCGGCCGTGATGCCCAGGTGACCAGCCACAGCTTCCTGCTGGGCGCGGGCCTCTCCCGCCATAACACCAGTGCGCAGCTGAACGGTGAAAACACCCAGCTGCACATCAACAGCCTGGTGTTGCCGGTGGACGATGAGATAAGCGACACGCGTACCTACCTGGAGCACAACCAGGGGTATTGCCAGAGCCGCCAGATGCATAAAGTGATTGTGCATGACCGCGCCAAAGCGGTGTTTAACGGCATGATCAAAGTGGCCAAACATGCGCTGAAAACCGACGGCCAGATGACCAACAACAACCTGTTGCTGAGCAAACAGGCTGAAGTGGACACCAAGCCGCAGCTGGAAATTTACGCCGATGACGTAAAATGCAGCCACGGTGCCACCGTCGGGCGCATCGATGATGAACAGCTGTTCTACCTGCGTTCACGCGGCATTGCCGGTGATGCGGCGCAGGAGATGATTATCTTCGCCTTTGCCGCCGAACTCACTGAGGCGCTGGAGGACGATGTCCTGCGCGAAACGGTCTTGCACCGTATCGCCGGGCGCTTACGTGGAGGCCAGCAATGAGTTACCCGATTGAACGGATCCGGCAGGACTTTCCGCTGCTGGCGCGTGAGGTAAATGGCCAGCCGCTGGCCTATCTCGACAGCGCAGCCAGCGCACAGAAACCGGAGCAGGTGATTGCCCGCGAGGCGGAGTTCTATCGCCACGGTTATGCCGCCGTTCATCGCGGCATTCATACCCTCAGCGCGGAAGCGACCGAGCAGATGGAAGGTGTACGCGCCCAGGTGGCGCGTTTTATCAACGCCGCCTCGCCGGAAGAGATCATCTTTGTCAAAGGCTCGACCGAGGGGATCAACCTGGTCGCCCACAGTTTCGGTAACACCTTCCTGCAACCGGGCGATCGCATCCTGATCACCGAGATGGAGCATCACGCCAACATCGTGCCGTGGCAGATGCTGGCGAAGGCCCGTTCGCTGCATATTGATGTCTGGCCGCTGACCCCAGAGGGTGAATTGCAGCCCGGTATGCTGGAACAGCTGATTACCCCACGCACCAAATTGCTGGCATTGACGCAGGTCTCCAACGTGCTGGGCACCATCAACCCGCTGGAACAGATCATCCCGCAGGCGAAAGCCGCCGGGCTGAAAGTGCTGGTGGACGGCGCGCAGGCGGTGATGCACCAGAAAGTGGATGTGCAGGCACTGGATTGTGATTTCTATGTCTTCTCCGGCCACAAGCTGTATGGGCCGTCCGGTATCGGCATTCTCTACGGCAAGGCGGAATTGCTGGAGCAGATGCCGCCGTGGGAAGGGGGCGGGTCGATGATCCGCGAAGTGAGCCTGACCGGTGACACCACCTTTGTGGCTGCGCCGTGGCGCTTCGAGGCGGGCTCACCCAATACCGCCGGGATGATGGGCCTCGGGGCCGCCATCGACTACGTGGAGTCGATCGGCCTGGATGCCATTCACGAGTATGAAACGTCGTTGATGCACTACGCGCTGGAAGCGATGGCGCAGGTACCGGATATCACACTGTATGGCCCGGCCGATCGTGCCGGGGTGATCCCGTTTAACCTGGGCAAGCACCACGCCTATGACGTCGGCAGCTTCCTCGACCAGTATGGTATCGCCATCCGTACCGGCCACCACTGTGCGATGCCGCTGATGGCGTTTTATCAGGTTCCGGCCATGTGCCGCGCCTCCCTGGCCATGTACAATACCCGTGAAGAAGTGGATCGCCTGGTCGCAGGCCTGCAGCGTGTCCACCGGCTGCTGGGCTGATTGCCCGGCCGCTTTTATGTTAACTGAGGCAGGATGGGCTTTATGGCGACGTTGCCGGACAAACAAAAATTGCTGCGCAACTTCTCCCGTTGCGCAAACTGGGAAGAGAAGTACCTGTATGTGATTGAGCTGGGGGCAAAACTGCCGCCGCTCGATGAGGAACTGCGCCAGGACCGTTACCGCATTTCCGGCTGCCAGAGCCAGGTATGGATTGCGATGGATACCCTGGATGGCCGGGTCACCTTCCAGGGTGACAGCGATGCCGCCATCGTGAAAGGGTTGCTGACCATTGTGTTTATTCTCTATAGCGGCATGACGCCGCAGGAGATTGTGGCACTGGATGTGCGCCCGTTCTTTGCTGAGCTGGAATTAAGCCAGCATCTGACCCCCTCCCGCTCACAGGGGCTGGAGGCGATGATCCGCGCCATCCGCACCAACGCTGCAGAGCTTTAAACCTCCTGTAAGCCGCGCCTCCTGCGCGGCTTTTTTTTGGCCTGCGCCAGGCACCAGGATAGCGACCCGGCTCCCTTGTGTGACGTGATAAGGATAAAATCAGGTATGAAAAAAGCACGCTTGCTGCTGGGGTTCCTCAGCACCCTCTGGTTACTCATTTCATTTTCTGCCCACGCCACGGAATACCCGCTGCCGGCAGAAAACAGCCGGTTGATTGGTGAAAATATCACCTATACCGTGCCGGATGACGGCCGTTCGCTGGAGATGATTGCCGCCGATTTTAAAATCGGCCTGTTGGGAATGCTGGAAGCCAACCCAGGCACCGATCCCTATCTGCCGGCACCCGGCTCGGTATTGACTATCCCGACACAGATGCTGCTCCCGGATACCCCACGCGAAGGTATTGTGATTAACCTCGCCGAGCTGCGGCTCTATTACTACCCGAAAGGTGAGAATAAAGTGGTGGTCTACCCGATCGGCATCGGCCAGCTTGGGCGCAATACCCCGACGATGGTGACCTCCATTATCCAGAAAATCCCGAACCCGACCTGGACGCCCACCGCCAATATCCGTAAGCACTACCTGGAAGAGCAGGGCATCACCTTGCCGGCCGTGGTACCTGCCGGGCCGGATAACCCGATGGGGCTGTTTGCGCTGCGTATGGCGGCAGGCGGCGGCGTTTACCTGATCCACGGCACCAATGCCAATTTCGGCATTGGGATGCGCGTCAGTTCCGGCTGCATCCGCCTGCGGGCGGCAGACATCGAAGCGCTGTTTAACCAGGTGCCGAAAGGCACACGGGTGCAGGTGATCAACCAGCCGATCAAAGTGGCGGTCGAACCGGATGGCAAACGCTACATTGAGGTGCATCAACCGTTGTCGCATACCGATAAGGATGACCCGCAAACCATGCCTATCGCGAAAACCAAGGTGATTAAAGCCTTTATCAAAACGCCGGAAACCAATGCCGACGTCGTGAAACAGGCGATTGAGCGCCGTTCCGGGATGCCGGTACTGGTCAACACCGGGCCGGAAGCCAATGACGCCATCCCTGAGGCGATTATGCCGCAGAGCGCCAGCAGCCAGCCCACAGCGCCGGGGACAGACGCCACGCCGCCACAGAGCCTGCAATAAGGGGCAGGGGAAGCCTTTTGCGCAAGGACGCGCAGAAAAGTTGTCAAAAGGGGGAAGGTCAGGGAAGAGGGAAAACCAGGGCAGGGGCGGAGCATAAGGCAGCGCAGGCCACCGCGAATAACAGGCAAAAAAAATGGCGCACACTGTGCGCCATTTTTATTAGCCGAGCTCGATTACTTTTTGTAAGCGTGAGCTTGGTTGTCCAGACGCTGGTTAGCGCGTGCTGCATCGTCTTTAGCGGCTTGGACGTCAGAACGGATTGCGTTCACGTCGTTGCTCAGCTGGTCAACTTTAGCGTTCAGAGTCTGAACGTCAGAAGACAGTTGATCGATTTTAGCATTGCTGGAGCAACCTGCCAGCAGAGTAGAACCCAGGATTACTGCGCCCAGTACCAGTTTAGTGCGATTCATTATAAATACCCTCTAGATTGAGTTAATCTCCATGTAGCGTTACAAGTATTACACAAACCTTTTTCTAATGAGAATAAATTTTTGGGGCTGAAGCACTTTATTTTGATCGTTCGCTCAAAGAAGCATCTGCTTTTGCTGAAAAGTTAAAAAAACCAGCGAAAACATGCTGCTTCTATGAGAACCCTCTCAATTTCTGTACGCTTAAAAAAGTAGCGTTTTTCTGAAAATAGCCGATCGTCAGATGAAAAAAACGCCGCTGAAGGGCGGCGTTTTTATTCAGTTCAGAATGTCACGTTTAATTAAAGCACGTGCACCGAGGCAGTATTGGTGGTGCCGCTTGGTACCAGGGCACCAGATACCATCACCACGACATCGCCTTTCTGTGCCAGGCCGCTTTCCAGCGCCGCTTCTTTACCGATGCGGTAGAAATCGTCGGTGGAGGCGATCTCTTTCACTACCTGCGTGATCACGCCTTTGCTGAGGATCAGCTGGCGGGCAGTCACGGCATTGGTGGTCAGGGCCAGGATAGTGGCATGCGGGAAGTATTTACGTACCGCTTTGGCTGATTTGCCGCCGCCGGTCGCAACCACAATCAGCGGGGCGTCCAGCTTCTCAGCGGTTTCTACCGCACCGCGGCATACTGCTTCAGTGATGCGCAGTTTACGGCTGTCATTCAGGCCATCAATACGGCTCTGCATCACGCGGTCAGTACGCTCACAGATGGTCGCCATGATGGTGACCGCTTCCAGCGGGTATTTACCCTTGGCGCTTTCACCAGACAGCATCACTGCGTCAGTGCCGTCGATGATGGCGTTGGCCACGTCACCGGCTTCTGCACGGGTCGGGCGCGGGTTTTTGATCATGGAATCCAGCATCTGGGTCGCGGTAATGACCACTTTGCGGGCGCGGTTACATTTCTCAATCATCATCTTCTGCGCGAAGATAACTTCTTCAACCGGGATCTCAACGCCCAGATCACCACGTGCGACCATGATGCCGTCAGACGCATCCAGGATTTCGTCGAAGTTGTTCAGGCCTTCCTGGTTTTCGATTTTGGAGATGATCTGGATCTGCTCGCCGCCGTTGGCTTTCAGGTGCTCACGGATTTCCAGCACGTCAGAACGCTTACGGATGAACGAGGCCGCCACGAAATCAACGCCTTGTTCACAGCCGAAGATCAGGTCACGTTTGTCTTTTTCGGCCAGTGCAGGCAACTGGATAGAAACGCCCGGCAGGTTAACGCCTTTGTTTTCACCCAGGTCGCCGCTGTTCAGCACTTTACAGATCACTTCGGTTTCAGTGACTTCAATCACTTCCATGCCGATTAGGCCATCGTCCACCAGCACGGTGTTACCAATTTTCAGGTCAGCGGCGAAACCGGCATAGGTCACGGCCACACGTTCCGTGTTACCGATGACGCTCTGGTCAGTGGTGAAGGTAAAAGTCTGGCCGGCAGTCAGAGACGCGTCTTTACCGCCTTCCAGTTTCATGGTGCGGATTTCCGGGCCTTTGGTGTCCAGCAGGACGCCAGCCTTATGGCCGGTCTTCTCCATAACCGCGCGCAGGTTTTTAATGCGCTGGCCATGTTCTTCGTAATCCCCGTGGGAGAAGTTCAGACGCATCACATTCATGCCGGCATCCAGCAGCTTGGTCAGCATCTCTTCTGATTCAGTTTTCGGGCCGATCGTACAAACAATTTTGGTCTTTTTCATGACAATAGGTTCTACAAGTTGTGATGGATTGAAAAGTGCGTATGGCTGGCCGCTGTGCGACCAGCGTGGAATAGGGACGGTGTTGGGCGCTGCAAAACATAACTAAGGATAGGCGATGGCAGCAGGGTTGGGGTGGAAATATGCGTTGGAACAGCGCCGGACGTGGCAGTGGCCGGTTGAAGGAGTCGGAATAATCGTTGTAAGAGGTATCGACAGTTCAAGGCGCTGAAACCTTTCAATTGAAATGACGTTCCGCATTATAGTGGGTAAGCGACGGGGAAACAAAACAAAAATCAGAAAGAGACGGCTTGATTTATACGAAATACTCAGGAATGTGACGCAAATGAAACTTTTTGCATCCACTTGTTGCGCAACCGGTTAATCGCTGTTTTTCATCTGCTTATAAGGTGTAAATGGCAGAAGCAGCAGGGCAGGCAAGAAAAGAGTAGGTGATGAAACAGCAGACAACACAGCAGCAGGTATGACAAAAACAGGGACGTTAAGGGAAGGAAAACGAAGGAAAATCAGGGAAAGCAAGAATGGTGCGTTCTAATGGACTCGAACCATCGACCCCCACCATGTCAAGGTGGTGCTCTAACCAACTGAGCTAAGAACGCATCGGAAAAGCTGATGTGGTGCGTCCGAGTGGACTCGAACCACCGACCCCCACCATGTCAAGGTGGTGCTCTAACCAACTGAGCTACGGACGCACATTATCATTTTGCAGAAGCCAGAAAGTGTGGTGCGTCCGAGTGGACTCGAACCACCGACCCCCACCATGTCAAGGTGGTGCTCTAACCAACTGAGCTACGGACGCATCATTTTTCTGATTGCCGGTGCCGGCAACGGGGACGAATATTAACGGCGTGGCCGGACACTGGCAAGCGGAAAAATGCAATTTTCTTCCAGATTTCACGCGATTGCCGAGCGAGTGCGCACTCCGCTGTTTTTTTCAGCACTCCCGGCCGGTGCCGGGCGCAAAGACAGCGTTAATGGGCCGCACGTTTCAGGATCAGCGCCGCCGGTTGGCGTTGCAGCCAGCGCATCCGCCAAATCACCATTACCGCCGCGAAGGTGAGGCCGATGATAAAACCGCACCAGAACCCGCTCGGCCCCATCCGCGGCACGATCACGTCAGTCAGTGCCAGCAGGTAACCGCTCGGCAGCCCCAGCACCCAATAAGCGACAAAGGTAATAAAGAAGATCGACCGCGTATCTTTATAACCGCGCAGCACCCCGGAACCGATCACCTGCAACGAATCCGAGATCTGGTAAACCGCCGCCAGCAGCATCAGCTGGCTGGCCATCGCCACCACCGCCGGGTTTTCGTTATACAGCAGCGCGATTTTCTCACGCATCAGCACGGTGAAAATCGCCGTACAGCAGGCCATCAGTACGCCGGTCGCGAGGCTGGCATAAGCCGCTACCCGCGCGCCCTCCGCCGACCCTTCGCCCAACCGGTGCCCGACACGGATAGTGGCCGCGACGCCCACCGACAGCGGGATAACAAACATCAGTGAGCTGAAGTTAAGGGCAATCTGGTGGCCCGCCACCGGCACAATGCCGAGCGGGGAGACCAGCAGCGCCACAATGGCAAACAGCGTCACCTCAAAAAACAGGGCCAGCGCAATCGGCAGCCCAAGCAGGGTCAGGCGGCGCAATACCTGCCAGTCCGGCCGTGCCGGTTTGCTCTGCAAATGGATGTCACGCAGGGAAGGCGCGCGTTTCACATACCAGCCCATCAGTAGGAACATCACCCAGTAGACCGTGCCGGTCGCCACGCCGCAGCCGACGCCGCCCAGCGCCGGTGCGCCGAATTTGCCGTAGATAAAGATATAGTTGACCGGAATATTCACCAGCAGGCCGATAAAGCCGATCACCATGCCCGGTTTGGTTTTGGACAACCCCTCGCACTGGTTGCGCAACACCTGGAAACCCAGGTAGCCCGGTGCGCCCCACATAATCGCGTGCAGATACCCCACGGCTTTGGCTTCCAGCGCCGGGTCCACATCCTGCATCAGGCCCAACAGGTGGCCGCTTTGCGAAATCACGGCAATCACCAGCGCCGACAGCGCCGCCACCAGCCAGAACGCCTGCCGCACCTGGTGCGAGATGCGCTCACGGCGGCCGGCACCGTTCAATTGGGCGACCACCGGCGTCATCGCCAGCAGGATGCCATGCCCGAACAGGATCGTCGGCAACCAGATTGAGGTGCCGATCGCCACTGCCGCCATATCGGTGGCGCTGACAGAACCGGCCATGATGGTGTCTACGAAGCCCATCGCCGTCTGGGAGATTTGCGCAATAATCACCGGAATGGCTAACGCCAATAAACTTCGCGCTTCGATCAGATACTTCTGCACGCCAACACCTTTTTATTATGGGGAATGAGCAGGGGAGCCGGCCGTCACTGGCGGCATCAGGAAAAAATAAGAATAAGAGTAAGATTGTACCGATCCACCCCGGTCAAGCAAACCCCGGCGGCAAAAAGCGTGCGGATGACGCTGAGTTGGCAAGCCGGGAAAACTGCGGCACACTGGATGAATTGATAACGCCTGAAAATATGAAAGAGGCTCGCTAATGTTTACCGGTATTGTTCAGGGCACCGCGCCCGTGGTGGCGATTGATGAAAAACCCAATTTCCGTACCCATGTGGTGCAGTTGCCTGCGGAGATGCTGCCTGGCCTGGCCCTGGGGGCGTCCGTCGCTCACAACGGCTGCTGCCTGACCGTCACGTCAATTGACGGCGATCGCGTCAGTTTTGACCTGATCAAAGAGACGCTGCGCCTGACCAACCTCGGCGCACTTCAGGTGGGCGATCGGGTCAACCTTGAGCGGGCAGCCCGTTTCAGTGATGAGATTGGCGGCCACCTGATGTCCGGCCATATCATCTGCACCGCTGAGATCAGCAAAATCGTGACCTCGGAGCATAACCGGCAGGTCTGGTTCCGCATCGCCAACGCAGAGTATATGAAATATATCCTGCATAAAGGGTACATCGGCATCGACGGCATCAGCCTGACGCTGGGGGAAGTGGTCAAAGACCGCTTCTGCGTGCACCTGATCCCAGAAACGCTGGAGCGGACAACGCTTGGCAAAAAACGCCTGGGTGATGTGGTGAACATCGAGATCGATCCGCAAACCCAGGCGATTGTGGATACCGTAGAGCGGGTGCTCGCCAGCCGCGAAGCGGCGATGGCCGCCGCCAAAGCGATCAGTGACAATCTGGCGGAGTAAGCCTTCCCGCGAAACCCCCTGTCATCCTGCACCCGGCCCCGCGCCGGGTTTTTTTCGCTGTGGCATGGCTCACAAAACCACCGGTACGGCACCGGCCTCTTTCCGGTGTTGCCAGCCCCCCCGGCGGCGTGGCAGTCAGCCAAAGGCAGCCCTGTTTTCATCTGCTTACACTGCAGGAAAGCTTATAACCTGTTCTCTTGCGAAGGTGAAAAATGAACGTATTCCCGGTAAAACAGAGTGAACTGCTGCGCCAGCCTGACTTTTTTATTACCCGCGATGAGGTCACGCGCCTGATTCGCCTCACGGCGGATAACCTGATTAACATCAAGGATGAGACCGGAGAATTCCTGCTGCGGCTGGACGATGGCCGGGTGATTGACACCAAAGGCTGGGCAGGCTGGGAGTGGACGCACGGCGTCGGGCTGTACGGCATTTATAAGTATTACCAGCAGACCAATGACCCGCAGGCGCTGGCGATCATTGATGACTGGTTCGCTGCCCGCTTTAAAGAGCCGATGCCGACCAAAAACGTCAACACCATGTGCCCGTTCCTGACACTGGCTTACCGCTATGAAGAAACGCGTAACCAGAGCTGGCTGCCTTACCTGGAAGCCTGGGCCGACTGGGTGATGTACCAGATGCCGCGCACCGAGAAGGGCGGGTTGCAGCATATTGTGTACAACAATGAAAACCATCAGCAGATGTGGGATGACACCCTGATGATGAGCGTGCTGCCGCTGGCAAAAATCGGCAAATTGCTTAACCGGCCTGAGTATGTCGAGGAGGCGAAATACCAGTTTATGCTGCATGTGCAGTACCTGATGGATCGCAAAACCGGCCTCTGGTTCCACGGCTGGACGTTTGAGGGCAACCATAACTTTGCCGAGGCACGCTGGGCGCGCGGCAACAGCTGGCTGACGGTGGCCATCCCGGACTTTATTGAGATGCTGGACCTGCCGGAACAGGACGCCACCCGCCGTTTCCTGCTGCAGGTGCTGGAGAGCCAGATCGCCGCGCTGCAACAGTATCAGGATGCCTCCGGCCTGTGGCATACGCTGATTGACGATCGCGACGCTTATCTGGAAGCGTCCGCCACCGCCGGTTTTGCCTATGGCATCCTGAAAGCGGTGCGCAAACGCTATGTCGGCAAACAGTATGCAGAAATGGGGCTGAAGGCCGCGCAGGGCGTGGTGCGCCATATCAACAGCCAGGGCGAGCTGACGCAGGTTTCCTTTGGGACGGCAATGGGCAACGACCTCGATTTCTACCGGGACATCCCGCTCACCTCCATGCCCTATGGGCAGGCGATGGCGGTGCTCTGCCTCTCAGAATACCTGCGTGTCTACATTTAATGGCCTGAATCCGGGCGAAAAAAAACCGGTCATCTGACCGGTTTTTTTATGGGCATCGTGTTTACAGGCACCGCGTTGATGGCCTCAGTGGGGGACGCGGATCCCGCCTTCGACCCCATGCGGGCTGAATACCACCTGCCAGAGCTGAATATCCCTGGCGCGGAAGGCGCCGGCGCAGGCATTCAGGTAGTAGGTGAACATCCGGTAGAAGCGGTCTGAATAGCGTTCAGCCAGTTGCGGCCACGCCGCCAGGAAGCGTTCATACCACGCCATCAGCGTGCGGTCATAATCCGCGCCGAAGTTATGCCAGTCCTCCATCACAAAGACGCCCTCACTGGCCTGGGCGATATGTTTCACGGACGGCAGGCAACCGTTGGGGAAAATGTATTTGTCGATCCACGGGTCCACCGTCATATCGGTCCTGTTGGCCCCGATGGTGTGCAACAGGAACAGGCCGTCCGGTTTCAGGTTACGCGAGACCACATCGAAATAGGTCTGGTAATTCTTCGGCCCCACATGTTCAAACATGCCGACAGACACAATCCGGTCAAACTGCTGGTCCAGGTCGCGGTAGTCCTGCAACAGGATAGTGACATCCAGCCCCTCGCAGCGCTGCTGGGCGAGTTTCTGCTGTTCGGCAGAGATCGTCACGCCGCTGACCGACACGCCGTAATGGCGCGCGGCAAACGCCGCCAGCCCACCCCAGCCACAGCCGATGTCCAGCAGGGTCATGCCCGGCTTCAGCTGCAACTTCTCGCAGATCATGCGTAATTTGTGCTCCTGTGCCTGCTCAAGCGTTTCCGCTTCCTTCCAGTAGCCACAGGAGTACTGCATGTAGGGGTCCAGCATCAGGGTAAAGAGGTCGTTGCCGAGATCGTAATGCTCTTTGCCGACGATCCAGGCACGTTTCTTGGATTGCAGGTTGGTCAGGCGGGCGGCGGCAATGCGTAGGGTATCTTTCAGGTGGTGCGGGAGCTTCCGTTCCAGCCCGGCGGCAATGACACGGTGGAAGAACATATCCAGCCGTTCACACTCCCACCAGCCATCCATATAACTCTCGCCCAGGCCGAGCGAGCCGTCCTGTAACACGCGTTTAAAAAAATCGGGATGATTAACCTTGATATCGAAAGGCCGGGAGCCGTTGATTTCGATATCGGCCATGCTGAGCATCTCATGGGCAATGCGGTACCACTGATTATCCTGGATGCTTAGATCTTCTATACACGATGAACTCATAGCTTCTCCATCACCTTTCTTCTGACTTATACCTGCAAGGAAAAGCAGCGGCAATTTGCAGGCGTATACGAGAATCCGCGGTTACCCGCCGTATCTGATATCCGACTATGAACAGAGGAAAATGCAGGAAGAACCCCGGATCGCCAACAGAGCCCGAGAGCAGGCGACGGAGATGTCATCCTTGATAAAGCGGGCGCTTTCCGCGCGCACCAAACATGCTGTAATAAAAGTTTTGTAAAAGCGTTATTTTTATGGGTTGAAACCGAGTATAAGCGCGCCGGAAACGATACTCAACCGCAAATCGCTTCCGGGCTTAATATTATTTAAGTTATTATTAACTAAGGTAATTATGCCGCCTGGTTACTGTTTTCACGACGGGCGGACGGCAGGTGTCGCTGTGAGGCCACCCCACGTTGCAAGAAAAAGCCCAGGGCCGCTAACCCCACTGTCATTAACATTACCGTCACCGTCGCCATCAGCGGCCGGCTGATAAACGCCGACACCGCCAGGCTGGCCACAAAGCATAATCCGAGTTGCAGCGCGTTCTGTAAGGCGGCGGCCTTACCGGTACTGTGCGGGAAAGGCAGCAAGGCATTAGCCACAATTATGGGATAAAGCGCGCCATTTGCCAAAGCCATCACACAAAAAGGCACCAGCAACGCCGCCAGGCCCGGTTGCGCCAGCAACGCCAGCAAGAACAGCGCCACAATGCTCAGGCCATACCCGGCCAGCAGCCACGGCACCAGGAACTTGCCGTCACGGCGGCTGACCACCATCCGGCAGCCGAACCCGCCCAGCAGGAACGCAAAGGTCTGCGGCACATAGCTCAGGCCGATATCATCCGGGCTGTAACCCATCGCATGCAGGATGAACGGCGACCCGGTCAGCCAGGCGAAAAAACCGGCGGAGCAGGCGGCATACATCAGCACATTGCCGCTGAACACGCGGGAGTTAAGCAGCGTCCACAGGCTGGTTTTCGGTGCGTTGGCCGCACCGGCCGCGGGGGCGGCCGCTTTCAGCCGTAATGTAGGGATCAGCAGCAGCAGCGTTATCGCCAGCAGGGCGAGGAAAATACTGCGCCAGCCGAAATGGTTCAGCAGCCACGCCCCCAGCAGCGGGGCAAGGGCCGGGGAGAGCGCCACCAGCGGCATAATCGTGGCAAAGACTTTTTTGCTCTGCTGGGGGGAGTAACGATCCACCACCAGTGCCTGCCAGCTCACGGCGGCAGAACAGACGCCGATGGCCTGCACAAAGCGCATCAGCCAGAGCTGGTGGGCGTTCGTTACCCACATCATGCCGGCGCACCCGGCCGCAAACAGCAGCAGGCCCAGCACCAGCACCGGTTTACGGCCGATGCGGTCAGAGAGCGGGCCCCAGATCAGCTGGGCGCAGGCGAAGCCGGCCAGAAACAGGCTCAGGCTGGCACTGATGGCATTGGGGGAGAGCGCGAGATCTTCCTGCATCAGCGCAAAGGCGGGCAGGTACATGTCCGTGGCCAAAAAGCCCAGCATACTCAGGACAGCAAGATAGAGCAGGAAAAAGGGGGAACGAGTCATAAGTAATCTCAATATTTTATTCAGAGGCAATACATAAATCCTATATCGTCGCGCACTCTACGGTAGCGTCAGTGGGTTGTGAAACGGTAAAATTTGCACCATGCTGTGAAAAAAATTGAAGGCAGGATATGTGGTCTGAATACTCTCTGGAAGTGATTGATGCCGTGGCACGTACCGGCAGTTTCAGTGCGGCCGCGCAGGAGCTGCACCGCGTGCCTTCTGCCGTCAGTTATACGGTGCGCCAGCTCGAGCAGTGGCTGGCGGTTGAGCTGTTTGAGCGCCGCCACCGGGATGTGGTGATTACCGAAGCCGGGCGGGTGTTTGTGCAGGAGGCGCGGCTGCTTATCAAAAAAATGCAGGCTACACGCCGCCAGTGCCAACAGGTGGCGAACGGCTGGCGCGGCCAGCTCAGCATTGCCGTGGACCGGATTGTCCGGGCCGACCGTACCCGGCAGTTGGTGCTGGATTTTTACCGGGAATTCCCTGACATGGAACTGCTGATCTCACCCGAAGTGTTTAATGGCGTGTGGGATGCCCTGGCCGACGGGCGGGTGGATGCCGCCATCGGGGCCACGCGTGCCGTGCCGGTGGGCGGCGGTTACCGTTTCCGCGATATGGGGTTTATGCCGTGGCACTGTGTGGTCAGCCGGGGGCATCCGCTGGCGCAGCAGGCGGGGCCGCTGACGGACGATCAGCTGCGGCCCTATCCGGCACTGTGCCAGGAAGACACCTCGCGCAGCCTGCCGAAACGCGATACCTGGACGCTCGACAACCAGCGGCGGCTGGTGGTGCCGGACTGGACCAGCGCGCTGGATTGCCTGCTGGCCGGGTTATGTGTCGGCATGATCCCGGCGCACATGGCGCAACCGCTGATTGACCGCGGTGACCTTACCGTGCTGACGCTGCACCAGCCATTCCCGGACAGCGCCTGTTGCCTGACCTGGGCGCAGGAGAAATCGTCACCGGCGTTGGTATGGTTGCTGGATTATCTGGGGGAGAGTGACACGCTGAACCGCGAGTGGTTACGTGGATGAAACGCAGCGCGGGTAAAAAGCTGGGCGGGTAAAAGGTGGCGCGGGTAAACGCCGGGGGCGGGCTGGATGCCCCCGGCTCACGGATTACCGGCGGTAATCGCGGTACGGGCCGTCTGCCACGGAACGGCGTTCGACCAGTTTCGGGTGGACTTCAATGGTCTGCGGGTCTTCACGCTTGCTGGTGATGCGATCCAGCAGCATGGCAAAGGCGTTCTCGCCCAGGCGCTCTTTGGGCTGGTGGATGGTGGTCAGCGCCGGGGAGAAGTAACGCGCGTTGCGCACGTTGTCATAACCGATCACGGAGACGTCCTGCGGCACACGCAGGCCCAGCTCATCGGCGGCGCAAATCGCGCCCATCGCCATGATGTCGCCGCCGCAGAACACCGCCGTCGGGCGCTGTTTCTGGGTCAGGATCTGGTGCATCGCCTTATAACCTGATTCCGGCTCAAAATCGCCCTGAACCACCCACTCTTCGCGTACCGGAATATTGGCCTCTTCCATCGCCTTCAGGAAGCCCTGATGCCGCCCGCCGCCGGTATTGCGCGACAACTGGCCGGGGATAATGCCGATGTCGCGGTGGCCGCGTTCAATCAGGTAACGCCCGGCCAGATAACCGCCCTCAAAGGCGTTATCAATAATCGAGTCGGTAAAATCGCTGCGCGCCGAGCCCCAGTCCATCACCACCATCGGGATGTTGCGGTACTCTTCCAGCATGCCGATCAGCTGGTCGGGGTATTCAGAGCACATCACCAGCAGCCCATCGACACGCTTTTGCGCCAGCATCGCCAGGTAAGCCTGTTGTTTGTCGAGGTTGTTATGGGAATTACACAGGATAAGCGTATAGCCTTTGCTGTAGCAGCTGTTCTCTACCGCCTCAATCACTTCAGCGAAGTAGGGCGCTTCGCTGGAGGTCGCCAGCAGGCCAATCGATTTTGTATGGTTGACCTTCAGGCTGCGCGCGACGGCGCTCGGCGAATAGTGTAATTCCTTAATGGCAGCCCAGACTGCCGCCTTAGTCTCTTCAGCGACAAAACGTGTTTTATTAATGACGTGTGACACGGTAGTCGTGGATACGCCGGCACGTCTGGCGACATCTTTAATCGTTGCCATGGAAAGAATGACTCCTGATAGTACGTGTTACAGCACGTAACTATTATGTTAATCGTTTGCCTGCGTTTATTCTCCTGCCCGCTGAAAGAATTGCAGTGGATTCTGGGGGGAAGGAGCGGTCATCTTCGCTGAACTAAGCGGTGGGGCATCGCAGCCGGCCGGGTACGCAGTGCGTAAACCGCGAATTTTCACTCATTATGGTGAAAAGGGAAAGAGGAAAATTGTGCCGTACACCCCGAAAGTGTTTAGGAATTTCTTTAAAAAGTGTTTAGGCATTTCTTTAAAGAGTGTGAGAATAGGGTCGGCACACTAAGTGTGTGGTTTTCTTGTGGTTCACCAAGGAGAGAATAATGGACAGTGATTTGAAAATGTCGCTTTTGACCACTGTGGGCGCGCTGACAGTGATTTTACTCTTCAGCTTTACCGCCATCCTGCACTGAGGCTGGCCGGGCTGATAAAAAAACGCCGGAGATCCGGCGTTTTTTACGGGTGCGCTTTACTCAGCGGATGGTTTTTGGCGTCATCACCCGGCGGGCGCCGACGTAATGATCCTGCCAGTAATCATTGTCCAGGAAACTGATGCGGATATCCTCACCAGTACGCGGTGACTGGATAAACTTGCCGTTGCCGAGGTAAACCCCCACATGGTCAGCGGCACCGCGGTTATTGATGCGGAAGAACACCAGATCGCCGGTTTCCAGCTCACCACGTTTGACCGGTGCAGCATCGCGCAGGTGGTACATCTCATTGGCGGTGCGCGGCATACGGATTTTCATGACGTCTTTATAGGCGTAATAGACCAGGCCGCTGCAATCAAACCCGGTATTGGGTGAGGTACCGCCCCAGCGGTAAGGCTTGCCGACCTGGTTCATCAGCTTGGCCATCGCAGTCTGCTTGGCATGCTGGTAGCGTTTTTTATGCGCCGGGCTGAGGGTCAGCGGTTTGCTGAGCTGGGCCAGTTCCTGCGCGTCCGCGCCTTTGGTGCGGTGGCGGCCATACCCTTTTTTGTACCCTTTCTTTGGCGGGGTGACCTTGACCAGCCGGGTCGAGGCCGTTTTGCGGCTTTTGCCGCTTTTGGTGGTGACGTTAACTACCCGTGACTTTTCCGTCCCGGTGCTTTTCTTTTTGGCACTGGTTTTCACCGGCTTTCGCTTTTTGCGCTCATCCGTTTTGGCTTCGCTGACATGGCTTTTACGCTGTTCAGCAGAAACACGGGCGTGCGGCGACGCATGCGCCAGATTCATAAACAGTTGTGTCAACAACAGGACAAAAAGCGTGACGATTAAACGCATAGTAACGCTACCAAAAGTGGCCCCGGAAAGAACGTCAAAGGAGGCTCAGTATTCCTGAAACCTGCCGTACAAAAAAGCACGAAACGCATCGATTCTAATTCATATTGTCAGAAAACGTTAATAGCTTTTTTCACAAATGAAAAAACAGTGCCGTTTGCTGCTATTTTATTCTCTGCTCAACGGGTTAGCGTGCAAAAGTGCCCGCGGAACAGCCCGGTTTTACAGGTGAAAAGCCCCGCTTAAAAATGTTATTCTCAATGAATGTTTATTGATTACGGGCAGCCACGCCCCCGCGCATTGGCCGGGTTAGGGGAAAAACCCTGTAAAAAATGGCGTTTTTATCCCATAGCTGCCATCGTTACAATAGACCCAGTGCCGATTTGACGTGACGCATAACAGCCAGCTTATGGCGTGAGGAAGCAAGACAATGACGACGACGATTGATAAAATTCAGGCCCAGATCACTGAAAACCCGATCCTGCTCTACATGAAAGGCTCACCGAAGCTGCCGAGCTGCGGCTTCTCCGCTCAGGCGGTACAGGCGCTGTCAGCCTGCGGCGAGCGTTTTGCCTACGTGGACATCCTGCAAAACCCGGACATCCGCGCAGAGCTGCCGAAATATGCCAACTGGCCGACGTTCCCGCAGCTGTGGGTAGACGGCGAGCTGGTAGGCGGCTGTGACATCATTCTGGAGATGTACCAGCGTGGTGAATTGCAGCAGTTGATCAAAGAGACGGCTGAAAAGCACAAGTCTCAGGAAGATCAGCAGTAACCGGGCCGGGCGGGCAACTGCCTGTCAGGTAAAAAAAGGCGGCCTCAGGGCCGCCTTTTTTATGGGTAAAAGCAAGTTGCCGGCAGGGCAGGCCCTCAGGCATCCGCCTCCGGTGCCTCTTCCGGCGTGGCCAGCGGCCAGCCGCCCAGCCGTTTCCAGCGGTTGACCAGCTCGCAGAACAGCAGCGCCGTCTGTTCGGTGTCATAAATCGCGGAGTGCGCCTGGGTGCTGTCAAACTCAATGCCGGCGGTGATACAGGCTTTGGCCAGCACCGTCTGCCCCAGCACCAGCCCGCTCAGCGCCGCGGTGTCAAAGGTGGCAAACGGGTGGAACGGGTTGCGCTTCAGCCCGGCGCGTTCGGCAGCAGCCATCAGGAAGCTGTGATCAAAGGTGGCGTTGTGCGCCACAATAATCGCCCGGTTACAGTTCTGCTCTTTCATGCCTTTGCGCACCGCTTTGAAAATCGCGTGCAGCGCATCATATTCACTGACGGCCCCCCGCAGCGGGTTATGCGGGTCAATGCCGTTGAACGCCAGCGCTTCAGGTTGCAGCAGTGCCCCCTCAAACGGCTCAACATGGAAGTGCAGGGTTTCATCACGCATCAGCCAGCCGTCGCTGTCCATACGCAGGGTTACCGCGGCAATCTCCAGCAGGGCGTCGGTGCGGGCGCTGAAACCGGCGGTTTCAACATCAATAACGACGGGGTAAAACCCGCGGAAGCGGCCACTCAGGGCGTTGAGATCACTTTTATCAGCCATCAGTTTCTTATCTTGTCCGAATTCAGCGCGCATTATGGCAAATTTTTGCAGCGGATGCAGGCGGGGAACGTCCGGAAGGGGAGAAACGGGTGCGGAGCCGCACCCGTCAGGGGAAAATCAGTTGCCCAGGCCGTGGCCGGCGTGGCTGTTTTCGATCAGTTCAATTTTGTAACCGTCTGGATCTTCAACAAAGGCGATCACGGTAGTGCCGCCTTTTACCGGGCCGGCCTCACGCGTGACGTTACCGCCTGCGTTGCGGATCTGGTCGCAGGTTGCGGCCACGTCATCCACGCCCAGCGCGATATGGCCGTACGCGGTGCCCATCTCATAGCTCTCTACGCCCCAGTTGTACGTCAGCTCAATCACCGCGCCTTCGCTCTCGTCGGTGTAACCCACAAACGCCAGGGAGTATTTGTATTCGGTATTTTCACTGGAACGCAGCAGACGCATGCCTAATACCTTGGTGTAGAAGTCGATGGAGCGTTGCAGGTCACCGACGCGAAGCATGGTATGGAGTAAGCGCATATTGTCCTCTGATAACAAGTTAGGGCACGGCAGCCCGGTTTGCGGCGCTGAAACCGCGCCGGGATCGCCGTACCATTAAGGTAAAAACAGTTAAGTATAGCCTCCGCAGGCGAATAAATTCAATGTGATGCAAAAACAGCGCCTGCGTGGCAGGGGCCGCTTACAGCGTCGGGTAATCGGTATAGCCTTCCGCACCGCCGCCGTAGAACAGCTCGGTACGCTGGGCATTCAGGGCCGCGCCCTGACGGAAGCGTTCAGCCAGATCCGGGTTGGCGATGTAGTCACGGCCAAAGGCCACGGCGTCAATATACCCTTTGGCGATCAGCGTCTCCGCCTTCTCCTGCGTATAGCCACCGGCCCCGATAATGACCCCCTGATAACGGGCGCGCACCGCGTCACGGAACGTCTCAGTGTAAGAGGCACCGCCGACCCAGTCCGGCTCAGAGATATGCAGATAGGCCAGCTTACGCGTATTCAGCTGCTCGATCAGGTACAGCGCGTCTTCAATTTCATTCTCCCCGTTCCCCAGCCCGCTGACGGTGCCCAGCGGGGAAATACGGATACCCACGCGATCGGCCCCGGCTTCTGCCACCGCGGCATCGACCACTTCCAGCGTCAGGCGGATACGGTTTTCCACGCTGCCGCCATACTGGTCGGTACGCTGGTTCGATTCCGGCGAAATGAACTGATGCAGCAGGTAACCGTGAGCGGCGTGCAGCTCCAGATAGTCGAAACCGGCTTCAACCGCATTGGCCGCCGCCTGGCGGAAATCGTTGATAATGCCTGGGATCTCGTCAGTCTCCAGTGCGCGCGGCACCGGGCAGTCAACGCGCACCGGCTGGCCGGCCTCATCACGCAGGGTGGTGCGGGTGTTCACCGGCAGGGCCGACGGAGCGACCGGCAACTGCTTGCCCGGTTGCAGCTCAGGGTGTGAAATCCGCCCGACGTGCCACAACTGCACCGCCATATGGCCCTGTTGCGCATGCACCCGTTCAACGATCTTTTTCCAGGCCGCAATCTGTTCCGGCGTGTGCAGGCCGGGTGCGCCGGCATAGCCTTTGCCCTGGAAGGAAATCTGGGTCGCTTCGGAGATGATAAGCCCGGCACCGGCACGCTGGGCGTAGTACTCGCCCATCAGGTCAGTCGGGATGTCGCCAGGCTCAATGCTGCGCAGACGGGTCAGCGGGGCCATAAACACGCGGTTCGGCAGAGTCTGTTTGCCGACGGTCAGCGGCGTAAAAAGTGTGCTCATCATATCTCCAAATATCTTGCCTGTTGTCAGCGCACACTATGCAAGGGCAGGGCGGCGGCAGATTGTTTAAATGTGCGAAGCCCGGCAGCGCTGTATAAGATCCAGATCCGGCTGGTACTCGTGCGTCTGCACATCCATCAGTCCCAGCATCATCGGGAACAGGTTGTCCTGGGAGATATCATCGTTGGCGGCGATACGGTTAAGGCACCGGCGATCGATACCGTAACTTTTCTCATATTGAGGGGACATCCAGATCAGGAACGGAATATGGGTTTGTTGCGACGGCGCAAACAGATAGGGCGTGCCGTGCAGGTACATGCCGTTTTCACCCAGCGATTCGCCATGATCTGAAAGGTAAACCATGACGGTATTGAATTTATCGCTGTGCTGTTGCAGCAATTTGATGGTGTCATCCAGCATCGCATCGGTATAGAGCAGCGTGTTGTTGTAGGTATTCACCAGTTTTTCATGATCGCAATCCTGGATCTGGTTGCTGTCACAGGTTGGCGTGAACGTGCGGAACTGCGCCGGGTAGCGCTGGTAATAGGCCGGGCCGTGGCTGCCAATCTGGTGCAGCACGACCACACTGTCCTCCTTCAGGCCGTCAATATACTGGTCGAGGCGGGAGAGCAGCGCGCCGTCGCGGCAGAGGTCGCCCCGGCAATCCTCCTGCAATTTAAGCTGGGTCACATCCTGGTGCGGTACCCGGTCGCAGGCCCCTTTGCAACCGCCGTCGTTTTCACGCCACAGCACATGAATTCCGGCATGTTTCATCACATCCAGTAACCCCTCCTGGTGGCTGGCTAGGGCGGCGTCATAGTGACGGCGCGGCATATTGGAAAACATGCAGGGCACAGAAATTGCGGTTTCCGTGCCGCAGGAGGTGGCATGGCGGAAATAGCTGACCCCCTCTTTTGCCAGGCGCGGGTTGGTGGGTTTTTCATAACCGCCCAGCGAGAAGTTTTCAGCCCGTGCCGTTTCGCCGACCACCAGCACCACCAGCGTTTTCTTCGGTTGGGACAAGATCAGCGGGCCTTTGTGGGCGTCTGTGCCGATAGGGATCAGCGGGAGATTTTCGGCAAAATAGCGGTGGTGGGCAAACGCAATCGTGCCGCTGACATAGCTGGTGGGGGCCAGCATTTTGACGATTGACCGGTTATTGCGGAACAGCGACGCGTAATCCTTATAGAAAAAAGCGGCAATCAACAGAATCACCATCCCTGACGCCAGGATATTGGCGGCCCGCAGCCCCAGCATGTACCACCATGGGCGGTCGTTGCGCACCTTAACCAGCCCGATCACCAGCGCCGGCAACACACCGGCGCCCAGCAGCCACAGCAGCAGTTGCGGCGTCAGCAGCGCGGTGGCTTCCTGCGGCGTGGTTTCAAAGGCGTTCTGCATCATATTGCCGTCAATCACCACCCCATAGCTGAACATAAAATAGTTTGCCGCCGCACCACACAGCAGCAAAACAATCGCCAGCGGTTTACGGAGATAGGGCAGTGCCAGCAGGCTGAAAAGGATGTTCAGTGCCAGGAACAGAACCAGCGGTAGGCTCAGGGCGAACAGCACATCATGCAGCCGGCTGAAGGTGATTAATGACCAGGCTTTATGCAGAAACAGCGCATTTTGAAACAGCAGGAAGGCCAGTGCCGTCAGCAGCACAAAGCTCAGGGAATTACAGTGCAACGATCGCAGGGTACGCATCAGAATAGAAAAATCCGTCCGAAAGGAATAGGCACAAGGTATCAGGTGAAACTTAAGAGAACCTTAAACAGTCCGGCAACAATTCTTTTACGAGTAACGGGCGGCCGTTTGCGTCACAGCCCGGCACAAGGGCTTATGCCCCCGCAGGTATCCATCATAAGCCTTCATGAATCAGGGGAGCGACACCCACCGTACCGGGGCGCGATGCCTTGCCAGCCGCGGCGATAGCGTCTTCAATTAAAGGCATCGTCTTTTTATTCGCCCGCCGTATCGCCTGTTGGTGTGAGGCGTGGGAGGTTTTATGGCCGAACAGCTGGAGTTTTTTGACATACCCAGCCCCTGCCGCGGCATCTGCCAGATGGATGCCCGAGGTTTCTGCCGGGGGTGCCTGCGCAGCCGGGAGGAGCGTTTTGGCTGGATAAGCATGAGCGATGCGCAGAAGCGGCACGTCCTTTACCTGTGCCGCCAGCGTTTTCTGCGGCAACAGCGGCTGGCGCGAAAAACCGACGATCCCCCGCCGGAACAACCCTCTCTGTTCTGATCTGCTTTTTCTTGCGAGGCAGTACGCAAAGCGGCGCACTGCCGTCGAGTCCGGCCGGGCAATTGTGTATGCTTGGCTCCTTACTTTCTGAGGATGCCGTTATTTGAGGATGTTGTTATGGACTCACGTTGTCAGATCTCTCCGCAAGGCCCTGAATTTTCGCCGCTCATTGCCGGTTATTGGCGGTTAATGGAGTGGGGGATGCGCCCGCAGGAGCTGCTGGCTTTTATGGAGCAGCATAGTGAACTGGGCATCACCACCGTTGACCATGCGGATATTTACGGTGACTACCAGTGTGAAGCGGCTTTTGGTGAGGCGCTGCGCCTGAAACCGTCACTGCGTGAAAAGCTGGAGCTGGTGAGCAAATGCGGCATCGCCACCACGGCCAAACCGGAACATGCCCTCGGCCACTACATCACTGACCGGGCGCACATTCTGGCCAGCGCGGAGCAGTCGCTGAAAAACCTGCATACCGATTACCTTGACCTGCTGCTGATCCACCGGCCGGACCCGCTGATGGAAGCAGATGAGGTGGCCGAAGCCTTCACGGCGCTGCACAGCAGCGGCAAGGTGCGCCATTTTGGTGTCTCCAATTTTACCCCGGCACAATTCAGCCTGTTGCAGTCACGCCTGCCGTTTATGCTGGCGACTAACCAGGTGGAAATCTCGCCGCTGAACCAGACGGTGACGCTAGACGGCACGCTCGACCAATGCCAGCAGCTGCGCATCCGGCCGATGGCGTGGTCATGCCTGGGGGGCGGGCGGTTGTTTACCGAACCGCGTTACCAGCCGTTGCGGGAGGAGCTGGAGGCGATCGCCGGCGAAATCGGTGCGCAAACCCTGGAGCAGGTGGTGTATGCCTGGATCCTGCGCCTGCCCAGCCAACCGTTACCGATCCTCGGTACCGGGAAAATTGAGCGGATGCGGGACGCCTGGGCCGCGCTTTCCCTGACGCTCAGCCGTCAGCAATGGTTCCGCATCCGCAAGGCTGCGCTGGGGTATGACGTTCCCTGATTAAAAGGGTGACCGCGGTCACAAGACCGCGGGCTGCCCCCCGGCAAGCAATGCGCCGGCAGGGAAATAAGCGAAGCGGCGGCACGGAAACAGCAGGGTTGCCTATACTCAGGGTTCTGAATCAACAGGCACTGGAGGCAGCATGAAATCTCTTTCCGGCGTAGCATTGGCCGCCATCATGGTATGTGGCGCGGCACAGGCCGCCAGCAAAGATGTGACGATGAACCTGGTTTCGGCAGAGGGCGAGGCGAAACCGATCGGAACCATAACCATCAGTGAGACGCAATACGGCCTGCTGTTTACGCCAAAACTGACCTCCCTGCTGCCGGGCGTGCATGGTTTTCATGTCCATCAGAACGGCAGTTGTGACGCGGGCATGAAAGACGGGAAAAAAGTGGCGGCACAGGCAGCGGGTGATCACTTTGATCCGGGCAGCACCGGTAAACATCTGGGGCCGTATCAGGAAGGCCACCTGGGCGACCTGCCGGTGCTGTTTGTGCATGACGATGGCTCATCCAGCGATCAGGTGCTGGCACCACGCCTGAAAAAGCTGTCAGAGATCGATAATAAAGCGCTGATGATCCATGCCGGTGGCGATAACCACGCCGACATGCCGATGCCGCTGGGTGGCGGAGGCGGCCGGATCGCCTGCGGGGTAATATAAAGCTGCGGGGTAATAGGAAGAAGAGAGTTCCCCCCCGGTGTAATACGTCAGAACCGGTCTGCCTGTCAGGCCGGTTCTGACGCGCAGGTGCCTGGTGCCGGTACAGCCGGCCATTGCGGGGCAGCGAGCAGGCCGGCCACCGGCGCACCCTGGCAAGGCCCCGCTCAGCCGGTGCGCAGGGAAGAACACGCCATCACGCAGGCGCGGTAATTTATTCAGATGCCCTGCAACATCCACGTACCCTGCAACATCCAGATGTCCTGCAACGGGGGCGGGATTTTACCGCGAATAAGGCCATAAACACCCACCTGCAAAAATTGCCACGACCCAGATCAAAAGTATGCAGACTATTTTAATATCTTACATGTCATTATTTATTTACCCTTCTCCTGAAACCCGGTGAGAAACCCTCACGGTTATCAAAAATCCTGTCAGATCCCTCAACAAAACGACCGCAGGTTTCAAGACAGCCGTTTTTGTGCAAAGCGCGGCGTCTCACCCGCCCTAATACTAACCCTGGTGAAAACGCACTAAATATAGGCTGTCTATAGAGGGAATCGCCGGATACCTGCACATTTAGAGGTTATTTGACGGAAAGAATAAGGTTATTAACCTGGGTATTATTATTTGGATGAATACTTATTTGTTTTAAAAACAGATGAATGATTCATGTCATAAATTATTAAGTCAAATATCATTATAATGATATATATAATTGAATTTGGGTTCTTATCTCTCCAAAATAGGCTACACTCTGGGAAACAATGTTAGCACGCTAATTATAAGGAGGGGCAATTGGAGTCCAACTTAGGTTCAGATTTAGCACGATTGGTACGCGTATGGCGTGCCCTGATTGACCATCGGCTTAAACCACTGGAAATGACCCAAACCCACTGGGTGACATTGCATAATATCAACAGGCTACCGCCTGAGCAGTCACAGATCCAGCTGGCGAAAGCCATTGGCATTGAGCAGCCGTCGCTGGTGCGTACGCTTGACCAACTGGAAGAGAAGGGGCTGATTACCCGTCACACCTGCGCCAGTGACCGTCGGGCCAAGCGCATCAAACTCACAGAGGCGGCTGCGCCGGTGATCGGCGAGGTTGAGAATGTGATTGATTCTACCCGTCAGGAAATCCTGGCCGGTATTACGCCGCAAGAGGTGGAGTTACTGACAAAACTGATAGGAAAATTGGAAGAAAACATCATCGAGTTACATAATAAATAACAAATTTTACCGACTTCACAGCACACAGACAGAACCGGCGGCCATTGGCCGCCGGTTTCTCGTTCAGCAGGGATTAGCGCGGGGAGACAGTCACCGTGCTGCCGCTGCTGGCCAGGCTCACGCGCTGGCCAACGCTGAATTTGCTGGCATCGGCTTTCTGCACCACCATGATGGTGTTGCCGTCATCTTTACGGATCTCCAGCTCGACGCCGTTGCTGCGGTTCAGCGCACCCTGCACGCCCTGGCCCGCAACACCCCCGGCTACTGCCCCTGCGGCTGTGGCCAGGCTACGGCCGGAACCACCACCCACGGTGTTACCCAGGAACCCACCCAATACCGCGCCGCCAATCGCCCCGATGACGTTATTCTCTTCACCGCCCTGAATCTGTACCGGGCGCGTTGAAACGATGGTGCCGTAAGTCACATTCTGCACCTGTTTGGCCTGATCAGCGGTATAGACATCACCGGAAAGGGCGCTGTCGTTTACACAACCTGTCAGCGTTACGCCCGTTAATGCCACCACGAGAAGACGCTTAATCATAAAAAACTCCTATTTTTTTACGCTCCGTCCCCGGCACTTCCTGCCTGACGACGTAATGATGATAACGACCGGTGAAAGTATGGCTGATAACCGGCCCAATGGCTATTTTGCCGGTGTACTGCCGGGCAGCATACCTTTCTGCCCGTCAACGGATAATAAACGGGTATTTAGGTTTCTGACAGCCGTTCAGCATGCCGCGGCGTTGAATAACGCCTGTGATCGCAGGGATGTTAAAAAATCAGCCGCTTTCATGGCGTTAAGCCGTTAAATCTGGTGTAGTGAAGGGCGGTGCACTAAGAGGACAGGTTATGAAGTCAGGCCGTTATATCGGTGTCATGTCGGGAACCAGCCTGGATGGGATCGACGTTGTGCTGGCCGCCATTGATGAACGCATGGTGGCGCAGCAGGGCAGTTATTCCCACCCCATACCGCCGGCGATGAAGCAGGCAATCCTGGGCATGTGCCAGGGGCAAAGCGTGACACTGTCACAGGTGGGGCAACTGGATGCCCAGCTTGGGCAGCTGTTTGCCGACGCTGTGCAGGGGTTGCTGGCCCACTATCAGGTACAGGCGGGCGACATTACCGCCATCGGGTGTCACGGCCAGACTGTCTGGCATGAACCCAATGGCGTCGCCCCTTTTTCCATGCAACTGGGTGACAACCACCGCATCGCTGCCCTGACCGGCATCACCACCGTGGGCGATTTCCGGCGGCGTGACATTGCGCTGGGCGGACAGGGCGCGCCCCTGGTGCCGGCGTTCCATGATGCGCTGCTTTCCCACCCGAACGAGCGGCGGATGGTGCTGAATATCGGCGGCATCGCCAATCTTTCCCTGCTGCTGCCCGGCCAGCCGGTACGCGGGTTTGATACCGGCCCCGGTAATATGCTGATGGATGCCTGGATCTGGCGTCAGCGCGCGCTGCCGTATGATGAAGATGCCGCGCTGGGGCTGGCAGGGCGGCCGGCTATCGCGCTGTTGCAGCAGATGCTGGCAGACCCCTATTTTGCCGCCCCGGCCCCGAAAAGCACCGGGCGCGAATATTTCAACCTCGCCTGGCTGGAGCGCCATCTGGCAGCCTATCCCGGCCTGGCGCCGGAAGATGTCCAGGCCACGCTGGCCGAGCTGACGGCGGTCACCATTGCTGAACAGGTATTGCTCAGCGGCGGCTGTGAGCGGCTGCTGGTCTGCGGCGGCGGCGCCCGTAACCCGCTGGTGATGACCCGCCTGGCCGCGTTGCTGCCGGGCACCGAGGTCAGCCCCACCGATCCGTTCGGCATCAGCGGTGATGATATGGAAGCGCTGGCCTTTGCCTGGCTGGCCTCCCGCACGCTTTCCGGGCTGCCGGGCAATCTGCCGTCTGTTACCGGGGCGTCGGCCGCTGCCGTACTGGGCGCGGTTTACCCCGGCGCAAGCGGGTTGCTGTGCTGACACTGCCGGGCTAATAAGGAGATTCAGATGTATAAACAGTTACTTACTGCGGCCGCGCTGCTGGCGTTGGCCGGATGCAGCCATGTCAGCCAGCCGGTGGCGCAGTCTGTCCACTATCAATGCGGCACCCTGCCGCTGACCGTGAACCAGGCGGCCGATCGCCAGAGCGTGAGCCTGGTGCTGGACGGGGAGCAGCTCCACCTGCCGCATGTGGAGGCTGCGTCCGGGGCCAAATACAGTGACGGCCGCTATACCTACTGGTCACAGGGCGAGAAAGCGTTGATCCAGCGGGATGATGAAATCATTATTTCTGATTGTGTGGTCAGCCGCTGACCGGCCGCCGTGACTGCGGCGGGCCGGGGCTGGCCGTGTTGTACATGTTGACAGGATCACATGGGCTATGACTGAAAAACTCTCTATCGCCGATTTACGGCGTGAATACACCAAAGGCGGTTTGCGCCGCCATGACCTGACAGACGATCCGCTGGATCTCTTCACCCTGTGGCTGCAACAGGCGTGCGATGCGCAACTGGCTGACCCGACGGCAATGTGTGTGGCCACCGTTGATGAAGAGGGCCAGCCGTTCCAGCGGATTGTGCTGCTCAAACACTATGACGAAAAAGGGCTGGTGTTCTACACCAACCTCGGCAGCCGCAAGGCACAGCACCTCAGCCATAACCCCAAAATCAGCCTGCATTTCCCCTGGCACACGCTGGAGCGGCAGGTCAGTTTCCTCGGGCGTGCGGAGCGGCTCTCTACGCTGGAGGTCGTAAAGTATTTCAGCAGCCGGCCGAAAGAGAGCCAGATCGGTGCCTGGGTGTCGCAGCAATCCTCCCGGATTTCCGCGCGCGGTGTGCTGGAGAGCAAATTCCTCGAGCTGAAGCAGAAGTTCCAGCAGGGTGAAGTGCCGCTGCCCAGCTTCTGGGGCGGGTTCCGCGTGGTATTTGATTCGGTTGAGTTCTGGCAGGGCGGCGAACATCGCCTGCACGACCGGTTTATCTACCAGCGTCAGGCGGATGGCTGGAAAATCGACCGCCTGGCCCCCTGAGCGGTAAAAACCGTGCTTACTTCTGGCGCTCGGGCTACGGGCGCTTTATTCTATGTGCTTTGCCGGATTTCGCCGTGGCCGGGCAGGCTTTTCCTGACACGGCAAGCAACGCGGCACGACTTACTACCCACCCTTAACGGAGTCATTGATGACCAGCAGTAATTTGATTGCACAATTGCAAGAGCGGGGCCTTATCGCCCAGGTAACGGATGAAAAAGCGTTAGCAGAGCGACTGGCGCAAGGGCCAATTGCACTCTATTGCGGTTTCGATCCCACCGCAGACAGCTTGCACTTGGGCCATCTGGTTCCGTTACTCTGCCTCAAACGTTTCCAGCTGGCCGGGCACAAGCCGGTGGCGCTGGTGGGCGGGGCGACCGGCCTTATCGGTGACCCGAGCTTCAAGGCCGCCGAGCGCAAGCTCAATACCAGCGACACCGTGGCAGAGTGGGTGGAGAAGATCCGCCGCCAGGTCTCCCCGTTCCTGGATTTTGATTGCGGTGAGAACAGCGCGATAGCGGCCAACAACTACGACTGGTTCGGCAACATGAATGTGCTGACCTTCCTGCGTGATATCGGCAAGCACTTCTCCGTCAACCAGATGATCAACAAGGAAGCGGTGAAACAGCGTCTGAACCGCGAAGACAGCGGCATCTCGTTCACCGAGTTCTCCTACAACCTGTTGCAGGGGTACGATTTCGCCTCACTGTATGGCCTGCACAGCGTTGAGCTGCAAATCGGCGGCTCCGACCAGTGGGGTAACATCACCTCGGGTATCGACCTGACCCGCCGTATGCACCAGAAACAGGTGTTCGGCCTGACGGTGCCGCTTATCACCAAGTCAGACGGCACCAAATTCGGTAAAACCGAAGGCGGCGCGGTGTGGTTGGACCCGAAAAAAACCAGCCCGTACAAATTCTACCAGTTCTGGATCAACACCGCGGACGCCGATGTTTACCGTTTCCTGAAGTTCTTTACTTTCCTGAGCCTGGACGAGATCAACGCGCTGGAAGAGGAAGATAAAAACAGCGGCAAGGCCCCACGCGCGCAGTATGTGCTGGCCGAGCAGGTCACCGGCATGGTGCATGGCGAGGAAGGGCTGGCAGCGGCCCGCCGTATCACCGCCAGCCTCTTCTCCGGGGCGCTGGGTGACATGACCGAAGCGGACTTCGCCCAGCTGGCGCAGGACGGGATGCCGGCTATCGAACTGGAGCAGGATGCCGATCTGCAACAGGCCCTGGTGAATGCTGAGCTGGTGCCGTCCCGCGGGCAGGCACGTACCATGATCACGTCCAATGCGGTGCAGGTAAACGGTGAGAAACAAGCAGACGCTGAATACCGCTTCACGGCAGAAGATCGTCTGTTCGGCCGTTACACCCTGCTGCGCCGCGGCAAAAAACATTACTGCCTGGTGTGCTGGAAATAAACGGCGCATGATGCAGAAGGGGGCTTAGTGCCCCCTTTATTTTTGCCTGCGATGCAGGCCGATGACAGGGGTTGCCCGTCATGCGGGTAATCACCCTTTTGCCCGCAGCGCGGGCGATAACATTGACCGGCCACACCGGTTGAAACACAGCGTGTCGCCGCTTACGTCGGCGGCATCCGGGTGCCGGCATAACCGGCGCTTTTGGCAAGGGTAAGAGAGTAGGTTGTTGCAATGAAAAATATACTTTCCATTCAATCGCATGTGGTATTCGGCCACGCCGGTAACAGTGCTGCCGAATTCCCAATGCGCCGCATGGGTGTCAACGTCTGGCCGCTCAACACGGTGCAGTTTTCCAACCACACCCAATATGGCCGCTGGACCGGTTGCGTCATGCCCGCCAGCCATCTGACCGAGATTGTGCAGGGGATTGCGGACATCGATCAGCTGAAACACTGTGATGCGGTGCTGAGCGGCTACATCGGTTCCTCAGAGCAGGGCGAGCATATTCAGGAGATTGTCCGCCGGGTAAAACAGGCTAATCCGCAGGCGATTTATTTCTGTGACCCGGTGATGGGCCACCCGGAAAAAGGGTGCATCGTGGCGCCGGGCGTGGCGGAGTTCCACTGCAAACAGTCGCTGCCCAGCAGTGATGTCATCGCGCCGAACCTGATTGAGCTGGAGCAACTGAGCGGCCGCGCCGTTAACAGCGTGGATGACGCCGTTGCCACTGCCCGCGCGCTCTGCGCCCAGGGGCCGAAAATCGTGCTGGTGAAACACCTGGCCCGTGCCGCCCGCCGTGCGGATGCGTTTGAGATGTTGCTGGTCACCGCGGAAGAGGCATGGCATATCAGCCGCCCGCTGGTGACGTTCCCCGATCGCCAGCCGGTCGGCGTCGGCGATCTCACCAGTGGTTTGTTGTTAGTGAATCTGCTGAAGGGCGAGCCGTTGGACAAGGCGCTGGAACATGTGACGGCAGCGGTCTACGAGGTGATGCTGACGACCCGGCAGATGGGCGAATATGAGTTGCAGGTGGTGGCGGCACAAGAGGCGATTGCCCGCCCAACCCACCATTTTACCGCAGAAAAACTCTGATATTTGCAGGGGCAGTGGCTGCCCCTGCTTCACGCCTCAGCGTTATTTCAACCCTTCCGCCGTCAGGGCGGCATCCACTGCCGGGCGGGCCTTCATGCGCTCAACAAAGGCACTCAGGTGCGGCAGGGCGGAAAAATCAAATTTCAGCGCGTTTGCCCAGTTCAGGACCGTGAACAGATAGGCATCGGCCACGCTGAACCGGCTCCCCAGCAGATACTCTTTCTCCGCCAGCTGATCGTTCAGGAAAATAAACTTCTTCTCCAGCAGCTCACGTGCCACCGTTTTGGCCTCGTCCGGGAAACGCGGGTTAAACAGTGGGCTGAAGCCTTTGTGCAGCTCGGTTGCCACATAGTTAAGCCACTCCAGGGCATGGTAACGCGCCGGGGTGCCGGCTTCCGGCAACAGCTGGCGGTCAGGCTTCTGGTCGGCCAGGTATTGCACAATCACCGCATTTTCCGTCAGGAAGCTGCCGTCGTCCAGTTGCAGCACCGGCACCTGGCCTTTCGGGTTGATTGCCAGGAAATCCGCGTCATGCTCGGTCTTTTTCGACACCAGATCGACCTTTTCGATGCTGAAGTCCAGCCCGGCTTCACGCAGAACGATATGGGGGGAGAGCGAGCAGGCACCCGGCTTGTAGTAAAGTTTCATCGTAAGGCTCCATCAGGGGGGGGTAAACCTTTATCCTAGAAGCCGGTGGGGGAAAAGTCAGGGTGTAAGTGTGCGAAATACTGAATAAAAAGCGGCGTCATGGGATAAACCCGGTTCGCCGCCTTTTGGCGGGAGGGGCAAGATAAGCCTAGTGCATGTGCAGGGTGAAATAGTCGCGCAGCGCCTGTTCGACGTCGGCAGGGGCCGCCAGCATCGGTTCGCGCAGCTCGTTTTCCATCTGCCCCTGCAACGCCAGGGCGCACTTGATGGCGACCGGGTTGGCAATCGAGAACAGCAGGCGGATCATCGGCAACAGGCCAAAGAAGGTGGCGCGGGCTGCCGGAAGGTTGCCCTCTTTCACCTGTTGCACCAGCGCGACGAACTGCGCCGGGCAGAGGTGGGCTGAGGCGGTAATCGCGCCGGTGCCGCCGAGTGCCAGCACCGTGAGCATCTGGGTATCCTCGCCGGTCAGTACATCCAGCTTGCCGTCATGGATGAGGTCCAGCGTCAGCTCGGCATTGCCGCCACAATCTTTGATCGCCACAATCCGCGGGTGATCGCTCAGGCGGCGCAGCGTCTCCCACTCCAGCGCAATGCCGGTGCGGTAAGGGACGTTATACAGGATGATCGGCAGGTGGGTGCGATCGGCAAGCGTGGTGAAATAGTGGGCCAGCGCTGCCTGGGTCGGGCGGATATAGTAGGGGGCAGCCACCAGCAACCCGGCAACCGGCCGCTGCTGAACAGCATCCTGCATCGCCAGGATGGAGGGCAGATGGTTACCGGCCAGCCCCATTACCACCTGCGCACCCGGCACCACCTCCAGCACCGCATCCAGCGCCTGTAACTGTTCTTCGTCGCTCAGGGCGGCGGCTTCACCGGTGGTGCCGCACACCACCACGCCTGACACGCCGGAGGCAATCAGTGACGTCGCCAGGGTTTTCAGCGCGGGCAGATCCAGCGCGCCCTGGCGGAAAGGGGTGACCAGCGGAACCCAGATACCTGAAAAGTATGACATGTTCTTCTCCTTGAAAAGTAGGTGCCGCCAGGGGGAAAGAGGCCAGGAAAGGGGCACGTTGCCGTGATGCCGCTGTCCTGTCATCTCACCTGACGGGACAGCGCCCGGTCAGATGAGCGACGGTTTCTTCGATTTATCAGCAGCACGCACGCCACAGGCCAGGGTCACCGCGGGGGTGCCGGAAGGGCCGTTCAGAGGGGCAGAGGGCGTCATGAGCTGTTCCATAGTGGGTTGATTTTTCGGCTTCTTTAAGCGGGAGCACCGCCTGCCAAGACTATGACGCAGCACAGGGCAGAGTACCAATTGAATGAATTAATACCAAAAACGTTATTATTGTTTTTGCTTATGGATGATGCCGTTCCCTGGGTAAAGGGCGGGAACGGGCATTCTGTCAGGCAGGGGTCAGGCGGCAGGCAGCAGCGCGGTCAGCACATCCACCGGCACCGGGCGTGAAAACAGGAAACCCTGCATATGGGAGCAACCGGCGGTCAGCAGGAAACGTTTTTGCAGATCGTTCTCCACCCCTTCGGCAATCACGTTCAGCTTCATCTTGTTGCCGAGTTGCGATACCGCCGTGACGATCGCCGCCGTATCCGTAACGTCATTGACGTATTGCACAAAAGAGCGGTCGATTTTGACGCTGTCTACCGCAATGTCTTTCAGCAGGCTCAGGCTGGAGTAACCGGTACCGAAATCATCCAGCGAGATTTTGATGCCGGCGTTGCGCAGTTGCATCAGCTGTTGCAGGCTGTCGGCATCGGCGTTCATCACGGCGGTTTCGGTGAGTTCCAGCTCCAGCCGGTGGCAGGGGAAGCCCTCTTCATGCAGCAGGGCCAGGGTTTTTTCAGCGAACTGCCGTTCACGCAATTGCACGGCTGACACGTTGATCGCCAACCGCAGATCCCCCAGCGGTTTGATATGGCGGCACGCCTGGCGCAACACCGATTCCCCCAGCTGGCTCACCAGCCCGGTCTCTTCTGCCAGCGCGATAAATTGCACCGGCGGCACCGGCCCCAGTTGCGGGTGCGTCCAGCGTGCCAGTGCCTCAACCCCGATGATTTTTTCATCGCTGCTGCGCAAAATCGGCTGGTAGACGCAGGTCAGTTCGCCCTCTTTGGTCAGCGATTCCGCCAGTGCTTTCACCATCACCCGTTTGTTCTCTGAACCGGCATCCAGCGCTTCGGAGTAGAAGCAGAAGGTGTTCTGCCCCTGGCGCTGCGCCTCACGCAGGGCCGCATTGCCGCGCCGCAGGATCTCCCCGGCGGTGAGGTTTTCGCTGTTCAGGCTGACGATACCGCAGGAGAGGGTGACAACCGGTTTGGCCTGGGTCAGGGTAAACGGCTCATGCATCATGGCGATGATGGCACTGGCAACCGGCTCAACCTCCTCAATGGCCGATTTGCCACGCAGCAGCACGGCAAACTCATCCGCCCCCAGGCGCGCCGGCATCCCCTGCTGGCCGATCAGCGTGCGCAGTCGCTGGCCAAACTCACACAGAATGCTGTCACCGGACTGGTAGCCGTAAGTGTCATTCAGCACAGTGAAATAGTTCAGGTTGAACACCAGCAAAGCGCAATGTTGCGGATGGTAGAGGCTGCGGGCCGCCAGCTGGTGCAGCTCCTCATTCAGTGAGGTGCGGTTCGGCAGGCCGGTCAGGGTGTCATGGTAGGCAAGGTAACGGATCTGCGCCTCTGAACTGCGCAGCAGTGAAATGTCACTGAGAATAGAGAGCACATAGAAACGGTTGTTCAGGGTAATGCGCGATTTGCGGATCAGCACTGTCCGGCTTTTGTTGGCCCCGTCAGTAATGACCTCCTCACTTTCAAGCTGTTCACCGCTCTTTAATACTTTCAGGGCGCGGCTGGTGTGCCGGGCGGCCTGGTCTGCCGTCATAAAAAAGGTGAAATTCTGCCCGACCAGCTCTTCACGGGAATAACCAAAAAAATCACACGCCCTTTTGTTCACAAAAACCAGTTGCAGCGAGTCATCTTTTATAAGGGTGGCTTCCGGGAGTGCATTCAGCACCGCCTGACATATGGCAATGTCATTGAGCATTTTCAAACGTCCTGAGCAGGGGGAAGCGGCAAGATTAGCACTGAAATATGACGGCGTCTCGCGCAGGACAGGCGATAAGTGAATTATTTTACTGCATTTTTTAATTCTGCCAGGCAATCATAACGCCATTCTGTTTATTTAAGTATCTTCAACTGTTTATCACGCTCTAAGTACCGTCGGCCTTATTTTATCCGGCCAGGGGGAACCCCCTGAATCAGCGTGCGCCCGGCAACCCCAGGCATGACAACCGGCTTTCCAGCGCGGCAACCTGAACGGCAACGGATTATTCACAATAAGGTAAGGAGGGAACGCGGCGGGGTACCGGGGGAAGCAGGCACTACTCAGGGCTTTGGGCCAAATTTTTCATCCCACTCCCGGCGATACCGGCGCGCCCTGGCCCGGTCGCGCAGGTAGAGATAGGTACTCACCACACACACCGCGCCGGAGAAGAGAATATTGCGCATATCCTGGTCATAGAACGACACCAACAGGCAATCCAGGGCCGCGACAATGGCAAACCATTTGTAAATGTGGGATTGCCGGCGGGTCAGGGCATTCAGCCGCTTGAGCTGGCGCGATTCATCCAGGAATTTTCTTTTTTCCATCGGCATCTCAGGAAGCGGAAGGGTGGCGTAAACGGGTTCATTTTACTGAAGAGTCAGCGAGATAAAGGGTACCAAAGAGTGATTGGTTTGCGCGAGAAAATTATCATCGTGAATGATTTGTGCGCCGGCCCCCGCATGACGCCGGGCCGGCACACGGCTGACCGCGCCCGGCTCAGGGCCATTGCTGGGTGGCATAGCGGGCAAACCCCGGCCGTTCGCGCAGCAGGTCATAATAGCGGTCAATCGCCGGTAACGCCGGGTGTGACATCGGCGTCATCAGCCAGCGATGCACCGACAGCCCCAGCACAATGTCGGCCAGGGTAAAGGTGCCGCCGGTCACATAGGCACCGGTCTGCGCCAGCTGATTGGCCAGCAAAGTGAGATGTTGGTTCCAGCCGGCCTCACTTTCCGCCAGCTGGGCCGGGTCCGGCTCGGCCGGGGTATTGCGCATCCGCGCATTGAACAGGTAGCGCCAGGCACTGTTCATATCGCCGAGTTGCCAGTCCATCCAGCGCTCAATCTCCGCACGGGCGCGGGCGCCCTGCGGGTAAAGCGTTGTCTCCGGCCCGGCGGCAGCCAGATAACGGCAGATGGTGTTTGACTCCCACAGCACAAACTCCCCGTCCCGGAGCACCGGCACCTGCGCATTGGGGTTCAGTGCCAGAAACGCCGGCTGGTGCGTCTCCTGAAAGCCGTGGCCCCACATCTCCTGCCGGTAATCCAGCGCCAGTTCGTCACAGGTCCACAGCACTTTCCGGACGTTAATAGAGGACGTCCTTCCCAGTATGGTCAGCATCGCAAAGCTCCCGGAAGAGGGTGGCCCGCAGGCCATGGTGAAACCACGATACGGTGCGGCACGGCGCAAAAGCAAAATGCTGCTTAAAAAGCCACCGGTGAGGGTAAATATCAGCGGCCTCATGCCGATAATGAAGGACACGGCTTTCGGATGAAAGCCCCCTGACCGCCCACCTGTTATGTCCGCGCCCGGAGAGGACGATGAGCCATCTTATTACGCGAAAGATTACTGATTCTGCCCATATTTATGAGGATTTTGACACGCGTTTTTATGAGTGGGAGGACGGCATGTCATCCGCCGGCCTGAAGCTGGAGCTCTCCCGCCAGGCCTTTACCGGCTTTGACTGGGAAGTGACCGGCTATAATTTCGGCCGTCTGGTGGGCGGGGTGCTGAATGTCAGTGAGCACGATATCCACCGCCAGCGCGGCAACGTTTTTTCCATGCCCGATCATGTATTGATCTTCATCATCATGCTGGGCGGCATGGAGTGCCAATGTTTTGGCCGCCGTTTCTCCCTCACGCAGGGGGATGTGCTGATCCAGGACTCTTCCCAGCCGATCGCCATCCACGTTCACCCGAGCAAATCACCGCCGCATCTCTGCACGTATCAGTACATCATCCTGCCGAAACACACGGTGGCCCTGAGCCTGGATATTGCCGCGCTGCATGGCCGGGTGTTGCCTGCGGCCTCACCGATGAGCTTTTTGCTGCGCCAGCATTTCAATGCCATGTT
The DNA here is from genome assembly GCF_002858805.1 of Chimaeribacter arupi. Classification (GTDB taxonomy): domain Bacteria; phylum Pseudomonadota; class Gammaproteobacteria; order Enterobacterales; family Enterobacteriaceae; genus Chimaeribacter; species Chimaeribacter arupi. The sequence goes on from NZ_PJZI01000026.1 coordinate 58,233, forward strand.
GCAGGTCTTCGACACCCTGAGTGAGCCGGAAGTGCTGGCTACCGGTGAAGGGGCGGCCGCGTTGATCCTGCATACCCTGGCGCTGGTGGCGGGCACGCCGGTGGAGACGCCTTTCATGCACAGTTCGCGGCTGGAGCAAATCTGCCTCTATATTGAGCAGCATCTGGCGCAGCCGCTGACGGCGGAGATGCTGTGCCGCCAGTTTGGCCTGTCTCGCGCGGCACTTTACCGGCTGTTTGAACCGATGGGCGGCATTGCGCTGTTTATCCGTAACCGGCGCGCCACACTGGCACGGCGGCTGATGCGCACCACGTCACTCTCTGATCTGAGCCTGACCGCCATCGCCCGCCGTTGCGGTTTGTCGCCTGCGGCCCTGCGCCGCCTGCTGGTGCAGGAGTACGGCATGTCATCGCGTGATGTGCGTACGGCGTTGCTGAATGCACCGCCGATGGCCACCGGCACCCCGACGCACCTGAACTGGGTCAGCCACCTGTAACCGGCGGGCAGCCCGCTCATCTCCCTCATTTTTCCTCATTTAGCCGTACCGCCTCTGCCGGGGACGATCCCGGCAGGCTAAGGTTACCCCTGTGTGGCAGGCAGGAGAGTGGGGGCGGCATGTTGATAAAAAGATCAGGGTTTATAAAAAGATCGGGGTTAATAAAACGCGCATGGCGGCACAGCGCCTGGCTGGTTATGGCGTTACTTTCCGCCTGCTTACTGGCGGGCTGCGCCACGGATACCCAGCCGCAGCACACCGCAGAAAATTTTGCTGAGCGGAATGCAGAGGCGGGAAAACTGAGCGAACAGGCGCTGATCATGATGCATCAGGGGATTAACCGCATGGCGTATCAGCAACAGTACCTGCAACTGACGCGCAGCAGCGGCATCCCGATGCGGCAGGATCTGCCGCTGGAACATACCGTGCAGCGGGTCGCCGCGGCACGGGCGCTGCAACAGTATGGCGAAGCGTTGCAGGCGTTGCTGCGGCAGGAGCGCACCCCGGAAGCCGCGGCAGCGTTTAACGGCCTGCTCGACAACACCCAGACGGCGTTGGGCATGTTCCTGCCTGCGGCCGTCGCCCGGCCCATCCGGGAAATGGGGGAGGCGCTGGGTCAACAGTACTACTTCCAGCGCAAAATCACCCAGGTCAGGCTGCTGATGAGCACCTACCAGCCGATAGTGAGCCAGCTCGCCGGCCTGCTGGCTGAGGATTTTGAGGCCAACGGCTCAGGCTATATGGCGCTTTACCTGACCAGCGCCGCAGAATTGCGCAACACCGCACAGCAGGTGCTGGACGATCCACAGACCGGCCCCACCCGGCGGCAACAGGCACTGGAGGCACTGAACGATGCCGAACACGCCGACGAGCAGGGGCAGGCCCTGAGCGTCCGGATGGTAGGGATGATGACTGCGCTGCACACGGCGCAGCAGGAGACGTTGCGCAACCTGGATGAGCCGGTGGATGCCCACCCGGCGCTGGAGGAGTACAGCCGCCGGGTCAGCTATGCCGGGCGGCTTATGCCGTTACTGTCACCGTCGGCACAAGGGGGGATGAATCATGAGTGAAAGCCTGATGCAGCAACTGAACCGCACATTGGCCCAGCTTGAGGCGGTCAGCAAACAGGGCGGTGAGGCGGGAAAACGGGCGCAACAGCTGTTGTCCCAGCTTTACCCGGTAAAAAAGGCGATGCTGTTACAGGCGATCGCGCTCCAGACCCCGCTCTATGCGGCGCTGGCCGATGCCCTGAAGCAGGGGGCAGACAAAGCGCATCAGGCGCAGTTGGGGCTGATCGCGCCGGTGTCCTTTGTGGCGGGCGTGGAAAGCTGCATGGCAAAAGCGCTGGTCATGCTGCAGGCCGGACGGCAGGCATAAAAAAACGCTCCCGGAGGAGCGTTTTTCAGGCAACAGGCGGGGATTAGCGCGCCTTGACCAGTTCAACCTTTTTGCGTTCTTCGGCCGTGTCCTGCGTCATGCGGTGCAGTTTCGGCGCAGCCAGAATCATCAGCACGGCGATCACGCCGGTAGCGATACCAATCTGCAGGAAGACGTGGCTGTAGATCGCCAGGGAGGCATGGGCATCGGTGATGTCCTGCGGCACGGCGGTCAGGTTAGCCACCTTACCGGCAATGATCGCGGCCGCCGCAGTGGTGAGGAACCAGGAACCCATGATGAAGCCCATCAGGCGTTGCGGCACCAGTTGGGCCACCATCGCCAGGCCGAGGCCGGAGATCATCAGCTCACCAATACTTTGCAGGGCATAGCTCAGCACCAGCCAGTTCACCGACACGATACCGGCGTCGTTTGCCATTGAAGCACCCCACGGCAGCACCAGGAAGGCTGCGGAGCAGAGCACCATGCCCACAGCGAATTTGTGCGGCATCGGCAACCGGTCACCGGCTTTGGCATAGAAGGCCGCCAGCAGCGGGCTGGCCAGCATGATCCAGAACGGGTTGAGTGCCTGATACTGTTCCGGCTCCATGCTGATACCGAACAGGCTGTGCTCGACGTTATGGATGGCGAAGAAGTTCAGTGAAGTCGGCATCTGGCTGTAGAGCACAAAGAACACCACTGCTTCGATCATCATCAGGAACGCCACGATCATTTTGCGGCGGGCGGTGCCTTTCAGGGCAAACGTCTCTTTGGCAAAGATAAAGATGATCCCCAGAGACACCACACCCAGCGCCAGGCGGGCGATATCCTGGTGGTGCAGCAGCCAGGTGGACACCGCCGCCAGCGCAATCACGCCCACAATGGTCATCAGCAGTTTATTCATCTGCAACGGTTCAAAGTCGGGTTTGGAACCGTGGTTTTTCACCCACTTCGAGCAGAACAGGAAGTTCACCAGGGTGATCAGCATCCCGACCACGCTCAGGGAGAACGCCACGCTCCAGCCAAATCTGGCGGCCAGCCACGGTGTTGCCAGCATAGAGAAGAAGGAACCGATATTCACCGACATATAGTACATGGTGAAGGCGCCATCCAGGCGCGGGTCATCTTTCTCATAGCAGGTAGAAAGCAGGGAGGAAGGGTTTGCCTTAAACAGGCCGCTGCCCACGGCAACCGTCGCCATACCGACATACACCCAGAAGATCTCATGATTGGAGTAGGCGATGCAGGCATAACCCACGGCCAGCACCAGTGCACCAAGCACAATAACACGTTTGGACCCCAGCACTTTGTCACCCAGCCAGCCACCGATGGCCACAAAGCCATACACCAGCGCGCTGAAGGAGGAGAACAGGGTAATGGAATCGGCTTCACTCAGGCCAAGCTGCTTGACCAGGTACACCGCCATAATGCCCTGCAGACCGTAAAAGCCGAAACGTTCCCAGAGTTCGATAGAGAAGATCAGATAAAACGCTTTCGGTTGTTTGAACGCGTTCAAGCTGACGTCTTGTGATGTCTGTTTGTTTGATGTTGACACTGAAACCTCTTTATTCACAGCCTGTTTTAAGTTGCACAGGGAAGGCGCAGAAGTGATGCCGGAAACATCCTTCGCATTGTTATAAGATGAAGAGCGAAGGGTAATGTTCCCGATCTTTGTCAATGAGGCAAGCTATTTGACATAACCTGTTACATATAATTCCAGCGGCATAATGAGAAGGTGTTGCAAATGTTATGCAGGATTAACGTTTATGTTCCGTAGGTTTTCCAAACTATTATATTGATTAATCGCCATCCAAATTTTTATTAGTGATATATTCTGCTTTTTAACGCCTTAGCAGTTCATCCGGTTATCTCTGAATAGTCTGATTGAAGATGATAAGGGCAGTCATCCCTTTTTCCCTATATTCCCCTTTTTAATGAATGAAGAAGATCGCTGCTTTTTCTCTCACCCGGTAAAAACGTGATAGAGATCCCAATTCCTGCTTAAAATTCAGGTTGAAAAAAATGTTTTTACCACATGAGGTAATTAACCGGGGTGTTGGAAGGGGTTTATCCGTTTTAAATCACATTTCCAACAGAAAATGGGGGAAGGGCGAATTACCATGAGGAAGAGGGCGCGTTTTCGCCGGCGTGGAGGGCACAAGGGGGATCACCGGCATAAAAAAACCGGCCACCGGCCGGTTTGATTACGCTGCCGCCACCAGGCGGCAGGAGGCTTAGTTGATTTCCAGCTCGTTCATCGCAGCGATGTTGAAACCGCCGTCAACGTGCAGGATTTCACCGGAGATACCGGCTGCCAGGTTGGAGCACAGGAAGGCTGCGGAGTTACCCACGTCTTCGGTGGTCACGGTACGGCGGATTGGGGTCACTGCTTCGCAGTGTGCCAGCATCTTACGGAAGTTTTTGATGCCGGAGGCTGCCAGGGTGCGGATCGGGCCGGCAGAGATGCCGTTAACACGCACGCCTTCCGGGCCCATCGCGTTCGCCATGTAGCGCACGTTGGCTTCCAGGGAGGCTTTCGCCAGGCCCATCACGTTGTAGTTCGGGATGGCGCGCTCTGCACCCAGGTAAGAGAGGGTCAGCAGGGCGGAATCCGGGTTCAGCATGGCGCGGCAGGCTTTGGCCATGGCCACAAAGCTGTAGGAGCTGATGTCGTGCGCCACGCCAAAGCCCTGGCGGGTCACGGCATTGACGTAGTCGCCGTCCAGCTGGTCAGCCGGGGCGAAACCAATGGAGTGAACGAAGCCGTCAAATTTCGGCCAGGATTTAGCCAGTTCAGCAAACATTGCATCGATGCTGGCATCTTCTGCCACGTCGCACGGCAGCACCAGGTTGGAACCCAGTTCAGTCGCGAACTCTTCAACGCGGGACTTCAGCTTGTCATTCTGGTAAGTGAATGCCAGTTCCGCGCCTTCGCGGTGCATAGCCTGAGCAATACCGTAAGCGATGGAAAGTTTGCTGGCAACGCCAGTAATCAAAATGCGTTTGCCGGTAAGAAAACCCATAGCAATAATCCTTGTGGTCATTGTGCGTGCGGAAGCCTGACTGCCCGACAGCAGCGCCGGGCCGCGCTTCCGCGTTAATAAACCGGGCGATTCTAGCACGCCCGGACGAAATTAGGAGATGATTCGCCATCTGCTCCGATCAGTGTTGACTAACGGGCATCACGCCGCCAGGCATCGGCGGTCAGGGCTTCGCCAAAGTGGCTGTTAATCAGCCGGCGGGTGAGGTCATGCAGCGGGGCGGCGAGCACTTCCGCCGTACAGCCACGCTCCACCACCTCGCCCTGATGCATCACCAGCACCTGATCGCTGATGTGTTTCATCATGCCGAGGTGCTGGGTCACGTAGATATACGATATGCCGTGCTTTTCCTGCAATTCCAGCATCAGGTTAATAATTTGTGAGCGCATGGACATATCCAGTGAGGCCAGCGCCTCATCGGCAATGATCACCTGCGGCTGCAGGATCAGCGCCCGCGCCAGCGCCACACGCTGTTTCTGGCCGGAAGCCAGCATATGCGGGTAATAGGCGGCATGGTCAGGCAACAGGCCGACCTGGCGCAACGTCTGGTTGATGCGCTGCCCGCGCGCGGCGGCATCCAGCCCGGTGTTCAGGCGCAGCGGCGCATCCAGCAGCTGGCCGATGCGCTGTCGCGGGTTCAGCGAGGTGCTCGGGTCTTGCAGGATCATGCGGATGCGCTGGCTGCGGTAGCCGTAGTCACCAAACGCCAGCGGATGGTCATCGATCAGCATTTCACCGCCGCTCGGCTCCACCATCCCGGAGAGCATTTTGGCCAGGGTCGATTTGCCGGAGCCGTTTTCACCGATGATCGCCAGGGTCTGGCGCTCACGCAGGGTAAAACTCACCGGCTTGACCGCTTCCACGTTCATGCGCCGGAATAAACCGGTGCGGTAGCGGAACGTTTTGCTGAGATTGCGTACCTCAAACAGCGTCTCAGCCATCAGGATTTCTCCATGTTCAACGGGAAGTGGCAGGCAAAGGCATGGGTTTTCACCGGCTTCAGCGGCGGGGTTTCAATGCATTTTTTCTGCGCGTAAGGGCAGCGCGGCCCCAGCCGGCAGCCAATCGGCAAATGCTCCAGCGAGGGAATGGCCCCCGGCAGGGTGTTCAGCCGGCTTTTGTGCGGCAGGGAGCGGCCGAAATCCGGCATCGCGCGGATCAGCGCCTGGGTGTAAGGGTGATGCGGTGCCGCCAGCAGATCCTCACAGGTGGCGCTCTCCACGGTCTGGCCGCAGTACAGCACATTGATGCGGTTGGCCCATTTGCTCATGGTCTGCAAATCGTGGCTGATCAACAAAATCGTGGTGTTGTTGTTCTGGTTGAGCCGCGCCAGCAGGCGGAAAATCTGCGCCTGGGTGGTGGGTTCCATCGCATTGGTGGGTTCATCAGCGATCAGCAGCCGCGGCTGGTTGGCCAGCGCGATGGCAATCATCACCTTCTGGCACTCCCCCTCGGTCAGCTCATAGGGGAAACTGCCCATAATGTCTTTATGATCTTTGATGCCGACCCGGTGCAGCAGCTCAATCGCCCGGCGCTTGCGCCAGTGCAGCCGTTGCCACCATTTCCCTTTGTACGTCCAGCCGGGGATCGCCTGCATCAGCTGGCGGCCGACGCTCTCTGACGGGTCCAGACAGGATTGCGGCTCCTGGAAAATCATCGAGACATTGTGGCCGACCACTTTGCGCCGTTCACGCGGCGTCAGTTGCAGCAGATCGATGTCATTGAAACGGAACCGGTCGGCGGTCACGCGCCAGTTATCTTTGGTCACGCCGCAGATCGCCTTGGCGATCAGGCTCTTGCCGGAGCCGGATTCACCGACCAGCCCGCGGACTTCCCCCTCCATCAGCGCCATGCTGACACGGTCAACCGCTTTGACCGGGCCGTCCGGCGTCATAAATTCAATGGTAAGGTTACGGATATCAAGCAGAGGCATCAGCGATCCTCCTGCCGGGTAAGGTTACGCATGTTAACGACCTGATTCATGATTCAATTCCCGCGTTGATCGCCCGGCGCATCCCGTCACCCATCAGGTTGATCAGCAACACGCTGACCATGATAGCCGCGCCCGGCAGCATCACCGTCCAGGGCGCGACGTAAACCAGCTCCAGCGAGTCACCCAGCATCGCCCCCCATTCCGGGGAGGGCAACTGGGCGCCGAGATCCAGAAAACCGAGGGCCGCAATATCCAGAATCGCCATTGAAAGGGCGCGGGTGAACTCGGTGACCAACACGGCAGCAATATTAGGAAGTATGGCATACCAGAGCAAATAACGAACAGAGGCACCGTCCAGCCGGGCCGCCACCACGTACTCTTTTTCCAGCTCGTCATGCACGGCGCTGTACACGGTGCGCACCATGCGCGGCACCAGCGCCAGCCACACTGCCAGCATCGCATGTTCGAGCTTGGGGCCGATAAACGCCACCACGATAATCGCCAGCAGCAGGGAGGGGATCGAAAGCAGGGTATCCAGCACATGGTTCATGACTGCCGAACGCAACCCGTGGGTCACGCCCGCCAGCACGCCCAGGATCAGCCCGCACAGCGCCGCCGCCACCGTCACCACCATTGCCGAGCCAAGGGTCGGCGCGGCACCGGAAAGCAAACGGCTCAGGATGTCACGCCCCAGGTCATCCGTCCCGAGGAAGAAGGAGACGTTGCCGTAGCGTGACCAGGAGGGCGGCAGCAACTGGTAGCCGAGGAACTGCTGGTCGAGGGTATAGGGCGCGAGGTAATGGCCGAACAGGCAGAGCAGCACCAGCAGCAGCACGCCGTAGAAGCCAATCATCGCCAGCGGGTCGCGGTAAAAGGCCCGCCACATTGCCCGCAGCGGCCCGGCAATCCGCTTCTCATGGTAGACGTTATCGAAGGGCATACCATTCCTTATGTTTCAGCGGGTTCGTCAGCGCACCCAGAATATCGGACAGCACATTGACCACAATCACCAGCGCGCCCACCAGCATCACACCGGCCGAAATCGCGGCGTAGTCCTGCTGGCGGATGGCGTTGATCAGCCAGCGGCCCAGGCCCGGCCAGCTGAACACCACTTCGGTGATCATCGCCAGGGTCAGCATGGTGGAAAATTGCAGCCCGAGCTTGGGGATGATCGGCGGCAGCGCATTATGCAGCACATGGCGGCGGATCACGGTGAAACGGGACAGGCCGCGGGTGGCCGCCGCCTTGATATAGTTTTTGCTGAACACCTCATCGGTGCTGATGCGCATCAGGCGTATCACCTCGGTGGTCGGGGCCACAGCCAGCGCGGCAATCGGCAGCACCATATGGCGCAGGGCGCTGAGCAGCATGTCATCCCGGTACGGGGAGTCAGAGAGCCAGGCATCAATCAGCGTTACCCCGGTCACCGGTTTGAGCTGATAGAGCAGGTCAAGCCGCCCGGAAACCGGCAGCCAGCCGAGATGCAGCGAGAAAAACAGCGTCAGCAGCAACGCCAGCCAGAACACCGGCATCGAAAAGCCCAGCAGCGCCAGCATACTGATCAGCGTGTCCGGCCATTTATGGCGCGTTACCCCGGCGGTGATGCCGAGCGGGATGCCGATCAGCAGCGCCAGCCCGAACGCCAGCACGCACAGCTCCATCGTTGCCGGGAACACCTCGTGCAGCTGTTCCCGGATCGGCTGGCCGTTAATGCTGGAGACGCCGAAATCCCACTGCAACAGGCTCTGGAAGTAAAAGCTGTAAGCATCAAACAGCGCGGCCCCGCTCAGCGGGGCGTGGGGGGTAAAGTAACTCAGGCTGAACCCCACCAGCGACAGCAGGAACAGGGTGATCAGCAACAGCAGCAGGCGGCGCAGGGTAAAGATAATCATGGTTGTGATCCCTCCGGGGCCTCACGGTACACCCCGGCAAAGGAGGCGTTGCCGAACGGGCTGAGCACCAGCCCTTTGATGTCATAACGGTAGGCCTGCAACCGCAGCGAAGAGGCCAGCGGCAGCACCGGCAACTGCTGTTCCAGGATGCGCTGCGCCAGCTGGTACTCATCCATCCGCTGGGAAAGCTGCTGGGAGAGCAGGGCGCGTTGCAGCAGGGCATCAAATTCCGGGTTACACCAGTGAGCATAGTTGGTCTGTGAATGGATCGCCGCGCAGCTCAACAGCGGCCGGAAGAAGCTGTCCGGGTCGTTACTGTCGGTGGCCCAGCCGGAGAGCGTCAGGTCATGGTTCATCTCCATCAGCCGCGCTTCCTGGTAACGCCCCTCCACCGGCACAATCACAATCTGGATGCCGACCTGCGCCAGATCGGCCTGCAACAGTTCGGCGGTTTTCAGCGGGCTGGGGTTATACGCCTGGGAGGCGGTCGGCACCCATAAATAGAGCTGCAAGCCGGAAATGCCCTGGCTTTGCAGCAATTGCCGCGCTTTTTCCGGGTTGTATTCCGTGACCTGCGCGGCGTTGTCATAGGCCCAGGAGGCGCGCGGCAGAATAGAGGCTGCCGTCTCCGCCGTGCCGTAATAGATCGACTGCATCAGCCGCTGGTTGTTGATCGCCAGTGCAATCGCCTGCCGCACGACGGGGTTATCCAGCGGCGGTTTGCCGGTGTTAAACGCCAGATAGGCGACGTTCATGCCGGGGCGCAGCGTCATGCGTAAGCGCGGGTCATCCCGCAGGATGGTGAGCTGGCTGGCCGCCGGGTAGGCCAGCACATCGCATTCGCCGGTCAGCAGCTTGGAGAGGCGGCCGGTGCCGCCCGCGCCGAGGTCAATGATCACCTGCGGCATCCGCGGTACCCCTTTCCAGTAGGCGCCGTTACGCGCCAGCCGGATATATTGCCCGGCGCGGTATTCATTCAGCATAAACGGCCCGGTGCCCACCGGCTGGCGATCCAGCTCCTCTTCATGGCCGCGGCGGCTCAGATCGGCCGCATACTCGGCCGACAGCACCGGCGCGTAGTGGGTGGCCAGGTGCCAGAGGAAGGAGGCGTCCGGCTGGGTGAGGCGGAACTCCACGGTATGGTTGTCAATTTTGCGGATACGTTTGACGGAGTCGGCAAATTTCAGGCTGTCGAAATAGGGATAACTGCCGCCGTTAATCTCATGGTAAGGATGGTGCGTATCCACCACCCGCTGGAAGCTGAAAATCACATCATCGGCATTCATCATGCGGGTCGGGCGGAACCAGCCGGTGGTCTGGAACGGCACATCTTTGCGCAGGTGGAAACGGTAGGTCGCGCCGTTGTCGAGCACTTCCCAGCGCTGCGCCAGCTCCGGGATTAACCGGTAGGTGTAAGGGTCGACATCCAGCAGGCGATCGTAGAGTTGTGCCGCCAGCGTATCTACCGTCAGCCCGCTGCTGGCCATCTGCGGGTTAAAGGTGTTGAGGATGCCGCTGACGCAGTAGACAAAGCCGCTCTGGCGGATGTCGGGCGGGGTGACGGGCACCGGTTTCGGCGCGGCGCAGACACTGCCGGCCAACCCGGCCAGCGCCAGTACCCAATAAGTTAAGACTCGCATAAACGCTTCATTGTTAAGTAAGCAATAAGATGATTGTACCGTACTCTGGCGATCACCCCAATCTGTTGCACGCCGGCGGCCGGTGCGGTCAGGCGTTTTTTGCGCCGTCGGGCGCGTCACCGCCCAGCAGCGCATGTTTTTTCAGCACGCCGCGCAGCTGGTGGTAGGTCAGCCCCAGCAGGGTGGCGGCGCGGCGCTGGTTATAGTGCGCCTGGGTCAGCGCCTGCTGTAACAGGTCATGCTCCTGCTGATGCTGCCAGCCGCGCAGGTCAAGCGGCAGCGCGGGCAGGGTGCCGGGGGCAGGCGTGAGGGCCGCCGGGCCTGGGTTCGCGCGCGGGCTGAACGGGTTAATGATGATCTCATCCAGCGGCTCGTCACTGGTGCCGTGACGGTACATCGAGCGCTCAACCACATTTTTCAGCTCGCGGACGTTGCCCGGCCAGGGGTAGCCCAGCAGGGCGCCCTGCGCGCGTGCGGTGAAGCCTGGGAACAGCGGCAGGTGCAGTTCCCGGCACATCAGAATGGCAAAATGCTCAGCCAGCAGCATGATGTCCTGACGGCGCTCGCGCAGCGGCGGCAGTTGCACCACATCGAAGGCCAGCCGATCGAGCAGGTCAGCGCGGAATTTGCCGGCAGCGGCCAGCGCCGGCAGGTCGGCATGGGTGGCGCAGACCAGCCGCACATCCACCCGCAACGGCTGGCTGCCGCCGACCCGCTCAAGCTGGCCATACTCAATCACCCGCAACAGCTTCTCCTGCACCAGCATCGGCGCGGTGGCCAGCTCATCCAGAAACAGTGTGCCGCCATCCGCACGCTCAAAGCGCCCCAGATGGCGTTTTTGCGCCCCGGTAAACGCCCCGGCCTCATGGCCGAACAGCTCTGAATCCAGCAGGTTTTCGTTTAATGCCGCACAGTTCAGCGAGATAAACGGCCCCTGCCAGCGTTCGGAGAGGTAGTGCAGCCGGTGGGCAATCAGCTCTTTACCGGTGCCGCGTTCGCCAATTACCAGCACCGGTTTATTCAGTTTCGCCAGCCGCGATACCTGCTCCAGCACGTCAATAAAGCTGTTGGCCTCGCCCAGCAGGTTATCCAGGGATTCACTCATGATTAAATTCACCACGCATTGGTTAAATTGACCAGTCCGCTGATAAGCGTAGCAGAGCTGTTTTATAAAAGTAGTGTTATTTCAATAAGATATTTTTTATGAAAACCTGGCACGGCAATTGTATTAATGAACAGGCTAATCAAGCACACCAACGCTGCGGCGGCGGTGAGAGAAAAATTTTGCGGCAATTGTCGCGTGACCGTCAAAGAGGAAGTTTTTTATGGGTATCTTTTCGCGTTTTGCTGACATCGTAAATGCCAACATCAACACCCTGCTGGACAAGGCTGAAGATCCGCAAAAGCTGGTTCGCCTGATGATCCAGGAGATGGAAGACACGCTGGTGGAAGTGCGTTCCACCTCTGCCCGTGCGCTGGCCGAGAAAAAACAGCTGCTGCGCCGTATTGAGCAGGGCGAAAGCCAGCAGGCGGAGTGGCAGGAGAAAGCTGAACTGGCGCTGCGCAAAGACAAAGACGATCTGGCCCGCGCGGCCCTGATCGAGAAACAGAAGCTGGCCTCTCTGGTCGCCACGCTGAAAACCGAAGTCGCGGTGGTGGAAGAGACGCTGGGCCGCATGAAAGGGGAAATCACTGAGCTTGAGAAAAAGCTCACCGAAACCCGCGCCCGCCAGCAGGCCCTGACGCTGCGCCATCAGGCTGCGTCCTCTTCGCGTGAGGTGCGCCGCCAGCTCGACAGCGGCAAACTGGATGAGGCCATGGTGCGCTTCGAGCAGTTTGAACGCCGTATTGACCAGATGGAAGCGGAAGCCGAGAGCGTCAGCCTGGGCAAACAGAAGTCGCTTAACCAGGAGTTTGCTGAGCTGAAAGCGGATGACGAAATCAGCGCGCAACTGGCGGCCCTGAAAGCCAGAATGCAGCGCCCGGAGTAACCGGAACAAGGATGCCCGGCCCAGTGCGTGGGCCGGTTGCCACCGCTCTCGTGTCATACACTAAGGAGAAGGAATGAGCGTCTTATTTTTAGCGATTCCGCTGACCATTTTCGTGCTGTTTGTGGCGCCGATCTGGCTTTGGCTGCATTACAGCAGCCGCCAACAGCGCGGCGGGCAGCTCAGCCAGCAGGATGTGCAACATTTAACCCAGCTGACGCAGGACGCGCGCCGGATGCAGGATCGTATCCGGGCGTTGGAAGAGATCCTGGATGCCGAACACCCGCATTGGAGAGAGTCATAATGAACAATGGTCTCACTGAGAAAAAACTCTACCGGGTGCCGGAAGAGGGCATGGTAAAAGGCGTGCTGGCCGGTCTGGCGCACTACTTTAATGTCCCGGTCAAGCTGTTGCGGGTGATGGTGGTACTTTCGCTGTTCTTTGGGCTGTTTGCCTTTACCGTTCTGGCGTACATCATCCTCAGCTTTGTGCTGGACCCGGTGCCTGCCAGCCGGTACAGCGGCGAAGAGACGGCGTCACCCCATGATTTGCTGGATGAAGCAGACGCGGTGCTGAATAACAGCGAGCGCCGTTTACGGGAGGTGGAGCGCTATGTTACGTCCGAAACCTTTGGCGTGCGCAGCCGCTTCCGTCAGCTGTAAGCCGGCCCGATAACGGCGCGTATCGCCCGGCGGTGCGCGCCGTTTTTTATCCCTGCATTGTTCATCATCAGACAGACTATTTACCCGGAGCTGCTTCATGACACGTCACGCATCTGGCGTTACCCTTAAAAAAGTGCTGCGCTTTCTGTTTATGATGGCGATCAGTTATGGACCGGCCGGCGTCGCCACCCGTATTCTGGGTGTGGTAGGCAGCCGCCCGTTGCGCTTTATTCTGGCGCTGGTACTGGAGCCGCTGCTGAAACGCGGCTTTACCGCGCTGTTTGGACGTTTCACCAAGGAGCCGAATGAAACGATTACAAAATGAATTGAATTCCCTGGTCAACCGCGGCATGGATCGGCATCTGCGGCTGGCCGTCACCGGCCTGAGCCGCAGCGGCAAAACGGCATTTATTACCGCCTTCGTTAACCAACTTCTGCATCTGCACAGCGGTGCCCGGTTGCCGCTGTTCGCCGCCGCCCGTGAGGATCGCCTGCTGGGCGTCAAACGCGTGCCCCAACGCGATCTCGGCATTCCGCGCTTCCGGTATGATGAAGGCCTGGCCTCACTGTACGGCACACCGCCCGCCTGGCCGCTGCCGACCCGCGGCGTCAGTGAGATGCGGCTGGCGTTGCGGTTCCGCTCACAGGCATCCCTGATGCGCCACCTCAAAGAGACCTCCACGCTCTACCTCGAGATTGTCGACTATCCCGGCGAATGGCTGCTCGACCTGCCGATGCTGGACCAGACCTATCTCAGCTGGTCATTGCAGATGGCCGGGCTGTTGCAGGGAGAGCGCGCAAAATGGGCGGAACCCTGGCTGGCGCTGTGCAAACGCTGTGATCCCTTCGCCCCGGCCGATGAAAACCTGCTGGCCGCCATTGCACAGGCCTACAGTGATTATCTGGTGCGCTGCAAGCAGGAGGGGCTGCACTTTATCCAACCGGGGCGCTTCGTGCTGCCCGGCGAGCTGGCAGGCGCCCCGGCGCTGCAATTCTTCCCCTGGCCGGATGTGAACGGCATCGGCGAGGCACGGCTGGCACAAGCCGGCAAGCAGACCAATATCGGGATGCTCCGTGAGCGTTATCACTACTATTGCCAGAACATCGTGAAAGGGTTCTACAAGGAGCATTTTGTCCGCTTTGACCGGCAGATTGTGCTGGTGGACTGCCTCCAGCCGCTCAACAGCGGCCCGCACGCCTTCAATGACATGCGCCTGGCGCTGACCCAGCTGATGCAGAGTTTCCACTACGGGAAACGTACCCTGTTCCGCCGGTTGTTCTCCCCCTGTATTGATAAGCTGATGTTCGCTGCCACCAAAGCTGACCATATTACCGGCGAGCAACATGCCAACCTGGTGTCACTGCTGCAGCAGCTGGTGCAGGAGGCGTGGCAGAATGCCGCGTTTGAAGGGATCAGCATGGACTGCGTCGGCCTGGCCTCGGTACAGGCGACGCAGAGCGGCATTATTGACTACCAGGGCCAGCCGGTCCCGGCGCTGAAAGGCCACCGGCTGGAGGATGGCGCGCCGCTGACGGTATTCCCCGGTGAAGTCCCGGCGCGGCTGCCGGGCGGGGCCTTCTGGCAGCAGCAGGGATTTCATTTTGAGCAGTTCCGGCCGCCGGCGCTCGCCGTGGACACCCCTTTGCCGCATATCCGGCTGGATGCCGTCATGGAATTTTTATTGGGAGATAAATTGCGATGAACGATCCAATAAAACCGCGCATTGATTTCGACCAGCCGCTCGAGCCGCCGGCGCAGCCGGTATTGCGCGCGGCGCAGGCTTTCAGCGATCGGGATGCCGAGCACTTTCTGCCGGCTGCCCCGGAGGCGCAGGAAAATGAAGGGGAGGCGGAAGCCGTGGTGGCGCAGGTGCTGAAACCCCGTCGCAGCCTCTGGCGCAAACTGGTGACGCTGGGGCTGACGATTTTTGGCGTCAGTGTGGTGGCACAGGGCGTGCAGTGGACGCATCAGGCGTGGGTAGAGCAGCAATGGATCGCCCTGGGCGGCTGCGCGGCCGGTGGGTTGATTGTGCTGGCCGGTGCCGGATCGCTCTTCACCGAATGGCGGCGGTTATACCGCTTGCGCCAGCGGGCCGAGATGCGTGATACCGCCCAGGCGCTGTTGCACAGCCACGGCGTAGGGCAGGGTCGGGCTTTTTGCGAGAACCTGGCGCGGCAGGCCGGGATTGATGCGGGCCACCCGGCATTGCAGCGCTGGCAGGCCTCCTTGCATGAAACGCAAAACGATCGCGAAGTCGTCGCGCTCTATGCGCGGCTGGTGCAGCCGGTGCTGGATAAGCAAGCCCGCCGGGAGATCAGCCATTCAGCGGCAGAGTCCGCGCTGATGATTGCGGTCAGCCCGTTGGCGCTGGTGGATATGGCGTTTATTGCCTGGCGTAACCTGCGGCTGGTCAACCGTATTGCGCTGCTCTACGGCATTGAGCTGGGGTACTTCAGCCGGTTGCGGCTGTTCCGGTTGGTGCTGCTGAATATGGCGTTTGCCGGTGCATCAGAGCTGGCGCGGGAAGTGGGGGTTGACTGGCTGTCGCAGGATTTAGCTGCCCGTCTTTCCGCCCGCGCCGCCCAGGGGATTGGTGCCGGGCTGTTAACTGCCCGCCTGGGCGTCAAGGCGATGGAATTATGCCGCCCTCTGCCGTGGCTGGAAGATGACAAACCCCGCCTGGGCGATTTCCGCCGTGATCTGGTGAACCAGGTCAAAGGCGCCCTGACGAAAACCCCGCCGCGCAGCTGATCCCCAGAACATGCCCGGTTCAATGAGCCGGGCCTTATCATACGGTTTGCTTATGGCTGAAATACGGCTATCTGGATCCTGATCAAAGGATCTCGTCCTTCCCCGCATGGGCAACTCTTTTTTTACTGGGATGTTTATCAGGAAGTGCGTGCTGTCTGAAAGGAGGGTGGTGGGGGAAGGATGATTCGTCACTTCGTTCCTCACCCTTCGGGCCGTTGCTGCGCAACGTTGCTCGCGTTCGC
>NZ_PJZI01000027.1 GCF_002858805.1 Chimaeribacter arupi
AGCGGGCATGGATGCCCGCGAGAGCCGCCCATGACAGGGACTGTCATTAGCGGCGGCCCGGAAGCCCGGAGGCGGAGCGAGGGGACACGCGGGAGCGTGCAATGATTCAGCCGGGGCACCAAAAGCGCGCGGGTGCAGGGCCGGCGCGCCGGCAGGCCCTGCTCGGTTGAGGCTTGGGAGCTCAGGTAGACAACGAGACATAAACAACCGAAACATGCCACTACACCGATTAAAAGCCCTACCGCGGGTGCCGGGCGAACGCCCCCTACTTCCTATAAGGCATTGCCGCCGCCAGCGGCGACTCCTCGTTATTCGCCGCCTCTTGCTGCAGGCGACGAACATGCTCCACCAGCCCCCGCAGGCACTCATCCTGCATGTTGTGCTTCTGTAACTCCTGCTCCAGCGCGAACAGATACTGGGCATTGGTACCGAGCGGGCCGCGGGCGCGGGCGATAAGCGGGGCGATCACCTGATACCGCGTATCAGCTTCAAACAGCGGGTGCGCGGCGTCCATCACAAACACCAGCGCCGTCACGGTGCTGCCGTCACATAAGGTCAGCTCACACCAGGTCGGCACGTAGCAACCGGTGATCATCTCACGCTTCCACAACAGCTCCAGCTCCTCTTCGAGCTTCTCTTCCGGCAGGCGGAACGCCAGGCCGGTGGTGCTGCCGCCCTCTTTCAGCGCCAGCATCCGCCCCGGCTGCGCCGCCGTGCCGCGACCGGCCGTCAGCCGCAGGCAGAACGCACGGTGCCAGCCGTGCAACGTCGCCGGGCGCACCTCTTCCGCGTCAAAAATCGGGTTCCACATCAGCGAACCATAACCGAAAATCCAGACCGGGCTGTTGTCCGGACGGCGGGAGAGCGTACATTGCAGCGAGGCCCGGCGCTGTTCCGGGGAGAGCAGCAAGGTCTCCTCTATGGTTCCGAAAGCGGTTTTGCAATCTGCCTTAAGCAGAAAATCTCGCGTTAACACCTGTGGCTGCCCTCCTGTTGAAACTGACCCGCTCTGGAACGTCTTGCATTACATAACCTGATGCATTTATCAGGCCGGAAAGGGAAAGCAACGTGGTGCCTCACCCTAACCTGCTCATTCTGTTTATAACATCGGCCCGATTAGGATAAACCTTATTCGTTTCTTCTCAGGTGATCAAGATTGCGCCGGATCACAAAATGCCATTCCATGACAATTTGCGTGTCATTCTGTGAATTTTTAGCCTGAAACCGCGCTGGAACCGCTCCCAGTGCATAAGCATAGGCGGAGAAAGTCTAAGTCAGCCGGGAAATGCAGCAGGGCCACCTTAACGGTGGCCCTGTTCAGCAACGGCGGGAACAGCAGAGCAATTAATGCTTTTTCTTCGGGTGCCAGTGGTCATCATCGCCTTTCTGGTAATCATGTTTCACGGCTGACCACGCTACTTTGTGCGCCGTCTCTTCGCGGCTGTCATCACCGCGGCGATCTTCTTTGTCTTTATACTCGTCCCAGGCGCTGTTGAACGCTTCTTTATAGATATCCTGCGCGTGGGGCGGCAGCACATTGCGTACGTTGTCTGGCAGGTCAGTGCGGGATTTATACGGCATGTTTTCCTCCTGAAGTCACGGTCAGCACATGGCGGCCCCGTTCAGGGCCGCGGTTTTCTGTAAGTGTAGAACATCAGGCGCCCCCTGCCCTTTGCCGCCGCGGTTTACGCGCCTTTCAGTACACTGAAAACAACTGCCCTCACTTCCTCACCAAAAGCAGCCTCATCTTTTTTACAGATTGATTTATAAAAGGATTACCTCAACCCTACTTTACAATAGAAGGCGGTTATTTCGCTTTTATTTAATGTTTGTTTAGCTTTGGGTCAGTCAGAGGTGGTAAACCTCCCCAGGGCGGTAAAAGTACGTAAATTTCGCCCGCCGCGCCCGCTAATTTGTTACGGTGCCTGCGTTTTTGCCTGCCGCGACTATACTTAGCGCCACCGGGGGGTGTTGACCTGGTGCGCCTTTCTGCCTTTATGCCACGCTGAATAAGGAGCCTCAGAACCATGACTTCGCCTGCTGCCCCGGTTCGGGCCAAAACCCGCCACAGTGAATATTCCCTGTTGTTACCGATCCTCGCCCTGGCCGTGCTGACGTTGTGGGGCAACGTCTCCAGCCTGCCCGCGCTGGCGGGCATTAACCTGCTGGCACTGGTCGGCATCCTGGCCAGCGCCTTCAGCGTGGTACGCCATGCGGACGTGCTGGCGCACCGGCTGGGTGAACCTTACGGCTCGCTGATCCTCAGCCTTTCGGTGGTGATCCTGGAAGTGAGTTTGATCTCCGCCCTGATGGCCACCGGTGATGCCGCCCCGGCGCTGATGCGCGATACGCTGTTTTCCATCCTGATGATCGTCTCAAGCGGGCTGGTGGGGGTGTCACTGTTGCTGGGCGGCCGTAAATTTGCCACCCAGTACGTTAACCTCGCCGGCATCAAACAGTACCTGATGGCGATTTTCCCGCTGGCGGTGATTGTGCTGGTGCTGCCCGCGGCCCTGCCCGGCGGCAACTTCTCTACCCCGCAGGCGCTGCTGGTGGCCGCAATTTCGGCGGCGATGTATGGCGTGTTTCTGTTGATCCAGACCAAAACCCACCAGAGCCTGTTTGTGTATGAGCATGAGGATGAGGGCGATGACCCGCACCACGGCAAACCCTCTGCCCACAGCAGCCTGTGGCACGGCATGTGGCTGGTGGTGCACCTGGTGGCGGTGATTGCCGTCACCAAGTTCAACGCCACGCCGCTGGAGAGCCTGCTGGATATTTTGGATGCCCCGGCACAGTTTACCGGCTTCCTGGTGGCGCTGCTGATCCTCTCGCCGGAAGGGTTGGGCGCGCTGCGGGCGGTGCTCAATAACCAGGTACAGCGGGCGATGAACCTCTTCTTCGGCTCGGTGCTGGCGACCATCTCCCTGACGGTGCCGGCGGTGACGATTATCGCCACCCTCACCGGCCAGCAACTGATTTTCGGGCTGGAGCCGCCGCACATCGTGGTGATGCTGGCGGTGCTGATGCTCTGCCAGATCTCGTTTTCCACCGGCCGCACCAATGTGCTGAACGGCACCGCCCACCTGGCGCTGTTCTTCGCCTACCTGATGATCATTATGCAGTGACGCAAAAAAGGCCGCAGGATGCGGCCTTTTGCAGGATCTGTTCAGGTTACGGCCGGGCGGCCCGGCCGACAGGGGTCAATAGTAGGCGTTCAGCGTGCGCTGGCAGAGTGCCGAGCGGACGCAGTCCTCTTTGGTGAAGCGGATAATCCCAATCATCTCATCCTCTTCGAAGCGCTCCAGCGCATCACTCAGCCCCGATTTCACACCGCGGGGCAAGTCACACTGGGTCACGTCGCCGTTGACAATCACGGTGACGTTTTCACCCAGACGCGTCAGGAACATCTTCATCTGGCTGGCGGTGACGTTCTGCGCTTCATCCAGAATCACCACCGCATTCTCAAAGGTGCGCCCGCGCATGTAGGCAAACGGGGCGATCTCCACCTTGCCAATCTCCGGCCGCAGGCAATACTGCATAAACGACGAGCCGAGGCGGCGCAGCAGGATGTCATACACCGGCCGGAAATAAGGGGCGAATTTCTCTGAGATATCACCGGGCAGGAAACCGAGATCTTCGTCGGCCTGCAATACCGGGCGGGTGACGATGATCCGATCGACTTCTTTATGAATCAGTGCTTCGGCGGCCTTGGCCGCGCTGATAAAGGTTTTCCCACAGCCCGCCTCGCCGGTGGCGAAGATCAATTGCTTGGTCTCAATGGCGGATAAGTACTGTCCCTGCGCTTCCGAGCGGGCTTCTATAGCAGAGGTGTCGCGGCTGTCTCGCGCCATGCCGATGGATTCCACCCCGCCCATCTGGACCAGGGAGGTCACCGATTCTTCCTCACGCTGCCGGTGGCTGCGTGCATCACGGCGGATAACGCGTTTTGCTTCACGACGCGCTTTAATCACTGCTTTCTGTCTTCCCATAGTGGCACCTTACAGTTTGTTTCACCTAGCGTCGCGGCCGGTAGTACCGCAGACGACGACTCAGATAACAGGTTTCACATACAGATGAGGTTGGTCCCCTTTAAGACCGCATTGGTCAATGAAATGGTGCGTCCGACGTCCGCCTGCCGGGCATGAAGGCCCTGAAGGCGTGGCATTGCACCATGAAGAGAGGTTGCCCTGACGGAGATCCCCGGCAGACAACGTTTTCATGCACTGATATGACAAAGGGGTTAAACGGGTTGATAGGAGATGAAGGGTGCCGAAAATTGCGGTGGCGAGGGGGCTGCCCTCGTGACGACGAGTGAAAGAGTGAATGCCTGAACGGTTACCTAACAGCCCAATCATGGACTCTCGCATCAGCGCTCCTCGCAGTGAATGTCGGCATCGCTGCCGTACACCGGTTTCGGTTCACTGCCGCAATCGGGCCGGCAGTTACTCTGAGTATAATGACTCTTTATTCATTAGTGTTACAGTTGTGTAAATATTTATGATAAGGCCGATTAAGTGGTGCTTTTTTGACCTTTCGAATCAGCCGGCTGCGTCGGCGCAGGATTTACCCGTCACGTTGCCGATAAGAAGAATGCATAAAGCAGGCCACCCAAAGGGGCCTGCTTTGCTTATGGATAGATAAGAAGCACAGCAGGCAGGATCAGGCCTCCAGCAGCGCCTGCGCCAGCATCTGCCCCGGTGCCACACCGGGCAACGCAAAGAAGTACCCCCCGCCAACCGGGCGGATGTATTCTTCAAGCGCCTCCCCATTCAGGCGCTTTTGCACCGTCAGGAAGCCCTTTTCCAGGTCATGCTGGTAACAGACAAACAGCAGGCCCATCTCCAGCTGGCCGGAATTGGAGACCCCCTGTGAATAGCTGTAACCGCGGCGCAACATCAGGTTGGCGGCCGTCTCCGGGGTGCGCGGGTTCGCCAGCCGGATATGCGCATCCAGCGGGATCACCTTGCCTTCCGGGTCAGCCGCGTAATCCGGCACATCCTGTTCATGCTGCATCCCGAGCGGCGCACCGCTCAGTTTCTCGCGGCCGAAAATGGTCTGCTGCTCCTGCAACGGGGTGCGATCCCAGAACTCCACATGGAAACGGATAATACGCACCGCCTGGTAGCTGCCGCCCACCGCCCAGGCCGGCTCCCCCTGGTCAGCCGTCACCCAGACAGTCTGATCCATCAGCGTGCTGTTTTGGGTGTCCGGGTTGGCGGTGCCGTCCTTAAAGCCCAGCAGGTTGATCGGCGTCTCTTTGCCGCGGCTGCGCGCCGCATGGGACGAGATAAACCCTTCGCGCCGCCAGCGCACGCTGAGCAGATCCGGCGTGTGCTTAATGATGTCACGCAACGCGTGGATCACCGTGTCATTATTGTTGGCGCAAATCTGCAACAGCAGATCGCCGTGGCACTGGGCTGCGTCCAGCGAGTCATTCGGGAAGCGCGTCATGCGTTGCAGGCGCAGCGGCTTCTGCGCCGCCAGCCCGAAACGTTCATCAAACAGCGCATTGCCGAGCGACACGGTGATTGTCAGGTTGTCCGGGTAGATCTGCGCGCCCATCACGCCGGAATCCAGCGGCGGCAACCGCGGGTCCACCGCGGGGGCCTCCCCGCCCTGGGTCAGGAATGCGATGCGCGCCGTCAGCAGCGCAAACAACCGCCGTAGCCCCGCCTTATCGGCGGCCAGCACGTCGAACGCCACCAGCATCATTGACGCCTGTTGCGGCGTCAGGATACCGGCCTGGTGCGGGCCGTGGAATGGCTGGCGCGTCCAGCGGTCATCCGGTGACAGGGTACCGGGTGCCGACACCGGCTTTTGGGCCGGTACGGCATCAGCCTGCGCTGTACGGCCCAGCGCCAGCGCCCCGCCCGCTGCGCCCATGCCCAGCAGCAAACGGCGGCGGGAGAGTGATGCCGCGCCCTGTGCACCGAACGGGCAGCCGCCGGAAGAAGTCGGTTTGCTCACGATCTTAGTCCAGCCCCAGCACACCACGCAGCGTGGCGAGATCTTCCGCCAGCGCGGTGATCGGCCCCTTCATGGCGTTACGGTCAGCGGTGGTGAGTTTGTCATAGGATTCAAAGCCCTGGGTGGTGCGGTATTTCGCCAGCAGGCCGTCCACCTTGCTGAAGTTGCCGTCAATCTGCGCCAGCCGGGCTGGGTCGGTTTTCTGCAACAGCGGCCGCAGCAGGGTCACAATTTTCTGTGCGCCGTCAACGTTGGCCTGGAAATCCCACAAATCCGTGCGGCTGTAGCGATCTTCTTCGCCGCTGATTTTGCTGGCTGCCACTTCCTCGATTAACCCGGCCGCGCCGCCGACGACTTTATTTGGCGGGAAGGTGAGATCGTTGATGCGTGATTGCAGCGCCAGGGTATCTTTCAGCAGACGATCGGCAAAGGGTGCGCCGCCTTCGGTGGTGCTGTCACCAAACAAGATCTTCTCCAGACGGTGGAAACCGGTAAAGGCCGGGTCGGCGGCTTTCTGCTCGAAATCGTCTTCGCGCGCGTCGATGCTGCCGTCCAGGTCAGAAAACAGCTCGGCAATCGGCTCGATGCGCTCATAGTGGCTGCGTGCCGGGGCATACAGCGCCCGTGCGGCGGCCAGGTCGCCGCGTTTTACGGCGTCGGTGAAGGCCTGGGTCTGGATGACCAGCTGGCTCACCTCGCTCATCACATAGACTTTATACTCCGCAATCGGCCCGACCAGCGCCAGCGCGTCTGGTTTGGCCGCTGCCTGCGCCCCGGCAGCCGTGACGATAAGTTTGCCTTTCGGGTTGCTCAGCAGGCCGCAGGTCATGTCATACTCGCCCGGCTCCAGGGTCGCCGTCATCTTCTGGGTGAAGCCCGGCGCGATGTTTTCGCGCTCCTCCACCACCATCACCCCTTTCAGGATCTCCCACTCCAGCCCTTTCTGGCTGTCGTTGCGCACCACAAAACGGGTTTTACCCGCCGGTACGGTGAGCTGCATCGGCTCACACTGGGTGTCATTGACCGTCACATTGACCTGGCGCACCTCGTCCGCCTGTGCGGACGCGCCCAGGAAACAGGCCGGGATTGCCAGCAGGGTAAGGTGCAGCGCACGGCGGCGCATAAAACGGGATAACATAGGCATAACGGTGAATACTCCCTGACCAGAATAGAAAATTAACGGATGTTTTAATTAACGGACGCTTTTTTGCCCGGCAGACGGGGCCGCCGGGACGTGATGGGTAGGCAGGAAAAACAGGATCAGCGCCGGGATCAGATAGGCGAAATAAACCGTGACCTCGCTGACGGTCGGCGCTTCCTGATAGCCGAACACCCCTTCCAGCAATGTGCCGGTCAGCGAGTGCGTGGAAAGCACCGCGCTGAAATCAAAGGCCACACGCTGGAAACTGTTCCACAGCCCGGCCTCATGGAAAGCCCGGATCGCCCCGGCTGCCAGGCCGGCGGCCACCAGCAGGATGAACAGGCTGCTCCACATAAAAAAGCGCGCCAGATTCAGCCTGACGCCGCCCCAATAAATCAGGCCGCCCAGCACGATGGCGCACCCCAGCCCCAGCAGCGCACCGATAGGCGCCGCGATGCCGACATCCTGCTGGAACGCTGCCAGCAGGAAAAACACCGATTCCAGCCCCTCACGCGCCACGGCGAAGAACACCATCGCCACCAGCGCCCATGCCTGCCCGCTCTGATGCCGGTTCAGCGCCTGGTCGACAGCCTGCTCCAGCTGCACTTTGACGGAGCGTGACACCTTACGCATCCAGAACACCATGTAAGTCAGGATGCAGACCGCCACCACGGCCACCAGCCCTTCGAACAGCTCCTGTTGCTTCTGCGGGAATTCACCGGTGGTTTCGTTAATCACGATACCCAGCGCCAGGCAGAGTGCCGCCGCAGCCACCACCCCGGCCCACACGGCACCCAGCCAATGGCCGCGCCGGGTACGTTTCAGGTAACCGGCAATCAGGCTCACTATCAGCGCCGCTTCCAGCCCTTCGCGGAACATAATCAGAAATGGTACGAACATACCTGCTACCCCAGATAAATGGCCGGACACGGCCGGTGCGTTCTGTAAAGAAAAGTAAAATAGAAACGAGAGTGATTATCATTCCAAAAAAAAGAAAAGCAAGAGGCGGCTATGAATAAAAATGCACAGGGCCGCCTGCCTCTTTGGAAAGCAGTTCTCACCGTTTCTGCAAGCCCCCCACATATTGACATCATCTCCTGGAAGTATTTCTTAACCTTTTAAATTTCAATACCTTAATCATTCACTCCCGAAACAGGTGCGCGCACAATAGCCGCGCCCCCTCTGCTGCGGCAGCGGGGTGCGGCCGGGGCGCCCTGAACAGACACGCCACCGCGCAAGGGTGTTGACAATCGTCAACAGGCAATTTATCTTATCCACACAAACCGGAGGGCGATGAGAACGCATCCTAATAAGCAGATTCAGGCAGCCATTGACTATGCGTTATCACAGGGCTGGACATTCCTTGAAGGCAGGGGTCATGCCTTTGGCAGGCTGTATTGCGGCACGCCACATCATAAGGAACACATGATGAGCATCTGGTCTACTCCTGCGGTTCCGGAGCGCCATGCGCGCCAGATCCGGCGCAAGGTTGAACGCTGTCTGCCTGCAGACGGCACGTCAGCAAATCGTTAATCAAGGCGGGAAACCGCCTTTTACCACCGGGCGGGAGACCGCCTGTTAAGGAGCATGAATGCCCGTTTACCACTTCTCGCTGACGCTGGCGGGTGTTACCTCCGCCACGCCCAACCTGGAGCAGCACTTATTTGAGCAAGGGTGTGACGATGCCCTGGTATGCGCCTATAACCAGACGGTGTACCTGGAGTTTGATCGCGAAGCCAAGGATTTCAGCAGCGCGCTGCTGAGCGCCGTGCGTGACTGTGAAGCCGCACCGTTACAGGCCCGCGTGGTGGCGGCGGATGCCGATCTGGTGGGGCTGAGTGATATTGCAGAACTGACCGGGATGACACGGCAGGCGATTGCCCTGTTGAAAGAGGGAAAACGCGGCACCGGTAACTTTCCGTCCCCGGTGCAACGCGTAAAAGGAACGTCCCCGCTCTGGCGCTGGGCGGACGTTGCCGCCTGGCTGGCTGACCAGCAACGCCTGCCGCCGGAAATGGCCGACAACGCGCGCCAGCTGGCTGCCCTGAACCTGGCGTTACAACTGCGCGCCGAAGAGCAGCGCGCCTGCGCCCAACACTGGGCACGCAAGCTGGCTGCCCTGCCGCGCACCGCCTGACTGCGCCTTAAGCAGCCGGTGCAGGCAGAGGAAACCGGGCCAACCGCTGCCGGAGATGACCGGCGCAGGCATTGCCCGGCCCATCCCTTAACGGGTATTGAACTCCTCTTCCGCGAGGCGGAAGCGCTCCGTCACTACCGCAGACGGCTGGCGGCCCATCAGGCTCACCACCACGATGGCGATAGCGGCAAACAGGAAGCCGGGAATGATTTCATACAGGTTCAGCCAGGCATACTGTTTCCAGACAATCACCGTAATGGCCCCGACCAGCATCCCGGCCAGCGCACCGTTACGGGTCATGCGGGACCACATCACGGAGATCAGGATCACCGGGCCAAAGGCGGCACCAAAACCGGCCCAGGCATAGCTGACCAGCCCCAGCACACGGTTTTCCGGGTTAGCCGCCAGCGCAATGGCGATCAGTGCCACCACCAGCACCATCAGGCGCCCGACCCAGACCAGTTCACGCTGGCTTGCGCCTTTGCGCAGGAAGGCTTTATAGAGGTCTTCGGTAATGGCGCTGGAGCAGACCAGCAGCTGGCAGCTCAGGGTACTCATGACCGCTGCCAGAATGGCAGAAAGCAGGATACCGGCGATCCACGGGTTGAACAGGATTTTTGCCAGCTCAATAAAGACGCGCTCGCCGTTCTCCGACACATTGCCGGCAAGCGTCGGGTTGTTGGTGAAGTAGGCGATGCCGAAGAAGCCCACGGCGATGGTGCCGGCCAGGCAGAGGATCATCCAGGTCATGCTGATGCGGCGGGCATTACGGATGGTGTGGTGGGAGTCCGCGGCCATGAAACGCGCCAGGATATGCGGCTGGCCGAAGTAGCCTAAGCCCCAGCCCAGCAGGGAGAGGATCGCCACCAGGTTCAGCCCTTTGAACATGTCCACATAGGCCGGGTTTTTGGCTTCAATCACCAGCATTGAGGTATCAATGCCGCCGACCGCCATGATCACGATGACCGGCGTCAGGATCAGCGCAAAGATCATCAGGGAGGCTTGCACGGTGTCTGTCCAGCTTACGGCCAGGAAGCCACCGATGAAGGTGTAGACGATAGTCGCTGCGGCACCGGCCCACAGGGCCGTGCCATAGCTCATGCCGAAGGTGCTTTCGAACAGGCGGGCACCGGCCACAATGCCGGAGGCACAGTAAATGGTGAAGAACACCAGGATAACGATCGCGGAGATGATACGCAGCAGCTTGCTTTTGTCCTCAAAGCGGCTGGTGAAGTAGTCCGGCAGCGTCAGGGCATTGTTGTTGGCTTCGGTATGCACCCGCAGCCGCCCGGCCACCAGTTTCCAGTTGAGGTAAGCGCCCAGTGTCAGGCCAATGGCAATCCAGCTTTCAGAGATGCCGGAGAGAAAGATGGCGCCCGGCAGGCCCATCAGCAACCAGCCGCTCATGTCAGACGCACCGGCAGAGAGTGCGGTCACGACGCTGCCCAGGCTGCGGCCGCCCAGAATGTAATCATCAAAGTTATTGGTGCGGCGGTATGCCAGCAAGCCGATGACCACCATTCCCAGAATGTAGACCAGGAATGTCACCACCATTGGCGTATTAACTGTCATGTATGTTCTCCACGTACTTTTTAATCGGATTCACGCGGGAGGTCCCTGTGAAACGCCCTGTCTCTCCTGGCGGCCGGCACTGCCGTCAGGCGTAAGAAGATACCGGAACGGGGTATCGTGTTATGTTGCACGGTTTTAACGGCGGCCTGTTATCTGTCCCGGCTTTCTGAAAAAACCCTGCTGATTGTCGGGGAGTAATACCCTGTTCATGTTTTATGTCGGCCCTGACTGCCGCGCGGCACATCCTAGATGAGGTGACTGGGCTGTGCCAACGTATTTAACAATCAGGAAACATAAACCTGACGCCGCATCACACAAATAATCACCAGCGGTTGTACTGGGTAGCACTTCCGGGGTATCACCCTACCCTTGGCCCACTCAGAAGAGTGGGCACACCTTTTTCAGGCCACGCCTGGCCTGCGCCGGACACTATCAGGCCGGTACAGGGCCGGGACGTGCCAGTTTCAAAGCAATAACTGTGCCTGTTTATTTTGTTTACAGGATTTGCTGTAAAAAACGGCATGAATCCTGCATGAATTAACAAAATTAAACATGACAAAAACATGACAGAACATGATAAAAACAGGGTTGCACAAAGTTGCAACATGGAGGTCACTGGCGCTATTCTCTGCGCAGTTTCTTTTGCGTGTTTTAACAGAAACCCTTGTCTTGTCAGAAACCGGAAAGATTTTCTGAAACCCGGTGCATCTCTTTATAAAGCAGTCTCGACTACAGGAGTCAGTTGGCATGGGCACTACCACAATGGGCGTGAAGCTGGACGAAGCCACACGTGATCGCATCAAAACTGCCGCGCAGCAGATCGACCGCACGCCGCATTGGCTAATCAAGCAGGCCATTTTTACCTATCTGGAACGGCTGGAGAGTGGCGAAGCGTTGCCGGAGTTTGCCGCAGCCGGTGCCACAGCGGCAGAGGCCGATGAGGCACCTGCCCTGTCGGCCGGTGATGCCCCCCAGCCCTTCCTGGAGTTTGCTGAGCAGATCCTGCCGCAGTCCGTTAACCGTGCCGCCATCACCGCGGCTTACCGCCGCCCGGAAACCGAAGCGGTGCCGATGCTGCTGGAGCAGGCGCGCCTGCCTGCCCCGCTGGCCGAGTCAACCCACCAGCTCGCTTACCGCATCGCGGAGAAGCTCCGGCACCAAAAAGGGGCAAGCGGACGTGCCGGGATGGTGCAAGGCCTGCTTCAGGAGTTCTCCCTCTCCTCACAAGAGGGCGTGGCGCTGATGTGCCTGGCCGAAGCCTTGCTGCGTATTCCTGACAAGGCCACGCGCGATGCGTTGATCCGGGATAAGATCAGCAACGGCAACTGGCACTCCCACCTTGGCCGCAGTTCTTCCCTGTTCGTTAACGCGGCCACCTGGGGGCTGCTGTTTACCGGCCGCCTGGTCTCGACCCACAATGAAGCCAACCTCTCCCGTTCACTGAACCGCATCATCGGCAAAAGCGGCGAACCGCTGATCCGCAAAGGCGTGGACATGGCGATGCGCCTGATGGGCGAACAGTTTGTGACCGGTGAAACCATCGCCGAAGCGCTGGCCAACGCCCGCAAACTTGAAGAGAAAGGGTTCCGCTACTCCTATGACATGCTGGGTGAAGCGGCGCTGACGGAAGCGGATGCGCAGGCTTACCTGACCTCCTACCAGCAGGCGATCCATGCCATCGGCAAAGCCTCCAATGGCCGCGGCATCTATGAGGGGCCGGGCATTTCCATCAAGCTGTCGGCGCTGCACCCGCGTTACAGCCGCGCCCAGTATGAACGCGTGATGGATGAACTCTATCCGCGCCTGCTGGCCCTGACGTTGCAGGCACGCAAATATGACATCGGCATCAACATCGATGCCGAAGAAGCCGACCGGCTGGAGATCTCGCTCGATTTGCTGGAAAAACTCTGCTTCGAACCGCAACTGGCAGGCTGGAACGGCATCGGCTTTGTTATCCAGGCTTACCAGAAACGCTGCCCGTTTGTGATTGACAGCCTGATCGACCTGGCCGGCCGCAGCCGCCGCCGCCTGATGATCCGCCTGGTGAAAGGCGCCTACTGGGACAGCGAAATCAAACGCGCCCAGATGGACGGCCTCGAGGGCTACCCGGTCTATACCCGCAAGGTGTATACCGACGTCTCCTACCTGGCCTGCGCCCGCAAACTGCTGGCCGTGCCGAACCTGATTTACCCGCAGTTCGCCACCCATAACGCCCACACGCTGGCGGCTATCTACCATCTGGCCGGGAATAACTACTATCCGGGCCAGTATGAGTTCCAGTGCCTGCACGGCATGGGTGAACCGCTGTATGAGCAGGTGGTGGGCAAAATTGCCGACGGCAAACTGAACCGCCCGTGCCGCATCTATGCGCCGGTGGGCACCCACGAAACGCTGCTGGCCTATCTGGTGCGCCGCCTGCTGGAGAACGGGGCGAACACCTCCTTTGTGAACCGCATCGCTGATGCCACCCTGCCGCTGGAAGAGCTGGTGGCCGATCCGGTCAGTGCCGTGGAAACCCTGGCCGCCCAGGAGGGGCAGATTGGCCTGCCGCACCCGCGCATCCCGCTGCCGCGTGAGCTGTATGGTGATGAGCGTGTGAACTCCGCCGGCCTGGATCTTTCCAACGAGCAGCGCCTGGCGTCCCTGTCCAGCGCCCTGCTCAGCACCGCCGCGCACCCACTGAATGCGGAACCGCTGATCGATGCCGAAAAAGAGACTGGCGAAGCCCAGCCGGTGATAAACCCGGCTGAGCCGCGTGATGTGGTGGGCTATGTGCGTGACACCACCGAGGCGGAGATCAGCCGCGCGCTGGACGCCTCCGCGGCGGCCGGGCCGATCTGGTTCGCCACCCCGCCGGAAGAGCGTGCGGCCATCCTGTCCCGCGCGGCGGAACTGATGGAAGCGCAACTGCAAAACCTGCTGGGCGTGCTGGTGCGCGAGGCGGGCAAAACCTTCAGCAACGCCATTGCTGAAGTGCGCGAAGCCGTGGATTTCCTGCACTATTACGCGGGCCTGATCCGTCAGGACTTCGCCAACGACAGCCACCGCCCGCTGGGGCCGGTGGTGTGTATCAGCCCGTGGAACTTCCCGCTGGCGATCTTTACCGGCCAGATTGCCGCCGCACTGGCGGCAGGCAACAGCGTGCTGGCCAAACCGGCCGAACAGACGCCGCTTATCGCCTCGCTGGCGGTGAAGCTGCTGCATGAAGCCGGTGTCCCGGCCGGGGTGCTGCAACTGCTGCCGGGTGACGGTGCGACCGTCGGGGCGAAACTGGTGAACGATGCCCGCGTACGCGGCGTGATGTTTACCGGCTCCACGGAGGTGGCGTCGCTGCTGCAACGCAACATCGCCGGTCGCCTGGATCCGCAGGGCCGCCCGACGCCGCTGATTGCCGAAACCGGCGGGCTGAATGCGATGATTGTTGACTCCTCCGCCCTGACCGAACAAGTGGTCACCGACGTGGTCGCCTCCGCCTTCGACAGCGCCGGCCAGCGCTGCTCTGCCCTGCGCGTGCTGTGCGTACAGGATGAGGTGGCAGAACACACTCTGCAGATGCTGCGCGGGGCAATGGCTGAATGCCGGATGGGTAACCCGGAACGCCTCTCCACCGACGTTGGCCCGGTGATTGATGCAGAAGCCAAAGCCAATATTGAGAAGCACATCAACGCGATGCGCGCCAAAGGCCGCAAGGTCTATCAGGCGGCGAAAGCCAATGCGCAGGATGAGAAAGAGTGGCCGGCAGGCACCTTTGTCAAACCGACGCTGATTGAGCTGGAGAGCTTTGACGAACTGAAACGCGAGATCTTCGGCCCGGTGCTGCACGTGGTGCGTTACTCCCGCCAGAACCTCGACGGCCTGATCGACCAGATCAACGCCGCGGGGTACGGCCTGACGCTGGGCGTACATACCCGCATCGACGAAACCATCGCCCGCGTCACCAGCAAGGCGCGGGTCGGTAACCTCTACGTTAACCGTAATATGGTGGGTGCCGTGGTCGGCGTGCAGCCGTTCGGCGGCGAGGGGTTGTCCGGTACCGGCCCGAAAGCCGGTGGCCCGCTCTACCTCTACCGCCTGCTGGCCAGCCGCCCGGATGATGCGGTGCACCGCACCCTGACCCGTCAGGATCAGCAACTGGCGCTGGACTCCAGCGCGCGCCAACCATTGCAGGCACCATTGCAGGCGCTGAAAAACTGGGCGGACGCCCAGCAGATGGCCCCGCTGTCCGCCCTGTGCAGCCACTACGCCGACTGGGCACAGGGCGGCACGGTGCGCAGCCTGCCGGGGCCGACAGGCGAACGGAACACCTATGCGCTGATGCCGCGTGAGCAGGTGCTCTGCCTGGCCGATGATGAAAACGACGCCTGGACGCAACTGGCCGGGGTGTTGTCGGTGGGCAGCCGGGTGCTGTGGCCGGAAGGTGACATGCAACGGGCGCTGTTCAAGCGCTTGCCGCAGGAAGTGCAGGCGCGCATTGACTTCACGCCGGACTGGCAGGCAGGCAATGCCGAATATGACGCGGTGATCCACCACGGGGATTCCGATCAGCTGCGTGCGCTGTGTGAGCATGTGGCCCAGCGCGCCGGGGCGATTGTGTCGGTGCAGGGCTTTGCCCGCGGCGAAACGCATCTGCTGCTGGAGCGCCTGCTGCTGGAGCGTTCGCTGAGTATTAATACCGCGGCAGCGGGGGGGAATGCGAGTTTGATGACCATCGGCTAGTTAGGCTGACCGGTAGCCTGGCCGGTGAGTTAACCGGCGGGCAACGGGGACTTGATATTGAAAAAGGGGGGTGCGGGAAACCGTGCCCTTTTTTTGTTTTTTGGGAGGAAGATTGAAGTAGCTTCGGGAGGATATACTCACTGGGATTGAGGTATGTTGCGTTGGCATACGACCAGAACCCTTTCTGTAGCCCCGCTGCCGCCACTGGTCGTGAAGTGGCATGTTTCGGTTGTTTATGTACGGTTATCTACCCGGCTTTTCGCGCCTCAACCGAGCAGGGCGCGCCAGTGCGCTCGCCCTGCACCCGCGCACTTTCGGTGGTTTGGCTGAATCATTGGCCGCTCTCGCGGCTCCCCTCACTCCGTCTCCGGGCTAATTGGGCCGCCGCAGACACGCTCCCAGCGTGGCTGCGACTCTCGCACACATCCCTGTGTGCTCGCCCGGCCCTTCGTCTCCATTCGGCAATGATTTTTACGCCCCCACCAGACTACAAATTCTTAGCTATGTAAGGAAATGGTAGGTGATGATGTTTACACGTCCTGCCCGCTCGCCCGGCCCTGCGTCCTCGTCGGCAATAATTTTAATGCCCCACCTAACTGCAAATTCCTGGCTATGTAAGGAAAAAGTAGGTGGTGATGTTTATACGTTCTGCCCGCTCGCCCGGCCCTGCGGCTCCATTCGGCAATGCTTTTTACGCCCCCACCAGACTGCAAATTCCTGGCTATGTAAGGAAAAAGTAGGGGGTGAATGTTTTCGCTAACGTAAATGTTTTTCGCAGAGGGAGAAATAAGGTATTTGGGAAAGCAGAATAAAGGTGCCGGGGTGTCCGGCACCTTTTGGGTCAGGCCTGGTTCAGGAATTTGTCCAGGAACTGGCGGGTGCGGGCGTGTTGCGGGTGGGTGAACAGCGCTTTGGCCGGGCCTTGTTCGACAATACGGCCGTTGTCCATGAAAATGGCGCGATCGGCGACGTCACGGGCGAAACTCATCTCGTGGGTGACGATCACCATGGTGCGGCGCTCCTGCGCCAGGGCGCGGATGGTGCTCAACACTTCGCCCACCAGCTCCGGGTCGAGGGCGGAGGTCGGTTCGTCGAATAAAATCACCTCGGGGCGCATCGCCAGCGCGCGGGCAATCGCCACTCGCTGCTGCTGGCCGCCGGAAAGACGGCGCGGGTAGGCGCTCTCCTTACCGCTCAGCCCGACCTTCGCCAGCAACTCGCGGGCGCGCTGCTCCGCCTCGGCGCGCGGCTCGCCCTTCACGATCACCGGCCCCTCAATGATATTCTCCAGCACCGAACGGTGCGGGAACAGATTAAAATTCTGGAACACAAACCCAACCTGCTGGCGCAGGGCGCGCACCTTCTGCTTCTGCCGGCTCAGCGGCTGGCTGCCGTCAATCGTTATCTTGCCGACGCTGATGGTGCCGCCGTCCGGCACTTCCAGCAGATTAATACTGCGCAACAGCGTGGTCTTGCCGGAACCGCTGGGGCCGATAATGGCCACCACTTCCCCGGCATCCACCGCCAGATCAATCCCATGCAGCACCGTATTGCCTTTAAAGGCTTTGGTCAGGTTCTTTACGTCAATGGCACTCATGGTTACTCCTGATCCTGTCGGTTAACACGGGCTTCAAGCCGGTTTTGCAACGCCGAAAGCAGCGTCGCCAGCACCCAGTACACCAGTGAGGCAGCCAGATACATGGTGAACACCTCAAACGTGCGCGAGGTAATCAGCTGCGCCTGACGGAACAGCTCCGGCACCTGGATGGTCGCGGCCAGCGAGGTGTCTTTCACCAGGCTGATAAAACTGTTGCCCAGCGGCGGCAGCGCGGTGCGGGCCGCCTGCGGCAGAATCACCCGGCGCAGCGTCTGCCACGGCGTCATGCCGATACTGGCGGCCGCTTCCCACTGCCCTCTCTCAATCGACGAAATCGCCGCGCGCAACGTTTCCGACGTATAGGCCGCGGTATTCAGCGACAGCCCAATCATCGCCGCCGGCATCGGGTCCAGCTCGATGCCGAACTGCGGCAGGCCGTAATAAATCATAAACAGCTGGGCAATCAGCGGTGTGCCGCGAAAAATTGACACATAAATCCGCGATAACCAGGCCAGTGGCCAGAAACGCGAAAGGCGCATCAGCGCCAGCACAAACCCCAGGAACAGGCCAAAGGCCATACCACCGATACTGAGCTGAAGGGTAAACAGTGTCCCCTTCAATAAAAAGGGTGCTGAATCCA
Source organism: Chimaeribacter arupi (assembly GCF_002858805.1). Taxonomy (GTDB): domain Bacteria; phylum Pseudomonadota; class Gammaproteobacteria; order Enterobacterales; family Enterobacteriaceae; genus Chimaeribacter; species Chimaeribacter arupi. The sequence goes on from NZ_PJZI01000027.1 coordinate 17,774, forward strand.
GCACCAGTTGAATACTTTCTTGCATCTGTCGAACCCTGTCGGCGCACAACGCCGGAGGTGAAAATGGGCCGGTGATGACTCACCGGCGCGGGGGTTATTTGGTGACGTCAGCACCGAACCATTTTTCAGAGATTTTTTTCAGCGAGCCGTCCTGCTGCATGTCGGCAATCGCTTTATCCACGGCTGCCAGCATCTGCGGGTTGCCTTTGCGCAACGCCACACCGGACTCCTGGCGGGAGAAGGCCGGGCCGGCCACCGCCATCACATTGCCGGTTTTCTTCACCAGGTCCAGCGCCGCCAGGCGGTCTACCAGAATGGCATCGACACGGCCGAAGCGCAGGTCCTGGTATTTGGTCGGGTCATCATCATAGGTGCGGATGTCCACGCCTTTCACGTTCTCACGCACCCACTGCTCATAGTTGGTGCCGAGGCCGACGCCCACTTTCTTCCCAGAGAGATCTTCCGGTTTGGTGATGCCGCCCTCGTTGCCTTTCTTGGTCAGGGCCTGGATGCCGGACACCGTGTACGGGGTGGAGAAGTCATACTTTTTCTTACGCTCATCGGAAATCGTGACCTGGTTTATCACCACATCGATGCGTTTGGAATCCAGCGAGGCGAGCATCCCGTCCCATTTGGTCGGCGACAGTTTGGCTTTCACGCCGAGGTGCTGGGCCAGGGCCTCAGCAAATTCCACTTCAAACCCCGTGAGTTTGCCGTCTTCCCCCTGGAAGCTGAACGGCGGATAGGTGCCTTCCAGCCCGACCACCAGCGTGCCGCGCTGTTTCACCTGATCCAACTGGTCAGCCGCGTAGGTTGTGCTGACCATCCCGCTGGTCAGGGTGACGGCCATCATGCCCATCAGTAAATGACGACGAAATACGGAAACACCCATAGTTACCCCTTATGACATGTTAATTATTTTGATTTCAGCATGTTATCATTTAGTTTACCGGTTAACAGGAATAGATCATCCTATGGTTATACCGGAAAGTTATAGATAATGTGGTCAGTGTGACGGTGGATAGGCAAACAGCGCCGGTGCACCGCCGGTATGCACAAACAGAATTGGCCCGGCGGCAAAGCGCTTGCGCTCAAGGCCGTCGAGCAATCCGGCCATCGCTTTGCCGGTGTAGACCGGGTCCAGCAGAATGCCCTCCTGCGCCGCCAGCAGTTTCACCGCAGCCATGCCCTCCTCGCTCGGCACGCCGTAACGCGGGCCGACGTACTCATCCCACAGCGTGACCGGCGCGGGGGCATCGGTGAGCGACAGCAACGCCGACACCTCGTGTTGCAGCGCCACCACTTTCGGCTGCTGCTCCTGTGCCTTGCGTGAAACCGTGACGCCAACCAACGTGGTGTCCGGCATCAGTGATTGCAACCCCACCGCCAGCCCGGCATGGGTGCCGGCACTGCCGGACGCCACCACCACACTGCCGAACGCCACCTGTTGCGCCTGCTGGGCAATCTCCAGCGCGCACTGGATATACCCCAGCGCGCCCAGGCCATTGGAGCCGCCCACCGGGATCACATACGGGCGGAAGCCCTGCGCTTCCAGCCGATCCGCCTGCTCGCGCAACTGCGCCTGCGGGTCATGCAGCGCGTCACACATCACCACCTCAGTATTGAACAGATCCAGCAGCAGCCGGTTGCCGTTGTGCTGGTAGTTGTCGCCGGGGTGGTAATGATCGGCTGCCGGGGCCGCAAACGGGCTTTCCAGCAAGGCCACACAATGCAGGCCGAGCCGGGCGGCCACGGCCGCCGTCTGGCGCACATGGTTGGACTGGATTGCCCCGGCGGTGACCAGCGTGTCGGCCCCCTGCCGCAACGCCTCGGCGGCCAGAAACTCCAGCTTGCGCAGCTTGTTGCCGCCCAGCGCCAGCGGCGTGAGGTCATCCCGCTTCATGTAAATATCATGGCCGAGATAATCGGAGAGACGGTCAAGGCGCTCAAGCGGCGTGGCCGGGCCGACCAGGTCAAGGCGCGGCACGGCGGCCAGTTGCTCAGCCAGGTAACGGTAGGATGGTGTGTTCGGTTGTTGGCTCACCTGTTTCCCCTCAGGACGGTGCAGAGATTCAACCTATAGATCTAGCAGATGTTTCTTCGGGATTCATCCATTGCGGTGCAGGATCGCGTGCAGAGGGGCAATTAAGGCGCATAAAAACAAAAATGCGCCCCGGTCACAGCATGACGGGGGCGCATCCGGTTATCGGGTAACACAGGCCGGCTCAGCGCGGCTGGCTTTGCCAGGCCAGGTACTGATCATATTTACGCAGGGCGATACGGTAATTGTTGTGGCCGGCGTCCGGCAAATCCTCAATGATCCGCTGGTGAATGCTGTTGCCTTTGATGCGGTCACGCGGATAGTTGCAGGCACTCAGCATCTCATCCAGGCGGCGCAGGCGCACAACGTATTCACGTACCGTGCTGTGGCTCATTTCGGTCTGCTCAAACAGGTATTGCTTGAACGCTTTAATATCAAAATACTCAGGGTTGCTGTTGCAGGAGATCTCACTGCAAAAACGGCACAGCGCCATCAGCTCATTTTGCAGCTTCAGCCAGACCTGATCGTCGATCAGCTGATCCATGCCCGCAATGGCTTCTTTATTAATGATCTGTCCGCGGAAAACCAGCGCCATGCGGTCAAGCTGCTTGGTGCATTGCGAACAGTGAGTCTGGCTGTGTTTGTAGTCTTTAAGATAGCGGCTCAGCGGCCGTTTTTTTACAGATGTGCCTGGCATATAAAAATTCCGCTAATGTGATTTTTTATTAAGGGGCGGAACTCTGAAGAGGGTGCCTGCCGGGCAGGCACACGATTAGTGATCGGCATTGAGTCGGGCTCGCAAGCGCTTGATAGCCTGACTGTGCAGCTGGCTGACGCGGGATTCCCCCACTTCAAGCACAGCCCCGATCTCCTTCAGGTTCAGCTCTTCCTGGTAATACAGTGTTAACACCATTTTTTCGCGTTCGGGCAACGCCTCGATAGCGTCCATCACCCGCTGGCGGAGACTGCCCTCCAGCAAATGGTGCAATGGGTTGCTCTCTTCATGGCCTTCCGTCAGTGTCTCGGCACTGTCGCCATGTTCTTCCCGCCACTCATCGTAGGAGAACAGCTGGCTGTTGTTGGTATCCATCAGGATCTGACGGTACTCCTCCAACGGGATGGCCAACGTCTGTGCCACTTCACTTTCAGTGGGCGGGCGCCCGAGCAGCTGTTCAGCCTGCTGCATGGCCACCGACACTTCGCGCGCATTGCGGCGCACGCTGCGGGGTGCCCAGTCGCGGCTGCGCAGTTCATCCAGCATGGCCCCACGGATGCGTTGCACCGCGTAGGTAGTAAAAGCCGTGCCCTGTAGCGCATCGTAACGATCAACCGCATTCAGCAGCCCAATGCCCCCTGCCTGAAGCAGGTCATCCAGCTCAACGCTGGCGGGCAACCGCACCTGGAGGCGCAGGGCTTCATGGCGGACAAGCGGAACATAACGCTGCCACAGAGTATTCTTGTCGATGACGCCTTCGGCGTTATACAAATCGCTCACTGTTAAAACCTGGCATGGGGTGGGGTTAGACGTATTATCCCTGTCCCCAGGCGAAGTAATCGGCAGAACAAACCGTAAAAAGGGTGGCTATTTGTTTTATGTCGTCGCGGCTTTTTCTTTTTTTCCCTAAGATAAATCTGAATCGCGGCCGATACTTTACACGACATTCACGCTGTTGTACTGCCAAACAACCTGAAGCAACGAAAAATTTAACTTAAGTATTACCACTGGTTAAAATAAACCCCGCCGAAGCGGGGTTGGGAACGAAACCAGCGTGCGGGATTAACGCAGCAGGGACAGAACGCCCTGAGGAACCTGGTTCGCCTGAGACAGTACAGAAGTACCAGCCTGCTGCAGGATCTGCGCGCGGCTCATGTTGGACACTTCGGTCGCGTAGTCAGCATCCTGAATACGGGACTGAGCGGCGCTCAGGTTGGTTACGGTGTTGTTGATGTTGTTAACAGTGGACTCGAAACGGTTCTGAACCGCACCCAGGCCGCTACGTGCTTTGTCGACGGTGCTGATCGCGGTGTCGATGGTTGCCAGCTCGGTACCTGCCAGCGCTTTCAGGTCGATGGAAGCCACACCCAGGGTGGTGGTGTCAGCTTTAGCACCGGTCAGGTCCAGGTCGATGGTCTGGCCGTCGTCAGCGCCAACCTGGATTTTAACCACACCAGCAGTACCGGCAGTGCCGTCCAGCAGGTTGGTGCCGTTGAAAGAGGTCTGGCTGGCAACACGGTTGATTTCAGCCAGACGTGCGGTCACTTCGTCCTGCAGAGAAGCCAGGTCGCTGTCGCTGTTGGTGCCGTTCGCTGCCTGTACGGTCAGTTCACGAACACGCTGCAAGTTGGTGTTGATCTCGTTCAGCGCGCCTTCAGCGGTCTGCGCCATGGAGATACCGTCGTTGGCGTTACGTGCTGCCTGAGTCAGGCCTTTGATGTTAGAAGTGAAACGGTTGGAGATCGCTTGACCAGCCGCATCGTCTTTTGCACTGTTGATACGCAGACCAGATGACAGACGCTCGATAGCGGTGCCCAGAGCAGACTGAGATTTGTTCAGGTTGTTCTGAGTAGTCAGGGACATCAGGTTAGTATTGATAACTGACATAGTGGTATTCCTTAATCGCAAATTAGGTTTAGGTTTGAGCTTGTTGCTCACGGCGTCTCTCACCGTCCTAAAATTTATCGGCGCGTTATGGGGGAACTTTAAAAGAAATTTTAAAAATAGAGTAAGATGATGATATTAAACGGAAATTAATTCAAATAACTCACCTGGTGGCGGTAAAAAGGTGGGAAACGGGGCAAAATGGCCTGCGCCCGGCGTGAAAAATGACGGTGTTTTACGCGGTAATAATGATACCCCGGTGCGCTTCCCGGCCGCGGTTAACGTGCAGGGGCTTTTCTTCTCTCTTATTTTCCTTTCTTCTGCTTTCCCTTCTTCTTATTCGCCACGGCCTGTTTTATGATGGCCGCCACCCACGGGCGAACCGCCCCGCCCGCCGGCTGCGTTGCCCGCGGCCACTATCGCCACAATACCCTCTATTCTTCCGCGCTATTCCGCGCATCATTTTTTTTGACTTTACGTAAACTTTTACGCTTCCGGGCCGATACCTGCTTTCAGGTACATACTCAACATTAAGGAAGCATATATGGCGTCTACGACGATCAGTAACCTGGGGGTAGGATCGGGCCTCGATCTCAGCACATTATATACGTCCCTCGAAACCGCTGAGCAATCCAAGCTGACTACCATCACCACCCAGCAGAGCAGCTATAACAGCCAGCTGAGTGCCTATGGTAAACTGCAAAGCTCCCTGACCAGCCTGCAAACCGCTACCGCGGCACTGACCAAAACCACCGCGTTTAACAGCACCACTGTCAGCAGCACCAACACCGCCTTTACCGCCACCACGGACAGCACCGCCAACACCGGCAGCTATTCCGTCTCCGTGACGCAAATAGCCAAGGCGCAGACCCTGCTCTCCGGCTCAGTCAGCAGCAACACCGCGCAGCTCGGCACCACCGGCGCGACCCGCACCCTGACCATTACCCAGCCCGGCAACGACACGCCGCTGAGCATCAGCCTGACCGACGACCAGACCAGCCTGACCGGCATCGCGAACGCCATCAACAAAAGCGGCGGCGATGTCTCGGCCAGCATTATCAAAGCGAATGACGGCGATTACCGCCTGATGCTCAGCTCCAAATCCACCGGTACCGACTATGACATGACCGTCAGCGTCAGCGGTGATGACGCCTTGCAGGCGGTGATTGGCTATACCGCCGGCGGCACCGGCAACGGCATGAGTGAGCAGGTGCAGTCACAGAATGCCAAGCTGACGGTGAACGGCGTGGCGATTGAGCGCAGCAGCAACACCATTACCGATGCGCCGTCAGGCGTGACGCTGCAACTGAAAGCCGCCAGCGCCTCCGGTGCCTCAGAGCAGCTGGAAGTCACGCGCGCTACCGACAGCACCAAAACGGCCATCAATGCGTGGGTCAAAGCCTATAACGCGCTGCAGAGCACCATTGCCACCGTCACCAAATACACCAAAGTCGAGACCGGGGAAGACCAGTCCAGCAGCAACGGCGCCCTGCTCGGCGACAGCAACGTGCGCAGCATCCAGTCCCAGTTGCGCAGCCAGCTGACCACCGTCCAGAGCGGCAGCCTGGCGATCATGGCGCAGCTCGGCATCACCCAGGACCCGTCCATCGGGGCTGACGGCTCCAGCGGCAACCTGCTGGTGGATGACACCAAACTCTCCGCCGCGCTGGCCAGCAACCCGCAGGGCGTCACGGAGTACTTTGTCGGCGACGGCAAAACCACCGGTTTCGCTACCGTGATGAACAATACCCTGACGGATATGCTGAGCACCGCCACCGGTAAAGAGGGCGTGATTAAAAATGCTACCGACGGCATCAACAGCACGCTGAAGACCCTGAGCCAGCGCTATGACGACATGAGCGACAGCATTGACGCCACCATGGCGCGCTATAAGGCCCAGTTCACCCAATTGGATACCCTGATATCCAAGCTGAACAACACTGCCAGCTACCTGACGCAGCAGTTCAGCACGTCAAGTTCATAAGGACGACCTATGTACCATCGTTCGGGGGCTCACTCTTACCAGCAGGTCAGCCTGGAAAGCGGCGTAATGAGTGCCAGCCCACACCAGTTAATTGTGATGCTGTTTGACGGGGCGCAAAGCGCCCTGGTAAGGGCAAAGATTTTCATGGAGCAGGGGGACATTGCCAACAAAGGCCATGCTATCTCCAAAGCGATCAATATTATCGACAGCGGCCTGCGCGCCGGGCTCGACCGTGAACAGGACGGCGAGCTGGTCGATAATCTGGATAACCTCTATGAGTATATGAGCCGCCGCCTGTTACAGGCCAATTTGCACAATGACTTAACGGCTCTCGAAGAGGTTTCCGCGCTGTTGGATAACATCGCAGATGCCTGGCGCCAGATTGGACCACACTATCAACCTTCTCAGGACGTGAAATAATGGATCGTCACCCGCACCTTATTACCGCATATCAACAGATTCTGACCCTCAGTGAGCAGATGCTCGGCCTGGCGCGCCAGGAGCAGTGGCCGGAACTGGTTGAGCTCGAGGTCAGCTACGCCAAGGCGGTGGAACAGACCGCCGCCCTGCCCGTCAATGACGGCGTGCCTGATCAGGTGCAGGAGACGATCCGCCGTATGCTGGCGCGTATTCTTGATAACGAAAGCCAGGTGAAACAGCTGCTTAACGCCCGGATGGATAAACTGGCTGAGCTTATCGGCAACACCGGCCGTAAAAAAGATTTGCACCATGCTTACGGTAAGTTCGACGGGCAGTACACCATGCTCCAGGGCGACCCGCAGTAAACGGGTCTGCCGCTTCCGGCAGGCCGGTGTTTTTTCGCGTGCCGGCCCGGAGGCCGGCTCCCTCCGCCGGATGCGGGCAGCCATGAGCCATCTTGAACATTTATGGAACGGACAATTCGCTCTTACCCCGGTGTCGGCATTGCCGGGCACCTGATCCAACACAGCGCGCTGTGCGTGCCGTCAATTTACGTCAGCCGCCCCTGCCTGATCTATGTGTCACAAGGCTATAACATCCTGCGTACCCGTGAGGGTGAGCTGCGCATCGAGCAGGGTGAGATGCTGGCGCTGAACGGCGGCCAGACGCTGGACGTTTACAACGGCCTGGATGAGAAAGGCCTCTACGCCAGCAAAGCCATCGCCTGCGATCCGGCGCTGCTGGCGGATTTCAGCCGCGAGCACACCCCTCTGCTGTCACCGGTGGCCTCCGCCGCCATTATCCCCGACCCGGCCAACCAGTTTGCCCACTCGTTTGACTGCTTCTTCGACGCGCTGATGACGTCGCCCGCGCTGCCGGCCCCGATTGCCCGCCACCGTATGCAGGAGCAGATCCTGTGGCTGGCGCAGCACGGCGTGCGCCTGCATACCACGCCGCCGGCCACCCTCAGCCAGCAGGTGCGTGAGCTGCTGCTGACGGACATCGCCCACCCCTGGCCGGCCGCGGTGGTGGCAGAACGGCTGGAGATGAACGAAGTGATGCTGCGCCGCCGGCTGGCGGCCGAGGCAGAGGTGCTGCGCAACATCATCGCCGACACCCGCATGACCCACGCCCTGCACCTGTTACAAAACACCGATGCGGCGATTGCCGCCATCGCTCAGAGCGTGGGTTATGAGAGCGGCTCGCGCTTCGCAGAACGTTTCCGCAAACGTTTTGGTTTCCTGCCCACTGCCATCCGCGGCCATCACCGGCAGGCTGCCTGCCCCGATTGCAGCCTCGGCAGCAACTGACACCCCTGCAGGTTGGAATGCACTGCACAAAATGAGAATAAGTGCATCGCCTCCCATAGCGTGATGCGGTAAAAGCCCTTATCGTTTATCCGCCCGGCCTGACAGCGTCAGCGGGCAGGCTCCGCAGGCAGCGGCATCAGGCGTAAGAAAGGGCAACATCATGGGTACAGAAAAGGGTCTGCGCCGGGCGGCACTCGCCGTTATGGTCGTTATGGTGATGTTGCCGTTGCTGAGTGCGGGCATCTGGTACGGGCATGACTGGGAAGCGCACCTGCTGCGCATGACCTCACTCAACCAGGCACTGGCCCACGGCCAGTTCCCGCCGCTGTTTGATTACTGGAACGCCAACCAGTATGGCTACTCCTGGCAGATGTTCTACCCGCCGCTCAGCTCGCTGCTGTTCCTGCTGGCACGCGGGCTGACGTTTGGCCTGGCCTCTGATGTGATGCAGATGAAGCTGGTGTTCGCCTTTATCCTGGCTCTCGGGTTCAGCTCTGCCTGTTATGCCGGTAAACGTGAACACCACAGCCTGACGGCCGGTCTCCTGTGCGGCCTGCTGTTTGTCACCTCCGTCTATTTCCTGAATAACCTGTTTGTCCGCTTTGCGGTCGGTGAATGCCTGGCAATGGCGGTAATGCCGCTGTTTGTCCGCGGGTGCAGCTCACTGATCAGCGACCGGCGCGACAGCCGGTTGATCCCGCTCTCGGCTTCCCTGATCCTGCTGTCCAATATTCCCAGTGTGGTGGTCAGCCTGATCTTCTTCCTGCTGTTTGCCGTATTGAACGCCCGCGCCCTGTTCACCCGCCGGAACCTGCTGTTCCTGGGGCGTTCGGTGTTGCTTATCCTGGCGCTGACCTGCCTCTACTGGGGGCCGCTGCTCTACCATATGGTCTATTCCGATGTGTATGCCTTCAAAGGGATGCTGTTCAGCTACCGCCATATGGACCGCTATAAAAGCGACCTGCTGCAAACGCTGCTCGGCCTGCCCAGCCACTATGGGCTGACGCAAAACGGGACTTACTCCTCTCCCGGCCTGCCGTTGCTGCTGCTCAGCCTGGCCGCGCTGCTGATGCCAATCGCGCGCCGCGGCAAAACCCTGCTGGCGGCCGGGCTGGTGATGGTGCTGCTGACCACCAACCTGGTGAACTGGAACTGGCTGCCCGCGCATACGCCGGTGCTCAATATCATGCAGTTTTCGTGGCGGCTGCTGATGTGCGCCTGCGCGCTGCTGGCCCTGTATGCCGTGGTGCCGTTGCAATGGCTGCTGACGCACCAGCGCAAAACGGCGGCCCTGATGCTCACCGCCCTGCTGGCCGCCGCCTGGTTGCCGGTAAAAAGTGCGCTTGACCAGCCGCTGCCGGCGTTCCAGACCACCCGCCTGTACGCGGATTACCTCAACACCCGCACCATGCAGGGCACGACCTATGACCTGCTGGCCGCGCAGACACTGCCGCCGACCGCGCGCGATCACCTGCTGAACCTGCCGGGCGGCTACATCAACGGTTACCCGACGTTCCATGTTTCCGCCCCGGAGCCGGCGCTCTATACCCTGCCGTACGTGATGTACGCCGGGTATACGCTGATGGTGGATGGGCAACGCGTGGCCCCGGTCCCGCTGGATGATGGCTTTATGGGGGTACGCCTGCCGCCGGGTGAACATACGGTCACGCTGAGTTACCAGACGCTGATTGTGATCATCCCGGCGCTGGTTTCCCTCTCCACCCTGCTGATGATGGCTTGCCTGTGGATGCGCAAACGGCTGCGGCCGTCGCTTTTCATCATGAAACCCCCGGGCCATTTGCCGGAATAGTGCGGCAGACCTTCTAAAGAAAGATTTATTTTGTTCCTTTACCAAGGCTAAAGATTTCTTTCAATATTTGAATGATTCACCCAGGCCAGATGTCGCCTCCTTCTGGCCGTTTTTTAATGGCGATCGGATTTTTACGCCAACCTAACCTAAATTTATTGCTAATTATTTGGCTCTCTTATAAAGATAAACGACTTATCTTTATTCATGTACCGTTCAGGGAAGTATGGAAAAAAACCTCAACCTTGATGTGATGCGCGCCATCGCGATTGGCGCGGTGGTGCTGATTCATGGCTCGATGAATACGTTTTATATGGCACCGATTGACAGTGTCGCCTGGAACATCACTAACCTCTGTTATTCGCTGTCACGCTTTTGTGTCCCGCTGTTTTTTATGATTTCCGCCTTTTTACTGATTAAAGAGGATATGGATGTCCGCGCCTTTGTACGCCGCCGGCTGACAAGGATTGCCCTGCCGTTTCTGGCCTGGTCACTTATTTACGGGATACTGAACGGAGAGGATATTTTTAGCCGGCACTGGCTGGTGGATGTGGTGATTAATCATAATGCGATGGCTCAGTTATGGTTTTTATATGCGTTGATTGGCCTTTACCTGCTGATGCCGCTGGTCTCGCTGATCTACTATAAAGGGGGCCGGACATTCTGCCTGTTTTATACCGTACTGACCTTTCTGTTCTCCTGTACCTTCCCGTTTCTCAGTGATGCTTTCAAGATCACGATTTCGTTTGTCGGCAATATGGCGCTGAATAACTTTAATGCCTATGTGATTTTCCTGTTCCTGCCGCTGTTGATAAAAGATATAGGCTTTACCCGGCAGCGTGGCTGGCTGGCGCTGGGCCTGTTTATTCTGGCGGTCATCGTGATGTTTACCGGCACCCGGTCTGTGTCGCTGGCGGCCCATGCCGCGCGGGAAACCTACTACACCTATTTCTATCCGCCGACGGTGGTGGCCTCCGCCGCCCTGTTCTACCTGATGCTGAATGCCCGCTTTACCTTTAGCCCGCTGATAAAACAACGGCTTACCTCGGTAGCAGAGTGCTCGTTTGGTATTTTCTTAGCGCATATGGTGGTCTACCTGGCCGTGACGCGGCTGATTAACATCAACGAAAAGTTAATCTGGCCTTTTGCCTCCCTGCTGTTCTCCGGCGTGATGTTTGGCATCACCTATCTGGCCGTTCGCTATTTGCGTAAGTTGCCTTACATCCGGGCACTGTTCTGAAACCGGCAATAAAAACCCCGCCGCAGCGGGGTTTTTTAGGGGAAAATAAACGTCAGTTTTTAATTTCCTGCATTTGCTTCACGGTATTCTGGTTAATTTGCTGTTTGTTGCCCCAGGCATCTTTATAACTGATCATGCCGGTCTCATTATCTGTTTTTGGTTTGCCGTCACTGACAATCGTCCGGCCATCAATGGTGTGGATAGCATAGTTGCTGTCGGCACAGCCGGCCAGCAGGGCAGAGAGAATAACCGCAGAAGCCACAATGACTTTTTTCATAACTCACTCCTTTTTGTTAAGAACATTTCAAGAATAGTGCAAACCCTACCGTCAGCAAGTGCACCGCATTTTTAGCAACACGCGCATTTTTTCTTTTCCTTTCGCGCGTTGTGCAGGTCATTACCGCGAATGATTAAAATTTTGCTATCAGATTCATGAACTCCCGCATTATTATAAGCGCGCTAACGATCCCTTCTTGTGTGGAGACTTTATGAAAGCGTTAATCGCAGAGCTGTTGGTGAAACTGGCAGAAAATGATGTGGCCTCCAAAGAGACCCTGATTCAGGTAGAAGCCCTGCAAATTGCGGTGACAGCGCTGATGAATGCGCTGGATGCACAGACCAGGATGACCATTTCAAAACAGGTGAACAAAGCGCTGGACCAGGCTTCAGAAGATTCTGCGACCCATCCGGAGGATCTGATCAAGCTGCGCGGTTGCCTTTACGCCTTGATTGACCAGCCGCGAATCGACCCCTGATCCCCTGGCTTGCGTAAGGCTTCTGTCACGAACGCACGCCACTCTCCACCGCCCCCCTTACACTTTGCCCCCCGGCGGCCCGGCAACTTATCATGCCCTTTTGCCCTTGCCGCCGCCCTCTCCACTGCCCGCCTGATAAGCTGCTTTTTATATACACCTCATACCACACAAAAAGCTCAGGCCAAAGTTACGCAAAATTTCCATCTTTGTATAAGTTTATCGGGGAGCAGGGAACGCTCGCCTGTCATAACGATAACGGATGCATTATGTTGCCTCTGAGGGTGTTTGGTTCCACGTTCAGAGGTCTTTTTTATTTACACACCAGTTTACGCCACCCCCATGACGCGACTTACGCCTGTCCGGCGTTCCGGATTGGGCGGTACGCGGAATACGCTCTATAAGGGAACAAAAAATGAATAAACAACCCGTCTCTGCGGAACACGAAATTGCGCGTTATTTTAACAGCCCGGCCGCGACGTCAGCGGCGGAGTCAGAAGTGATTACTCAGATTGCGGCAGAATTGCTCAGCACCCATGAGTTTGTTACCAATAAAGCGATCATTGCGCGGCTGATTGAAAAGCTGGAAACCGAACATGATGTGGTGAAACTGGATGTTTACCGCCATGCGCTGGAAGCGATGATCCTGAAAGCCCCTGACGAGACATTTGCCTGATAGGACGCGGGCGGCCGCGATGGCCGCCCGTGACAGCACCACGCCGGTGTCAGGCCGACACCTTACTCATCTGCATCAGTTCATCCAGCCGTTGCCCCATCTCCCGGATATTTTTCCTCAGGTCCGCATCCGCCTCAGTGGCCGTCTTGCCCCGGCCTGTCACCTCAAACTGGTAATCCGCCTCGCGGCAGGTGGCGGCATACAGATAGTGGTCCGGCCCTTCTGACTTTTTCTCAATCTCTAATGACATCATGGTTCTCCCTGTTGCGTTATCTTAAAGATAGCAGATACACGCTGCACGCCGGCAAAAACGCCCGGTGCCTTACCGGCATTAACTGATGGACTACAGGGATTAACCAACTAACGAACTACAGGCATTAACTGACGAACAGCAGGCAACAAAAAACCGCCCGCAGGCGGTTTTAGAGTAGATAAGGCTTACACGTCATCCGGGGTTTGCGGCACATCGTCATCATCCCCCAACGGATCATCCCCTAAAGGATCATCCTCTTCCGGAAACTCTTCCGGGGTTTCAGGAACCATATCATCATCCGGCAGCGGATCAATTTCATCAGGACGTTCGGACATAACTACCTCCAGGCCCGACATGGGCATAGGAAGTATAGGCAAGCCGCCAGCGGGCAGACCTGCCGGACATCACATCCTGATGAACAAATGTCCAATCAGGCTAATCTGTCTGCCCGGCGGTGTGGCGGCAACAAAAAACCGCCCGGAGGCGGTTTCTGGATAACGGGAACAGACGCTATTTCGAGTCTGATTCGTAAGGATCTTCTTTATCATCGGAGCTGTCATCGCGCTTTCTCGGGATTTCTCCCTCTTTATTCGCCAGGTCATCCTCTTCATAAGGGTTCGGCGAATTGGGCGCATCTTCAGGCAGGCCGTGATGTTTATTGGGGAAAGGCGCGTTATGATCAGGATGTTCAGACATGGTTCTCTCCATTGACTCACGGGTTTGTCCATTAAGTATAGAAGATAACAACACTTTCAGCCTGCCGCCGCCTGCCTTCCTTTCAGCCCTTCAGGCGCAGCTTGCTCAGGATGACCTGATGCCTGCGCCGTTTGTACGGTGAGGGGTTCAGATGGCGCATGACCCGCTGTTCCAGTTGCTGGTCACTCAGCTCGCGCCCCCGCACTGCATAAACCCAGCACACCAGCCGGATGTAGGGGAAAAACCACCAGCTTACTCCCTGTTTAACGCGCATGTTTGCCACTCTGTTACTCCTCACTCTGTCAACATTGCCCCGCCTCTTTACGCTGCAGGCCCCGCATTATGGCATACGCCCGGCCGCCGGGCTTGTAACAGACCGCTTTTTTTGCCGTCAGTTCAACAGATAAGGCAAAGAAGGGGCAATGTCCCTCTGCACGCGGCAGGCAGTGCGCGCCCGTTCAGCGTTTTCCGGCGATTTCCACGTAGTCATATACCAGTTCATGAGCGCGGCTGAGCAGCAGGTCAACCGCCATCGGCTGGTGACCGCCGTCACGCACCAGCTTCAATGCCTCGCAAAGGTGTTGCTGGGCCTGGGTCAGCTGATGCAAGGGCTTTTTAAACGGGATGATTTCAGCGGCCATATTTCTCTCCTAACTTTTGAATTGCCATGCAGACACAGGCGGTGCTCAACCAGATTGTGCCGCAAATTAATGCGATGCCATTGTCAGACACCATCGCCGTGCCGGTTATCAGCGCGCCGAGTGCCGCCAGAAAGTAATGCATCACTCACGCTCCGGGCGCAGCCGGCAGCGTTTGCCTGTGCGCCTTATCGCGTCAGGCTCTGCCCCACCGCCGCCATACCACATATCACACGCCGCCCGGATCGCGGCGTCTGTCTTGAACAGGTTGGTTTGCATCAGGATCCTCTTCCCCGCTTTTTGCCTGAACACAGTATCGGCAGCCGGGGGGATAACCGTAATAAATCTACTGATAATGACAAAAATTCAGGCAACAGGCGGTGAAAGAGCACAGCATCGCGGCCACCGGGTGTGGCGCAGGAAACCTGCCGGAAGCGGGCAGGCCGCCCCCCTACACCTGCATGTTCATGATTTCCTGGTAGGCGGACACCAGCTTGTTACGCACCTGCACGCCCAGTTGCAGGGAGACGGAGGATTTTTGCAGATCCACCATCACGTCATTCAGCCCAACGCCCGGCACGCCCAGCTCAAATTTCTCGGCCTGGGTGCGGGCGCTGTTCTGGATGTCGCTTATCTTGCCGACGGCCGCTTTCAGCTCGCTGGCAAAGCCCGCGTGCGCCAACGGCTGGGCGGGTGCCGGGCCGGCGGCCTGGAGCGCGGTGGCCTGCATCTGCTGGAGGACGCTTTGAATACCCTGAATTGACATACTTTTCTCTCTGGTGTCAGCCCGTGCCGGACGCACCGGCGGACGATATAGATTTGATGGCAGACACCCTACCACAGGGTTTTCCGGCTAAAGCATCTAAATAGCGGCAAAAAACACGGCTTATTCACCCATCGAATTTTCTGTCAACAGCAAATAATGGCCCACCTGAAAATTGGGACATTTCCTATTACCAGGTCCAGTGCCTTTTGACGCGTCAACGCAAACCGCCAGGGAGTCCGTTTTGCAACTCTATACCATTACTCACATCCGTTTGCAGTGTAGCGAGGTGGCCTCATGAATGCCGCGACCGCCACCGGCGATAACCGTGAAAACGGCATGAACGCGCTGTTTACCCGCTTGCGCGCTAACCCAAAAATTCCGTTGCTGATTGCCGCAGCGGCGGCGGTGGCCATTGTCGTTGCCATGATGCTCTGGGCCCGCAGCCCGGACTATCGCGTCCTGTTCAGTAACCTGAACGATAAGGATGGCGGTGCCATCGTCGCCCAGCTGACGCAGATGAACGTCCCTTACCGCTTTGCGGATAACGGCGGCGCGCTGCTGGTGCCGGCGGAGAGTGTCCATGAGACACGCCTGCGCCTGGCGCAGGCCGGGCTGCCGAAAGGCGGTGCGGTGGGCTTCGAACTGATGGATCAGGAGAAGTTCGGCATCAGCCAGTTCAGCGAGCAGATCAACTACCAGCGTGGCCTGGAAGGTGAGCTGTCGCGCACCATTGAAACCCTCGGCCCGGTGCTGAGCGCGCGCGTACACCTGGCGATGCCTAAGCCGTCGCTGTTTGTGCGCGAGCAGAAATCCCCGTCGGCGTCAGTCACGCTGGCCCTGCAACCCGGCCGCGCGCTGGATGACGGCCAGATCAACGCCATCGTCCATATGGTGTCCAGCAGCGTTTCCGGCCTGCCGCCGGCCAGCGTCACCGTGGTTGACCAGAGCGGCCACCTGCTGACCCAGAATGAAGGCGGCGATCGCCTCCTGAACGCGACCCAGCTGAAATTCACCAATGAGCTGGAGAGCCGTTTCCAGCGCCGTATCGAGACCATCCTCGCGCCGATGGTGGGTGCAGGCAACGTCCACGCCCAGGTCACCGCGCAGCTTGATTTCGCCTCCCGCGAGCAGACGGATGAGCAGTACCAGCCGAACGGCAATGCGGACAACGCCGCAATCCGTTCACGCCAGCTGAGCACCAATGAACAAGTGGGTTCCGCTGTCGGCGGCGTGCCGGGCGCGCTCTCCAACCAGCCGGCCCCGGCCACCACCGCGCCGATTGATACACCGCCGGCGAAGAACGCGGCAAATGCCAAGAATGCAGCGGCCAACAAAACCGCCGACGCGGCCACCCGCAGCAGCGCCACCACAGCGCGCGGCACCACGTCCGGCAGCAGCCGCCATGATGAAACCACCAACTACGAGCTGGACCGCACCATCCGCCACACCACGGAAAGTGCCGGTGGCGTGAAGCGCCTCTCCGTCGCCGTGGTGGTGAACTACGCCACCGGTGCAGACGGCAAGCAGAAAGCGCTGACCGAGGCCCAGCTTAAGCAGATTAACGATCTGGTGCGCGAGGCGATGGGCTACTCCGCCGAGCGCGGCGACAGCCTGAACGTGGTCAACACGCCGTTTAACGATACGCAGGACGTGCCGGTTGAGCTGCCGTTCTGGAAACAGCAGTCGTTCTTCGAGCAGCTTATCGAGGCCGGCCGTTACCTGCTGATCCTGATTGTGGCCTGGATCCTGTGGCGCAAGCTGGTTCGCCCGCAACTGCGTAAACAGCAACAGGCGCAGGAAGCCGCTGTGGCTGCCGCCGCCGCTGCCCAGGCTGTCTCTGCCACTGAGGCTGCCCCGGCCGCCAAGCCGAGCAGCGATGAGCTGGCCCAGCGCAAGCGCTCCCAGCAACGTGTCAGCGTTGAAGTCCAGACCCAGCGTATCCAGGAGCTGGCCGATAAAGAACCTCGCGTGGTCGCCCTGGTGATCCGCCAATGGATGAGTACCGAGTTATGAGTTTGACCGGAACCGAAAAGAGCGCCGTCCTGCTGATGACGCTCGGTGAAGACCGCGCGGCGGAGGTGTTCAAACACCTCTCCTCGCGCGAGGTACAGCAGCTGAGCAGCGCGATGGCGAACACCCATCACATCTCCACCAAAGTGCTGGCGGAAGTGCTCAATGAATTCGAGGTAGATGCCGAGCAGTACGCGGCCCTGAGCATCAACACCAATGACTACCTGCGCTCGGTGCTGGTCAAAGCCCTGGGCGAGGAGCGCGCCTCCAGCCTGCTCGAGGACATCCTCGAGTCGCGTGAAACCACCACCGGCATGGAAACGCTCAACTATATGGAACCGCTGATGGCGGCCGACCTGATCCGCGACGAACACCCGCAGATCATCGCCACCATTATGGTGCACCTGAAACGCGGCCAGGCGGCCGACATCCTGGCGCAGTTCGACGAACGCCTGCGCAACGACGTGATGCTGCGTATCGCCACCTTTGGCGGCGTGCAGCCGGCGGCACTGGCGGAACTGACCGAAGTGCTGAACAACCTGCTCGACGGCCAGAACCTCAAGCGCAGCAAGCTGGGCGGGGTACGTACTGCCGCCGAGATCATCAACCTGATGAAAACCCAGCAGGAAGAAGCGGTCATGGACGCAATGCGCGGCTACGACGGCGAGCTGGCACAGAAGATTGTCGACGAGATGTTCCTGTTCGAAAACCTGGTGCAGGTCGACGACCGCAGCATCCAGCGCCTGTTGCAGGAAGTGGACAACGAGTCGCTGCTGGTCGCCCTGAAAGGTGCCGAACAGCCGCTGCGCGACAAGTTCCTCAACAACATGTCGCAACGTGCGGCCGATATCCTGCGCGACGACCTGGCCAACCGCGGCCCGATGCGTATGTCGCAGGTCGAGGCAGAACAGAAAGCGATCCTGCTGATTGTCCGCCGTCTGGCGGAAACCGGCGAAATGATGATTGGTGGTGGCGAGGATACCTATGTCTGATGCGCTCAACCGGCTGCCGTGGCAACCGTGGAAACTTAACGATCTCTCCCCTGCCCCGAAGCGCATGGAGCCGGCCTTCCAGGCCGCCTACGATGTGCTGGTGGAGCACGAAGAACATTCCCGCCAGCACGAGCTGGCCGGGTTGCGCCAGCAGGCCCAGCAGGAGGGCCACCAGTTGGGCTTCCAGCAGGGCAAACAACAGGGCTATGACGCCGGCTTCCAGGCCGGTTACCAGGCCGGGCAGCAGCAGGGGCTGGACGCCGCGCACGCGCAGCAGCAGCCGCTGACCGAACAGTGGCAGGCGATGGTCACCGATTTCCAGCAGACGCTGGACTCGCTCGACAGCGTGATCGCCTCCCGCCTGATGCAACTGGCGCTGACCGCCGCCAAACAGATCCTCGGCCAGACCCCGCAGTGTGACGGCGCGGCGCTGCTGGCCCAGATCCAGCAGCTGATTCAGCAGGAGCCGATGTTCAGCGGCAAACCGCAACTGCGCGTCAGCCCGCAGGATTATGACCGCGTGGAGCAGCAGCTCGGCGTGACGTTAAGCCTCAACGGCTGGCGGCTGGTCTCTGACCCGCAGATCCACCGCGGCGGCTGCAAAGTCAGCGCAGAAGACGGCGACCTTGATGCCTCGCTCGCCACGCGCTGGCAGGAACTCTGCCGCCTGGCGGCACCGGGGGAAGTATGACAGCCCGTTTAGGCCGGTTATTGCATGCGCTGGATGATGCCGAACAACGCATCACCCGCACCCCGGCCCTGCGCCGGTATGGCCGCCTGACCCGTGCCACCGGGCTGGTGCTGGAGGCGACCGGCCTCCAGTTGCCGCTCGGTGCCACCTGCATTATTGAGCGGATGGATGCCAACCATCAGGTGCAGGAAGTCGAGAGTGAAGTGGTGGGCTTTCAGGGGCAGCGCCTGTTCCTGATGCCGCTGGAAGAGGTGGAAGGCATTCTGCCCGGTGCCAGGGTCTATGCCCGCATGACGCCGGACGGCCAGAGCAGCGGCAAACAGTTGCCGCTCGGCCCGCAACTGCTGGGCCGGGTGCTGGACGGCGCCGCCAAACCGCTGGACGGCCTGCCGCCGCCGGAAACCGGCTTCCGCGCCCCGCTGATGACCGCCCCGGTCAACCCGCTGCTGCGTACCCCGATTGAGCAGGTGCTCGACGTCGGCGTGCGCGCCATCAACGCCCTGCTGACCGTGGGGCGCGGCCAGCGTATGGGCCTGTTCGCCGGTTCCGGCGTCGGCAAAAGCGTGCTGCTCGGCATGATGGCCCGCTACACCCAGGCTGATGTGATTGTGGTCGGGCTGATTGGCGAACGTGGCCGCGAAGTCAAAGACTTCATCGAAAATATCCTGGGTGCCGAGGGCCGCGCGCGCTCGGTGGTGATCGCCGCCCCGGCGGACGTCTCGCCGCTGCTGCGTATGCAGGGTGCTGCCTACGCCACCCGCATCGCGGAAGATTTCCGTGACCGGGGCCAGCATGTGCTGCTGATCATGGACTCCCTGACCCGCTACGCCATGGCGCAGCGTGAAATCGCCCTGGCGATCGGCGAGCCGCCGGCCACCAAAGGCTATCCGCCGTCGGTGTTTGCCAAGCTGCCCGCGCTGGTGGAGCGTGCCGGTAACGGCGTGGATGGCGGCGGCTCGATCACCGCGTTCTATACCGTCCTGACCGAAGGCGATGACCAGCAAGACCCGATCGCGGACTCGGCGCGCGCCATCCTTGACGGCCACGTGGTGCTGTCCCGCCGCCTGGCGGAGTCCGGCCACTACCCGGCTATCGATATCGAAGCCTCCATCAGCCGGGCGATGACCTCACTGATTGATGACACCCACTACCGCCGGGTGCGCCAGTTCAAACAGATGCTGGCGAGTTACCAGCGTAACCGCGACCTGGTCAGCGTCGGGGCGTATGCCGCCGGCAGCGATCCGCTGCTTGACCGCGCCATCCGCCTCTACCCGCAGATGGAAGCGCTGTTGCAGCAAGGCATTCATGAGCAGAGCGACTTTACTGCCTCCTGCGACCACCTGAACACTCTGTTGCCGAACTGACCGGCAACCCGTTTTTTCCTGTGAGGCCATGATGAACAGTCTCTCCCCGATGGGCACCCTGCGCGACCTGGCGCAAAAAGCGCTGGATCAGGCGGTCACCCAGCTTGGGCAGGTGCGCCAGTCGCGCCTTAATGCCGAACAGCAGCTCACCATGCTGCTCAATTATCAGGATGAGTACCGCCAGCAGCTGAACACCACGCTGAACGGCGGCATTGATGCGCTGAGCTGGCAAAACTACCAGCAGTTTATCCAGACGCTGGACAAGGCGATTGAGCAGCACCGCCGCCAGCTGGCGCAGTGGAACCAGCGCCTCGATCAGGCGGTGAGCCACTGGCAGGACAAACAGCAACGGTTGAATGCTTACCAGACGCTGGCCGACCGCGCCCTGTTACAACAGCAGGTCATTGAGGGGCGGCTGGACCAAAAACGCATGGACGAATTTGCGCAACGAAGCACCTACAGGAACCGAGAACAATGAACCTCACGCTGTTGAACCTCGCCCCTGCGGCCGAGACCGCCACCGCCGCGCTCTCCCCCGCCACCGCCACGGCCGCCGGGCAGGCCCCGGAAGAGAGCGGCCTGGATTTCGCCGGCCAGCTTGATGCCCAGTTGGGGCAACTGGCTGCCGGTGTGCCGGGCAACGCGCTGACGCCGGCAGGTGAGCCAAAAGGCAAAGGTTTCACCGCGCTGGCCGCTGACGGCAAAGCCGCCCTGGCCGCAGCTGCCGCGGCCGGCAATACCGCGGCCGGGAAAGCGCAGGCGACCGATCTGGTCAGCCAGCTCGCGGCCGCCGTGGAAAAACTGACCCAGCCCGGCACCGTGCCGGCGGCGCTCACCAGCCGTGATGCGCGCGTAGAGACGCGCGTCTCCGGGGACACCGGCAATGCGGAAGATAAAGAGGATGACCAGCAGGCGATCCAGTCGCTGTTCGCCATGCTCGGCCTGCCCGCCCCGCTGATGGCACCGGCTCAGGCCACCGCCTCCGGCTCCGGCACCCAGGCTGCCGCTGAGGCTGAGACCGCACGTACCGCCGCCGCCGTGCTGGGCGGTGCCTCTGCCCTGACGGCCGCGCCGGCCACCCCGGCCACGGCGTCCGCCTCACCGGCTGCGGCCCATGCCGCCCATGCGGGCACGGATAACACGGCAGCCGCTGCCGCCCCGGCCGTGGCCCCGGCGGAGAGCCTGGAGAGCGCGGCCATGCTGCTCTCCGCCGCCCAGCCGCAGAAAGATCTGCCGGCGGCGACCGCTGACAGCGCCCCGCAACCGGTGGTGCAGGCCACCGCGCTGCCGCCGGCTGCCCATGCCAACGCCGCACCGGCCGCCACAGCGCTGCCGGTCACGGCCGCTGCCGCGCAGATCACCAGCCCGCTGGCAACCCCGGAGTGGCAGCAGGCCCTTGGCCAGCAGGTACTGATGTTTACCCGCCACGGCCAGCAGAGCGCAGAGCTGCGCCTGCACCCGGAAGACCTCGGGGCGTTGCAGATAAGCCTGAAGATTGATAACGACCAGGCGCAGCTGCACTTCGTCTCCGCCCACCAGCAGGTACGCGCCGCGGTGGAAGCCGCCATGCCGCACCTGCGCACTGCGCTGGCGGAGAGCGGCATCAACCTGGGGCAGAGCAGCGTCGGCAGTGATGCCGGCGGCTGGCAGCAGGCGCAGCAGCAGAGCGCCCAACAGCAGGGCGGCCGCAGCGCACCAAACAGCTGGGACGCGGCCGATCCCCTGGCGGCCGCTGAACCGCTGGCCGTCCCGGCCAGCCTGGTTTCCCGCCTTCAGGGCAGCAGCGGTGTGGACATCTTCGCCTGACGCTTTTATACCCGGCTGCCCACAAACGGATGAGGTAAGCCGGTTTTCCATGCCTATTCCACCTATTGTCCGGGCCGATAACCGCGATAATCATCGCAACATCTAGTCCGGCATGCATCGCGTGCCGGGCGTTAACGTTACAGGAAACTGACTTATCCATGTCTGAACAAGCCAACAAAGCCAAAGGTAAACGCTTCCCCTGGATGATCATTCTCATCGTGGTCGCCATTGCCGCCTGCGCGGCAGCGGGCTACAGTTGGTGGAGAATGCATAATCATACCGAGGGTACAGTCAGCGCGAAACCTCAGCCGCCTGCTCCCCCGGTGTTTATGCCGCTGGACACCTTTACCGTGAATCTCCAGACGCCAACCAATGACCCGGACCGCGTCCTGTATATCGGTCTGACCCTGCGCCTGCCGGATGAAGAGACCCGCGCCACCCTGACCGGTTACCTGCCGGAAGTGCGCAGCCGCCTGCTGTTGCTGCTGTCGCGCCAGACGCCGGCCCAGCTGGCCAGTGAAGCGGGCAAGCAACAACTTATGGGCCAGATCAAAGACGTGCTCCGCCCGTCGATGGTCCACGGCCAGCCGGAACAAAAGGTGACGGATGTCCTGTTCACCGCCTTTATCTTACGGTGACCGGTTATGGGCGATAGCATCCTTTCCCAGGCCGAGATTGACGCACTGCTGAACGGTGACAGCAACAGTGATGAACCTGTTGCCGCCGCCGGCAGTGAAAATGATGTCCGGCCCTATGACCCGACGACCCAGCGCCGCGTGGTGCGTGAACGCCTTCAGGCGCTGGAGATTATCAACGAGCGGTTTGCGCGCCACTTCCGGATGGGGCTGTTCAACCTGTTGCGACGCAGCCCGGACATCACGGTCGGCGGCATCAAGATCCAGCCTTACCATGAGTTTGCCCGTAACCTGCCGGTGCCGACCAACCTGAACCTGGTACAGCTGAAGCCGTTGCGCGGTACCGCCCTGTTCGTGTTTGAGCCGAGCCTGGTGTTTATCGCCGTTGACAACCTGTTCGGCGGTGACGGACGCTTCCCGACAAAAGTCGAGGGGCGTGAGTTTACCCACACGGAACAACGGGTAATCAAGCGGATGCTGCGGCTGGCGCTGGATGCCTACGGTGATGCCTGGAGCGCGATTTACAAGATTGATATCGAGTATGTGCGTGCCGAGATGCAGGTGAAGTTCACCAATATTACGACCTCACCGAACGACATCGTGGTCACCACGCCGTTCCACGTCGAGATCGGTGCGCTGAGCGGGGATTTCAACATCTGTATCCCGTTCGCCATGATTGAACCGCTGCGCGAGCTGCTGACCAACCCGCCGCTGGAGAACTCCCGCCAGGAGGACAACAACTGGCGCGATACGCTGGTGCATCAGGTGCAGCACTCTGAGCTGGAGCTGGTGGCGAACTTCGCCGAAATCCCGCTGCGGTTATCACAAATTATGAAATTACAACCGGGTGACGTGCTGCCGATTGAGAAAGCCGACCGCCTGATTGCCCATGTTGATGGTGTGCCGGTACTGACCAGTCAGTACGGTACGCTGAACGGCCAGTACGCGCTGCGCGTGGAACACCTGATTAACCCTATTTTGAATTCGCTGAATGAGGAACAGCCCAATGACTGACGCCAACCAGCCGACTGACGCAGGAACCGGATCCGTGGACGATTTATGGGCTGATGCGTTCAACGAACAGCAGCAGGCTGCCGAAAAACCGGTCCCGACCACTGAAGGGGTGTTCAAATCCCTGGAGCCGCACGAAGGGCTGGGCAATTTGCAGGATATCGACATGATCCTCGATATCCCGGTCAAGCTCACGGTGGAACTGGGCCGCACCAAGATGACCATCAAAGAGCTGCTGCGCCTGTCGCAGGGTTCCGTGGTGGCGCTGGACGGCCTGGCGGGTGAGCCGCTGGACATCCTGATCAACGGTTACCTGATTGCCCAGGGTGAAGTGGTGGTGGTCGCTGACAAGTTCGGCGTGCGCATCACTGACATCATTACCCCTTCTGAACGTATGCGCCGCCTGAGCCGTTAATGACGACACTGACCAACCTGTACGCTGACCACCCTGCTGCCCCGGCTGTTGCGCCGGCGGCAGAGGCTGCACCGGCCGCTGCCGCCCCTGCGGCGGCTGTTCCGGCACCACCGGCCGCCCTACAGCCGGTTGCAGAACACCCCGCCGCACCCTCGGTTGCAGAAAAAGCGGTTGCAGAAAACCCAGTTGCAGAAAAACCGATGGCAGAAAAGCCGGTCGCCTCGCAACCGGTTGCCGCCCCTGCCCCGGTGGTGGCGGTGCCGCCCGCCCCGGCGATTTCTACCGGGTCGCTGGTGACGCAGGTGGGTTCCGGGCTGGGCGGCATTCTGCTGCTGATCCTGCTGGCGGGCTGGGTGGTCAAGCGTCTGGGCTTCGCCCCGCAACGCCGTAACAGCGCGTTGCTGAAGGTGACGGCCAGTTGCCAGGTCGGCCAGCGTGAGCGGGTGGTGATTGTGGAGGTGGACAATACCTGGCTGGTGCTGGGTGTGACGCCGACCCAAATCACCCCGCTGCATACCCTGAGCGCGCCGCCGGCACAACCGCCTGCGGCGACAGCGGCCACCCCGGCCGCAGCCCAGTTCCGTCAGTTACTGAACAATGTGCTTCACCGCCCGGATAAATCGGCATGACCACGACCTCTCTCCTGCGCCGCACCCTGACCCTGGGGCTGCCGGCCCTGCTGTTGCTCGCCGCCCCTGCGGCTTTTGCCCAGGTGCCGGGCTTTGTCAGCCAGCCCCTGGCCAATGGCGGCCAGAGCTGGTCGCTGCCGGTGCAGACGCTGGTGTTTATCACCACGCTGACGCTGCTGCCTGCCGGGCTGCTGATGATGACCAGCTTTACCCGCATCATCATCGTGCTTGGCCTGCTGCGCAACGCCCTCGGTACGCCGTCTGCCCCGCCTAACCAGGTAATGCTGGGGCTGGCACTGTTTTTGACCTTCTTCGTGATGGCGCCGGTGTTCGACAAGATCTATACCGACGCATACCAGCCGTTCAGTGAAAACAAGATCAGTATGGAAACGGCGATGGAACGCGGCACCGTGCCGCTGCGTGAATTTATGCTGCGCCAGACGCGGGAAACTGACCTGGCGCTCTATGCCCGGCTGGCGAACCTGCCGCCGTTGCCGGGGCCGGAAGCGGTACCGATGCGCATCCTGCTGCCCGCCTACGTGACCAGCGAGCTGAAAACCGCGTTCCAGATTGGGTTTACGGTGTTTATCCCGTTCCTGATTATTGACCTGGTGGTCGCCAGCGTGCTGATGGCGCTGGGGATGATGATGGTGCCGCCTGCCACCATCTCCCTGCCCTTCAAGCTGATGCTGTTTGTGCTGGTGGATGGCTGGCAGCTGCTGCTTGGCTCGCTGGCCCAAAGTTTCTTCAGTTGACCCGGAGGCACCATGACCCCTGAATCGATTATGGCGATGGGCAGCGAGGCGATGAAAGTCGCCTTGCTGCTGGCCGCCCCGCTGTTGCTGGTGTCGCTGGTGACCGGCCTGGTGGTGAGCCTGTTGCAGGCCGCCACCCAGATAAACGAAATGACCCTCTCCTTTATCCCGAAGATCCTGGCGGTGGTCGGCACTATGGTGGTGGCCGGGCCGTGGATGCTGAATTTGTTGCTGGACTATATGCGCACGCTGTTCAGCAGCCTGCCGACGATTATCGGCTGATATGCTGACGCTGGACACCTCCCAGCTCGGCCAGTGGCTGAGCCTCTATTTCTGGCCGCTGCTGCGCATCCTGGCATTGCTGAGCAGCGCCCCGCTGTTTGGTGAGAAGCAGATCCCGGCGCGGGTGAAACTGGGGCTGGGGCTGCTTATCACCGTGCTGATTGCCCCCAGCCTTCCGGCCAACGACACGCCGATTTTTTCCGGGGCCGCCGCCTGGCTGGCGATCCAGCAAATCATGATTGGCGTAGCGCTGGGGCTGACGATGCAGATGGCGTTCGGCGCGGTGCGGATGGCCGGTGAGATTATCGGCTTGCAGATGGGCCTGTCGTTCGCCACCTTCTTCGACCCCTCCAGCGGCCCGAACACCTCCGTGCTGACACGCATCATGAACCTGCTGGCGGTGCTGCTGTTTTTGAGCTTTGACGGCCACCTGTGGCTGATTTCCATGCTCGCGGACAGCTTCCACACCCTGCCGGTGCGCAGCGATCCTTTACAGGGCAACGGGTTTATGGCGCTGGCGCAGACCGGCGGCCTGATTTTCAGCAGTGGGCTGATGCTGGCGTTGCCGATTATCACCCTGTTACTGACGCTGAACATGGCGCTCGGCCTGCTGAACCGGATGACGCCGCAACTCTCGGTGTTTGTGATCGGTTTCCCGATCACCATGATCGTCGGCATGTTGACCCTGAGCATGATGATGCCGCTGCTGGCCCCGTTCTGCGAACGCCTGTTCGGGGAAATTTTCGACCGGCTGGTGGTTATCCTCGGCGGTATGGTCGGCGGCTAAGGCGGCCCGGAACACGGGCCGCTGACGCAAGAGCGATACTTACGGCCAGGTTTTGGTTCCCCAGGTCATCTTCCCGCGGAATTCGTCCTCTTTCAGCTCCTCACGCCCCTCATACATTAATGCCATACACTCCTTTCCTTTGTCGCCAATTTTACGCAAGGCCTCGGTTGCGCTGTCGTAATAGCGCACTGCTGACGCTTTGGTGTAATTGAGACTGATGAAACCAGGGCAAAGATATTGCCAGTCATAGAGGTTACTCTCTGACTTATCGATCGTTTTGCCGATGACCGGCAAAATATCGAGCGTAGCGGCCGGGTTTGATGTTAAGGAAAAAGCTAATGAGGTCAGTAGTGCATCCCGTTGCTGCTGATTGGCTGTCGAGGCAAAGAGCGGCAGGGTATTCAGCCATGC
Source organism: Chimaeribacter arupi (assembly GCF_002858805.1). Classification (GTDB taxonomy): domain Bacteria; phylum Pseudomonadota; class Gammaproteobacteria; order Enterobacterales; family Enterobacteriaceae; genus Chimaeribacter; species Chimaeribacter arupi. The sequence continues at coordinate 44,744 of NZ_PJZI01000027.1, forward strand.
CGGTTCCCCTTTGGCAACACCTGAGAGCAGCGTCTGCCACGCGTCAGGCTGTGTAAGCGTTACCCAGGCGTTGGCTGCGCCTCCTGTTTTAACCGCATGGCGAAGGGAGCCGGGTGTCAGTGAGGCCTGGGAAATAAGGGGAAACAGGGAGAGCGCTATAAGAGCGGTTTTTATGGCCATGTTTTGGTGCCCCAGGTCATCTTCCCGCGCTGCTCTTCTGCCTCGATTTCATCCATAGAGGCGTTTATTAATGCCAGACAGCCCGCCCCCTTATCGCCTGTTTTTTCAAGGGACTGGCTGACGCTGGAATAATAATTCAGGGTGGACTGGCGGGTATATTCCAGCGTCATCGGCACCCCACACACGATATCCGTACCAAAACGGCCCAGCGCGTAGGCACCCTGTTGCGCCCTGATATCGAGGCTTTTGGCTACCCGCAGTGTGGCCGGCGGATCAGCGACCAACGCAAGACTTAACGCTGTCATTACATCGCCGGCCTGTTTTTCATCCGCCTCTGCCCCTATCAATGGAATAAGGTTGAGCCACCTCTCCTCGCCGCGGGCAATACCCGCCGTGACGGTTCGCCATTGTGCATCATTTTTCCTGAGCACCTCCATCATCTTATCCGCGCCAAATTCACTGACGGCATAGGTGATATTTTCCGGCGTGACGGCTCCCCATGACCTACCCGGACAGAAAGTCACCACCGGGCAGAAAATAAAGAGTACAGCCCATTTCATCTGACCCCCTCTACATCGCCGCCAATGGGCTTCGCCACTCTTTTTTCTTATTGGGTATACCAGAATCGGCATCCTTCTCTCCTTGCGTTAACCCTGAAAACCGTGGGTGTTATACGCCGGTGTCAACCGGCGTTGCAGGGAGAGCGATCACCTTTTTATAAGGTGCGGGGATTTTCAGAGGTTTAGTAGCGGCGGGGCCGATCAGCGGCGGACCAGCAGGGTCAGCACTTCGTAGTGCGCGGTATGCGGGAACATGTCGAACAGCTGCACTTTTTCGCAGGCGTAATCCGGCAGGTTGGCCAGGTCGCGCGCCATGCTCTCCGCGTTACAGCTGGAGTAGAGAATATAGGGCGGCGCCATGCGGCTGAGGTAGTCGCACAATGCATTGCCGATGCCGCGCCGCGGCGGGTTGACCAGCACCAGATCCGGTACCTGCGCCTCGTGGGTGGCGAAACCGGTGGAGTCCAGCGCCTGGAAATTGACCTGTGTCAGCCCCAGCGTATCGGCAGAACGGCGGGCGCAGGCGATCGCCTCGGCGCTGATTTCAATGCCGGTCAGCGCCATCTCCGGGGTGGCGCAGTGCAGGCCAAACCCACCCACGCCGCAGAACAGATCCCACATCGCCTTGACCGGCAGCGCCCGTACCCAGTCGCGCGCCGTGGCGTAGAGCGTGGCCGCCACCTGCGGGTTGGTCTGGAAAAAGCTGCGCGGGCGCAGGTAGAGCGGCACCTGGTTGAACTGCTCCGCCAGCATCTGGTCGTCCGTCAGCATGATTTCGGTGTCGCCTTCCAGAATCGCCATATGCACCGGCTGGAGGTTCACCGAGATCACCCGCAGTTGCGGCACCTGCTGTTGCAGCCACGGCAGCGCCGCACGCAGTTGCGCCAGTTTGCTCTCTGAGCGCAGCACAAAACGCAGCATCAGCCCGCCGTCCAGCGTGCTCTGTGTCAGCAGGATAAACTTCAGCTCGCCGCGTTTGCGCGCGACGTTGTAGGGCGTCAGCCCTGCGCGGGCGATAAAGGTTTTCAGCACCGCAAACACCGGCTCAAACGAGGCGGGGTACAGCGGGCACGCGGTGAGATCCACCGGGGTGCCGTCGCGGTGCAGCATCCCGAGCAAGGGCCGCTCCACGCTGCCGCTGACCACCATTTTGGCTTTGTTGCGAAACGCCTGCTGCGGCCCGTTCACCGGCGGCAGCCACTGCGCCACCGGCCGTGCGGCCAGCAACTGCTGTAACTGCTGCTGTTTCTGTTCCAGTTGTTGGGCGTAAGGCAAAGCCAGCCACTGGCAGGATCGGCAGGTGTTGGCGTCATACTGTGCGCAATGCATAAGTTACCTGGTCGGGTGTCGCCCGGCAGCGGGCGCAAGAGGGGCGAAAATCAAGGGCGCAAAGTGTACTGTATGCGCCCGGTCAATGCCAGTGGGCTTAGCGGCGGCGTGAGAAAAAGCGGCGGCTGGAAGGCGGGAGGAACAGCAACAACAGCACCAGCGCATCAGGCAGTTTCTGCATCACCAGCGCGTTGGCCGCTTCGGCCGGGTCAGCACTCTCCAGGCGGAAAATCTTCGGCCCGAACCAGTCAAACGAGGCCAGCAGCATATAGCCCACCACCACCAGCTGGCAGCCGAAATAGAGCCAGCGCCCCCAGTTGCGGGCGCGCATCACCGCATAGGCGCAGTGCGCCTCCACCAGGATGATCATCAGGCTACAGAGCAGCAGCAGCGTATTGAGCCAGTTTTCCGTGCTTGCGCGAATAAAATCCCCGATACCGGCCATGCCCAGCTCATCAAACAGCAGCAGGAACCCCAGCAGCCGGGTCGCGATAATCGCGCTTGCACCAATCATTACGGGAACGGGAATAAATGCCAGACGACTCATTGATCTGAATGCTCTCCTGCCTGCCACATCATTGTGAAAAGAAGACGCCGCCAGGGGGCGGCGTCGGCAAGAAAAGCGTAACAGCTTTAGGATAAATCAGCCACGCGCGGCCCGTTGTAAATCGCGCACCCGCTGCTTTTCTGCGCGGGCCATAAACCACCAGGCGATAAGGCCAATCACCCCCACCACCAGCAGGATCAGTGACGCCAGCGCGTTGATCTCCGGGTTCACCCCCAGACGCACACTGGAGAACACCAGCATCGGCAGCGTGGTCGCCCCCGGCCCTGAAACGAAGCTGGCGATCACCAGGTCATCCAGCGACAGGGTAAAGGCCAGCAACCAGCCGGACACCAGCGCCGGGGCGATCATCGGCACGGTGATCACGAAGAAGACCTTGAGCGGCGCGGCGCCGAGATCCATCGCTGCCTCCTCAATGGAGCGGTCCAGCTCACGCAGCCGGGAGCCGATCACCACCGCCACATAGGCGGTACAGAAGGTGACATGCGCCAGGAAGATGGTGAACATGCCGCGCTCCTGCGGCCAGCCGATGGCGTGGCCGAGCGCCACAAACAGCAGCAGCAGCGACAGCCCGGTGATCACATCCGGCATTACCAGTGGGGCGGTGAGCATAAAGGCGAAGCCGGTCGCACCGCGGAAGCGGCCGAAACGTACCATCACCACCGCCGCCAGCGTGCCGAGGACAACCGCCGCGGTGGCGGCGCAGGCGGCAATGGTCAGGCTCAGGCCCACGGCGCTCATCATCGCGCTGTCGTGGAACAATTGCCCATACCAGCGCACTGACCAGCCGGCCCACACCGTCACCAGCTTCGAGCTGTTGAACGAGTAGATAACCAGCATCAGCATCGGCGCGTAGAGGAAGGTGAAGGCCAGCACCAGGATCAGGATGCGCCACGGCGAACGTATTACCGGTAAATTACTCATTCCCCGTCTCCCAGGCTTTTGTTCTGATGTTTGTGGAACCAGAGGATCGGCACAATCAGCAGCAGCAGCATCACAATCGCCACCGACGAGGCCACCGGCCAGTCGCGGTTATTGAAGAACTCCTGCCACAGCACGCGGCCAATCATGATGCTGTCCGGCCCGCCGAGCAGCTCCGGGATCACGTACTCCCCCACCGCCGGGATAAACACCAGCATGGAGCCGGCGATAATCCCGCCTTTGGTCAGCGGCACGATCACCTGGAAAAAGGTTTTCAGCGGCCGTGCCCCAAGATCAAGTGACGCCTCCACCAGCGAGTAGTCAATGCGTGACAGCGCAGTGTAGATAGGCAGCACCATAAACGGCAGGTAGGAGTACACCACGCCGATATAGACCGCGAGGTTGGTGTGCAGGATCACCAGCGGCTGGTCGATCACCCCGGCCCACATCAGCACGTTGTTCAGCACGCCGTTATTTTTCAGGATGCCCATCCAGGCGTAGACGCGGATCAAAAACGACGTCCACGACGGCAGGATCACCAGCAGCAGCAGAATGTTGCGCGTCGACGGTTTGCTGTGCGCCACCGCCCAGGCGAGCGGGTAGCCGATCGCCAGGCAGCAGAGCGTTGAGACTGCCGCCACGCGCAGCGACTGGAGATAGGCGTCGATGTAGAGCGGATCGTCCGTCAGCGACAGGTAGTTGTTGAGGTTCAGCACGATATTCAGCGTGCCGTCCGCCCAGCTCACCAGATCGGTATAAGGCGGGATGGCGCGCGCCATCTCAGCCAGGCTGATTTTGAACACAATCAGGAACGGCAACAGGAACAGCAGCAGCAGCCAGATAAACGGCAGCGCGATCACCAGCTTGCGGCCGTGGGCCATTTTCTGGCGGGCAAACCAGGTTTTCAGCGGCCGCGCCGGGGCGGCCGGGGGGCGTTCGGTTAACAGGGTCATGGCGTTCTCCTGATCAGGCCGTCAGCACAACACAGCTGTCCGCGTCCCAGCAGAGGCGCACTTCATCGCCCCAGGTAGGCATACCTTTGCGGTAGCGGTGATCGTTTTGCAGCTGGGCGGTGATCATCTGGCCGCTGTGCAGCCGCACATGGTAAATCGACAGGTCGCCGAGGTAAGCGATATTCACCACCTCCCCCACCGCGAAGTTGCAGCCGTTGGCCGGCACCTCGTCACACAGGCCGATTTTCTCCGGGCGCAGCGCCACAAACACCGGCACGCCGTCTACCACCGAGGCATCCGGGTCCACCTGCAACGGGTGGATAAGGCCGGGGCTGGCGATCACCAGCGCATCGTCGCGCCGCTCCTGCAACACGCCCTCGAACACGTTGACGGAGCCGATGAATTCGGCGCTGAAACGGGTGTTGGGGTGCTCGTAGATCTCCTCCGGCTCGCCAATCTGCACGAATTTGCCGCGGTTCATGATGGCAATGCGCCCGGCCATGGTCATCGCCTCTTCCTGGTCATGGGTTACCATCACGCAGGTGGCGCCGACGCGCTCCAGGATGTCCACCACTTCCAGCTGCATCCGGTCACGCAATTTTTTGTCGAGCGCGCCCATCGGCTCATCGAGCAGCAGCAGTTTCGGCCGTTTCGCCAGGCTGCGGGCCAGCGCGACACGCTGGCGCTGGCCGCCGGAGAGCTGGTGCGGCTTGCGTTTGGCGTACTCTTCCATGTGCACCAGCGTCAGCATTTCGGCGACGCGCGCTTTGATGTCAGCGCCGGGCAGCTTGTCCTGCTTGAGGCCGAACGCGATGTTCTGCTCCACCGTCATGTGCGGGAACAGCGCGTAGGACTGGAACATCATGTTAATCGGCCGCTGGTAAGGCGGCACGTGTGACAGGTCCTGGCCGTCCAGCACGATCTGGCCGTGGGTCGGCGTTTCAAAACCGGCCAGCATCCGCAGCAGCGTGGATTTGCCGCAGCCGGAAGCGCCCAGCAGGGCAAAAATCTCGCCTTTGTAAATGGTCAGGCTGACGTCATCTACCGCAGCCTGGCCGTCGAAGGATTTGGTCAGGTTACGGATCTCAAGCAGTGGCGTCACAACTTTCTGGGTCTTGGGCTGAGGGCGGGGAATCGCGTCATTCACTCAGTGTGTTCTCCGGCAAAAGCGGGTCAATGCTGCATGCTGTGTATGCAGCGCTGTCAATTATCACTTTCTATAAGAATAACAGGCGGTCGTGAAACCGCCTGTCGGATCAGGGTCAGGGAGGTCAATGCCCCGGCGTGCGGGGCAACAGGGGGCGGCTTATTTACCGCTCTTTACCCTGGTCCAGGCACGGGTACGCACGCGGTCAATCTTCGGCTCCTGCACCTTCAGGGTAAACATCTTGGCGCGCACGTCCTCCGGCGGGTAGATGCCGGGGTTGTTACGCACGTCGGCATTCACCAGCGGGGTAGCCGCCAGGTTGCCGCTGGCGTAATACACGGTATTACTGATGTTCGCCATTACGTCCGGCTTCATCAGGTAGTTGAGGAACTGGTAGGCTTCCTCTTTGTTTTTGGCATCTGCCGGCATGGCCAGGACGTCAAAGAAGGCCAGCGCGCCCTCTTTCGGGATGCTGTAGGCCACATTCACGTTGTTTTTCGCCTCTTTGGCGCGGTTGGCCGCCTGCATCACATCCCCTGCCCAGCCGACCGCCACGCAGATGTCGCCGTTCGCCAGATCGTTGATGTATTGCGACGAGTGGAAGTAACGGATGTTCGGCCGCAGTTTCAGCAGCAGATCGGTGGCCGCGCCGCTGTAGTCCGTGGCGGTGCTGCTGTTCGGATCTTTGCCGAGGTAGTTCAGCACCGTGGCGAAGATCTCTTCCGGCGCATCCAGGAATGACACGCCGCAGCTTTTCAGCTTCTCGAGGTTTTCCGGCTTCAGCACCAGGTCCCAGCTGTTGACCGGGGCATCGGTGCCCAGCGCGGCTTTGACTTTCTCCACGTTGTAGCCAATGCCGGTGGTGGCCCACAGGTACGGGATGGCGTATTTGTTGTCCGGGTCGTGCTTCGCCACCAGCTTCAGCAGCTCAGGGTCGAGGTTTTTGTAGTTCGGCAACTTGCTCTTGTCGAGCGGCTGGAACACGCCTGCGCCCAGCTGGCGCTCCAGGAAGCTGGCGGACGGTACCACCAGGTCAAAGCCGGTGCTGCCGGCCATGAGTTTGCCTTCCAGCACCTCATTGGAGTCGAAGACGTCATACACCACCTTGATGCCGGTCTCTTTCTGGAAATTGGCTAAGGTGTCGGGCGCGATATAGTCAGACCAGTTGTACACATGCAGCGTTTTTTCTTCCGCCACAGCGGAAACGGAGGCCGCCATCAGCAGGCCGGCAACCAGGCCTGATAACCAGTTTTTACGCGGGATAACCATCCGTAACTCCTTCCAGAACAGGGAAAATCATCGAAATAAACGTGTATCTCACGGAGATACAACACCTTTCCTGACCTAGCGCCGTTGCTGCCCGCACCGTTGCATAGCCATGCATGCGGCAGGGGGTTGCCCATCACGGGATTAACCGCTTGGTTTTTCAGGGGTATCGCAGGCCCTACACAGAACCAGAAGCATAACCCCTGTTGCCGCGTCACACCATAGCCCAGCGTAAAAAACGCCTTTTATCGAATTTTTATGCACTTTTTGTCTATGTGATACGCCGGGTACACGATAAACGGCGAGAAATATCCGGCAATAAAGGGGAAAACGCAGAATAAAACAGTGAAAAAGCAAGGGGCGGGAAGATTTGCCGCCGGGGAAGCGGCAAAAAAGGGAGGCGGGATCAGTGCAGGCGGTGGAGGATCTCAACCGGCGGCGCGTTGTCATCCTCTTCGCCTAAAAACAGCAGGTCATTGGCACGGGCTTCCAGGATGATCATCGAGACCTGCTCCTCGCTCTGCTGCATAAAGCTGCTGAATTGCGCAAGCGTCACGCCGACCATCACGCTCAGTGACTGGCAGACAATCAGCTTCGGCAGGTTGTCATCCTGAATATCGATAAACGCCTTGGCTGACAGCGAGCTGGCGTTAATCTGGCTCAGGTCAGCGAACAGCGGGATCAGTGCGGTCGGCTTCACTTCTGCCAACGCTGAGAACAAAATCACGTTATCCACCAAATCGATCTTGGCATCGAAAACGCCATCAAAATTCTGCATATGCGGCAGATGGAGAGCCTGACAGGAATCGCACTCAAAGAACGATATCCCCAATTGATCCAGCCAGCGGCGCAGTTGCGCCAGATCGGGGATGGTGAGTGAATCCATAATTAGTCTGCCTCACGGGTTACGGAGATGGGAAAAGTGGCATAGCTTACGGAATAATCCGCCGCAACGCCATGCACAATCACATCGCGGGCGATGGGTTTCAGATTTAACCGCCGGATTTCAGCCGGTCGCCGCTTAAGAGGCGCTGCTCAATCCGGGCGATCATCATGCCGGCGATGTCGAGGCCGGTGGTGGCCTCAATGCCCTCCAGCCCCGGCGAGGCGTTGACTTCAATCACCAACGGGCCGCTGTCAGCACGCAGGATGTCAACCCCGGCCACCTCCAGCCCCAGCGTGGCGGCGGCTTTTACCGCGATGGCGCGTTCATCGGCACTGAGGGTCACCGGGCAGGCGATGCCGCCCCGGTGCAGGTTGGCGCGGAATTCACCGGGCTGCGCCCGGCGCATCATGGCCGCTACCACGTCGCGGCCAATCACCAGGCAGCGGATGTCGCACCCTTGCGCCTCACGGATGAACGCCTGCACCAGCACAGGCACAGTCAGGCCGCGGAAGGCCTCAATCACGCTTTGCGCCGCCTGGCGGGTATCGGCCAGCACCACACCGATGCCCTGGGAACCTTCCATCAATTTAACCACCAGCGGCGCCCCGCCGACTAACGCGATCAAGTCATCGGTATCGTCCGGTGAATGTGCAAAACCGGTAACCGGCAGCCCGATGCCCTGCCGGGCCAGGAGCTGCAACGTGCAGAGTTTGTCCCGCGCACGGGCAATCGCGGCCGCGTGATTGAGCGGAAAACTGCCCAGCATTTCGAACTGGCGCAGCACCGCCAGGCCATAGGGGGTGGTCGCCGGGCCCACCCGCGGGATCACCGCCTGGTAGCCGGTGAGTGCCCGCTTCTGATAATACAGGGCGGGCGCGGCCGGGTTGATGTTCATGGAGCACGCCAGGGGATCGATAACCTCGGCGTCATGGCCGCGGCTGACAGCCGCCTCATGCAGGCGGCGGCTGGAATAGAGCGTGGCATCGCGCGAGAGAATGGCAATTTTCACAACAGGCTCCCTGTGGGCACCGGCACGCCGTGGCCGCATCCGATAGGCAGAATTAATCAGATTAACAGGTAATTCCTGCTTTTGTTTCGGCCGCATGACCGGCATAGTAGCGCCAACAACAAAATGTCATGCGCCGGGTAACACTTTTTATGCAACGCCACGCTGTTTCATTTTCAGGCTGCGCAGCCCGGCACATGAGTGATGGTTTATTCTCAAGTCCTTTACAGGCACGTTAACTAAGGAGTTTCCATGTTTGCAGTTATTTTTGGGCGTCCGGGCTGTCCGTACTGTGTCCGTGCTAAAGAGCTGGCTGAAAAACTCACCGAAGAACGTGATGATTTCAACTTCCGTTACGTTGACATCCACGCGGAAGGCATTACCAAAGCCGACCTGGAGAAGACCGTGGGCAAACCGGTTGAAACCGTGCCGCAGATCTTCCTGGATCAGAAACACATCGGCGGTTGCACTGATTTCGAAGCGTACGCAAAAGAAAACCTGGCCCTGTTCCAGTAATCTTTTACCGGCTTATGCAGCAAAAAGGCGCTCACTGAGCGCCTTTTTTCATGGTTTTTTTTCAGATCCCCCGGCGGCGCCAGTGCTGCCACAGCGCCTGGAGCAGCATAAAGAGCAACGCGCCCAGCACACACCAGAAAATCGCGCTGGCCGCGTAGGCTATCTCCTGCCACAACGCGCGCACCCTGACAAAAAACAGCATCCGGATCAGGTAGCACAACGGAATGGCCAGCACCGCCCCGAAAAAGGCGGCCGACAGGCCGTTACGCCCCACCAGCGACGTGGTCACCATGCCCGGCAGCATAAACAGCAACAGGCCATACTCCGGGCCGGGTGTGAAGTTGCGCATCACAATCAGCTCGGTTTTCAACATAATAAAAATGGCCAGAAACAGCAGGCAGCAGACCGGCACGCCATATTTTTCTCGAACATGCGCCATACGCATCCTCCATTAACTCCCTGAACCCCTTCCGGCGATGCCTGTGCTGAGCACGCGGCGGCATCCTCCCGGTATGGAGTGCGTGACTACTTTTCCCTGTATGAATGACGTGGCGGGGCCACAAGATAAAACCGTTGAAGGGCCGGATTTTACCGGCTTTTATCTGGCTGAACGGCGGGCTTAACGCTAAAATGTCGCGCATCATCGCGTTGTCATGGAAGGAAACGATCCCCTGACGCTTTTGCTGTCCGCTTCAAATATAATGCTGCTGAATTTATATCGATAACCCACCCATATCAAGAATTTGTTGGTAAACAATAAGTTAACCCACGTGAACATAAACGTCTCTAATTTGTTAAACGGGAATTATGTCCTGTTGCTCTTTGTGGTTCTGGCACTCGGTTTATGTCTGGGCAAGCTGCGGCTTGGTTCGGTCCAGCTGGGAAATTCCATCGGCGTATTAGTGGTTTCCCTGATCCTGGGGCAGCAGCACTTTGCCATTAATACCGAAGCGCTGAGCCTTGGCTTTATGCTGTTTATTTTTTGTGTCGGGGTGGAAGCCGGGCCTAACTTTTTCTCGATCTTTTTCCGCGATGGTAAAAATTATTTAATGCTGGCGCTGGTGATGGTGTTCAGCGCGATGCTGATCGCGCTGGGGCTGGGAAGGCTGTTTGGCTGGGACATCGGCCTGACGGCGGGGATGCTGGCCGGCTCCATGACCTCGACCCCGGTGCTGGTGGGCGCGGGGGATACCCTGCGCAACACGCTCGGCAGCGGCCCGCAACTGGCGGTGGCGCAAAACAACCTCAGCCTCGGTTACGCCCTCACCTACCTGATCGGGCTGGTGAGCCTGATCTTCGGCGCCCGCTATCTGCCGAAACTCCAGCATCAGGATCTGCCGACCAGCGCCCAGCAGATCGCCCGTGAACGCGGGCTGGACACCGACAGCCAGCGCAAAGTCTATTTGCCGGTGATCCGCGCGTACCGCGTCGGCCCGGAGCTGGTGGCCTGGGCCGACGGCAAAAACCTGCGGGAACTGGGCATCTACCGCCAGACCGGCTGTTACATTGAGCGCATCCGCCGCAACGGCATTCTGGCCACGCCGGACGGGGACGCCGTGTTGCAGGTGGGGGATGAAATCGCGCTGGTGGGCTACCCGGACGCCCATGCGCGGCTTGACCCGAGTTTCCGCAACGGCAAAGAGGTGTTTGACCGTGACCTGCTCGACATGCGCATCGTCACGGAAGAGATCGTGGTGAAGAACAATAACGCGGTCGGCAAGCGGCTGAGCCAGATCCAGCTCACTGACCACGGCTGTTTCCTGAACCGGGTGATCCGCAGCCAGATTGAGATGCCGATCGACGACAGCACGGTGCTGAACAAAGGTGACGTGTTGCAGGTCAGCGGCGATGCACGCCGGGTGAAAAGCGTGGCGGAGCGGATTGGCTTTATCTCGATCCACAGCCAGGTCACCGATCTGCTGGCGTTCTGCGCCTTCTTTATCATCGGCCTGATGATCGGCATGATCACCTTCCAGTTCAAAAACTTCTCTTTCGGCATCGGCAATGCCGCCGGCCTGCTGTTTGCCGGGATACTGCTTGGCTTCCTGCGTGCCAACCACCCGACGTTCGGCTATATCCCGCAGGGGGCGCTGAACATGGTGAAAGAGTTCGGCCTGATGGTCTTTATGGCCGGCGTGGGCCTCAGCGCCGGCAGCGGCATTACCCACGGGCTGGGTATGGTCGGCGGCCAGATGCTGCTGGCCGGGCTGGTGGTCAGCCTGGTGCCGGTGGTGCTCTGCTTCCTGTTCGGTGCCTACGTGCTGCGCATGAACCGCGCGCTGCTGTTCGGCGCGCTGATGGGCGCGCGCACCTGCGCCCCGGCGATGGAGATCATCAGCGACACTGCGCGCAGCAACATCCCGGCGCTGGGCTATGCCGGCACCTACGCCATCGCCAACGTGCTGCTGACGCTGGCCGGTACGCTGATTGTCATCATCTGGCCCGGCACCTGAAGCCTGCGCTAATGCGTTGATGCATAATGGGGTTTATAAATTGCAATAATTTTCTCAAAAAAGAGCGGCACACGGCGAACTTATTTTAGGCAGTACAGTCTGACTTAATGCCACTGCTTTTCTTTGATGTCCCCACTTTGGAGAGCCCGATAGTCCCGCCTGATTACAGGTTCAAGACTACCGGGTTTTTTCTTGCCTGTTGTTTACGGCCGCCCCACTTAAGGTTCTCTTAAGCCACTTTGGTTACCGTTTGGTGACATACCAATGTCACCGGATAGTGTTGTGAAATTTTCCCTGCCTCGTGCTGCTGACTTAAATCGCGCCTCAACAGCGCCTGCGATTAAGACTTTCCCGCTTTACTCCCTCAGTGCCCGCTTTTACTGTGCACAGGTTTTTGGCCTGTTGATCAGTGGGTTGCTGTTTTTTTGGCTGTCACGCCATGAACAGTTTGACCTAAGCCTCAGCCAGCCGTGGTTTGACCCCCTCAGCGGCCATTTTCCGCTGCAGGAGAACTACTGGCTGAATCTGATTAACCACCGGTTGCTGAAGCAGCTGATCATTGCCGGTGCGGTTGGCGGCCTGCTGTGGGGCATGGTGCGCCGTGAGCCGCGGGTGGTGCTGGTGATGCTGCTGTTTGCGGTGGGGCCGCTGGTGGTCGGGGTGCTCAAAGCCACCAGCGCGCACGCCTGCCCCTGGGATTTACAGGCGTTTGGCGGACAGGCGCAGGGTTACCCCCTGCTGGGCACCGTGCCGCTGAACCCCGGGCCGGGGCACTGTTTCCCCGGCGGCCATGCTTCCAGTGGGTTCAGCATCATGGCGCTGTTTTTCCTGTTTTACCCGCAGCGGCGGCAGCTTGCCTGGGCCTGCTGGCTGGCGGGCATCGTGCTGGGGCTGGTGATGGGCTACGGACAAGTGATGCGCGGCGCGCATTTTTTCACCCACAACCTGTGGGCCGGGTGGTGGGTGTGGGTTGGCCAATTGGCTGTGTTTGGGTGGAGCGACGGTTACCGCCGATATCATGTAAGGAAGACCTGATGGAACAACTTAACCACCAGCTGTTCAGCTGGATCAACGCCACGCCGGACTCTCCAGCCTGGCTGCTGGCGTTTGCCACCTTTCTGGCGCGCGATCTGATCGCGATTGTGCCGCTGCTGATTGTCGGGCTGTGGCTCTGGGGGCGGCCGGACGCCCTTGCCCATCAGCGTGCGCTGGCCTGCAAGGCGCTGATTGCACTCTGTTTTGCCATGGCGTCCACCACCAGTATTTCGATGCTGTTTCCCCATGCGCGCCCGTTTGTGGAAGGCTTTGGCTACACCTTCCTGCACCACGCGCCGGATGACTCCTTCCCCAGCGACCACGGCACCGCGATGTTTACCTTTGCCCTGGCGTTCCTCTGCTGGCACCGCGTCTGGTCCGGGATGGTGCTGATGGTGATTGCCTGCGCGATCGCCTGGTCACGGGTTTACCTCGGGGTGCACTGGCCGCTGGACATGGTGGGCGGCCTGCTGGTGGGCGGCATCGGCTGCTTGTTTGCCCAGCTGGTCTGGAATCTCTTCGGCCCTGCCCTCTCCCCGCCGCTGGAGCGCCTCTACCGTGTCTGTTTTGCGCTGCCCATCCGCAAAGGCTGGACGCGGCATTGAGTGCCTGACACGCCGGATCGCACAAAAGGCCTGTTCGCAGGTCTTTTTTCTGCGTACCCCCTCACGTTTTTTTTCATCTGAGGCTAGTATGGAAGCCTTGCAACAGACTTGAGGTCAGGAATGGAAACGCGACGCGAAGAACGGATACAACGGCTGGTTCAGGCCCTGAAGCGGGCAGATAAAATTCACCTGAAAGAGGCGGCCATGCTGCTCGGCGTCTCAGAGATGACGATCAGGCGTGATCTGAGCGCCCAACCGGCGAGCGTGGTGCTGCTGGGCGGCTACGTGGTGATTGACCCGAAAACCAATAACGCCACCAACTATTTTGTCTCTGACCAGCAGGCGCGCCAGGTTGAGGAAAAGCGCCGCGTCGGTGCGCTGGCGGCAAAACGGATCAGCGCCAATGACACGCTGTTTTTTGATTGCGGCACCACCATTCCCTATATCATCGAAGCGATTGATGAGGATCTGCCGTTCACCGCCGTCTGTTATTCGCTCAATACCTTCCTGGCGTTGCAGGATAAACCGCGGTGCAAAGTGGTGCTGTGCGGGGGCGAGTTCCGGCCGGACAGCTACATTTTCACCCCGCTGGCGGGCCACAACCTGCTGGATAACATCTGCCCGAACAAGGCGTTTATCTCCGCTGCCGGTATCCACCTGGAGCATGGTGCCAGTTGTTTCAATTTTGATGAAATTGAGATGAAACACCGCGCCCTGAGCGGGGCCGGCCAGCGTATTTTAGTCTGTGACCATACCAAATTCGGCCAGGTGAAACCGGCCCGCATCGGCGATTTGACGCTGTTTGATACCATTATTACCAACCGCCCGCCTGACCCCGCTTTTTTACGTTATTTCCACGCACAGAACATCACGTTACTGAGTTGATCCCCCTGTTCTGCCCGGCTGCCTAAAAAGGCGGCAAACAGCGCCGTAACCGCCCGCCCCGCTATAGCAAACGATTGCGTTGTTGGTTATGCTGCTGCCCCGAGACGGGCGGCAGCGGCTTCTCCTGCTTAAAAAGCGACCTTGCAGCACAATATTTCGCCAAAGCAAGCTAAGAAACCTCTTATGGTGCATTTGCGAGAACGATCACGGATGTTTTCACCAAGGATCGCTATTGTGGCGCGCTCTGATTCCCTGAGAGAACGAATATCAGGAGAAAATATCGCATTCAGGGTCATGCTCTTGTCTCCCACCGGGGATGGCGGCATGATGCGGGACAAAAACGGGCAAAATTGCCGGTTATCAAAAGAATATTTTTTAACCAGTTTCGCCAGCAGGCGGGCGGGTGCCGGAAGGCCGGCTTTCTCTTAACGTGTTCACGCGGAGGCACTATGGACACTACACAAACGGGTACGATCATTTCCCCTGCCGACAGCGGGCAGGGTTGGCGCAAAACTGACACCATGTGGATGCTCGGCCTGTACGGCACCGCCATCGGGGCCGGTGTGCTGTTCCTGCCGATCAATGCCGGGGTTGGCGGCCTGATCCCGCTGGTAATCATGGCGCTGCTGGCCTTCCCGATGACCTACTACGCCCACCGCGGCCTGTGCCGCTTTGTGCTCTCCGGCAAAAATCCGGGTGAAGACATCACCGAAGTGGTGGAAGAACATTTCGGCACCGGCGCGGGTAAACTGATCACCCTGCTCTATTTCTTCGCCATCTACCCGATTTTGCTGGTCTACAGTGTCGCGATCACCAACACCGTGGAGAGCTTCATCACCCACCAGCTGCAGATGACCGCCCCGCCGCGCGCGCTGCTGGCGCTGATCCTGATCGTCGGGCTGATGACCATTGTGCGCTTTGGCGAACACTTCATCGTGCGGGCGATGAGCATCCTGGTGTTCCCGTTCGTGGCCATCCTGATGTTGCTGGCCCTGTACCTGATCCCCAACTGGAGCACCGCCCTGTTCCAGAACGTCAGCTTCTCGGCGGCTGAAGGCAGCAACGGCCTGCTGATGACCCTGTGGCTGGCGATCCCGGTGATGGTGTTTGCCTTCAACCATTCGCCGATCATCTCCGCGTTTGCGGTTGCCAAGCGCAACGAATATGGCGAGGGTGCCGAACGCAAATGCGCCTCGATTCTGGCGCGCAGCCATCTGATGATGGTCGCCACGGTGATGTTCTTTGTCTTCAGCTGCGTGCTGAGCCTCTCACCGGCCGATCTGATGGCGGCCAAAGCGCAGAACATCTCCATCCTCTCTTATCTGGCGAACCACTTCCATAACCCGATGATCGAGTACCTGGCGCCGTTTATCGCCTTTGTCGCCATCACCAAATCGTTCCTCGGCCACTACCTCGGCGCGCGGGAAGGGTTCAACGGGCTGATGATCAAATCCTTGCGCAGCCGCGGCAAAACCGTGCCGGTGAGCCGCCTGAACCGTGTGACCGCGCTGTTTATGCTGGTGACCACCTGGATTGTGGCCACCTTGAACCCCAGCATCCTGGGGATGATCGAAACGCTGGGCGGCCCGGTGATCGCCATGCTGCTGTTCCTGATGCCGATGTACGCCATCCAGAAAGTCCCGGCAATGCGCAAATACAGCGGTGCTGCCAGCAACGTGTTTGTGGTGCTGATGGGGCTGGTGGCGATCTCCGCCATCCTTTACAGCCTGTTCGGCTAAGCGCCTGCGATAAAAACCAGGCAACAAAAAAGAGCGCCGCGGCGCTCTTTTTTTATTCCGGCCCTCAGGCCTTGTCTTTATCCCCGAACCAGCCGCTGAACCAGCTGCTCAGTTGCATCATCACCCGGTCCCACAGGCGGCTGATAAAGCCGCCTTCTTTGACCTCGGTCAGCGCCACCAGCGGCCGCTGCTCCACCACTTTGCCGTTCAGCTCAAAATTGATGGTGCCGACCACCTGGTTTTTCGCCAGCGGCGCTTTCAGTTGCGGATCATTGAGCTTGAAACTGGCTTTGAGGTTCTTCATCTCGCCGCGCGGAATGGTGATGGCGGCATCCTGCGCCACGCCGAGCGGCACTTCATTGGCATCCCCGAACCAGACCCGCTGGCTGACGAACGGCGCATCCGCTTTGATCGGCGTCGCGGTTTCATAGAAGCGGAAGCCCCAGGTCAGCAGCGTCTGGCTCTCATTGAAACGGATGCTGTCACTCGGCGCGCCCAGCACCACGGAAATCAGCCGCATCCCGTTGTCGGTGGCGGATGACACCAGGTTATACCCGGCCCCGGAGGTATAGCCGGTTTTCACGCCATCCACATTCAGGTTGGTGCTCCACAACAGGCGGTTGCGGTTTACCTGGCGGATGCGGTTAAAGGTGAACTCTTTCTCTTTGTGCAGCGCGTATTCGTCCGGCGTGTCGCGGATCATCGCCTGGGTCAGCAGCGCCATGTCGCGGGCGGTGCTGTACTGCCCTTCCGCATCCAGCCCGTGCACCGTCAGGAAGTGGGTATTCTGTAACCCCAGCGCCTGCGAATAGGTGTTCATCAGCCGCACAAACGCGTCCTGGCTGCCGGCCACGTAGTCCGCCAGCGCAATGCTGGCATCGTTACCGGACTGGATCACAATCCCCTTGTTCAGCTCCGACACCGGCACGCGGTCGCCGGGTTTCAGGAACATCAGTGACGACCCGCGCAGCGCCGGGTTACCGGTGGCCCAGGCATCTTTGCCCACCGTGACCATGTCATCCGGCGTGATTTTTTTCGCCTTGATCGACTGGCCGATCACGTAACTGGACATGATTTTGGTCAGGCTGGCCGGATCGAGGCGGGTATCGGGGTTGGACTGTGCCAGGATCTTGCCGCTGTGGTAATCCATCAGCACATAAGCCTTGGCATTGATTTGCGGGGCGACCGGGGCATCAGCGGCCACGGCGGGAACGGCGGCAAGCCACAGCACCAGCGTGCCGGCACCGGTGGCGGCGCGCAGGGAGAGTCGGAGAGAGTTGTTCATCAGCGGATCAGCGTTTCCATTCAGACAAGTGAAAATTCGCACTCTTTCAATCAGATCGTGTTGTACCTGTGGTGCAAACCTAGCATTTTTTTCACCCGCTGATAAACCTTCTCTATGTAAAGTTTTCATCCTCCGCACGTTTCTTAACGCAAATTCACGCGATCTTACCCGGCCCCACACAGCACAGGATTGACCCGGCCGCTGCGCTGCGGCATGGTGTGGCTCTTTTGCCCAGGGATTGAACAGGTTATGGGACTCTTTCTGAAGGCCGCCATCGGGGCGTTGGTGGTGGTGCTGATCGGTATGTTATCGAAGACCAAAAATTACTACATCGCCGGGCTGGTGCCGCTGTTTCCGACCTTTGCGCTGATTGCCCATTACATCGTCGGCAGTGAACGGTCGGTTGAGGCGCTGCGCACCACGATTATTTTCGGCATCTGGGCAGTGATCCCTTACCTGGTTTACCTGGTGTCGCTCTGGTTTTTGCTGGGGGTTTTGCGGCTGCAGCCGGCGCTGCTGGCGGCGGTGGGCTGCTGGGTGGTCGCGGCCTGGCTGCTGATCCAGCTCTGGAACCGCTGGCACGGCCAGGGCTGACCCGGCGCTGTCGTCTGGGTGTCACTTTTCTGATTTAGCCTGAGTCTCCCTGACGCAGCGGTGCCTGGCGGCTACGCTGTGAGAAGCCCACGCTGACCCGGAGACACATCATGGATTTAGCCCTGTTTGATCTTGACGAGACGTTGCTGTGTGAGGATAGCGCCACCCTGTGGTTGCGCTGGCTGGTGTCCCAGGGGTTTGCCCCGGCTGAACTGGTGCGCCAGCAGCCGGTGTTGCTGGAGAAAGCGCGGCGCGGGGCGCTGGCCGGGGAAGATTACCGGCTGGTGACGCTCTCCCCGCTGGCCGGGCTGAGTTGCCGCACCGTCTCCGGCTGGGTGGATCGCTTTATCCAGCGTGACATCCTGCCGCGCATCTACCCGGACGCCCGCCGCCAGCTGCTCTGGCACCGTGAGCGCGGGGACTACATCATCATCCTGTCCGCCAGCGGCAACCATCTGGTCAGCCCGATTGCCCTGACGCTGGGCGCGCATCAGGCCCTGGCCCCGGACGCCGGGGTGGAAGATGACCGCTTTACCGGCGCGCCCCACCCCGCCACCGCGCACCATGACCACGCGCAACGGGTGGAGCACTGGCTGGCGGGCTGGGGCGGCGAGCCGTTCCGGGCGCTGCACGGCTACAGTGACTCGATCCATGACCGGGCGCTGCTGGAGCGGGTGGACCATGCCAGCGTCATCAACCCAACGCCGGAGCTGCATGCGCTGGCCAGCCGCAGCGGCTGGCAGGTGCGCGCCTGGCAGCGCTGAGCCTTACGCCAGGCCGAAATCGTGTTGGAAGGCGGCGCTCTTTGCGCCGATTTCCTCCCGCAGGAACGCCAGAAACAGCGTGAGTGCCGCCGACGGGCGGGTGCCGGCCTGCGCCTGGATCTGTAACGTGCGCTGGCTGAGCTGGCCTATCTGCAGGTCACGCAGCCGCACGCCGTCCTGCCGGGCGCGGAACAGCAGCGAGAAGTGGCTGCAGGCGGTGATCGCCTGCGGCGTGTTGAGCATGAACTGGTAAAGCGCCGAGAAATTATTGCAGCTGAGGGTCGGCTCCAGGAAAGTGCCGCTCATGCGGCAGGAGAGATCAAACAACTGGCGGATGGTGGTGCCCGGTTCCGGCAGCGCCAGCGGATAAGGGTGCAGGCTGGCGAGATCCACCGGCCCCTGTGCCAGCGGGTGGTCCGGGCGCATCACCAGCAGCACCGGCGCCGGGAACGCCGCCACCACTTCCACCCCGCGTTCCGGCGTCAGGCAGAACTGTAACGCCACATCTGCCTCGCCGTTGCGTAACGCCTCTGACACCTCCGCCGCCGGGCTGACCATCAGGTGAAACGTGACGGAGGGCGTCTGCGCCCGGAACCGCGTCAGCAACGTGGGCAGCAGGTCAAACGCCATGCCATCGGTGCAGATGACCCGGATCAACGTGCGGCGCACCGCGCGCAACCCCTGGATTTCCGCCATCGCATACTCCATGTCACGCATACTTTTGCGTACATGGTTCTCCAGGATCTTCCCGGCATCATTCAACACCATCCCCCGCGCATGGCGCTCGAACAGCGGCGCGCCCACTTTCGCCTCCAGCCGCTGGATCTGGCGGCTGATGGCTGACACCGCCACAAACAGTTGCTGGCTGGCCGCGGCCAGCGAGCCGCAATTGGCGACGGCCAGAAAATAACGGATTTCGGTGCTGTGCATACGGTTGCCCCAGGATGATGCATGCCTCAAAAGCGGGCACCTGAGCCTTATAATAAAAGCAACGCGCGCTTGCAATTATTATTATTGTGGCAACCCTCGCGATTGGCTTAGATGGAGAGGCACAACAATAAGACCTCTCCAATTATCACTCGCGCAGACAGGGCACCTCATGACATCACAACAGGCAGTAACCCAGGCATTGGCCTGGTTTGACAGCGGCGCGTTCCGCCACACCCTGGCCCGCCGCGTGGCCTATGCCACTGAAAGCCAGCGCCAGGATCGTGATGCGGTGCTGGCCGATTACCTGAACCAGGAAATTGCCCCGCCGCTGGCGGAGATGGGCTTTTCCCTGCAATGGCTCGACAACCCGGAGGCGGCAAACCGGCCGTTTTTAATTGCGGCGCGCATCGAAGACCCGGCGTTGCCGACCCTGCTCTGCTACGGCCACGGCGATGTGGTCACCGGCGATGCAGAAGGCTGGCGCGACGGCCTGACCCCCTGGGTGCTGGTGGAAGAAGGTGACCGCTGGTATGGCCGCGGCACCGCCGACAATAAAGGCCAGCACAGCATAAACCTGGCAGCGCTGGCGCAGGTGTATGCCGCCCGCGGCGGGCGGCTGGGGTTTAACTGCAAACTGCTGTTCGAAATGGGCGAAGAGGTCAGCTCGCCGGGGCTGGCGGCGATCTGCCGCGCCCACCGGGAGGCGCTGCGTGCCGATCTGTTTATCGCCGCTGACGGGCCGCGCATGAGCGCCGATCGCCCGACGCTGTTCCTCGGCTCGCGCGGCTGTGTGAATTTCCGCCTGAGCGTGACGCCGCGCGACCGTGCTTACCACTCCGGCAACTGGGGCGGCGTGCTCAGCAACCCCGGCACCCGGCTGGCGAATGCGATTGCCGCGCTGGTCGATGCCCGCGGCGCCTTGCAGGTCGCGGCCCTGAAGCCCCCGGCCCTGACACCGGCACTGCGCGCCATCCTGCGTGAACTGGAGGCCGGTGGCCAGCCGGGTGACCCGGAAATCGATACCGGCTGGGGCGAACCGGGGCTGACACCTGCCGAACGGCTGTTTGGCTGGAACACGCTGGAGGTGCTCAGCATCCTGACCGGCAACCCGCACCAGCCGATGAACGCCATCCCGGCGCAGGCCACCGCCGTCTGCCAGTTACGCTTTGTGGTGGAGACCGACTGGACACAGTTAACCCGGCACCTGCGCGCCCACCTGGACGCTGCCGGTTTCCCGGACGTCGGGGTGGAGGTGATCCGCGGCACCCCGGCCACCCGCCTCGACCCGGCGCACCCGCTGGTGGACTGGGCGCTCGGCATTATGCAGCACGCCAGCGGCAAAAAACCGGCGTTACTGCCGAACCTCGGCGGCTCACTGCCGAATGAGGTCTTCGCGGAGATCCTGGGCCTGCCGACGCTGTGGATCCCCCACTCTTACCCGGCCTGCGGCCAGCACGCCGCTGACGAACACCTGCTGAAACCGGTGGCGCGTGAGGGGTTACAGATCATGGTTGAGCTGCTGTGGGCGCTGGGCGAAGCGGACAACCCGCTGCGCCGTGCTGCGGCTGCCGAGCAGGAGGCGACACCATGAGCGCAACCCTGACACTGAGCGCCCCGCGCCCCAGCCTCTACAAAACCCTGTTTGCCACCTGCATCGGCAATGCGCTGGAGTGGTTTGACATCGCCGTCTATGGCTTTTTTGCCGCCTACATCGCCCATGCGTTTTTCCCGGCCGCCGATCCGGCCGTGTCGCTGCTGCTGGCCTTCGGCAGTTTCGGCATCTCCTTCCTGATCCGCCCGCTCGGCGCAGTGGTGCTGGGTGCCTACGCAGACCGCGCCGGGCGTAAGGCGTCGCTGCTGCTGTCGATCAGCCTGATGATGCTGGGCGGGCTGATTATTGTGGTGATGCCGACTTACCAGAGCATCGGGCTGGCCGCACCGCTGCTGGTCCTGCTGGCGCGCCTGATCCAGGGCTTTTCCGCCGGCGGCGAATTCGGCAGCTCGACGGCCTTTCTGGTTGAGCACTTCCCGGAGCGGCGGGCGTTTATCGCCAGCTGGCAGTTCGCTACCCAGGGGGCCAGCACATTACTGGCGTCGCTGTTCGGGCTGGGGCTGGCGGCCTGGCTGACGGAAGCGCAGATCCAGGCGTGGGGCTGGCGGATCCCTTTCGCCTTTGGCCTGCTGATTGGCCCGGTGGGGTTGTACATCCGCCGCCACCTGCATGAACCGGCTTCCACGGCACAGGCCCCGCGCACCGCCTCGCCGGTGAAAACGCTGGCCCGTGAGCAGAAAGGCCGGTTCTTTATTGCCATCGGCCTGATGGTGGTGTCGACGGCAGTGAACTACCTGCTCAACTATGTGCCGACCTATGCCACCAAAACCCTGCACCTGCCCGGCCAGGCTGCCTTCAGCGCCACGCTGGTCGCCGGGATCATCCTGACGGTGGTCACGCCGCTGATGGGCCTGTGGGCTGAGCGCATCGGCCGCCTGCCGCTGATGTGGGGGTCGCTGCTGTTGCTGCTGGTGACGGTCTGGCCCGGCTTCTGGCTGATGACGCGCAGTGTGTCACCGCTGTCGCTCTGCCTGCTGATTGGCTGGATGGCGCTGTTGAAGTCCGTTTACTTTGCCACCGTGCCGTCGCTGATGGCCGATCTCTTCCCGGCCGCCACCCGCGCCAGCGGCATGGCCATCAGCTATAACGTGGCGGTGACGGTATTCGGCGGCTTCGCGCCCTTTATCTGTACGCTGCTTATCACCTCCACCGGCACCGCGCTGGCCCCCAGCTACTACCTGATGGCCGTCAGCCTGCTCAGCGCCTGTGCCTTGCTGCGCGCCCAACGGTTGCCGCGCTGATCCTGCTGCCCCGCAAGGGGCAGTTTTCCGCCTCAGGTGGGCGTCCGGGCATGTCCCGCGCCCGGTGCTTACCCCGCGCCCGGACGCCCACCGGCATTCCACACCGCCCGCCGGCGAAACGCCCTTTTCCCCGGTTTTCTGCACGGTCACCCATGTCTCAATGGCTGCCGCTCCCCCCTGCATCAGCAGAGAAAAAAGTATGTTGTCACTATCTATGCCCCCAGCTTATACACATCTTGTGCTGCCCCTGTACAGCGTCGGGCCGCCGCGCGACGGCAACGCTTTTTTCAGCCGCCAGCCCTTGTGCCACGCGGGCTGCGGGAAATGTGCTTATTTTTCGCACTGTTAGTTGCGCAAATAAATCACTGGATATATCCACAGGTATGCTGTATATTTATTGAACTCCTGTGGGGAGACGTAGCGTTCTGACATTGAGTGGTGAAAGTGATGATGATATCCGCAGCGGGTTTTGAAGCCCTTCATCAAACGGTCTCAATGAGCAGCCGGGAACTGGCTGAACTGACCGGAACCTCGCATGGCGAGGTCAAGCGCCTGATCAAAAGCCTGGAGACGGCCCAGCGCGTGTCGCAACCTTTGCGCACCGCGGATTATGAGCGCGATGGGGAAACTTTTCAGGAGTACCTGTTGAACAAGCGTGATTCACTGATGGTGGTGGCCCGCCTGTCGCCGGCCTTTACCTCGGTGGTGCTGGATCGCTGGCAGGAGCGTGAACTGACCCACGATCTGCCGGACTTTACCAACCCGGCGGTGGCTGCACGCGCCTGGGCGGAAGAGTTTGAGCGCCGTCAGGCGATGGAAAAGCAGATCGCCCTCATCGCCCCGAAGGCAGACTTTTTTGACCGGTATGTCACCGTTGAGGGCACGCTGGGCTTTCGTCAGGTGTGCAAGCTGCTGAAGGTTAAAGAGACCGATTTCCGCCAGTTCCTGCTGGAACGCCAGATCATGTACCGCCTTGCCGGTGCCCTGACGCCCTACCAGCAGCACATCGATGCCGGCCGTTTTGAAATGCACTCCGGCACCGGCGAAAACAGCCACGCCTTCTCGCAGGCGCTGTTTACGTCCAAAGGCGTGAAATGGATCGCTGACCTGTGGGCCAGCAAAGTGACCCAGACCGCACGCGGGGCCGCAGCCTGACAGGTATGCGCCCGGTGCAGGGGCTGAGGTTGTTCAGGGGCTGACGACGCGGGCAGGTGTGCTCGCCCCGTCAGCCCTTTTCTTTTCCGGCCCGGCCTGACTTTCCCTTTTTCCCCTTCATTCTGCATTGTTTAATTTTGCGCTAAAATTCTTGTGCCGTTTTTAATGCCTGTATAATTTTCCCCTGTGTATTATTTTCCGGCAGTAATATCTCTGTATAATTAACCTTACCTTCTTAATACCCCCCGTTATTTTTAATATAATTAAAACGTTAATGCTGTCACAATTCAGGTTCAGCACCGTTTATTTGTGTTAACGCCTCCTCTATTTTTTAGCTTCTGATTCCCCTGTAACATATTGACGTGAGGCTCTGTTATGGCGCTTTATAAATATGAGAACTTTTTGCGGCAATCCCGTGTCGCGGCATTTGATGTGATTTATGATCCCGGTGCCATTGCGGTATATCCGGGTATTTACCGTTGCACCTCGTGCGGGGATGAAATTGCTGTCGGCAGCGGGCAGCGCCTGCCGGAGCTTAACCACCGGCAGCACTACGGTTCCGTTCCGGTACGCTGGCAGTTACTGGTCTATCCACAATTACGCTCCTGATGCCTGTCGGCGAAGGTGTTTATTTCTCTCCACAAGGCAGCATTATGCCGGATTTATCACCACTACTTTTCCGCACCGTTTAATTAAATAATCAGGGCGTTTTCACGTGCGTGGTAATTATGCGGTGAAATAAAAATGAACCGTGCTTTTACCCCTATAAATAATAACTGATGCTGTTATGCCGATTATCTGAAAAAAGATAACATCGTCTTACTTATAACGGGCATGTCTGCACATGCCCGTTATAGCCTGCTACTTTTCGCCCACCCGCAATAATTTCCCGTTTTCTGCATCCGTCAACAGATACAGGTAGCCGTCCGGCCCGACCCGTACGTCGCGGATACGCTCTTTGCGGTTACTCAACAGCCGCTCCTCGTTAACCACCTTGTCGCCGTCCAGCGTCAGCCGGATCAGCTCCTCCTGTGCCAGCGCCCCGACAAACAGGGAGTGCTGCCAGGCGGGGAAGCGGTCGGCGTTGTAAAAGGCCATGCCGCTGACGCCGGGCGATTTTTTCCAGGCATACAGCGGCGGCTCGGTGCCGGGCGCGGTTTCGCCTTTCGCTTCAGGGATGGCCAGGCCGGAGTAGTTGATGCCGTGCGTCGCCAGCGGCCAGCCGTAATTTTTCCCGGCCTGCGGAATATTCACCTCATCCCCGCCACGCGGGCCGTGCTCGGTTTCCCACATCACACCGCTCCAGGGGTTAAGCGCCAGTGATTGCGGGTTACGGTGACCATAAGACCAGATTTCCGGCCGCGCATCGCGGCGTGCGATGAAGGGGTTATCCGCCACCGGCTGCCCTTCCGGCGTCAGGCGGACGATTTTCCCCTGTAGCAGCGAAAGTTGCTGGGCCGTCGGCCGTTGGTTGTTTTCTCCCAGCGTCATAAACAGGTGGCCTTGCCGGTCAAACGCCAGTTTGCCGCCAAAGTGGTTGCCGGTAGAGAGTTTTGGCTGCTGCTGGAAGATGCGGCGGAAACCGGTGAGCTGGGTGAAGTCCTCTGAAAGCCGCCCATACCCCAGCGCGGTGCCGGCTTTGTCCGCCTCTTCACCACTGCCTTGTTCCGCATAACTCAGGTAAACGCGACGGCTGGTGGCGAAATCAGGCGCGGGCAACACCTCCAGCAGGCCGCCCTGCCCCTGCGCCCAGACTTCCGGCACCCCGCCAATCGGGGCAGACAGCCCTTTGCCCGGTTGCCAGCGGCGCAACTGGCCGTCGCGTTCGGTAATCAGCGCCCCCTGGTTGTCAGGCAGAAACGCCAGTGACCAGGGATGATCCAATCCATCCTGCAATACGGTCACCTCAGGGGCGGCCAGGGCGGGCAGCGAGGCCACATTCAGCAAACAACAACTCAGCAACAGAGCAGAAACACGGGGCAACGGCATCGGGGTATCTCCATGTTAAGGTGTCAGTTAAGGGTAGATGATGGGGCTTGCTGCGCCCCCGTATGGCGGGCAGCTTTACGTTTGCTGACATTCCCGGTAGGGTGCGCCATTCGGACATCGCAACCGGCAAAATCAGGCTACGCTGTAATCAACTTGTTGTGTTGTTGTTCAGGAAACGGGCAGATACTTTTTTTTTACACCTTTTTTACGGCGCGACAGGTATCCTTTCCTGCGAAAAGTCAGACAGATGAGAGAGTAAATGGTCAACACATCACAGGCGAAGGTCATCATTCATTTATGCAGTTATCTGATCGTCCTTTACGGGCTGACGTTGGCCATTCCGCTGATGTTTGCGCTCTACTTCCGCGAACGCGCTGAAATTTTCGCCTTTCTTTATACCCTGATTATCTGCCTTGGCACCGGGCTTATTGGTTCCTTTATCACCCGGAAAAGCCCGCGGCATAACCTGGACCGTAAAAACGGCTTTTTACTGATCCTGCTGCTGTGGGTGATTTTCTCCCTGATAAGCGGCCTGCCGCTGCTGCTGAATGAGGATATGCATATCCGGCTGGTGGACGCCGTGTTTGAGGGGGTATCGGGCATTACCACCACCGGCGGCTCGGTGCTGAGCAATATCGATGCCCTGCCGCGCTCGATCCACTACTTCCGGGCGCAGCTGAACTTTGTCGGCGGGTTGGGGGTCATTATCCTCGCGATCGCCATTCTGCCGCTGCTGGGCGTGGGTGGGCTGAAGATGTACCAGTCGGAGATGCCCGGCCCGATGAAAGAGGAGCGCGTCACGCCGCGGCTGGCGGACGGGGCGAAGAACCTCTGGTTCGTTTACCTGATGCTGGGGGTGCTCTGCACCGTGGCGTACCGGGCGGCAGGGCTGACCTGGTTTGATGCGCTGTGCCACGGCATCGCCACGGTGTCGCTGGGCGGCTACTCGACCCGCGGCGACAGCCTGGGGTATTACAATAATGACGCGGTGGAAGTGGTCGCCGGGGTATTTTCGCTGCTGTCGGCGGTGAGTTTCACGCTGTACTTTTTTGCGCTGAAAAAGCGCAGTGTGCTGGTGATCCTGCGTAACCCGGAGTTCCGTTTCTTTATTGGGCTGGCGGCGGTGGTGATTGGCATTACCTGTTTTGAGCTGTACCGGGTAAACCATTTCACGCTGCGCGAATCATTGGTTCACGGCTTTTTTATGGCCTCGTCGGTGATGACGGATAACGGCCTGGCCCCCAGCGATTACGGCAGCTGGCCGCAGCATGTGATTATGCTGCTGATGCTCTCCAGCTTCTTTGGCGGCTGTATCGGCTCGACCTGCGGCGGCATCAAGATTTTCCGTATTTACGTGCTTTACCAGCAGTGTAAAGGTGAGATCCACCAAATCCTGCGCCCCAACCAGATCAAGACCATCAAGATGGGCACCAGCCCGATCGACGACCGTATTGTGAAGTCGATTTGGGGGTTCTTTATTCTTTATATCTTCTTTACGGTGGTGCTGACCTGGATCCTGAACAGTATGGGCTATGACATGCTGACGGCGTTTGCCACCGTGGCCGCCTGTATCAACAACATGGGGCTGGGTTACGGTGCCACCGCCACCGGTTTCGGCACCCTGACGGACGGCGCCAAGTGGCTGATGTGTCTGGCGATGCTGCTCGGGCGTCTGGAGATTTTCCCGGTTATTGTGTTGTTTTCGCGGAATTTTTGGCGATATTGATTGGAATATGGCGGTCAAGGAAGACCGCAGATTCCATTACTTTTACAATGAATTCAGCTTTAATTAATGGGCAATTATTTTAATTGATTCAACGTGTAGTGATGTTTAATCGTATCGTCTATATAAAGCTCAAATATGGTCAAATCATTGCCAGTAACCGTAAACATTACTACAACTTCTACTTCGCCATGTCCTAGCCATCTGTCTGATTCATTACCCTTTTCAGACCAGATTACATAATCATCTGACAACTTACATTGGTAGGAAAACTTTTTTCCATCCTGTTGACGCTTATAGCTGACATATACGACCCCTGATTTATTTGGTGCAGAAACTTTCATGCCTTTAATTTCACGTTCCATAATGCCTGCAATTGCGGCCTTACAAATTGCTTGAGTAGTAAATTTTCCTGTGTCTGCAGGTGGGATATTCGTTGCTGGTGCTCGTTTTAGAGCAACAGCAGCAAGCGGCAGGCTCGGCTCTTCAGCTGCACTGGCTGTTAATCGTCCATTTTTATCGCTTGAAAAAAACTGACACCCTATGAAAAACATAATAAATACAATGATTAAAACTCCCATATATGACGTAGGCTGAGAAGGATTTTTAACCCCGCAATGCGGACAAAACTTGCTATCGTCCGGTATCTTACTTGCACACTTACGACATTTTTTTATTGCCATTTTTCATATCTCAATGAAAGGAATCATAACCTTATTTATAAACCGGCAATGAAGTTAAGAGAGTGATTTATGTACAGTGTAGATAATATATTTTTGAATTAAAGCCAGCTGCGCAGAGCAAGGTGAAAGGTTTTCTATTGCTTATGTACGTTTTGTAGCTGGGCTTAAAGGAAATCTAGGTGTGTTGCGTTGGCATACGCCTGCATTCTTTCTGCGGCTCCGCTGCCGCCACCGCGCAAGGGGCGCGTAAGCGCGCGCCCCTTGCATCCCGCGCTTTTGGGTGCCCCGGCAGAATTATTGCCCGCGCAGCGGGTTCCCTCCTTCGGCCTCCGGGCTAATCGGGCCGGGACAGACACGCTCCCTGCGTGGCTGTCCCTCTCGCGGGCGTCCTGCCCGCTCACCCGGCCCTGCGTCCTCGTCGGCAATAATTTAATGCCCCCACCTAACTGCAAATTCTTAGCTATGTAAGGAAAGAGTAGATAAGACATTTTTAGTTTTGGTGCAGATATAAAAATTGCAGTCACATGAAAATGCAGAACGGAAAGCGCACACCGTGCGCCTAAAAAACTTCCCCTACTATTTCCTTACATACTGATTAGCTTGCAGAGGGGGTGGGGGCGTAAAAATCATTGCCGAGTGGAGCCGCAGGGCCGGGTGAGCGGGCATGGATGCCCGCGAGAGCCGCCC
>NZ_PJZI01000028.1 GCF_002858805.1 Chimaeribacter arupi
CAGAAGTGAAACGCCGTAGCGCCGATGGTAGTGTGGGGTCTCCCCATGCGAGAGTAGGGAACTGCCAGGCATCAAATTAAAGCCCTGCTGAAAGGCAGGCAAGTGACACCGGTTAACAGAATGACCTCTCTGTTAACGTAAAAGAATCGGTGGTGCGGTAGTTCAGTCGGTTAGAATACCGGCCTGTCACGCCGGGGGTCGCGGGTTCGAGTCCCGTCCGCACCGCCACCCTATTTAGGGGCGTAGTTCAATTGGTAGAGCACCGGTCTCCAAAACCGGGTGTTGGGAGTTCGAGTCTCTCCGCCCCTGCCAGATAAAAACCCTTCGTGTATACGAAGGGTTTTTTTTCGCCTGTCGATCGGCAACCGCATATTTTCTCCTTCTCCTTCTCCTTCCTTTTCTCTCTCCTTTTGTCTTAGTCTCCTTTTCTTCTCGTTTTCCCTTTTTACTCCGTCTACCAGCTCAAGCCTTCATTATTTCCTGAGCGGAATCGTTCCCTTTTTAGCCTGTTTTCGCTGAAAACATGTACGAATTGATTGTTCTATAGGGATGTGATCAGGCTCATTATTCATTTTTTCCTATGTACTACAACTAAGCATCATCCTGAGTCAGTGTGCCAGTTGAAACGGGCAGGGCTAAGCCCACTCATATTGCCTGAAGCCAGAATGTCAGGCCCTCACTGAGCGATGAAAGTCTGCTGTACCCCCCACACATCACAATAACAGCGTAGCCAAAGACTACCCGCGAGGAGAAGAATTATGTACAGGCGATTACTGATAGCAGCTGCTGTTGCATCCACGCTCTGTGGCGCAGCGCAGGCTGCCCCATTGGTTGTAGGTTTTTCCCAGATAGGATCAGAATCAGGATGGCGCTCCGCTGAGACAAAAGTCTCGAAGCTGGAGGCAGAGAAGCGTGGCATTACCCTGAAAATTGCCGATGCGCAGCAGAAACAAGAGAACCAAATCAAAGCCATTCGTTCATTCATTGCACAGGGTGTTGATGCCATTTTCATTGCCCCTGTGGTCGCCACCGGCTGGGCGCCGGTATTAACTGAAGCCAAAGAAGCCAATATTCCGGTCTTCCTGCTCGACCGTACCATTGAGGTGAGTGACCCTTCGCTTTATACCGCGGCTATCGCCTCAGACAGCGTGCACGAAGGTGAAGTAGCGGGTCAGTGGTTGGTTAAGGAAGCCGCCGGTAAGCCGTGTAATGTTGTGGAATTACAGGGAACCGTGGGGGCCAGTGTCGCCATTAACCGTAAGAAAGGGTTTGCTGAAGGCATTGCCTCTGCGCCAGGGATCAAAATTATCCGCTCTCAGTCCGGCGACTTTACCCGCAGTAAGGGCAAAGAAGTCATGGAAAGCTTTATCAAGGCCGAGCAAAACGGCAAAAACATCTGTGCGGTCTACGCGCATAACGATGACATGGCCATTGGCGCAATACAGGCCATTAAAGAAGCCGGCCTGAAGCCGGGTTCACAAATCAAAATTGTCTCTATTGATGGCGTGCCTGACATCTACAAAGCCATGCTGAATGGCGAGGCCAATGCCTCGGTAGAGCTGACGCCAAATATGGCCGGCCCGGCATTTGATGCGCTGCTGGCAATGAAGAAAAACGGCACCCAACCGCCAAAATTTATCCAGACGGCGTCAACGCTGATGCTGCCGGATACGGCGCAAGAAGAGTATGACCAAAAGAAAAATATGGGTTACTGAGTGCTGAGCCGGTACCGCCTGCGGTACCGGCTTTTTTCACCATAGGTTGCACTGACACCAGGGCGCACAGAGGTAAGCGATGGAAAATCCGCACACTGAACCTTTGCTTGAGATTCGCGGCTTATCCGTTGAATTCCCAGGCGTGAAAGCATTGCAGCAGGTTGATTTTACGTTAGACCGCGGCGAGATTGTGGCGCTGCTGGGCGAAAACGGCGCCGGTAAATCGACGCTCATCAAAGCGTTAACCGGCGTTTATCGCCGCGCAGAAGGAACCATCCGGCTCGAGGGCCAATTCATTGATCCTGTCAGTACTGCTCAGGCGCAAGCGCTCGGTATTGGCACGGTTTATCAGGAAGTCAATTTACTGCCGAATATCTCCGTGGCAGCCAATTTGTTTATCGGCCGGGAGCCTACCCGCTTTGGCATGGTCAATCAGGCACGTATGGAACGCCAGGCAGAGACATTGTTGGAAAGCTATGGGCTGCATCTGGACGTCAGCCAGCCGTTGTCTGTCTATTCGATTGCAATACAACAGATTGTGGCCATTGCCCGCGCGGTTGATCTGTCGGCGAAAGTGCTGATTCTGGATGAGCCGACCGCCAGCCTGGATGCCAAAGAGGTCAGCATGTTACTGGAGATCCTGGCGCAACTGCGGGATCGCGGTGTCGCGATGATCTTCGTTACCCATTTCCTCGATCAGGTATACCGCATCAGCGATCGCATCACGGTATTGCGTAATGGCGCGCTGGTCGGCACCCGTGCCACGGCGGCGTTGCCCCGGCTGGAACTGGTGCAGATGATGCTGGGCCATAGCTTTGATGAGGCGTTACTGAAAAGGGCTGACCATGCGCCGGCACAGGGGGCACCGTGGGTAGAGTTTACCGGCTACGGCCGCCGGGGCGTGGTAGAGAATTTTGATCTTACGGTGCGGCCTGGCGAGATTGTCGGGCTGGCAGGGTTACTGGGTTCCGGCCGCACGGAAACGGCACAACTGATTTTTGGCATCCGGAAATATGACTCCGGCCGGGCGAAAGTGCAGGGGCGGGCGGTGAAGGTGAATACCCCACGTAAAGCGGCCAGGCTCGGCTTTGGTTATTGCCCGGAAGATCGTAAAACAGACGGCATCGTAGGGGCGGCGACGGTGCGTGAAAATATCATTCTGGCTCTACAGGCACAGCGGGGCTGGCTACGTCCGATCCCGTTTAAAGAACAACAGCAGATTGCGGCCGACTTCATCAAACTGCTCGGCATCCGCACCCCCGGGCCGGAACAGGAGATCCAATACCTTTCCGGCGGCAACCAGCAAAAAGTCCTGCTTTCCCGTTGGCTGGCGACCCGGCCCAAATTCCTGATTCTGGATGAACCCACCCGCGGGATTGACGTCGGTGCTCATGCGGAGATTATCCGGCTGATTGAAAAGCTGTGTGCTGATGGGCTGGCGCTGCTGGTGATTTCATCTGAACTTGAGGAGCTGGCTGGGTATGCGGATCGGGTGGTGGTGCTGCGCGATCGGCGACATATCACCACCATTGAGCATGATGAGATCAGTGTTCCGGCCATTATGAAAGCCATTGCCGTGCAATAGGAGCCCGCCATGAACCACAGGAGCGTACCAATGACAGGCACTCCCCGCAAAATTCGCTGGGTTATCCCTAAAGGCGCTACGCAGTTTGGCGCGCTGGCGATTATTTTGCTGATAGACAGCCTGGTCGCCCCGCATTTTTTCTCTGTTCACATTCAGGATGGCCGCCTGTTCGGCAGCCTGGTCGACATTTTTAACCGTGGTGCGCCGGTGGCCTTGCTGGCGTTGGGAATGACTCTGGTGATTGCCACCGGCGGCATCGATCTTTCAGTCGGTGCCGTGATGGCGATAGCCGGGGCCACCGCCGCAACCCTGACCAGTGCCGGGCAGCCGCTGGCTGTGGTGCTGCCGGCCGCGTTGGCGGTGGGGGCGCTGTGTGGGTTATGGAATGGTTTTCTGGTGGCGGTTTTACAGATTCAGCCCATCGTCGCCACCCTGATGCTGATGGTCGCCGGGCGCGGCATTGCCCAGCTGATCACACAAGGGCAGATCGTCACCTTTGATGGCGGCACCTTCTCCCATCTGGGCAGCGGTGCGCTTTTCTACCTGCCGATGCCGATTATCATCGCCGCCGTCATGTTATTGGCCGTATGGCTGTTGACCCGCAAAACGGCACTCGGGCTGTTTATTGAATCCGTGGGGATTAACCTGCGTTCTGCATACAACGCGGGGGTCAATACCCGGCTGGTGTTGGTTGCGGTGTATGTGATTTGTGGGATCTGTGCCGCAGTGGCGGGGGTTATCGTCACGGCGGATATCCGCGGGGCGGACGCCAATAATGCCGGGTTATGGCTGGAGCTGGATGCGATTCTGGCCGTGGTCATTGGCGGCGGCTCGCTGCTTGGCGGGCGCTTTAACCTGCTGCTCTCCGTGATTGGCGCCCTGATCATTCAGGGTATGAACACCGGCATTCTGCTTTCCGGTTTTAAACCGGAGTTTAACCTGGTGCTGAAAGCGGTAGTGGTGCTGGCCGTTCTGGTGGTGCAGTCGCCGCGCGTCTCCCTGCGTGGCCTGTTACGGAGAAAACCCTGATGCTGAAACGTAATCTTCCGCTATTAATCACCATCGTGGTGTTTATCCTGGGGTATGCCTACTGCCTGACCCAGTTCCCTGGTTTTGCCTCAACCCGCGTCATGGGGGATCTGCTGACCGACAACGCATTTCTGGGCATCGTCGCGGTCGGCATGACGTTTGTTATCCTGTCCGGCGGTATTGATCTGTCGGTCGGCTCAGTGATTGCCTTTACCGGTGTGCTGTTGGCTAAACTGATTGGCGATATGGGGATTAACCCCTTTGCCGCGTTTGGCATCGTGCTGGTGATGGGCGCGCTGTTTGGCGGGGTGATGGGATGGATTATCGACACGCTGAAACTGCCGGCCTTTATCATTACGCTGGCCGGGATGTTCTTTATCCGCGGCATGAGTTTCATCGTCTCTGAGGAATCCATTCCCATTGATCACCCGGTCTATACCACGCTTGCCAGCTATGCCTGGAAAATGCCGG
Source organism: Chimaeribacter arupi (assembly GCF_002858805.1). GTDB lineage: Bacteria > Pseudomonadota > Gammaproteobacteria > Enterobacterales > Enterobacteriaceae > Chimaeribacter > Chimaeribacter arupi. The sequence goes on from NZ_PJZI01000028.1 coordinate 4,801, forward strand.
GCGGCGGCCGTTTTACGTTACTGGCGCTGGTGATGTTAATCGTCGTGGGGATCGGTATCGTGCTGGCGCACCGCACCCGTTTCGGCAATAACGTGTACGCCATCGGCGGCAATGCGCATTCTGCGGGCCTGATGGGCGTGCCGGTACGCAAAACCACCATCTATATCTACATGCTCTCCAGCACACTGGCGGTATTGTCCGGCATTGTGTTTTCGCTCTATACGTCGGCAGGCTACGCGCTGGCGGCCAGCGGTGTAGAGCTGGATGCGATAGCCGCGGTAGTGATTGGCGGTACGTTACTGAGCGGGGGCGTGGGCACCGTGCTGGGCAGCCTGTTCGGCGTGATGATTCAGGGCCTGATTCAGACGTACATCACCTTTGACGGCACCCTCAGTTCCTGGTGGACCAAAATCGTGATCGGGATTCTGCTGTTTGTCTTTATCGGCATGCAAAAAGGCATGAACGTCTTCTGGATTGCCCGGCGGGCCAGGCTGCGTCATCCCCGTCCTGACGCGGCAGCGTCTTAGACTTCGGTCTGTACCGGCGTTTTCAGCAACAGCCGGATCAGCGCCTGCTGATCGCTGTTTTGCAGCCACACCGCATACAGGGGGCGGACGAGGGTAGGGATATCGTCGTTCACCTCCAGTTTCGGGTAGAGGCGTGCCCAGTGGCTGGGCAGGAAAGCACATCCCCCCGTGGTTTCAACCAGTTGGCGGGTCAGATGGGCAGAGGTGGTGGTTAACATCGGTTCCTGATCGTTTGAAATGATCCGGCTCTCATGCTGGGTAAAATCTGCGCCCCATTCCAGCCGGATGTAATTTCTGCGGGAGGGCGGGCCGTTCTGCAAGCCGGTAAAAAGACGTAACGAAAAATTACCCATCAGCTGGCTCGCCAGCTCATCCATTTTCGGCTGTTCTGTGGTGATCAGCAGATCCAATTCCCGTTCATGCAGCTGTTTAACCAGAGAATGGCGTAACGCCACCCTGGCCTCCAGCTGTAGCGCGCTGTGCGTCTGATAGAGGGTTTGCAGCCAGGGCGTGAGAAACGCTTCCCATAGTGAGGCCGTCGCACCAATGGACAGCTCCGCATGTTGCAGGGAGCGCACCACCTCTTTCTTGGCCTGCTGCCAGGTACTCATCAGGCTTTCCGCATAGGGAAGCAGCCGCTCACCGGCCGGCGTCAAACGGATGTTATTACGATGACGGGTGAACAGATTGGCACCCAGCTGGTTTTCAAGCTGACGGATACGAAAACTTACCGCAGATTGTGTCAAATACAGTGATTCCGCCGCGCGACCAAAATGGCGAGTTCTACTGACCTCCAGAAAGGTTTTCAGTAATTCCGTGTCCACACCCATCTCCAAAATTTTTTGTCGTATAGATTTAAATGTTTTGTTTTACACAATGTCAAGCCTAACTAATACTCCGCGCCATAAACAGCACGGCCATGAATGAATTAGGAGCGTGTCAGATGGCGGAAAGCTTCACCACGACAAATCGTTTTTTTGATAACAAACACTATCCGCGCGGGTTCTCCCGCCACGGCGATTTCACCATTAAAGAGGCGCAATTGCTAGAGCGCCACGGCTTCGCGTTCAACGAGCTGGATTTGGGAAAACGCGACCCGGTGACTGATGAAGAAGTGCAGTTTCTGGCGGTCTGTCGCGGCGAGCGCGAGCCGGCGACGGAGGCTGAGAAGGTCTGGACTAAATACGTAACCCGTATCCGCCGCCCGAAACGCTTCCATACTCTGTCGGGCGGCAAGCCGCAAATGGATACCGTCGAAGACTACACCGAAAGCGACGATTAATACTCAACGGGGCCTGCGCCCCGTTTTTATTTGCCCGCTATTCACTCTGCTGATGCAGTGTTAAGAGTAGTCGATCCATACAGCGATAGCTGAGCGCTTCCGCGAGATGTGAACGCTGAAGGGCAGGTGCACCTGCCAGATCGGCAATGGTTCTTGCCACTTTCAAAATACGGTGCCAGGCGCGCACTGATAACCCCAGTTTGGTTAACACGTTTTCCAGAAATTGTGCGTCCTCTGATGACAGCGCGCAAAAGCGATCAATTTCATGGCTGTTGAGCTGTGCATTGATTTTGCCCGCCCGCGTCAGTTGCACTTCGCGCGCAGCCATCACCCGCAGGCGGACGTCCCGGCTCGTCTCCCCCGGCGGACGCGTGCGGCTCAGGGTGCCCGGCGGCAGCAACGGCACTTCAATCGACAAGTCAAACCGGTCGAGAAAGGGGCCGGAAAGGCGGCCGAGGTAACGCAGCACCTGCTGGGAAGACGTGCGGTGGTGCAGGCCCTGATAGTTGCCGGTCGGGCTGGGGTTCATGGCGGCAATCAGTTGTACGCGGGCCGGGAAGCAGACCTTCGCCCGTGTCCGTGAAACGGCAATCTCGCCGGATTCCAGCGGCTCACGCAGGGCATCCAGCACCCGGCGTTCAAATTCCGGCAACTCATCCAGAAACAGCACGCCGTTATGGGCCAGCGAAATTTCGCCCGGCCGCGGCAGGGAACCACCGCCCACCAGTGCCGCCATTGACGAACTATGGTGAGGGGCGCGAAAAGGGCGCGTGCGCCACGCCCGCGCATTGCCGCCCACTTCCACCAGGCTGGCGACCGCACTGCTCTCCAGCGCCTCCTGATCGGTCAGCGGCGGCAACAGCCCATTCAGGCGACAGGCCAGCATACTTTTCCCGGTGCCGGGCGGCCCCAGCAACAGCAGGTTATGGCCACCGGCGGCGGCGATCTCCAGCGCCCGTTTCGCCTGCTCCTGACCAATAATGTCATTCAGGTCGGGGGTATCGCTCTCTGCCTCCTGGGGCGGCAACGGTGCCACAGCCGGTAACGTGGTGTCACCCGCCAGAAAGTGGCACACCTGTAACAGATCCCTGGCGATCAGCGCCTGCCCCGGTGCGATCAGTGTCATTTCAGCGGCGTTATCTGCAGGCAGAATTAATTGCCGCCCGGCTTTCACCGCTTCCAGCGCCGCCGGAATGGCCCCATTCACACCACGCAAATCCCCTGAGAGCGCCAGTTCACCCAGAAACTCATAGCGGGACAGCGTATCTGCCGCTAACTGCCCTGAAGCGACCAGAATGGCCAGCGCAATCGGCAGATCGTAACGGCCGCCCTCTTTGGGCAGATCAGCCGGGGCCAGATTCACCGTGATGCGCTTCGCCGGAAAAGCAAAACCGCTGTTGATCAGGGCACTGCGCACCCGATCACGCGCTTCTTTTACTGTGGTTTCCGGCAGGCCGACCAACGTCAGGGCAGGCAACCCGTTGCTGATATGTACTTCAACGGTGACGTCAGGTGCCTGTACGCCCAGGGTCGCGCGGGTCGCGACAACGGCCAGAGCCATAATGCCTCCTTGCAAAAAGCGCATCATCGCGCCGCCTTCGTGTCATGGATAGCAGCAACCTCGTATCCTGGAACCCGTCTGCCGGAAAAAACTCGTACATCAGCCGGTTACCCGGTTTTCCTGAGAGCCGCATTCCAATGGGCAATACTCGCTAACAGATCCTCGCGCGCTGAAACAAATTAGCCTCCTAATTATCTTGGCAGCCGGACGCCGGGCGTGTATTTAACAATTAGAAAACATATGGCGGTAAAAAATAACATCTCAGGCGCGCCCTGATCCGGGGCAGCGCTCCTCACGCGGTACGCTATAAAAGGGATATCTCATGTTTGGATGGTCACCCCAGCAACGTAATGTTGCTATCGCCAGCTTCCTGAGCTGGACGCTGGATGCGTTTGATTTTTTTGTGCTGGTGTTTCTGCTCAGCGATATCGCGCAGGCGTTCCAGGTTGATATTAAACAGGTAACGTTGGCGATCCTGCTGACACTGGCAGTCCGGCCGATAGGCGCGCTGTTGTTTGGACGGGCAGCGGAGCGTTTTGGCCGTAAGCCGGTGCTGATGGTCAATATCCTGTTCTTTTCTGCGTTTGAACTCTGCTCCGCGGCGTCCCCCTCTCTGGCCTTTTTTCTGGTACTGCGGGTACTGTATGGCGTTGCGATGGGCGGTATCTGGGGTGTGGCCTCGTCACTGGCGATGGAAACCATCCCTGATCGCTCACGCGGGCTGATGTCCGGTATTTTTCAGGCCGGTTACCCGTTCGGTTACCTGCTGGCGGCAGTGATTTACGGCCTCTGTTTTGAGGCCGTCGGCTGGCGAGGTATGTTCATTATCGGTGCCGTTCCCCTGCTTTTGCTGCCTTTTATCTACTTTTGCGTGCAGGAGTCGCCGGTCTGGCTTGCCGCCAGGGCGCGTCATGAGAGCACGGCGCTGCTGCCGGTGCTCAAAACGCACTGGCGTTTGTGCGCTTATCTGGTGCTGCTGATGGCCGCCTTCAATTTCTTCAGCCACGGCACGCAGGATCTCTACCCGGCTTTCCTGAAAGTTCAGCACGGTTTCACCCCGCAATTGGTCAGTATCATCGCCGTTGCCTACAACATCGCGTCCATTATGGGCGGGGTATTTTTTGGCGTGTTATCAGAAAAAATCGGCCGTAAAAAAGCCATTATCATCGCCGCGTTGCTGGCTTTGCCGGTCATTCCCTTGTGGGCCTTTTCCGGCGGCAGCTGGATGCTGGGGATGGGCGCGTTCCTGATGCAATTCATGGTGCAGGGCGCGTGGGGTGTGGTGCCGAGTTACCTGACGGAGCTGGTGCCGCCGAATACCAGAGCGGTGCTGCCGGGCTTCGTTTATCAGCTGGGTAACCTGATCGCCTCGGTCAATGCCACCTTGCAGGCGTACATCGCTGAAAGCCACGGCGGCAATTATGGGCTGGCGATGGCTATCGTCGCCGGGACGGTCGCCATCGTGATTGCGGTGCTGGTCGCATTGGGGCGTGATACCCGTGGGCAGGCCCTGAACCGTGATGTTGCAAAAAATTCATCTGGAAAAAGTGTGGCTACCCATTCAGGGATGAGCCATTGATTTTCAAACTAATTATTTAGACGCTTCCGGCGGGCTGGTGAATAGTCACGCAAAAAAAGTATTGTCATCGTTTAAGCGCCTGTGATAACTCTGTAGACATTAATTCGACAGATGAAGAGTGTCAGACCCGTATATGAAAGCCCTGTTCCAGGTAGTTAGCCTAGTCGTGATTAGCGTGGTGGTGATTATTATCCCACCGTGCGGGGCTGCACTTGGACGAAGAAAGGCTTAGAAAACAAGTCTGAAACTGAAGAGAACCCCCGCACCGTCAGGTCCGGGGGTTTTTTTATGGCCGGTGAAAAGTGAAGCGAGGACAGAAGATGAACAACAGCATAAAATTCTGCGCTTCCCGCAGTAAGGCGGGGGAATAACTATGAATGGTGCACAGTGGGTTGTACAAGCGTTGCGCGCACAGGAAGTGGACACGGTATTCGGCTACCCCGGCGGAGCCATCATGCCGGTGTACGATGCATTGTATGACGGCGGTGTAGAACACCTGCTGTGTCGCCATGAGCAAGGCGCTGCGATGGCAGCAATCGGCTATGCCCGCGCCACCGGCAAAGTCGGGGTGTGCATTGCCACTTCCGGCCCCGGCGCAACTAACCTGATCACCGGCCTGGCCGATGCGCTGCTCGACTCCATCCCGGTGGTCGCCATCACCGGCCAGGTTGGGTCCGCGCTGATCGGCACCGATGCCTTCCAGGAAATCGACGTGCTGGGCCTGTCGCTGGCCTGCACCAAACACAGTTTCCTGGTGGAATCACTGGACGCGCTGCCGGGCATCATCGCTGAAGCCTTCGCTATCGCCGCGGGCGGCCGCCCCGGCCCGGTACTGATTGATATCCCTAAAGATATCCAGCTGGCCGTCGGTGATCTGACGCCGCACCTGATGCCGGTCGAAGAGCAGCAGGTTCACCCGGCAGCCGAACTGGCGCAGGCACGTGAGATGCTGGCGCAGGCGCGCCAGCCGATGCTGTACGTCGGCGGCGGTGTCGGTATGGCGCAGGCGGTACCGGCCTTACGCGCCTTTATCGCGGAAACCGGCATCCCGGCGGTCGTGACCCTGAAAGGGCTGGGCGCGCCGGATGCGGACCACCCGTGCTATCTCGGGATGCTCGGGATGCACGGCACCAAAGCCGCCAACCTGGCAGTACAGGCGTGTGACCTGCTGATCGCCGTCGGCGCGCGCTTTGATGACCGCGTCACCGGCAAACTGAACTCGTTCGCCCCGCACGCCAAGGTCATCCACATGGACATCGACCCGGCGGAAATGAACAAACTGCGCCAGGCGCATGTGGCATTACAAGGCGACCTGAATACCTTGCTGCCTGCCCTGCAACAGCCGCTGGAGATTGACGGCTGGCGTCAGGAGGTCATGGCGCTGAAAGCGGCCAATGGCTGGCGTTACGATCACCCCGGCGACGCCATTTACGCGCCGCTGTTCCTGAAACAGCTTTCTGACCGCAAACCCGCAGACACCGTCGTCACCACGGACGTCGGCCAGCACCAGATGTGGGCCGCCCAGCACATGACGTTCCGGCGCCCGGAGAATTTCATCACCTCCAGCGGGCTGGGCACCATGGGCTTTGGCGTCCCGGCCGCCGTCGGCGCGCAGGTCGCCCGCCCGGACGCCACGGTCATCTGCGTGTCTGGTGACGGCTCGTTCATGATGAACGTACAGGAGCTGGGCACCATCAAGCGCAAGCAACTGCCGCTGAAAATTGTGCTGATCGACAACCAGCGGTTGGGCATGGTGCGGCAGTGGCAGGAGCTGTTCTTTGAGAGCCGCTTCAGTGAAACCAACCTGTCCGATAACCCCGACTTCCTGATGCTGGCCGCCGCCTTCGGCATCCCCGGCCAGCGTATCAGCCGTAAAGAAGAAGTGGATGCCGCCCTGGACGCCCTGTACCGCAGCGAAGGGCCGTATCTGCTCCAGGTTTCCATCGACGAAAACGAGAACGTCTGGCCGCTGGTGCCGCCGGGCGCCGGTAACGAATCTATGTTGGAGAAAATGTCATGATGCAACATCAGGTATCCATTCAGGCCCGCTTCCGCCCCGAGATGTTAGAACGTGTCCTGCGCGTGGTGCGCCACCGTGGTTTTCAGGTCTGCGCGATGAACATGGGCCAGACCGGCAACAGCGACAACATTAATATCGAATTGACCGTTGCCAGCCAGCGGCCGGTGGATCTACTGTCTAGTCAGTTACGCAAACTAATGGACGTCGCCTGCGTCGAAATCCAACAACACACATCACAACAAATACGCGCCTGAAGCGTCAGAGGGAAAAGAAGCATGACTAAGAAAGCGGATTATATTTGGTTCAATGGCGAGATGGTTCCGTGGGCAGAGGCCAAAGTACACGTGATGTCCCATGCCCTGCATTACGGTACGTCTGTCTTTGAAGGCGTGCGTTGCTACCAGACCCATAACGGCCCGGCGATTTTCCGCCACCGCGAACATATGCAGCGCCTGCGTGACTCCGCCAAAATTTACCGCCTGCCGGTTTCCCAGAGCGTGGATGAGCTGATGGAAGCCTGCCGCGCGACCCTGCGTAAAAACAACCTGACCAGCGCCTACATCCGCCCGCTGGTGTTTGTGGGCGATGTCGGCATGGGGGTTAACCCGCCGGATAATTACCAGACCGATGTGATCATCGCGGCCTTCCCGTGGGGCGCGTATCTGGGTGAAGAGGCGCTGGACCAGGGCATCGATGCCATGGTTTCTTCCTGGAACCGCGTAGCCGCCAACACCATCCCGACCGGCGCGAAAGCGGGCGGTAACTACCTCTCCTCCCTGCTGGTGGGCAGCGAAGCGCGCCGCCACGGTTACCAGGAAGGGATCGCGCTGGACGTGCACGGCTATGTTTCTGAAGGCGCAGGCGAAAACCTGTTTGAAGTCAAAGACGGCATCCTGTTCACCCCGCCGTTCACCTCGTCCGCCCTGCCGGGCATCACCCGTGACGCCATCATCAAGCTGGCGAAAGATCTGGGCATCGAAGTGCGCGAACAGGTGCTGTCGCGTGAATCCCTGTATCTGGCAGACGAAGTGTTTATGTCCGGTACCGCAGCGGAAATCACCCCGGTGCGCAGCGTGGACGGCATTCAGGTTGGCATCGGCAAATGCGGCCCGGTCACCAAGCGCATCCAGCAAGCCTTCTTTGGCCTGTTCACCGGTGAAACCGAAGATAAATATGGCTGGCTCGATCCGGTCAACCCGCAGTAACGCCGACTAAAAAAAACAGCAGGCGGCCGTTCCCCGCCTGCGTATCAGAATAACTGGAGTAATGAGCATGCCTAAGTACCGTTCCGCTACCACCACCCACGGCCGTAACATGGCCGGTGCCCGCGCGCTGTGGCGCGCAACCGGGATGACCGACGACGATTTCGGTAAGCCGATTATCGCGGTGGTCAACTCTTTCACGCAGTTTGTGCCGGGCCACGTCCACCTGCGCGATCTGGGTAAGCTGGTGGCAGAACAGATCGAAGCCTCCGGCGGTGTGGCCAAAGAGTTCAACACCATTGCCGTGGATGACGGCATCGCCATGGGCCACGGCGGTATGCTCTACTCACTGCCTTCGCGTGAACTGATCGCGGACTCCGTGGAGTACATGGTCAACGCACACTGTGCGGACGCGATGGTCTGTATCTCCAACTGCGACAAAATTACCCCAGGGATGCTGATGGCCGCCCTGCGGCTGAATATTCCGGTGATCTTTGTTTCCGGCGGCCCGATGGAAGCCGGGAAAACCAAGCTCTCCGACAAAATCATCAAGCTGGATTTGATCGACGCGATGATTCAGGGCGCCAACCCGAAAGTCTCCGACGAAGAGAGCGCGCAGATCGAGCGCTCAGCCTGCCCGACCTGCGGCTCCTGTTCCGGCATGTTCACCGCCAACTCCATGAACTGCCTGACCGAAGCGCTGGGTCTGTCACAGCCGGGCAACGGTTCGCTGCTGGCCACCCACGCTGACCGCAAAGAACTGTTTCTGAAAGCCGGTGAGCGCATCGTCGGCCTGGCGAAACGGTATTACGAGCACGATGATGAGAGCGTGTTGCCGCGCAGCATCGCCAACAAAGCCGCGTTTGAAAACGCCATGACGCTGGACATCGCGATGGGCGGCTCCACCAACACCGTGCTGCACCTGCTGGCCGCCGCGCAGGAAGGCGAAGTCGATTTCACCATGACCGACATCGATCGCCTGTCGCGCAAAGTGCCGCACCTCTGCAAAGTCGCGCCGAGTACGCCGAAATACCATATGGAAGATGTGCACCGCGCCGGCGGCGTGATCGGCATCCTCGGCGAGCTGGACCGTGCCGGGCTGCTGAACCGCGAAGTGAATAACGTCCTGATGCAGACCCTGCCGCAGACGCTGGCCGAGTATGACGTGATGGTGACCGACAACGCCGAGGTGAAAAAGATGTTCGCCGCCGGCCCGGCCGGCATCCGCACCACCCAGGCATTCTCGCAGGATTGCCGCTGGCCGACGCTGGACACCGACCGTAAAGAGGGCTGCATCCGCACCCGCGAGCACGCGTTCAGCCAGGATGGCGGGCTGGCGGTGCTGTACGGCAACATCGCGGAAGATGGCTGCATCGTGAAAACCGCCGGGGTAGAGAAAGAGAGCCTGACCTTCCGCGGCCCGGCCAAAGTCTACGAAAGCCAGGATGATGCAGTAGAAGCGATCCTCGGCGGCAAAGTGGTGGCCGGTGACGTGGTGGTGATCCGTTACGAAGGGCCGAAAGGCGGGCCGGGGATGCAGGAGATGCTCTACCCGACCACGTACCTGAAATCGATGGGCCTGGGCAAAAGCTGTGCGCTGATCACCGATGGCCGCTTCTCCGGCGGCACCTCCGGCCTCTCTATCGGCCACGTGTCGCCGGAAGCGGCGAGCGGCGGCCTGATCGCCCTGGTGCAGGACGGCGACATCATCGACATCGACATCCCTGGCCGCAGCATCGCCCTGGATGTGGCAGACAGCGAACTGGCGGCGCGGCGTGAGTCGGAAACGGCCCGCGGTGACGCCGCCTGGACGCCGAAAGCGCGTGTACGCCAGGTCTCTTATGCCTTGCGGGCCTATGCGACGCTCGCCACCAGCGCCGACAAAGGCGCAGTCCGTGATAAGAGCAAGCTGGGAGGCTGATTCATGGCGGTATCACAACCTTTGCCCGATGCCCCGTGCGGCGCGGAATACCTGAGGGCGGTGCTGCGCGCACCGGTCTATGAAGTGGCGCAGGTCACCCCTTTGCAGGTGATGGACAAAATTTCCGCCCGGCTGGGCAATACCGTGCTGGTGAAACGTGAGGATCGCCAGCCGGTACACAGCTTCAAGTTACGCGGCGCGTATTCGATGATCGCCGGGTTGACGCAGGAACAGAAAGCGCGCGGCGTGGTAACGGCCTCGGCCGGTAACCATGCGCAGGGCGTGGCACTCTCCGCCACACGTGGCGGGATTAAGTCATTGATTGTGATGCCGGTAGCGACCGCCGACATTAAAGTGGACGCGGTGCGCAGCTTCGGCGGCGAGGTACTGCTGCACGGCGCTAATTTCGACGAGGCCAAAGCGCGGGCGATTGAGCTGTCGCAACAGCAGGGCATGACCTTTGTGCCGCCGTTTGACCACCCGGCGGTGATTGCCGGGCAGGGCACGCTGGCGATGGAATTGCTGCAACAGGACGCACACCTCGACCGGGTGTTCGTGCCGGTGGGCGGCGGCGGGCTGGCGGCCGGTGTCGCGGTACTGATCAAACAACTGATGCCGCAGATCAAAGTGATTGGCGTGGAAGCGGCGGACTCCGCCTGTTTACGCGCCGCGCTGGATGCCGGGGAACCGGTGGATTTGCCGCGCGTCGGGCTGTTTGCCGAAGGGGTGGCAGTGAAGCGCATCGGCAATGAGACGTTCCGGCTCTGCCGGGAGTATCTCGACGATGTGATCACCGTTGACAGTGACGCCATCTGCGCCGCAGTCAAAGATCTGTTCGAGGATGTGCGGGCGATTGCCGAGCCGTCCGGCGCGCTGGCGCTGGCCGGGATGAAGAAATATGTGCAGCAGCACAATATTCAGGGCGAGCGGCTGGCGCATGTGCTGTCGGGGGCCAACCTCAATTTCCACGGCCTGCGTTATGTCTCTGAGCGTTGTGAACTGGGCGAGCAGCGTGAAGCGCTGCTGGCGGTGACCATCCCGGAGCAGAAGGGCAGCTTCCTGAAATTCTGCCAGTTGCTCGGCGGCCGTTCCGTCACGGAGTTCAACTACCGCTATGCCGATGCCGATAATGCCTGCATTTTTGTGGGGGTGCGGCTGACGCGCGGCTCTCTGGAGCGGCAGGAGATCCTCGACGATCTCAGCGCCGGTGGCTACAAGGTGGTGGATCTTTCAGATGATGAAATGGCCAAGCTGCATGTGCGCTACATGGTCGGCGGCCGCCCAAGCAAACCGCTGCGCGAGCGCCTTTACAGCTTTGAATTCCCGGAATCACCGGGCGCACTGCTGAAATTCCTGCATACCCTCGGCACCCACTGGAACATCTCACTGTTCCACTACCGCAGCCACGGCACAGATTACGGCCGGGTACTGGCGGCGTTTGAGCTGGGTGAGCAGGAGCCGGAATTTGACCGCCACCTGACGGCGCTCGGCTACGACTGCCACGACGAAACCAACAACCCGTCGTTCCGCTTTTTCCTGGCGGGCTAGCATGGCTTAACCGCATAAACGGGTCGCTCAGGCGGCCCGTTTTTTTTGGCTTACAGCAGCCCCCAGAACGCCTCAATCAGCGTTTCGCTCAGCCGTTTTTTCTGCACGCAAACCCCCAGTTCAAACGGTGCGACCAGCGAAATATGGTCCAGCACCGAGATGCGGCTGCGCACCGGCTCCGGGCTGTTATCCAGCACCACGTCCGGGATCAGCGCAATGCCGCACCCCAGCGCCACCATCGACACAATCGCCTCATGCCCTGACACTGTGGCGTAAATCTGTGGGTTGGTGATGTGGTGGCGGCGGAACCATAAATCGATGCGGCGGCGTGCCGGGCCATGTTCCGGCAGGATAAACGGAATCTGTGACCAGTCAGGTTGCGGCTCTGAGGCCTGGCTGCGCACTGCGCCCGGCAGCGCCGGGGCGATCAGCACCAGCGGGATCTCGCCGATTTTGGTAAAGCCGATGCTGGTGGGCAGTGCTTCCGGCCGCCCGGCAATGCCGAGGTCGGCCTCGTTGGATTGCACCTTCTGTACCGCGTCGGCGGCGTCGCCGGTGGTCAGCTTGATTTCTACCAACGGGTATTTGGCACGGAAGCGATCAAGGATCGGCGGCAGGTGGCTGTAGGCCGCCGTCACTGAGCAGAACAGCCGCAGCTCGCCGGTCAGCGTCGGCCCTTTCTGCCCCAGCGCGTGGCGCAACTGCTGGTATTGCAGCAACGTTTGCTGGGCGAACCCGCGCACCTGTTCACCGGCATCGGTAAGTTGCACGGTGCGGTTGTCGCGCAGGAACAGCGGCTGGCCGATGCTCTCCTCCAGACGTTGGATCTGGCGTGACAGCGTGGACGGGCTGACATGCATCGCTTTGGCGGTGCGGCCGAAATGGCGGCTTTCAGTCAGGTGCAGGAACAGTTTCAGGTCACGGATATCCATAGGGCAGTTGTCAGGCTCCTGGCAGGGGTGTGAAGGCGGTCACATGTTGCAGTTTATGCAATGACAGATTCGTAATATATCAATTTAAGCAATGCGCGGCATAGCCTATAGTGGATTTCAACGAATTCCCCCCCACAGAGAGGGGGAAGTGAAAAAAACAGCGAACACAACATCAAACGGAGTCTGACCATGGCTAATTACTTCAACACCCTGAACCTGCGCCAGCAGCTGGCCCAATTGGGTAAATGTCGCTTTATGTCCCGCGACGAATTTGCCGACGAAGCCGGCTACCTGAAAGGGAAAAAAGTGGTGATTGTGGGCTGTGGTGCACAGGGCCTTAACCAGGGCCTGAACATGCGCGACTCCGGCCTGGACATCGCCTATGCCCTGCGTCAGGAAGCGATTAACGAAAAACGCGCCTCCTGGCGTAAAGCGACAGAAAACGGCTTCAAGGTCGGCACCTATGAAGAGCTGATCCCACAGGCTGATCTGGTGGTTAACCTGACCCCGGACAAACAGCACAGCGCGGTCGTCAAAGCCGTACAGCCGCTGATGAAAGAGGGTGCGGCACTGGGCTACTCCCACGGCTTCAACATCGTGGAAGTGGGTGAGCAGATCCGTAAAGACATCACCGTTGTGATGGTGGCGCCGAAGTGCCCCGGTACCGAAGTGCGTGAAGAGTACAAACGCGGCTTTGGCGTACCGACGCTTATCGCCGTTCACCCGGAAAATGACCCGAAAGGTGAAGGCATGGCGATCGCCAAGGCGTGGGCTGCCGCGACCGGCGGCCACCGCGCCGGCGTGCTGGAATCCTCTTTTGTGGCCGAAGTGAAATCTGACCTGATGGGTGAGCAGACCATCCTGTGCGGCATGTTGCAGGCCGGTTCGCTGCTCTGCTTTGACAAACTGGTGGCAGACGGCACTGACCCGGCCTACGCAGAAAAACTGATTCAGTTCGGCTGGGAAACCATCACCGAAGCGCTGAAGCAGGGCGGCATCACCCTGATGATGGACCGCCTCTCCAACCCGGCGAAACTGCGTGCCAATGCGCTGTCTGAACAGCTGAAAGGCATCATGGCACCGCTGTTCCAGAAACATATGGATGACATCATCTCCGGCGAATTCTCCAGCGGCATGATGGCGGACTGGGCGGCAGACGATGTGAAACTGCTGACCTGGCGTGAAGAGACCGGCGCGACCGCGTTTGAGAATGCGCCGCAGCAAGAGGGCAAAATTGATGAGCAGGAGTACTTCGACCACGGCGTGCTGATGATCGCGATGGTGAAAGCCGGGGTTGAGCTGGCGTTTGAAACCATGGTCGATGCCGGGATCATTGAAGAATCCGCTTACTACGAATCGCTGCACGAGCTGCCGCTGATCGCCAATACCGTGGCCCGCAAGCGCCTGTATGAGATGAACGTGGTGATCTCCGACACCGCCGAGTACGGCAACTACCTGTTCGCCAACGCAGCCGTACCGCTGCTGAAAGAGAAATTCATGGCCTCGCTGCAAACCGGCGATCTGGGCACCTCGGTGGCCGGCACCGCGGTAGACAACGCGCAACTGCGTGACGTCAACGAAGCGATCCGCAACCACCCGATCGAATCGGTGGGCCGCAAACTGCGTGGTTACATGACGGACATGAAACGCATCGCCGTCGCCGGCTAACCACGGCGCAAACAGAAAAGGGCGACATCATGTCGCCCTTTTTTATGCCTGCCGCCGCCGGTCAGTTGCGGTACAGCACCTTAATGATGTGGTAACCAAACTGGGTTTTGACCGGCCCGTAAGGTTTCAGCAATTCGCAGCTGAACACCGCTTTGTCAAACGCCGGCACCATGTCGCCTTTGCGGAATTCACCCAGCGAGCCGCCGGCGCGCTTGGACGGGCAGGTAGAATGCTTGCGGGCCAGCTCCTGGAAGTCGGCACCTTGCGCCAGTTTATCCAGAATGTCGTAGGCCTGTTGTTCGGTATCGACCAGGATATGCAGTGCAGACGCAGTATTCGCCATAATAAAGCCTTTTTTACGAAATGAATGTCAGGGCCTACTTTACCACCCGCCGCGCCGGATGTGGACAACCTGCCGGTTTACTGCACGAGAATCCGAAAGTAAAGGCGGTCAATCTCCGCCCGCCTTTCTGATACAATCGCCGCCCGTCCATCTCTTGAGCAAAATAGCGCCATGCGATTAAACCCCAGCCAACAACACGCCGTCGAATTTGTCACAGGACCCTGTCTGGTTCTGGCCGGGGCCGGCTCCGGTAAAACCCGGGTGATCACCAACAAAATCGCCCACCTGATCCGTGAGTGTGGTTATCAGGCACGCCAGATTGCTGCCGTGACCTTTACCAACAAGGCCGCGCGCGAGATGAAAGAGCGTGTCGCCCAGACCATGGGCCGCAAGGAGGCGCGCGGGCTGATGATCTCTACTTTCCATACACTGGGGCTGGAGATTATTAAACGTGAATATGCCGCACTCGGCATGAAATCCAATTTCTCGCTGTTTGACGATCAGGATCAGCTGGCGCTGCTGAAAGAACTGACCGAAAAATGGCTGGAAAACGACAAGACCCTGCTCCAGCAATTGATCTCCACGATCTCAAACTGGAAAAACGATCTGGTCGATCCACAAGGCGCAGCAGGCCTGGCGCGATCCGAGCGCGAAAAGCTGTTCGCCCACTGTTACGGCCTGTACCACGATCACCTCCGGGCCTGCAACGTGCTGGACTTTGACGACCTGATCCTGCTGCCGACGCTGCTGCTGCAACGCAATGAAGAGGTGCGCGAACGCTGGCAGCACCGCATCCGCTACCTGCTGGTGGATGAATACCAGGATACCAACACCAGCCAGTATGAACTGGTGAAGCTGCTGGTGGGCAACCGCGCGCGCTTTACCGTGGTGGGCGATGACGACCAGTCGATTTACTCCTGGCGCGGCGCGCGGCCGCAGAACCTGGTGCTGCTGAAAGAGGATTTCCCGGCGTTGCAGGTGATCAAGCTGGAGCAGAATTACCGCTCCACCGGGCGCATCCTGAAAGCGGCCAATATCCTGATCGCCAACAACCCGCACGTGTTTGAGAAGCGCCTGTTCTCAGAACTGGGTTACGGCGAGGCGCTGAAAGTGGTGACCGCCAATAATGAAGATCACGAGGCGGAAAGGGTGGTCGGGGAACTGATCGCCCACCGCTTCGTGCGGAAAACCCAGTACAGCGACTATGCGATTCTCTACCGCGGTAACCACCAGTCGCGGCTGTTTGAAAAGATGCTGATGCAAAACCGCATCCCGTACCGCATTTCCGGCGGCACCTCATTCTTCTCCCGGCCGGAGATTAAAGATTTGCTCGCCTATCTGCGCATCCTGACCAATGAAGGGGATGACAGCGCCTTCCTGCGCATCGTCAATACGCCGAAACGGGAAATCGGCCCGGCGACGCTGCAAAAACTGGGCGAATGGGCCAACCAGCGCAATAAAAGCCTGTTTGCCGCCAGTTTCGATTTGGGGCTGGGCCAGTACCTGACCGGGCGCGGGCTGGAATCGTTGCAGCGCTTTACCCACTGGCTGAAAGGGATTGCCGATCTGGCCGAACGCACCCCGGTGGCCGCGGTGCGTGACCTGATCCACGGCATCGACTACGAAAGCTGGCTTTATGAGACGTCGCCCAGCGCGAAAGCTGCCGAAATGCGCATGAAGAACGTGAACCAGCTGTTCAGCTGGATGACTGAAATGCTCGAAGGCACCGACCTCGACGAGCCGATGACGCTGGCGCAGGTGGTGACGCGCTTTACCCTGCGCGACATGATGGAGCGCGGCGAAAGCGATGAGGAGACGGATCAGGTTCAGCTGATGACGCTGCACGCCTCCAAAGGGCTGGAGTTCCCTTACGTCTTTCTGGTCGGCATGGAAGAGGGCCTGCTGCCGCACCAGAGCAGTATTGATGAAGAGAATGTGGACGAAGAGCGCCGCCTGGCGTACGTCGGCATTACCCGCGCACAAAAAGAGCTGGTGTTTACCCTGTGCCGCGAACGCCGTCAGTATGGCGAGCTGGTGCGCCCGGAGCCGAGCCGTTTTCTGCTGGAGTTGCCGCAGGACGATCTGGCGTGGGAAACCGAGCGAAAAGTGGTGAGCGCGCAGGAGCGGATGCAAAAAGGGCAGTCCAGCCTGGCCAATATCCGTGAAATGCTGGCAAAAGCGCGCGGCGGCTGACGCGGCCACGCCTCACCCCCGGCGCGATCGCCCATGACAGACAGCAAAAAGCCCGGCTTGCCGGGCTTTTTGCTGAGCAGGCGTTACGCCACCTCTTCTACCGTTAACGGCCAATGGACATAACTCTGCCAGTGGCTTTCATGCTCCAGCTCCTCGGCCCGCAGCGGGTGCTGCTCCAGCCAGCCTTGCGGCACCTGTACCAACAGCGCGTCCCCGTCAGCCTGCAGGCGCACCGCCGGCAGGGTGTCATCGCGGCGGCGGCTGGCAAAGATAATCGCCAGCCGTAACAGCCGGCAGAGGCGCTGAGCCTGACGCGGCGGCAACGCGTTTTGCTGGTCAAGCAGCGTGAGGTCGAGGGTGCTGTTCTGGTTTTGCAGCAGCGTCGCCAACAACTTTTTCTGCGCCGGGGTAAAGCCGGGCAGATCAAGGTGACGGATCAGGTAAGCGGCATGCTGCGGGGCCTGGCGGAAATCCACACTGAGGCCGATTTCATGGATCAGGCAGGCGCTGTTGAGCAGTTCGCGCGCGCGCGCATCCAGTTGCCAGTCCTGTTCCAGTTGCAGGGCAAAACTTTCTGCCAGCTGGGCCACGCGTGAAGCCTGGTCGCTGTCCAGCAGGTAGCGGCGCTGCACATTGCGCAGCGTGCGGTGGCGGATGTCCTGCTCCACCGGCAGGTGCAACATGCCGTACACCAGCCCTTCACGCAGCGCGCCGCCGGCCAGCGTCATGGTATCGATGTTCAGCGCTTTAAAGATGGCGATCAGAATCGACAGGCCGCTGGGGAACACCAGCGCACGCTCAAGCGTCAGCCCCTCAATTTCCAGCTCCTCCAGCTTGCCGCACTGGATGGCGCGGTGCTTCAGCTGTTGCAGCTTGGGCAGGGTGATGTGTTCATCCATGCCCTGCGCCACCATGATCTCCTGCAACGCCTGCACCGTGCCGGACGCCCCGACGCAAATCTGCCAGCCTTTCGCCATCAGCGCCCCGGCCACCGGCGCAATCATTGCCAGCGCGGCCTCTTCAGCCCGGTCAAAATTCGCTTTGCCCAGAGTGCGGTCGCCGAAATAGCGCTCCAGCCAGGTAACGCAACCCATCGACAGGCTGAACAGGGCGGTGGCTTGCGCGCCCGTGCCGGTCACCAGCTCGGTGCTGCCGCCGCCGATGTCGACCACCAGGCGCTGATCCGGGCCGCCGGTGGTGTGTGCCACGCCGTGATAGATAAGGCGCGCCTCTTCTTCCCCCGTGATGACCTGAATCGGGCAGCCCAGGATCGCCTGCGCTTTCTCCAGGAACTCATCCGCGTTGGTCGCCAGCCGCAGCGTGGCAGTCGCCACTACCCGCACCTGATCGCGCGGGATGTCCTGCAAGCGTTCAGAGAAGAGTTTCAGGCACTGCCAGCCGCGCTGCATCGCCTCGGGTGACAGCCGGTTATCATGGCCCAGCCCGGCGGCCAGCCGGACTTTGCGTTTGATCCGTGCCAGCGTCTGGATGCTGCCCGCCACCTCCCGCACCACCAACATATGGAAACTGTTGGAGCCCAGATCGATGGCGGCATAGAGGGAGGAGCTGAGCATCGTGATTAGCCCGGACGTTTACGGTTGGTACGGGGCGCCCCGTTGTTACGGCGCGGTGCGGAACCGTTGCGGCGCGGGCCGTTGCCGGTACGGGCACGGGCCAGGCGTTTCGGTGCCGGCAGGCCGGTCAGCAGCGCATCGCTGTTGTATTTGCTCACCGGGATGCTGTGGCCGGTATAGGCCTCAATCGCCGGCAGGTTCAGCGCATACTCTTCACAGGCGAGGCTGATGGAGTGGCCGCTGGCCCCGGCGCGGCCGGTCCGGCCGATGCGGTGCACATAGTCTTCGCAGTCGTCAGGCAGGTCATAGTTAAAGACGTGCGTCACCGCCGGGATGTGCAGGCCGCGCGCCGCGACGTCTGTCGCCACCAGGATGTCGATGTTGCCTTTGGTGAAATCATCCAGAATACGCAGGCGTTTTTTCTGGGCAACGTCGCCGGTCAGCAGGCCGACGCGGTGACCGTCCGCAGCCAGGTGGCCCCAGATGTCCTCACAACGGTGTTTGGTGTTGGCGAAAATAATGCAGCGATCCGGCCACTCTTCTTCCAGCAGCGTTTGCAGCAGGCGCATCTTTTCTTCGTTCGACGGATAGAACAGCTCTTCCTGAATGCGGTGGCCGGTTTTCTGTTCCGGTTCCACTTCAATGGATTCCGCATTGTTCATATGCTCGAACGCCAGCTCTTTCACCCGGTAGGAGAGGGTGGCGGAGAACAGCATGTTCAGGCGCTGGTCAGCCGGCGGCATCCGGCGGAACAGCCAGCGGATGTCTTTAATAAAGCCGAGGTCGAACATGCGGTCAGCTTCATCCAGCACCACAACCTGAATAGCGCCCAGGTTAATGTAGTTCTGCTTGGCGTAGTCGATCAGGCGGCCGGTCGTACCGATCAGGATGTCAACGCCGCTCTCCAGCACTTTGAGCTGTTTGTCGTAGCCATCACCGCCGTAGGCCAGGCCGAGTTTCAGGCCGGTCACCTGGGCCAGCGCTTCCGCATCCGCATGGATCTGGACGGCCAGCTCACGGGTCGGTGCCATGATCAGGGCGCGCGGCTGGTTGGTCTGACGGTTGGCGTCAGCCGGGTGCGACAATAAATAGTGGAAAGTAGACGCCAGAAACGCCAGCGTCTTGCCGGTACCGGTTTGCGCCTGACCCGCGACGTCCCGTCCGGAGACGGTAATCGGCAGTGCTAACGCCTGAATAGGCGTGCAGTTGTGAAAGCCTTTCTTTTCAAGGGCTTCTACGACGAGCGGATGCAGGGCGAAGTCGGAAAACTTCTGTTCGGTTAAGTGTGTTTTGCTCATAGTGTGGTAGAATATCAGCTAACTATTGCTTTACGAAAGCGTATCCGGTGAAATAAAGTCAACCTAATGTTGGTTAATGCTACATCAACTAGGTAGACATAATCCTTTGGAGTAAAACATGAGCGATAAAATTATTCACCTGACTGACGACAGTTTCGACACCGATGTGCTGAAAGCCGAGGGGCTGGTTCTGGTCGATTTCTGGGCAGAGTGGTGTGGTCCTTGTAAGATGATTGCTCCGATTCTGGATGAAATTGCGCAAGAGTTTGACGGCAAGCTGACCATCGCCAAGCTGAACATCGATGACAACCCAGGAACCGCGCCGAAATACGGCATCCGCGGTATCCCGACCCTGCTGTTGTTCCGGAACGGTGAAGTCGCTGCCACCAAGGTGGGCGCGCTGTCTAAAGGTCAGCTGAAAGAGTTCCTGACCGCCAATATGTAATCGGCACGGACGTCCGATAAGCCAGGTGTTTAGCGGGGAATGTGAAATTCACGTTGGCCGCTAGACGCCTGCAAAGAAGCGTGTTAAGTTTACTTCTACTGCATATAGAACTTACCTGTAGTTTGAATCCTAAAGTAGTTTGAATCCTAAAACAGTGTAGATCCTGAACCTTCCGGGTTTGCTCTGTGTTGAACGCATCGCTTTCTGCGCGGCAATAACATCACGTTATTCTTCACCAGCACGAAACTTACGATGCATTTAACAGTCACACGGTTTTGCTAAAATCATTTAGGCATTTTCGTTCTCAGTCTGCCACATTTTCATGAATACCGTAATTTTGCTCACGGTCTCTCTTCAGATAAAACGCACTGAGATTGAATGCCAGTAAACAGGCACGGAATTCGCTGCCATACCATTCACGACAAAGTTCGAGACATACCCCGAGTTTAAGAACCCACCATTATGAATCTTACCGAATTAAAGAACACGCCGGTTTCTGAGCTGATTACTCTCGGCGAAAATATGGGGCTGGAAAACCTGGCCCGTATGCGCAAACAAGACATTATCTTCTCCATTCTTAAGCAACATGCGAAGAGTGGTGAGGATATCTTCGGCGACGGCGTACTGGAGATATTGCAGGATGGCTTCGGCTTCCTCCGTTCTGCAGACAGCTCCTACCTCGCCGGTCCTGATGACATCTACGTTTCTCCCAGCCAAATCCGCCGCTTTAACCTTCGTACCGGTGACACCATTTCCGGTAAGATTCGTCCCCCGAAAGAGGGTGAGCGTTATTTCGCGCTGCTGAAAGTTAACGAAGTCAACTACGACAAACCAGAAAACGCCCGCAACAAAATCCTGTTCGAAAACCTTACCCCGCTGCATGCCAATTCCCGTCTGCGTATGGAACGCGGCAACGGTTCCACCGAAGACATCACCGCACGCGTGCTGGACCTGGCCTCCCCGATTGGCCGCGGCCAGCGTGGCCTGATCGTGGCACCGCCGAAAGCCGGTAAGACCATGCTGCTGCAGAACATTGCGCAGAGCATCGCCTATAACCACCCGGACTGCGTGCTGATGGTGCTGCTGATTGACGAGCGCCCGGAAGAAGTGACCGAGATGCAGCGTCTGGTGAAAGGTGAAGTGGTTGCGTCGACCTTCGACGAACCGGCTTCCCGTCACGTACAGGTTGCGGAAATGGTGATCGAGAAGGCCAAGCGCCTGGTTGAGCACAAAAAAGACGTGATCATCCTGCTCGACTCCATCACCCGTCTGGCGCGTGCCTACAACACCGTGGTGCCGGCCTCCGGCAAGGTGCTGACCGGTGGTGTGGACGCCAACGCCCTGCACCGTCCGAAACGCTTCTTCGGTGCGGCACGTAACATGGAAGAGGGCGGCAGCCTGACCATCATCGCCACCGCGCTGGTCGATACCGGTTCGAAGATGGACGAAGTGATTTACGAAGAATTTAAAGGTACAGGTAACATGGAACTGCACCTGGCGCGTAAAATTGCTGAAAAACGTGTCTTCCCGGCGATTGATTACAACCGCTCCGGTACGCGTAAAGAAGAGTTACTGGCCACGCAGGAAGAACTGCAAAAAATGTGGATCCTCCGTAAGATTATTCACCCGATGGGTGAAATCGACGCGATGGAATTCCTCATTAATAAACTCGCGATGACCAAAACGAATGATGAATTCTTCGACATGATGAAGCGCTCATAATTCTGTAAAACTCGGGGAACGCCACGCTAAGTCGTGGCGTTTTTTGCTTTTGATAGTTACGATAAGCCATTAAAAGTTTCATGAATGTCATATTCAGATAATGACGGATGGCGTTTTAGTGACTGTTTTTCTAAGTTAATGGATTTTCCGGGTGAGCACGCAGCGCAATCCGTAAGGTTTTTGACACGCCACAACCATAACTGTCACCATAGGATAGGACTGTAAGGCCGCGAGGGTTTATGACATTGCCAGGTTGCAAACCAAAGTGCCTTATCATTTTGCAGAGAGCTGTTAACTGTGAATCTACTCACTATGAGTACTGATCTTCTCTTTATCTTCCTGTTTTCCTTCTGTTTTTTATTTGCTGCCCGTAAAGTCGCGAAGAAAATTGGTCTCGTTGATAAACCTAACTACCGTAAACGTCATCAGGGGTTGATCCCGCTGGTCGGCGGCATTTCGGTTTTCGCCGGTATCTGTTTTACCTTCCTGATTTCCGATTTCCATATCCCCCATTCCCTGCTGTACCTGAGTTGCGCCGGTGTGCTGGTTCTGGTCGGTGCGCTGGATGACCGCTATGACATCAGCGTGAAAATCCGTGCGCTGGTGCAGGCGCTGGTCGGTATCGCCATGATGGTGTTCGCCGGGCTGACGCTGAAAAGCCTGGGGCATATCCTGGGGCCGTGGGAGATGGTGCTGGGGCCGTTTGGTTATCTGGTCACGCTGTTTGCCGTGTGGGCGGCGATCAACGCCTTCAACATGGTGGACGGCATTGACGGCCTGCTGGGCGGGCTTTCCTGCGTCTCCTTCGGGGCGATGGGCATCCTGGTCTATCAGGCCGGGCATGTCGATCTGGCGCTCTGGTGCTTCGCGATGATTGCCGCCATCATCCCCTATATCCTGCTTAACCTCGGCGCATTGGGCCGTCGTTATAAGGTGTTTATGGGGGATGCCGGCAGCACGCTGATTGGCTTTACCGCTATCTGGATCCTGATGCAGAGCACCCAGGGGCCAACCCCGCCGATGAACCCGGTCACGGCGCTGTGGCTGATTGCCATCCCGCTGATGGACATGATCGCCATCATGTACCGCCGCCTGCGCAAGGGCATGAGCCCCTTCTCGCCGGACCGCCAGCACATCCACCACCTGATTATGCGCGCCGGGTTCTCTTCCCGGCAGGCGTTCGTGCTGATTACGCTGGCCGCGGCCATTCTGGCGGCGATCGGGGTGATTGGTGAACGGCTGGTGTTTGTGCCGGAATGGATGATGCTGTTGCTGTTCCTGCTGGCGTTTCTGCTGTATGGCTACTGCATCAAACGCGCCTGGCGCGTTGCCCGGTTTATCAAACGTATCAAGCGCCGTATGCGCCGCTCCACGATCAATAAGCACGTATCTTAACCCGAGGTGTTCCGGCAGTGATGAAATCTGAGACGTTAGCGACTTCCAAGACACACCCTGTAGAAAATGAACTGGATATCCGCGGGCTGTGCTGTGCGCTGTGGCGCGGCAAACGCTGGATTATCGGGCTGGCTTTGCTGTTTGCCGCGCTGGCGCTGGGCGTCTCTTATCTGATGGTACAAAAGTGGAGCACCACGGCCATCACTGACCGGCCGACGGTCAATAACCTGGGCGGTTACTATTCGCAGCAGCAGTTCCTGCGTAACCTCGATATGCGGGCCGCCGTTGCGCCGTTGGGTGAGCAGCCTTCGATCTCAGATGAAGCCTATAATGAATTCATTATGCAACTGGCGGCGTATGACACGCGCCGCGATTTCTGGTTGCAAACGGATTATTACAAACAACGTCAGGAAAATGATGTCAAAGCGGATGCGGCGTTACTGGACAGGCTGATTAGCACCATCCAGTTCACCCCGCGTGATGATAAAAAATTCCTGAATGACAATGTGAAACTCACGGCAGAAACCGCCGTGGATGCCAATACGCTGTTGCGTCAGTATGTGGCTTTTGCCAGCCAGCGGGCAGTGCAACACCTGAACGATGAATTGCAGGGGGCGTGGGCAGCGCGCACCGTCTCGATGCTGGCGCAGGTCAAACGCCAGGAAGCCGTGGCCGCGGCCGTGTATAAGCGTGCATTGAACAGCGTGGAGCAGGCGCTGAAAATTGCCCGCCAGCAAAACATCAGCCGCAGCCAGACGGATACCCCGGCTGAGCAGTTGCCGGATTCCGACATGTTTTTATTGGGCACGCCCATGTTGCAGGCCCGCCTGGAGTCTTTACAGGCGTCCGGCCCGAGTTATGACATCAGTTACGATCAGAACCGGGCCATGTTATCGACCCTCAACGTAGGGCCGACGTTAGATGCAAAATTCCAGACCTATCGCTATCTGCGTACACCGGAGGAGCCGGTGACGCGTGATAGCCCGCGCCGCGCATTCCTGATGGTAATGTGGGGCGTTGTGGGAGCGTTGATCGGCGCGGGAATTGCTCTGGTGCGCCGACGGGCTTAACTGAACGATAAACGGACGCGCCAGGCACCCGCGGGCCGCGTCCCCACGACTTAAAAGAGATTCGCTGTGAAAGTGTTGACTGTTTTCGGCACCCGCCCGGAAGCCATTAAAATGGCCCCGCTGGTACACGCTCTGGCCCAGGATGAGGCCTTTGAAGCAAAAGTATGCGTAACGGCTCAACATCGTGAGATGTTGGATCAGGTTCTGCGTCTGTTCGATATTGAACCCGATTTTGATCTCAACATTATGCGTCCCGGCCAGGGGCTGACCGAAATCACCTGCCGCATCCTTGAGGGGCTGAAGCCGGTGCTGGAGGCGTTCCGGCCGGACGTGGTGCTGGTGCACGGCGATACCACCACCACCATGGCCACCAGCCTGGCGGCGTTTTACCAGCGCATCCCGGTCGGCCATGTGGAGGCCGGGTTACGCACCGGCGATCTCTTTTCCCCCTGGCCGGAAGAGGCCAACCGCAAGCTTACCGGCACCCTCGCCACCTGGCACTTTGCGCCGACGGAGAATTCGCGCCGCAACCTGCTGAGCGAGTCCACACCGGAAGACCGCATCGTGGTCACCGGCAATACGGTGATTGACGCGCTGCTGTGGGTGCGTGACCGCATCCTCGGTAACGCGGCGCTGGTCGGGGAGCTGGCCCAGCGCTACGCCTTTTTAGACAATAACAAGAAACTGATACTGGTAACCGGCCACCGGCGCGAAAGCTTCGGCGGCGGGTTTGAGCGTATCTGTACCGCCCTGGCCGAGATTGCCCGCCAGCACCCGGATGTGCAGGTGGTCTACCCGGTGCACCTCAACCCGAATGTCAGCGAGCCGGTTAACCGCATCCTCAGCGGCATCGGCAACGTTTTCCTGATTGAACCGCAGGACTACCTGCCGTTTGTCTATCTGATGGATCGCGCCTACCTGATCCTCACCGACTCCGGCGGCATTCAGGAAGAAGCCCCGTCGCTCGGCAAACCGGTACTGGTGATGCGCGATACCACAGAGCGCCCGGAAGCCGTGGACGCCGGCACCGTGCGGCTGGTCGGCACTGACATGGCAAAAATCGTGCAGGAGGTGACCCGCCTGCTGAACGATGAAAACGAATATCACGCCATGAGCCGGGCGCATAACCCTTACGGCGACGGACACGCCTGCCAGCGTATTCTTCACGCATTAAAGACCCATCAGGTGAAGCCATGAGTTTTGAAACTATCTCTGTGATCGGCCTGGGCTACATCGGCCTGCCGACGGCGGCGGCCTTTGCCTCCCGCCAGAAAAACGTGATCGGTGTGGACATCAACCCACACGCGGTGGAAACCATCAACCGCGGCGCGATTCACATCGTCGAGCCGGATCTGGATGTGGTGGTCAAACGCGCCGTGGAGGAGAAGTACCTCCGCGCGGTGATTGCCCCGCAGCCCGCCGATGCGTTCCTGATCGCGGTGCCGACCCCGTTTAAAGGCGACCATCAGCCCGACATGGTGTATGTCGAGGCCGCGGCCCGCGCCATCGCCACCGTGCTGAAAAAGGGCGATCTGGTGATCCTCGAGTCCACCTCGCCGGTGGGTGCCACTGAGCAGATGGCCGGTTGGCTGGCGGACTCACGCCCGGATTTGACCTTCCCGCAGCAGGCAGGTGACCAGGCGGACGTCAACATCGCCTATTGCCCGGAGCGCGTGCTGCCGGGGCAGGTGATGGTGGAGCTTATCAAGAATGACCGGGTGATCGGCGGCATGACGCCCGCCTGTTCCGCCCGCGCCAGCGCGCTGTACAACATCTTCCTGGAAGGGGAGTGCGTGGAAACCAACGCGCGCACCGCAGAGATGTGCAAACTCACCGAAAACAGCTTCCGCGATGTGAACATCGCCTTCGCTAATGAGCTGTCACTGATCTGCGCTGCACAGGGCATCAACGTCTGGGAGCTGATCCGGCTGGCGAACCGCCACCCGCGCGTCAACATCCTGCAACCCGGCCCCGGTGTCGGCGGCCACTGTATCGCGGTTGACCCGTGGTTTATCGTGGCACAGAACCCGGATCTGGCGCGGCTTATCCGCACTGCGCGTGAAGTGAATGACAGCAAACCGCATTGGGTGGTGGAGCAGGTCAAAGCTGCCGTGGCGGATTGCCTGGCCGCCAATGACCAGCGCGCCTCAGAGGTGACCATCGCCTGCTTTGGCCTGGCGTTCAAACCCAACATTGATGACCTGCGCGAAAGCCCGGCGGTGGAAGTCGCGAAGATGATCGCTGAATGGCACCGCGGCGACACGCTGGTCGTCGAGCCGCATGTTGACCACCTGCCGCCCGCGTTGACCGGCCACACCACGCTGGTGGGCCTCGATGAGGCGTTGCAGCGTGCGGACGTGGTGGTGATGCTGGTAGACCATCAGGTATTTAACGCCATTCCGGCGGCGGACATCCGCCAGCCGTGGATTGTGGATACCAAAGGGGTGTGGCGCTGAGCCGCACCTCCCCGGAGCGTTTAGGGCTGAACGATTCCCCGCCGAGGCGGGACTGGAGAGCATATGAAAGGCATTATTCTGGCGGGCGGCTCCGGCACCCGGCTTCACCCCATCACCCGCGGCGTATCCAAACAGCTGCTGCCGATTTACGACAAGCCGATGATTTACTATCCGCTGTCGGTGCTGATGCTGGCGGGTATCCGCGACATCCTGATTATCTCCACGCCGGAGGATATGGCCTCTTACCAGCGTTTGCTGGGCAGCGGCGAAGAGTTCGGCATCCGCCTGCAGTATGAGGTGCAGGCCAGCCCGGACGGGCTGGCGCAGGCGTTCCTGATTGGTGAAGAATTCATCAACGGCGAGCCTACCTGCCTGGTGCTGGGCGACAACATCTATTTCGGCCAGGCGTTCAGCCCGAAACTGAAAAATGTGGCGGCGCGTGAGCGCGGTGCCACGGTGTTCGGCTATCAGGTGATGGACCCGGAGCGCTTCGGTGTGGTGGAATTTGACGAGAACTTCCGCGCCCTGTCGCTGGAGGAGAAGCCGGTCAAACCGCGTTCCAACTGGGCGGTGACCGGCCTCTATTTCTATGATGCGCAGGTGGTCGAGTTCGCCAAACAGGTAAAACCGTCGGTGCGCGGCGAACTGGAGATCACCTCGATTAACCAGATGTACCTGGACCGCGGTGAACTGACGGTGGAATTGCTGGGGCGCGGCTTCGCCTGGCTCGATACCGGCACCCATGACAGCCTGATCGAGGCGAGCAGCTTCGTGCAGACGGTGGAAAAACGCCAGGGCTTCAAAATTGCCTGTCTGGAAGAGATTGGCTGGCGCAACGGCTGGCTGGATGACGAGGCGATCCGCCGCGCTGCCCAGTCGCTGGCGAAAACCGGCTACGGCAAATACCTGCTGGATCTGTTACATGCGCGTCCACGCCAATATTGAGCCGCTGGCCTGGGAGAGTGATTTCTTCCAGCGCACCAGCGCAAAGCTTCATTTCACGGCACAAGCCGCGCCGCTGACCGGCGAGCGGCTGGATGCTTACCAGATTGTGCAGGCCAAAATTGCGGCCGCCGATCTGCCGCTGGCCGATGGGCTGGCCGGGCTGGGGTTCCGCCTGGCGGAAGGGGAAGTCGATTTTACCCTGGCCGTCGCGCCGGATGATGCCGCGCCCTCCCATTCACTGACCCTCCGGCCTGCCAATGAGGCGGATATTCCCGCCCTGCAACAGGCCGCGGCCACCGCTTTTGCCCTCAGCCGGTTCCGTGCGCCCTGGTACCTGCCGCAGGACAGCGGCCGCTTCTATGCCCAGTGGGTCACCAACGCGGTGCGCGGCAGCTTTGACCACCTTTGCCTGCTGGCGGAGGATGAGCAGCAACGGCCACAGGGGTTTGTCACCCTGCGGCGGACGGGCGAACATGACGCGCGCATCGGTTTGCTGGCCGCCTGGCCGGGTGCCGCCGGGCGCGGCGTGGGCAAGTGCCTGATGCAGGCAGCAAAACAGTGGTGCCGGGCAGAACAGCGTTCACACCTGCACGTGGCGACCCAGAGCGGAAACGTCGCGGCAATGCGTCTCTATATTGGCAGTGGTGCGTCAGTGGCGGCCACTTCATTTTGGTTGTACAGGTGATCCTATGATTCCATTTAATGCGCCACCGGTAGTGGGCACTGAAATTGATTACATGCAGTCTGCCATGAGCAGCGGCAAACTGTGCGGCGACGGCGGCTACACCCGCCGCTGCCAGCAGTGGATTGAACAGAATTTTGGCTGCCCGAAAGTGTTGCTCACCCCGTCCTGCACCGCGTCGCTGGAGATGGCCGCGCTGCTGCTCGACATCAAAGCGGGTGATGAAGTGATCATGCCGAGCTACACCTTTGTCTCGACTGCCAACGCCTTTGTGCTGCGCGGCGCGAAAATCGTGTTTGTGGATATCCGCCCGGATACCATGAACATTGATGAAACCAAAATCGAGGCGGCAATCACTGAGAACACCCGCGCCATCGTGCCGGTGCACTACGCGGGCGTGGCCTGTGAAATGGACACCATCATGGCGCTGGCAGAAAAGTACCACCTGTACGTGGTGGAAGATGCCGCCCAGGGCGTGATGTCGAAATACAAAGGCAAAGCGCTCGGCACCATCGGCCACATCGGCTGCTTCAGCTTCCATGAAACCAAAAACTACACCGCAGGCGGTGAGGGCGGCGCGACGCTTATCAATGATCGCGCGCTGATTGAGCGGGCCGAGATCATCCGTGAAAAAGGCACCAACCGCAGCCAGTTCTTCCGCGGCCAGGTCGACAAATACACCTGGCGGGACATCGGCTCCAGTTACCTGATGTCTGACCTGCAGGCCGGGTATCTCTGGGCGCAACTGGAAGCGGCTGACCGCATCAACCAGCGCCGCCTGCTGCTCTGGACGAACTATTACGAGGCGCTGTCACGGCTGGCAAAACAGGGCCGCATTTCGCTGCCTGCCATTCCGGCCAGTTGCGTGCACAACGCCCACATGTTCTACATCAAGCTGCGGGACATCGCGGAGCGTGACGCCTTGATCGCCTACATGAAAGAGGCGGAGATCATGACGGTGTTCCACTATATCCCGCTGCACAGCAGCCCGGCCGGGCAACAGTTTGGCCGTTTCGCCGGGGAAGACCGCTTCACCACCGCAGAAAGCGAGCGGCTGGTGCGCTTGCCGCTGTTCTACAACCTGCCTGATGTTAACCAACGCACGGTCATTAATACGCTTCTGAGCTTCTTTGCCTGATATGTCACTGGCCAAAGCATCTGTCTGGACCGCAGGCTCGACGTTAGTCAAAATTGGCGTCGGGCTGATTGTGGTCAAACTTCTTGCCGTCAGCTTCGGCCCCAGCGGGGTCGGGCAGGCGGGTAACTTTCGTCAACTGATCACCGTGCTGGGCGTGCTCTCCGGCGCGGGTATTTTCAACGGCGTCACCAAATATGTGGCGGAGCACCAGCAGGACGAAGCACGGCTGCGGGCGGTGCTCGGCACCGCGTCAACGCTGATCCTCGGCTTCTCCACGCTGCTGGCGCTGGTGTTCCTGCTGGCGGCGGCCCCGGTCAGCGTCGGGCTGTTCGGCCACGACCGCTACCAGAATGTGGTGCGCAGTGTGGCGCTGGTGCAGATGGGGATCGCCTACGCCAACTTTTTCCTGGCGATCCTGAAAGGTTACCGCGACGCGCTGGGCAACGCGCTGGCGATTGTCGGCGGCAGCCTGATCGGGCTGGTGGCGTATATCCTCTGTGTCCGGCTGGGGGGGTATGAGGGCGCGCTGGCCGGGCTGGCGCTGGTGCCGGCGCTGGCGGTGATCCCGGCCGGGCTGTTGCTGGCAAAACGCCGCCGCTTCCCGTTGCGTGACCTGAAGCCAGGCTGGGACCGGCTGCTGGCCGGGCAGTACGCCAAGTTCACGCTGATGGCGCTGATGACCGCCGTGACCCTGCCGGTCGCCTATATCATGATGCGTAACCTGCTGGCCGCGCACGACGGCTGGGACGCCGTCGGCATCTGGCAGGGCGTGAGCAGCATTTCTGATGCCTACCTGCAATTTATCACCGCGTCGTTCAGCGTTTACCTGCTGCCGACGCTGTCACGCCTGACGGAGAAAACCGCCGTCACCCGTGAGATCGGCCGCTCGCTGGCGTTCGTGTTGCCGGCAGTGGCGGTGGTGAGCTTCGGCGTCTGGCTGCTGCGTGATGTGGCGATCTGGCTGCTGTTCTCTGAAAAATTTACCGCAATGCGTGACTTGTTCGCCTGGCAACTGGTGGGTGACGTGTTCAAGGTCGGCGCTTATGTCTATGGCTACCTGGTGATTGCCCGTGCCTCGCTGCGTTTTTACCTGCTCACCGAGCTGAGCCAGTTCCTGCTGCTCACCGGTTTTGCCCACTGGCTGATTCCGGCACACGGCGCGCTGGGGGCGGCACAGGCGTATATGGCCACCTATTGCCTCTATTTCTTGCTCTGTAGCACTGTTTTCCTGATTTATCGTAGGCGGGCATGACAACACTTATTCACGTTCTGGGATCTGACATCCCACACCATAACCTCACGGTGCTGCGCTTCTTTAACGATGTGCTGTCGAAGCGCGTCCCGGCCGGGCAGGCGCAGGCCTTTATGGTCGCCGCCGCTGACGCCGCCGCGTTCGCCGATTTCCGTCACCTTGAGATTGAGGTTTTCCCGGATAAACCGGCGCTGGCGCAGGCCGTGGTTCGCCGCGCGCAGCAGGATCGGCAGACACGCTTTTTCCTGCACGGGCAATTTAACCCGGCGCTGTGGCTGGCGCTGTTGCAGCGCAAGATCCGGCCGCAACAGGTTTACTGGCATGTCTGGGGGGCGGATCTGTATGAAGAGGCGAAAGGCTGGAAATTCCGCGCCTTCTACCTGCTGCGCCGTTTGGCGCAAGGGCGGGTTGGGCATGTGTTCGCCACGCGCGGAGACATCCAGTATTACCGGCAGCGCCACCCGCGCGTGCCGGCCTCGTTGCTCTATTTCCCGACGCGCATGGACCCGGCGCTGACCGCGCCCGTGCGTACCCAGGTGGAAGGCCAACCGCTGACGATTCTGGTCGGGAACTCCGGCGACCCAACCAACCGCCACATTGAGGCGTTGCAGGCGATCCACCGTGAGTTCGGCAGCCAGGTCAACGTGGTGGTGCCGCTGGGCTACCCGGCCAATAACGAGGCGTATATTGCGCAGATCCGGCAGGCGGGCGCGGCACTGTTCCCGGCGGAAAACCTGCAACTGCTGACGGAGCAGATGGCGTTTCCGGACTACCTGACGCTGCTGCAACGCTGCGA
The DNA here is from genome assembly GCF_002858805.1 of Chimaeribacter arupi. Taxonomy (GTDB): domain Bacteria; phylum Pseudomonadota; class Gammaproteobacteria; order Enterobacterales; family Enterobacteriaceae; genus Chimaeribacter; species Chimaeribacter arupi. The sequence continues at coordinate 36,350 of NZ_PJZI01000028.1, forward strand.
CCTCGGCTACTTTATCTTTAACCGCCAGCAGGGCATCGGTACGCTCTGTTTGCTGATTCAGTTCGGCATTCCGTTTGTGCTGAGCCGCAAAAACCCGTTCTGGCAGGATCTGGCGGAGCAGCACCTGCCGGTGCTGTTTTATGGCGATGCGCTGGATGAGGCCACGGTGCGCGAAGCGCAACGGCAGATGGCGCTGGTGGATAAGCAGGCGATCGCCTTCTTCAACCCAAACTATATTGAGGGCTGGGTAAGCGCCCTGGCGCAGGCAGCGGGGGAGATACAATGACGCTGGGCGAATTTGGCGGGCTGAGTGTGGTTTATCTCGCATCGCTGCTGTTTATCCTGACGCTGAGCTACCGGGAATTTCGCCGGGTGCGGTTTAACTTCAACGTCTTTTTCTCGCTGCTCTATCTGCTGACCTTCTATTTCGGCTTCCCGCTCACCTGCGTGCTGGTGTTTGAATTTGATGTCGCGGTGGTACCGCCGGAATTCCTGTTGCAGGCGCTGCTGGCGGCCACCTGTTTCTACGCCATTTACTACGTGGCCTATAAAACGCGGATACGCACCACCACGGCGGCGGTGCGGCCACCGGTGTTCACCCTGAACCGGATAGAGGCGCACCTCACCTGGGGGCTGCTGGCGCTGATTGCGATAGGCACCGTCACCGTGTTCTTTATGCACAACGGCTTCCTGCTGTTTAAGCTCAACGCCTACAGCGAGATCTTCTCCAGTGAGGTGTCCGGTGTGGCGCTGAAGCGCTTCTTCTACTTCTTCATCCCGGCGATGCTGGTGGTCTACTTCCTGCGGCAGGACCTGCGCAGCTGGCTGTTCTTCCTGGTCAGCACCGTGGCCTTCGGCATCCTGACCTATATGATCGTCGGCGGCACGCGCGCCAACATCATCATCGCGTTTGCGCTGTTTTTGTTCATCGGCATTGTGCGCGGCTGGATTACCTTGTGGATGCTGGCGGCCGCCGGGGTGTTCGGCATCGTCGGCATGTTCTGGCTGGCGCTGAAGCGCTATAGCCTGGACGTGAGCGGTGCGGAGGCGTTCTACACCTTCCTGTACCTGACGCGCGACACCTTCTCGCCGTGGGAAAACCTGGCGCTGCTGCTGCAAAACTATGACAAGATCGACTTCCAGGGGCTGGCGCCGATGGCGCGCGACTTCTATGTGTTCATTCCCAGCTGGCTCTGGCCGGGGCGGCCGTCGGAAGTGCTCAACAGCGCCAACTACTTTACCTGGGAAGTGCTGGACAACCACTCCGGCCTCGCCATCTCGCCCACGCTTATCGGGTCGCTGGTGGTGATGGGCGGCGTCTGGTTTATCCCGCTTGGTGCCGTGGCGGTCGGTTGGGTGATCAAATGGTTTGACTGGCTGTATGAGCAGGGCAAAGCGGAGAACAACCGCTATAAATCGGCGGTGTTGCAGGCGTTCTGTTTTGGGGCAGTGTTTAATATGATCGTGCTGGCACGCGAGGGCGTTGACGCCTTTGGCTCCCGCGTGGTCTTCTTCTGCCTGATTTTTGGTGCCTGTCTGGTAGCGGCGAAACTGTTGTACTGGATGCTTGATGCAGGCGGCCTGGTAAGGCCGCGCGGCGGTCGCGGGGAAAGGGTTTCCCAGGCGTCGCCCCCGGCGGACGGCATCCTGTAAGGAAATTCATGGACTCATTACGTTCTGTCCCCAAATACACCATCCGTGGCCTGGAGATTTGGGGTTTTAAAAATATGGCGCAGTTTCTCGACCACCTGTTTGCCGGCCGCCAGGTGCGCACCGGCACACTGGTGGCGATTAACGCTGAAAAGGTGCTGGCGACAGAACGCGACGCTGCCCTGCACGCGCTGATCAACGGTGTGGAGTATAAGTACGCCGACGGCATCAGCATTGTGCGCTCTATCCGGCGCAAATACCCTGGGGCGGAGGTGTCGCGCATCGCCGGGGCGGATCTCTGGGAAGCCTTGATGGCGCGCGCCGGGCAGGAGGGCACGCCGGTGTTCCTGATTGGCGGCAAACCGGAGATTCTGGCCCAGACGGAAGAAAAGCTGCGCGCGCAGTGGAACGTCAACATTGTCGGCAGCCAGAACGGCTACTTCACGCCGGAGCAGCGCCAGCCACTGTTCGAGCGGGTAAAAGCCAGCGGCGCGGCCATTGTCACCGTGGCGATGGGCTCACCGCGGCAGGAAGTGCTGATGCGCGACTGCCGGGCGCTCTACCCGCACGCGCTCTATATGGGCGTTGGCGGTACCTACGATGTGTTTACCGGCCATGTAAAGCGTGCGCCGAAATTCTGGCAGAACACCGGGCTGGAGTGGCTCTACCGGCTTCTCCTGCAACCAAGCCGCCTCGGCCGCCAGTTAAAACTGCTGAAATACCTGCGTTACCACTTCACCAACCAACTCTGATTCTGCGTACGCCCTGCACAACAGGGCGTAATTTGCACACTTTTTGCAAAAAAAGCGGTGAGCTTGCTTCAAGGCTTGCACATTCTGGTTTGCTTCTGTTGAGAAAATACGGAACCATAGCGCCCGGTAAAACCCGGCAGGCACCTGCCGGACGGCGGTTGGGCCATTTCTTCCCTATCCTCTTTCTATAGGGAATCCCCGGCACAGTCCGCTTGCCCAGGCAGCGTTCCGCTGCTTTTTTCGGTCTACCACCAAAAAAATAACATTCCGGCCTGTCCGGAAGGCATACACAACACGCGAAAACAGAGGATCTATGGCGAGTCACGAAGAGAAAAAAGGGTTGCACCGGGGGTTGGAGGCGCGGCATATCGAGCTGATTGCCCTCGGCGGCACCATTGGTGTCGGGCTGTTTATGGGGGCGGGCAGTACGCTGAAATGGGCGGGGCCGTCGGTTCTGCTGGCGTACATCGTCGCCGGGCTGTTTGTGTTCTTCATCATGCGCGCGATGGGCGAGATGCTGCACCTGGAGCCGGTCGCCGGTTCGTTTGCCGTCTACGCCCATAAATACCTCAGCCCTTACTTCGGTTACCTGACCGCCTGGAGCTACTGGTTTATGTGGATAGCGGTGGGGATCTCAGAGATAACGGCCGTAGGCGTCTACGTGCAGTACTGGTTCCCTGATTTGCCGCAATGGATACCGGCCCTGGCGGCAATTGCGCTGGTGGCGCTCGCTAACCTGGCTGCGGTGAAGCTCTATGGCGAATTTGAGTTCTGGTTTGCACTGATTAAAGTCACCACCATCATTGTGATGATCGTGGTGGGGCTGGGCGTGATCTTCTTCGGCTTCGGCAACCACGGCCAGGCGCTGGGCTTTGAGAACCTCACCACCCACGGCGGTTTCTTTGCCGGCGGCTGGAAAGGCTTCCTGTTTGCGCTCTGTATTGTTGTGGCGTCCTATCAGGGCGTGGAGCTGGTCGGCATCACTGCCGGCGAAGCCAAAAACCCGCAGGTGACGTTGAAGCGCGCCATTAACAACATCCTGTGGCGCATCCTGATTTTCTACGTCGGCGCGATCTTCGTCATTATCACCATTTTCCCGTGGAATGAGATCGGCACCCACGGCAGCCCGTTTGTACTGACCTTCTCGAAGATTGGGATCACCGCTGCGGCCGGCATCATTAACTTTGTGGTGCTGACGGCGGCGCTCTCCGGCTGCAACAGCGGCATGTACAGCTGTGGGCGTATGCTCTATGCGCTGTCGAAAAACCGCCAGTTGCCGGCGTTCCTGGGCCGCGTCTCGAAAGGCGGCGTGCCGGTGTATGGCATTGCCATCACCATTCTTTGCCTGCTGATTGGCTCCTGCCTGAACTACCTCATCCCGAACCCGGAGAAGGTGTTTGTGTACGTCTACAGCGCCAGTGTGCTGCCGGGCATGGTGCCGTGGTTCGTGGTGCTGATAAGCCAGTTGAAATTCCGTGCGGTGCACCAGCAGGCGCTGAAAACCCATCCGTTTAAGTCGCTGCTGTTCCCTTACGCCAACTACCTGACCATCGCCTTCCTGCTTTGTGTGCTGGTCGGGATGGGAATTAACCCGGATACGCGAATTTCTCTGCTGGTAGGGGGAATTTTTATTGCGGGCGTCTCATTAATTTACTTCAGCACAGGCATGCATAAACGTCAGGATGTGTTGAAAAACAGCGCAGAATAGCAGGGCAGGGGCGGGATTAAAGGCTTTAGCGCTCACTTTTAGGACGAAACGCACAAACTCTAAGCAGACGCGATATTTCTTCTAAAAAAGCACTAGACAGCCCAGCACTAAAGCCGTAATATCCCGCCCCGCAACGGCGCTAAGCGCCCGTAGCTCAGCTGGATAGAGCGCTGCCCTCCGGAGGCAGAGGTCTCAGGTTCGAATCCTGTCGGGCGCACCATTAAGTTTGTGTGCAAGAGCTGCGGTGGACACTTTCTTCGGAAAGAACGTACCGCGTGAAGTGGCAGTAAAGCAGTAAGTGATGGTGGCTATAGCTCAGTTGGTAGAGCCCTGGATTGTGATTCCAGTTGTCGTGGGTTCGAGTCCCATTAGCCACCCCAGATTTGTGGCGATGCGAAGGTGGCGGAATTGGTAGACGCGCTAGCTTCAGGTGTTAGTGTCCTTACGGACGTGAGGGTTCAAGTCCCTCTCTTCGCACCACACAAACAACATCTCAGGATGTTGTTGCAATAAAGAAGACAGTAGAAGTAAAAATCGGCGAGTAGCGCAGCTTGGTAGCGCAACTGGTTTGGGACCAGTGGGTCGGAGGTTCGAATCCTCTCTCGCCGACCACATTCTTATTCGGTTAGTACCTGTTACTAGCGGAATGCATACAGAAACCCGCATGCTCTCTGAGTTTGCGGGTTTTTTGTTGCCCGGTATTTACCGGTTAGCCTGATGGTTTGGGACTACATTTGGGACTATGCGCGCGTAGTCCCATTGTGGCGTAGTCCCATCCTGCGACAACAGGCGGATGATACGGCGACCAAAGCAAAACCCTTCTCTTACATTTACCTAATCTGATAATTAATATGTGCAGTCATGGTCTGATCGGCGTTCTGATAATAAACCTTGCGGCTTAGCGAGAAAACCTCGCCACTGTAGGTGACCTCAACCCGATTTTCATTATCCGCATGTATAGCCGAAATGGTGCCGGTTCCCGACAGAAAAAGCATATCCGCATTGAGATGTTTTACTATCTCGCGCTCGCTGCCTTTAATTTCTTTTCCCAGATAATAGCGGTAGATAATGGGAACCGTTGCCCCGCCATGACGGTTTTCAGTCATATAAAGCCACAATTGATTATTCAGCTTGTAAGTATGCTGTAATTCCTCTTCCGCATCAGAAGCATTGTCTGAATGCATAAACCAACACCCCACGACCAGAATCAACAGCGCCAGAGTGATAAAACCATGTACCCATCTAATAGCCGTGTTGAATGGCATAGGCTATTCCTTCCCGGATGTTTCGCTGATCGGTAGGATCGTCACCGTATGGGGGCTTCCGATACCATTTCCCCCATTCTGGTTTTGATGTTCCCGCACGTATTTGTGCATAACCTGCGCCCATAAGTAACGTTTCTGCGGGTATGCCTGCTGCCGTCCCTGCAGCTCCAAAATTGAAATTTCCAAAAGCCGCCCAGTAAGGGTTGAACTGTTTATAGTCCCAAGGCCCTTTGTTCCTGACTTTTTGATAAAACCAATAATAGGTGCCGGCGGTGGCCATGTTGCGGGACATTCCATGCTGACGAGCTTCCCGCATATTATTATGAATAATTTTTGAGCCCGAAACTGGACCAGATAAGGGGATAGATGCCATAGGCGATAACCTTTTTCTTGGTATGGGTAAAAGCCAACGGTATCAATAACGCCCTGACGGAGGTAGTGTGAATTTAAAGAAATTTGATTTAAATCAATTGGTTATTCTTTATTTCAGATAACCCGATGTTGTTGGAATGTGCAAGTATCCTGCTCTTTTTATCTTTTCCCTGTCATCGCTAGCCATAGAGCAGATAAGCGCTGTCGTTAATCAGTGACATACAGGCCATTGAGTTTAAAGGTAAAATAGAGAAGCCTTTATGAGTGTCGTTACCAGACGACATAACCGGCTGAAAAGAAAAAGCGCCATAATGAATTGTGCCATTCCCTCTTTCCGTTTCATTTTTTAATTTTATTTATAATCAATAGGTTAATATTTTAATTTTGATGAAGATGAAAATTGGCACGCCTTGTGCAATACTCTATACGTAGATGCTCATTCACCCTGTTATGACTGCTTCGGCTTCATAAAACCTGGAATGATGCAGAGCCAATTTCGGTACCTAGTGTCCACCTTATCGATAACGCCTGTTATCACAAAGCGGACATAACGTTGAGTGAGGTACCACCCCCGGTTGTCCTAGACCTGAATTTGCTTGTTTCAACACTTGTCCCGGCGGGCAAGTGTTTTTTTTTGCCTGTACGCCGGCGACAGACGTAAAAAAGGCTCCCGTGGGAGCCTTTTGGTTAATATACAGGGCGATTACTCTTCCGGGCGTTGCAGCGTCAGGTGCAGGCCCTCACGGCGCAGCTGGGCGGCCTCTTCAGGCTTATGCAGCTTGTCCAGCGTGTCTGCCAGCCAGGCATAATCATAGCCGTCCGGGCGCTCTGCCAGCGCAGCACGGAAGCACTCACTCGCCGCCTGCCATTCGCCATGTTTCATCAGCATCTGGCCCAGTGTGCTGTTGAGCAACGGGGTCGCGCCATGCTGTTTGATCTGCTGGCGCAAGACTTTCTGCAGTTGCTCAGGGTTGCCGGATTTCAGGCGCGGCATCAGCAATACCAGGCGCTCATCGTAGTGGCGCTTTAGCCCATCCAGCAGCACTTCCTGCGCCATATCATGATCGTTACAGGCAATCAGGTTTTCCGTCATCGCAATCTGCAAGGCGGTGTCGTGGCGGGTTTTGCGGTTCTGCGCTTTCCACCAGCGTTTCAGGCCGTCGCTGCCCTCTTTTGCCATCGCCTCATTCATCAGGCCAATATAGGCCTGCTCGCGCAGGGTCTGGAGATGAGCATCGTCATAGAGGTGGATTTTCGCCATCGACGGGATAATCTCCAGCAGGGCGTCATAAGCCCCGCTGCGCAGATAAGCCTGTTCCGCCAGCCGCAAGACTTCCGGGTGGCGCGGTGCCTGGCCCACCAGGTTATCCACCCCGTGGCGGGCAGCATGGATTTCACCCTGTGCCAGCTGGATGCGCACGCGGGTGATGTCCACCGGCAGCTGATCGTTATCGGCAATCTCCGCCGCACGTTCTAAATACTGGTTGGTGCGGAAATCATCCCCACGCTGTTGCGCTGCTTCCGCTGCCAGCAGGTAGTTCACCACCGGTTGCTCGGCATGGTCAGCGTGGCGGGTAAGCAGTTTTTCTGCCTGGCGGTGATCGCCTTCCGCCAGTTTCACCAGCGCGGCCTGCGTCTGTTTATGCGCCTTGGAGCGTTTACGCCCGCTGAACCAGCGACGGGTGCGCACACCCGTCCGGAAGATGCGGCGCAGAATCCACTCAATGATAAACAGCGCCACAAACAGCAGCACGGCCATAATCACCAGGCCGGTGACGCTGGTTTCAACGTTATAGTTGTCCGTCTGGATCAGGACGTAGCCCTGGTGCCCGGCCAGCAGCGGCCCGATAATCACGCCGGCAATCAGGATGAGGAACAGCACTAAAACACGAATCATGTTTTAGCCCTCCTGGCTGGCGGCGGCCGGCGCTTGCGCCAGCAGGTTACGGACGCGGGTCTGCATCAGTTTTTCCAGCATCGGCTGGCTTTTCAGTTCCGCAGGCACATCCATCGAAATAGATTGCTGGCTCAGTTCATCCAGGTCATCCAGGAAAGCTTTGGTGGCCGGGTCATTGGCATCAAAGTAAGAGCGCACCCAGCCGGACACCGTCTCCAGTGACTGTTTGTACACCTCGTTCTGGTGGCGCGGCACCGCCTGGGCGGCGACTAACAGACGCGAGCGGATGTTTTCACGCAGGTAAACATCCTGGTTCGGGGCCAGCAGCGGCTCGGCGCTGGTATCACGGCGGCGGATGGTGATGAAATCATCCATAAAATTGTGCCAGCTTTTGGTCAGGTTCTGGCGCCACTCCGACAGCGAGGCCGACAGCGTGCCGCTGTCTTCGTCCATCGGTGAACCGTCAGTGTTGTCGTCTGCCAGCCGCAGGTTATCCACCTGATTCGAGAGCTGGTTTACTTTCAGAATAATGCCGTCGAAATCGACCTGCGATACCACGGACAGGGTGCTGACATCCTCGGTGATGGCACGGCGCACCTCCAGCAGGCTGGGGTCGTTCATGTCTGCCAGGCTGGCGTCGGCGCTTTTCAGCAGGGCAGCAGCGGTGGTGACGTCCTGATCGCTCCAGAGCTTACGCCCGGCCAGCTTGACCAGAAAATCCGCCTGCGCCAGCAGCCAGGTTTTGGCATCACTGCCGGAGATGGTCGCGACTTTCTCCTGCAACTCATTCAACTGACGGCCCAACGCCGCCTGTTGCTGATCGGCGTTTTGCAGCGCGCTGGCCTGCTGTTGCAACAGCGTCCCTTGCTGCTGCTTGTCCTGCTGCTGGCTCTGTTGCAACGCGGTTATCTGCGTACGCAGGGCTTCGTTTTCTGCCAACTGCGCTTTGGTCTGCTGTTGCCCGTGGTAGTAAAGACCGGCGCCCAGCGCGAGCGCCAGCGCAATGGCCACGGCGCCCAGCACCACACCGGTACGGTGCGCGTTGCGGGGTTCAGCATCTGGCTGGAGGGGTGTCTCCACCGCTGGCGTGATGTCATCTTCCGGCGCGGATGGGGTTTTTTGTTCCGTCATGTTGGCACATCCCATAGTCAGGTTATTGTAGCGCGCGGATCAGCGCGTCATTATCGGCATTGTCAGCAACACGGACATCCTGCCAGCCAAGCCGGCGCGCCAGTGTTGCCAGGCGTTCGCTGACCACGACCAGGTTGCAGCGCAGCAACCATGAAGTCCGATAGTAATCAGGAACTAAAGTATAGAGCTGTTGTAACATTTCACCGCTGGTGACGACCAGCCTGCTGACGCCCATGCGTTGCCAGTGGGCGCTCTGTTCACTGCCGTCATAGTGGATTGGGCTGCGCTGATAGCATTCACAGTAACTGACCTCAGCCCCGCGTTCCGCCAGCGTCTGTGCCAGCAGCTCCCGCCCGCCGTTGCCGCGCAGAATCAGCGCTTTCTTACCCGTGACCTGTTGCAGATCGGGCAGGCAGAGCAGGGTTTCACTGGTTTCGCTGCCCGGCGGGTAAGTCACCGGCAGGCTGCTGAGGGTATGCAGTTTCAGGCCGGTGGTACGGCCGATGGCATAATAATGAAGGGCCGGCGGCCAGACGGCACCGCGGAGGGTCAGGGCGTGGTGGGCATAATCCACCACATGCTGCGACAGGACAAATACCAGATCGCCCGGCGAGCACGCCGCCAGCCGATCCGGCAGGGTGGCCACGTCCCGCCCCGGGGTGAACGCAATCAGCGGCGCGTGATACGCGGCCAGGCCACGCTGGCGTAACCGGCTGACCAACTGTTCGCCTGACGGGGAAGGGCGGGTCACCAGGATGGTCATGCAGGCGGGTTCCCCTGATAGACCTCGGCGAGGATCTCACGCGCACCGCGTGAAAGCAGCTCCTCGGCCAGTTCAATGCCCATCTGCTCGGCATCTTCCGCGCTGCCGTGGCGCTCACCGCGCACAATCTGGCTGCCGTCCGGCGCACCGACCAGCGCACGCAGCCAGAGGCGATCGCCTTCCAGCACCGCGTAACTGCCGATCGGTACCTGGCAGCCGCCCTCAAGGCGGGTATTCATCGCCCGTTCCGCGCGGACGCGGATGTCGGTTTCGGTGTGGTTCAGCGGGGCCAGCAGGGCGCGGGTGACGTCGTCGTCCAGCCGGCATTCAATGCCGACTGCACCCTGGCCGACGGCCGGCAGGCACTCTTCCGGCGAGATGGCGTTGCGGATGCGCGACTCCAGCCCCAAACGTTTCAGCCCGGCCACCGCCAGGATGATGGCGTCATACTGGCCGCTGTCGAGTTTTGCAAGGCGGGTGCCGACGTTACCACGCAGATCGCGGACCACCAGATCCGGGCGCATTTCACGCAACTGGCATTGGCGGCGCAGGCTGGACGTGCCGACCACGCTGCCCGGCGGCAGGTGCGCCAGGCTCTCAAAATGCGGGGAGACGAAGGCATCACGCGGGTCATCGCGCTCACAGATCGTCACCAGCCCCAGCCCTTGCGGGAAATCAACCGGCACATCTTTCATCGAATGCACGGCGATGTCCGCGCGGTTTTCCAGCAGGGCCAGCTCCAGCTCTTTGACGAACAGCCCTTTGCCGCCCACTTTCGCCAGCGGCGTATCAAGAATAATGTCGCCGCGTGTCACCATCGGCACCAGCTCGACGCGCAGGCCGGGATGGGCTGCCTCCAGGCAGTGTTGAACGTAGTGAGCCTGCCACAGGGCCAGCGGACTTTGACGGGTGGCAATCCGGATAATTTTGTCTAACATGCTTGTTACCGTTTTACGATTTCGCCCACATCCTACCATCTACCGGGGAAAGCTGTCAGCGGAAGAAGCCCGGTATGCCGGGCAGCGATCGGTCAGAACGGCACGCTCAACAGGTTTTACATGACATGGCGGGTAGAGAGGAGTATACAAAGGGACCAGAATAAGTCTGGTGCTATACTTTCTTTACGGTCAATCAGCAAGGTGTTAAATTGATCACGTTTCCAGCAATTACCTGTCAATTATTCGTCTAAAACAGAGACAGGGTGGAAATCGGGGATTTTCAAAGACACTGGGATAAATCAGGCGAAACGTCTTGTACCTCTACATTGAGACACTCAAGCAGAGACTGGATGCGATCAACCAACTGCGTGTCGATCGCGCCCTGGCGGCCACCGGGCCGGTTTTCCAACAGGTCTACAGTCTGCTGCCGATCTTATTGCATTATCACCACCCTCTGATGCCCGGCTACCTTGAAGGCAGCGTTCCATGCGGCATTTGCCTGTTCACGCCTGATGAAAAGCAATCGCGTTATCTTGCTGATTTAGAAGAAAAAATCGGCAAACCGCTGGACAAGACCCCCCACGGCGAGTTGCCGGTCACCGCGCTGTACTCCATGGGCAGCACCTCCTCGATCGGCCAGAGCGACAGTTCAGACCTCGACATCTGGGTGTGCCACCAATCCTGGCTCGACCCGGAAGAGCGCCAGCGCCTGCAACAAAAATGCAGCCTGCTGGAGTCCTGGGCCGCCGATCTGGGCGTTGAAGTCAGCTTCTTCCTGATTGATGAGAACCGCTTCCGCCATAATGAGAGCGGCAGCCTGGGCGGCGAGGATTGTGGTTCTACCCAACATATTCTGTTGCTGGATGAGTTCTACCGCAGTGCGGTACGGCTGGCCGGCAAACGTATTCTGTGGAACATGGTGCCGTGCGAGGAAGAGGGCAATTATGACGACTACGTCATGTCGCTCTATGCGCAGGGCGCGCTGACGCCAAATGAGTGGCTGGATCTCGGCGGCCTGAGCACGCTGTCAGCGGAGGAGTATTTCGGTGCCAGCTTGTGGCAGCTCTATAAAAGCATCGACTCGCCCTACAAGGCGGTGCTGAAAACCCTGCTGCTGGAAGCCTACTCCTGGGAATACCCGGACACCCAACTGCTGGCGATGGACATCAAACGTCGCCTGCACGGCGGGGAGATTGTCTCCTTCGGGCTGGACGCCTACTGCATGATGCTGGACCGCGTGACCCGCTACCTGACGGCGATTGAGGATGAAACCCGCCTCGATCTGGTGCGCCGCTGCTTCTACCTGAAAGTGTGCGAAAAGCTGTCACAGGGGCGCGAGTGTGTGGGCTGGCGGCGTGAAATCCTGGTACAGCTGGTGCAGGAGTGGGGCTGGAGCAGCGAGAAGCTGGCGATCCTGGACAACCGCAACAACTGGAAAATCGGCCGGGTACGTGAGGCACACAACGAGTTGCTGGACGCGATGATGCAGAGCTACCGCAACCTGATCCGTTTCGCCCGCCGCAATAATTTAAGCGTCAGCGCCAGCCCGCAGGACATCGGCGTGCTGACCCGTAAACTCTACGCCGCCTTTGAGGCGCTGCCGGGCAAAGTGACGCTGGTGAACCCGCAGATTTCGCCGGACCTGTCAGAAAACGATCTGACCTTTATCCATGTCCCGGTGGGCCGGGCCAACCGCACTGGCTGGTATCTCTATAACCAGGCCCCGTCAATGGACGCCATCATCAGCCATCAGCCGCTGGAATATAACCGCTACCTGAACAAGCTGGTGGCCTGGGCCTATTTCAACGGGTTGCTGACGCCGCGCACCCGCCTGCATATTAAAGGCGGCAGCCTGTGTGACATCGCCAAATTGCAGGAACTGGTAGCGGATGTGTCGCACCATTTCCCGCTGCGCCTGCCGGCCCCGACGCCGAAAGCGCTCTACAGCCCGTGTGAGATCCGCCATCTGGCGATTATCGTGAACCTTGAGCACGACCCGACCGCGGCGTTCCGCAACCAGGTGGTGCATTTTGATTTCCGCAAACTCGACGTGTTCAGCTTTGGCCAGCAGCAGCAGTGCCTGGTGGGCAGCATTGACCTGCTCTACCGCAACTCCTGGAATGAGGTGCGGACGCTGCATTTCAGCGGTGAACAGGCGGTGCTGGAAGCGCTGAAAACCATCCTCGGCAAAATGCATCAGGACGCCGCCCCGCCGGAATCGGTGGAGGTCTTCTGCTACAGCCAGCACCTGCGCGGGCTTATCCGCACGCGCCTGCAACAACTGGTGTCCGAGTGCATTGAGCTGCGTCTCTCCAGTACCCGGCAGGAGCCGGGGCGCTTCAAGGCGGTGCGGGTGTCCGGCCAGACCTGGGGGCTGTTCTTTGAGCGTTTAAGCGTGTCGGTGCAGAAGCTGGAGAACGCGGTGGAGTTTTACGGCGCCATCTCCAACAACAAACTGCACGGCCTGTCGGTGAAGATGGAATCCGATCAGGTGCACCTGCCGGCGGTGGTGGATGGCTACGCCAGCGAAGGCATTATCCAGTTCTTCTTTGAAGACTCGCCGGACGACCGCGGCTTTAATATCTATATTCTGGATGAGTCGAACCGGATAGAGGTGTTCCACCATTGTGAAGGCAGCAAAGAGGAGCTGGTGAAAGATGTCAGCCGCTTCTACTCCTCCTCCCATGACCGCTTCACCTATGGCTCCAGCTTCATTAACTTCAATCTGCCGCAGTTTTACCAGATCGTGGTGCTTGAGGGGCGCAAGCAGGTGATCCCGTTCCGCAGCAAGGCGCTTACGGCGCTGAACCTGGCCGTCAACAACGACGCCTTGCCGCAATCACTGAAGCAGTTTTACCAGCTGCATTAATGCCTGACACCGCTCTGGAAAAGGGTCCGGCTTGCCGGGCCCTTTTTTATGGTGCGCCCGCCATCGCATTGCCGCGGCTCCGATGCAATTCCTATTGCTTTTCATGATCCACCTGCGATTATAGAGAGCTTGGACGCACGAAACACAGGCATCAATCGCATGAAAAAACAATTACGCTGGGCGCTGGCTGCGGTCGCGTTGCTGGGGCTTTCCGGCTGTGGTCTGAAAGGCCCGCTCTATTTCCCCCCGGCGGAAAAACCAAAGGTCTCTACCGCACCGTCCGACTCCGGTGACGTGCAGAAAAACCAACAATCAACGTCCGGTACGCAGAGCACCTCATCGTCTGCCGGTATGTAACAGGGTAGCCCAGGCAGGCGCGGCCTGTCAGGCACACCCGGCGTCCGGAATTCGCCGGCAGTAAGCGGAGTATGATATGCAGTTCTCCAAAATGCATGGGCTGGGCAACGACTTCATGGTTGTCGATGCCGTCACACAGAACGTCTATTTCTCGCCCGACCTGATCCGGCGGCTGGCCGATCGCCACACCGGTGTCGGCTTTGACCAGCTGTTAATCGTCGAACCGCCCTACGACCCGGAACTGGATTTTCATTACCGCATCTTTAATGCGGACGGCAGTGAAGTGGCCCAGTGCGGCAACGGCGCCCGCTGTTTTGCCCGCTTTGTGCGCCTGAAAGGGCTGACCAACAAACGCGACATCCGCGTCAGTACCCAGACCGGCCGCATGGTGCTGAGCGTCACGGAAAATGACGACGTCTGCGTCAACATGGGCGAGCCGAATTTCGAGCCGCAAGGCGTGCCGTTCCGCGCCGCCAAAGCAGAAAAAACCTATATCCTGCGCGCTGCGGAGAAAACTATCCTGTGCGGCGTGGTGTCGATGGGTAACCCGCACTGCGTGCTTCAGGTGGACGATGTGCTGACCGCTGACGTGGAAACCCTGGGGCCGGTGCTGGAAAGCCATGACCGCTTCCCGGAGCGGGTGAACGTCGGCTTTATGCAGGTGGTCAGCCGCGATCACATCAAACTGCGTGTGTTTGAGCGCGGCGCGGGGGAAACCCAGGCCTGCGGCAGCGGTGCCTGTGCGGCAGCGGCCGTCGGCATTTTGCAGGAGCTGCTCACCGAGAGCGTGCTGGTGGAGTTGCCGGGCGGCAACCTGAACATCCGCTGGAAAGGGCCGGGCCATCCGCTGTTTATGACCGGGCCGGCCACCCATGTTTATGACGGATTCATTCATTTATGAGCAATGCAGACGATCAGGCGACCGCCGTCGCTGACCTTAACGATGAGCGGGTGATGCACTATCTGCTGCAACATCCTGATTTCTTTATCCGCAATGCGCGCCGTGTGGAACAGATGCGCGTGCCGCACCCGGTGCGCGGGTCGGTGTCACTGGTGGAGTGGCAGCTTGGCCGCCAGCGCAACCAGATCCGCCATCTGGAAGAGGAGATCACCCTGCTGATGGAACAGGCCACGGTGAATGAGTCACTGTTTGGCCGCCTGATCCAGCTCCAGGCCGATCTGGCCGGGGCGGAAAGTTTGCAGGACATGCTCGACAGGTTGCACCGCTGGGCGCGCAGCCTCGGGCTGGCGGGCGCGCATGTGCGCCTCTTCTCTGACAGCTGGAAGCTCGGCGCACCGTCGCACTTTACCCACCTCGGGCTGACACGCATGGCGTTCGATGCGTTCCGCATTCCGCGGATGGGCGAGGATAACCACTTCCTCGGCAGCCTGACCGGCCCGGAATTGTTACTGCTGTTGCCGCAGGCGAAGCAGGTCGGTTCGGTTGCGCTGTCGCTGATGGGGGAGCAGGGCGAACTGGGGATGCTGATTTTCAGCAGCCGCGACCCGCACCACTATCACACCGGCATGGGCACCGTGATGCTTGACCAGCTGGCGCGTATGTTGCCCGGCCTGCTGGCGCGCTGGGTGGAACGCGCATGACCGTAAACGCGGGCGGCACCCGGTTTCCGGCACTCAGCGAACCGGTGGCGCACTTTCTGCGGTTCCTGAAAAACGAACGGCAGCTCAGCCCGCTGACCATTAAAAGCTACGGCCATGAACTTGAGGTGCTGGTGGAGATGGCCGCCAAAGCCGGGGTGCAGGCGTGGCCGCAGCTTGACCCGGCGCGCGTGCGGTCACTGGCCGCCAACAGCAAACGCAGCGGCCTGAAAGCCGCCAGCCTGGCGTTGCGGATGTCCGCGTTGCGCAGTTTCCTGGACTGGATGGTGAGCCAGGGCGCGTTACCGGCCAACCCCGCCAAAGGCATTTCCACACCGCGTGCGGCGCGCCATCTGCCGAAAAACATGGACGTGGACGAAGTCGATAAACTGCTCTCCATCGACATCAATGACCCGCTGGCGATCCGCGATCGGGCGATGCTGGAGATCATGTACGGTGCCGGGCTGCGTCTGGCAGAGACGGTAGGCATCGACTGCCGCCACGTTGACCGCGCCGGCGGGGAAGTGTGGGTGCTCGGCAAAGGCAGCAAAGAGCGCAAAGTGCCGATTGGCAGCACCGCGTTGCTGTGGCTGGAGAAGTGGCTGGCGCTGCGTGACCAGTTCGGCCCCTCGGATGACGCGCTGTTCCTGTCAAAACAGGGGAAACGCATCTCGGCGCGCAATGTGCAGAAACGCTTTGCCGAGTGGGGCATCAAACAGGGGGTGAACAGCCATATCCACCCGCATAAATTGCGCCACTCGTTTGCCACGCATATGCTGGAGTCGAGCGGCGATCTGCGTGCGGTGCAGGAATTGCTCGGCCACGCCAACCTCTCCACCACCCAGATCTATACGCACCTCGACTTCCAGCATCTGGCATCGGTGTATGATGCCGCGCACCCGCGAGCCAAACGAGGAAAATCCTGATGATCGTCTACCGTCCGTTACAGACCCTTTCGGCCCTCACGTTCGATCTGGATGACACGTTGTATGACAACGCGCCGGTGATCCGCCGTACCGAGCTGGAGTCGATGAACTTCCTGCGCGGTTACCATCCGCTGCTGGCGGAAGTGGAATCCGGCCACTTCCAGCAGTTGCGCGCCGAATTGCGGCAACAGGACCCGGAAATCTACCATGACGTCACCCAATGGCGCTGGCGGGCGGTGCACCTGGGGCTGACCCGGCTGGGGCTGAGCGACGCAGAAGCCTCACAGGGCGCAGACGAGGCGATGGCGCACTTCGCCCAATGGCGCAGCCGCATTGAGGTGCCGCAGGAGACGCACGATACCCTGAAGGCGCTGGCGGCGCGCTGGCCGCTGGTGGCGGTCACCAACGGCAACGCCGACCCGGCAGCGTTCGGGCTGAGTGACTATTTTGAGTGTGTATTGCGATCCGGCCCGCACGGCCGCGCCAAACCCTATGAAGACATGTACCACCTGGCGGCGCGCCAGCTCAATCTGCCGCTGCATGAAATCCTGCATGTCGGCGATGACCTCACCACCGACGTGGCCGGATCGGTACGCTGCGGGATGCAATCCTGCTGGATTAACCTGCGCGAAGGCAATCTGATGAAAATCCGTGACGCGCGCTTATTGCCCCATATCGAGATTTCGCGGTTGGCTTCGCTGACAGCATTGTTATAATCCTCTGCGATTCTGTATATATCCCCAGTGAAATGCCCGGCATCCGGTTGCCCGGCGTTTTCTCCTTACCCAGACAGACGGTGCCTATGGACGTTTCTGACCTGCTCGACAGCCTGAATGATAAACAACGTGAAGCCGTGGCGGCGCCACGCAGCAACCTGTTGGTGTTGGCCGGCGCGGGCAGCGGCAAAACGCGGGTGCTGGTGCACCGCATCGCCTGGCTGCTCTCGGTGGAGAATTGCTCGCCCTATTCGATTATGGCGGTGACGTTCACCAACAAAGCAGCGGCTGAGATGCGCCACCGCATCGAGCACCTGATTGGCACCAGCCAGGGCGGGATGTGGATCGGCACCTTCCACGGGCTGGCGCACCGCCTGCTGCGTGCGCACCACCTGGATGCCCGGCTGCCGCAGGATTTCCAGATCCTCGACAGCGAAGACCAGCTGCGCCTGCTCAAGCGCCTGATCAAGGCGATGAACCTGGATGAGAAGCAGTGGCCGGCGCGCCAGGCGATGTGGTACATCAACGGCAAAAAAGATGACGGCCTGCGCCCGCAGCATATCGAGAGCTACGGCAACCCAGTGGAGCAGACCTGGCTGCGCGTCTATCAGGCGTATCAGGAAGCGTGTGACCGCGCCGGGCTGGTGGATTTCGCCGAGCTGCTGCTGCGCGCCCACGAGCTGTGGCTCAACAAACCGCACATCCTTAACCATTACCGCGAGCGTTTCACCAATATTCTGGTAGATGAGTTCCAGGACACCAACAGCATCCAGTACGCCTGGATCCGCCTGCTGGCCGGGGATCAGGCCAATGTGATGATCGTCGGCGATGATGACCAGTCGATTTACGGCTGGCGCGGCGCGCAGGTGGAGAACATCCAGCGCTTCCTGAAAGATTTCCCGAAGGCGGAAACTATCCGCCTGGAGCAGAATTACCGCTCCACCAGCAATATCCTGACCGCGGCCAACACCCTGATCGCCAATAACAACGGGCGGATGGGCAAAAACCTCTGGACGGAGGACGCCGAGGGCGAGCGCATCTCGATCTACTGCGCGTTCAACGAACTGGACGAAGCGCGCTTCGTGGTGAACCGCATCAAAACCTGGCAGGAAACCGGTAACGCCCTGAATGATTGCGCGATCCTCTACCGCAGCAACGCCCAGTCACGCGTGCTGGAAGAGGCGCTGTTACAGGTGTCGATGCCGTACCGCATCTATGGCGGGATGCGCTTCTTCGAACGGCAGGAGATCAAGGATTCGCTGGCTTACCTGCGCCTTATCGCCAACCGCAATGACGACGCTGCTTTTGAGCGCGTGGTCAATACACCGACCCGCGGCATCGGTGACCGCACCATTGACGTGGTGCGCCAGACGGCGCGTGAGCGCCAGCTGACACTGTGGCAATCGACCCGCGCCCTGTTGCAGGAGAAGGCGCTGGCGGGCCGGGCGGCCTCGGCGCTGCAACGCTTTACCGAACTGGTGGACGCGCTGGCGCATGACACCAGCGAGATGCCGTTGCATGTGCAGACTGACCGGGTAATCAAGGATTCCGGCCTGTGGATGATGTACGAGCAGGAGAAGGGCGAAAAAGGCCAGGCGCGTATCGAGAACCTTGAGGAGCTGGTGAACGCCACACGCCAGTACAGCTATCAGGATGAAGATGAAGACCTGATGCCGTTGCAGGCGTTCCTCTCCCATGCCGCGCTGGAAGCGGGCGAAGGGCAGGCGGACGCCTACCAGGATGCCGTGCAGCTGATGACGCTGCACTCGGCGAAAGGGCTGGAGTTTAAACAAGTGTTTATCGTCGGGATGGAAGAGGGCATGTTCCCGAGCCAGATGGCGCTGGACGAAGGCGGCCGTCTCGAAGAGGAGCGGCGGCTGGCCTACGTCGGCGTGACGCGTGCGATGCAGAAACTCACGCTGACCTACGCCGAAACCCGCCGCCTGTACGGCAAAGAGGTATTCCACCGGCCCTCACGGTTCATCGCGGAACTGCCGGAAACCTGCATCGAAGAGGTACGGCTGCGCGCCAGCGTCTCACGCCCGGTCAACACCCGCCGCATGGGCGCGCCGGTGGTGGAAAATGACAGCGGCTACAGCCTCGGCCAGCGTGTGCGCCACCCGAAATTTGGTGAAGGCACCATTATCAATCTGGAAGGCAGCGGCGACCACAGCCGCTTGCAGATTGCCTTCAACGGCGAGGGCATCAAGTGGCTGGTGGCCGCTTATGCCCGGCTCGAAACGGTGTAATCCCTGCCCGGCCGGACGCCCGCAGTGAGGCGGCGCCCGGCCTCTCCCTGACGCCCGGCGGGCGGTGATTGTTTGTTGCACATTAACTGTCGGGCGGCGGTTGACAGTCTTTTTCGTCTCAGCGTAACATGCGCGCACTATTCTTAATGAGGATCTTCGCCTTGGACACACCCAGTAGATACTGGCTCAATAACCTGTTCATAAGGTGCAACTTCTAAGGCTATCCTCCTTGCTGATAGCCTTCGTGGTTGTCAGCGACCCTCCTATTGTGTCGCCCTGAGTCAGAGCCTATCGCGGTCTGAAACACGCCGGTGTTACACACCCTTTTGGTTTCTGTGATCCATTGCGTTGCCTCTTTTTGTCGTCACAAGGGAGCAATCGCCTATGCTGAGCGCATTCAAATTAGATAACAGCCGCTTATCCCGTTTAGAGTTGGATGACGCAGACGATCTCACCACCTCGCTGTGGGTAGATCTGATCGAACCCGACGTGGATGAACGCGAAAAAGTACAGACGGAGCTGGGCCAGAGCCTCGCCACCCGCCCGGAACTGGATGACATCGAAGCCTCTGCGCGCTTCTTTGAAGACGAAGACGGCCTGCATATCCACTCCTTCTTCTATTTCGAAGATGCGGAAGATCACGGCGGTAACTCCACCGTGGCCTTTACCATCCGGGACGGCCGCCTCTATACCCTGCGCGAACGCGAACTGCCGGCTTTCCGCCTCTACCGGATGCGCGCCCGCAACCAGATGCTGATTGACGGCAATGCCTACGAGCTGCTGCTGGATCTGTTTGAAACCAAAATCGAACAGCTGGCCGATGAGATCGAAAACATTTACAGCGATCTGGAAAAACTGAGCCGGGTGATCATGGAAGGCCAGCAGGGCGACGAATATGACGCGGCGCTCTCAACGCTGGCGGAGCTGGAGGACGTTGGCTGGAAAGTGCGCCTCTGCCTGATGGATACCCAACGGGCGCTCAACTTCCTGGTGCGCAAGGCGCGGCTGCCGAACGGCCAGCTGGAGCAGGCGCGTGAAGTGCTGCGTGACATCGAATCCCTGTTGCCGCACAACGAATCCCTGTTCCAGAAGGTGAACTTCCTGATGCAGGCGGCGATGGGCTTTATCAACATTGAGCAGAACCGCATCATCAAAATCTTCTCGGTGGTCTCCGTGGTATTCCTGCCGCCGACGCTGGTGGCGTCCAGTTACGGCATGAACTTCGAATTTATGCCGGAGTTGCAGTGGTCATTCGGTTACCCTGCCGCGATCGGCCTGATGATCCTGGCCGGTCTGGCCCCTTACCTCTATTTCAAGCGCAAAAACTGGCTGTAATCGCCGGGTCGCTCCCCGCCCCGCGGGGAGCCGTTTGCCCCCCTTCTGTGATTTCCCGCACACATCGTCCCCTTTTCTGCCTGATCCGGCGTACACTACTGTTTTGATTGTTAATGAAATGTAGAAATACACATGCAGATAAAAAGGATGTCGCCCATCAGCCAATGGGCACTGCTGTTGGTGTTGTCTGGGATCGTCGGCTTTGGTTTGCAGGCCTGTCATCTGCCGGCGGCGCTGTTGCTCGGGCCGATGATCGTCGGGGTAATGATGGGATTAATGGGCGCGTCGATCCGTGTGCCGCCGCGCTGTTTCACCCTTTCACAAGGCATCCTGGGCTGTATGATTGCCCAGAGCCTGTCACCCGGTATTCTTACGCCGCTGCTGGAGGACTGGCCGATGGTGGTGGCGGTGCTGCTCGGTACTTTGCTGGCGAGCGGCCTCTCCGGCTGGTTGCTGGTGCGCTTCAGCGCGCTGCCGGGGCCGACCGGGGCCTGGGGATCGTCACCCGGCGGGGCGTCGGCAATGGTGGCGATGGCCGGGGATTTCGGCGCGGATGTGCGGCTGGTGGCCTTTATGCAATACCTGCGGGTGCTGTTTGTCGCTACGGCGGCGGCGCTGGTGGCGCGCATCGGGCTGGGGGACGACGCAGGCAGCCAGGCCGTGGCGCAGGTGTGGTTTCCGGCGCTGGACGGGCGTTTCATCGGCACCCTGGCGATCGCGCTGGTGGGTATTCTGCTCGCGCCACGGCTGCGGATCCCCTCCGGCGCGCTGCTGGTACCGGCCATCCTCGGCGCGGTGGTGCACTCCGGCGGCCTGATGACGCTGCAAATCCCGGAATGGTTATTGGCGGCAGCCTATGCGCTGATCGGCTGGACGGTGGGGTTGCGCTTCACGCGCGATATCGTGCTGCTGGCACTGCGCACCCTGCCGCAGATGCTGGCGTCGATTTTTGGCCTGATGCTGGTGTGCGGGGCGATGGCCTGGGGGCTGACCCAGGTGCTGCCGGTGGATCTGATGTCGGCGTACCTCGCCACCAGCCCCGGCGGGCTGGACACGGTTGCGATCATTGCCGCAGGCACGAAAGTGGATATGTCATTTGTGATGGCGATGCAGACGCTGCGGCTGGTCACCATCCTGGTCACCGGCCCGGCGATGGCGCGTTTTATTTCGCGCCATGCCGGTAAGCCGCCGTCCGGCATGCGTTAGCGCGGTTTGCGTGTGCTGTAGAGCGCGTCCAGCGTAAACAGCAGCAGGCCGCCCCAGATAAAGGCAAAGGTCACCAGTTTGTCATTGCCGATGGTTTCACCGTAGAACGTCACCGCCAGCACAAACATCAGCGTCGGGCCGAGGTACTGGAAAAAGCCCAGCGTGGAGAGACGCAGGCGGGTGGCCGCGGCGGTGAAAAACAGCAGCGGGATGGTGGTGACAATCCCGGCCGCCACCAGCAGCAGGTTCAGCGTCATGGGGTTGGCCGTCAGGTGGCTGGTCGGCGTATCGGCAATAAAGAACAGGTAAATCACCGCCGCCGGCAACAGCCACAATGTCTCAATCAGCATCCCGGTTTGCGCATCAATGCCGATCTTTTTGCGCAGCAGGCCATACAGCGCAAAGCTGAACGCCAGCCCCAGCGCAATCACCGGCAGTGAGCCGAACTGCCAGAGCTGTACCAGCACGCCGCACACCGCCATCGCTACCGCCAGCCATTGCAAACGGCGGAAGCGCTCTCCCAAAAACAGCATCCCAAGCAGCACATTCACCAGCGGGTTGATAAAGTAGCCGAGGCTGGCCTCCAGAATGTGATGGTTATTCACCGCCCAGATAAACAGCAGCCAGTTGCTGCCCACCAGCAGGGCCGTCACGGCGAGCAGCAGCAGCCGTTTCGGCTGGTGCACAATGGCGCGCACCTTGTCCCAGTTGCGGCTGACCGAGAGCAGGATCAGCATAAAGAAGAAAGACCAGACCACGCGGTGGGTCAGGATTTCGCCGGGCGGCACCTGCTCGAGCAGCTTGAAATAGGCGGGGGCGATGCCCCAGATAAAATAGGCGGCAAGGGCAAAAAAAATGCCGTGCCGGGTCTGTTTAGCATCCATGTGTTTGGCCTGAAAGAAAAAGAGGGCTTAGTGTACTGAGGTTGCCGGGCCTTTGCCCGGCCTGTTTGCACATCCGTGCGGATTAGCCCACCAGATAGGTGGCGGTGGCGCTGGCGATATGCAGCCCGGCGTCGTTATGCAGCTCGGCCCGTGCAACCGCGACTTTATTCCCGGCACGCAGCAGGCTGCTGGTGGTAATGAAGTGGTCACCGCGCCCCGGCCGCAGGTAATCCACCCGCAGATCGATGGTGCCCATTTTGGCCATGCGTTCGCGCAGCGTTTGTTCGGTGAGTTCGTCATGGCGCAGCAGGGCGCTGCCGACACACGCCAGCCCGGCGGCCACATCCAGCACGGAGGCGATCACCCCGCCGTGCAAAATCCGCTGCGCGGCGTTGCCGACCAGCCGGGTCTGATGCGTAAAGGTCAGTTCAACGTGCTGTTCATCGAACGCGGCCAGCTCCAGGCCCAGCTCACGGTTGAACGGCATATCGTAGACAAAGATTGCGCCAATCAGCCGGCGGGCGGCGTCCTGGGAAAGTAACGTGGCAGACATACATCTCCTTGTGGGAAAACATACCCTGTGGGAAAACAGGCGGGCAAGCGCCGTTATGTTAATTTAATGTGGATTCTATGCTTCTCATTTGTTGCTTTCCAGCTGCGCGCCGATAATTCGAAACACCACTAATCGCTGGTCGTATTTGTGTGTAAAATGGCCTCCCTTCGGGGTGAGCCTATTTATTTTTTTCAGAGTGATTGGAGGGGTTATGCGCAGTTATTGGGGGATCGGTATGGTGTTGCTGGCAGCACCGGCTCTGGTTCAGGCAGAAGAAGCCACCGTTAAAGAAATTCATGATTACCCCACAGTGCGTGGCAGCGTCATCGCCAGTATGTTGCAGGAACATGATAACCCTTTTACCCTGTATCCTTACGAAACGAACTATCTGTTGTATACCTACTCAGATAAGATAAATACCAAGGCCATCCAGTCCTATGACTGGGCCGACAACACGAAAAAAGATGAGGTGGAGTTCCAGCTGAGCCTGGGCTTCCCGATCTGGCGCGGCATCCTGGGGGACAACTCCCTGCTGGCGGCGTCTTATACCCAGCATTCGTTCTGGCAGCTCTCCAACCGGGGCGAGTCGTCACCGTTCCGTGAAACCAACTATGAGCCGCAGGTCTTCGTCGGCTGGGCCACAGATTACAGCTTCGCCGGCTGGACATTGCGCGAAGTGGAAACCGGGTTTAACCACGACTCCAACGGCCGCTCTGACCCGACGTCCCGCAGCTGGAACCGCCTCTATATGCGGTTTATGGCGCAGCACGGCAACTGGCAGGTGGACCTCAAACCCTGGTATCGCCTCCCGGAGAGCGACGCCAACGACGATAACCCGGACATCACCAAATACATGGGCTATTACCGCCTGAAAGTCGGCTATGCCTGGGGTGACAGCGTCTTCAGCATCAACGGCCGCTATAACTGGAACACCGGCTACGGCGGCGCAGAGGCGGGGTGGAGCTATCCTATCACCCGCCATGTCCGCTTCTACACGAAGGTCTTCAGCGGCTACGGCGAATCGCTGATCGACTACAACTACAAGCAGACGCGTATTGGTGTCGGTGTCATGCTCAACGACATTATGTAACTGTGCTGTTTGTGCATCATCACCGGCGGGGCCATTGCCCGCCGGTTCGTAAAAATTGGGGAAACGAGTGTCTACGGCGGCAGTAATCAATAAAGCGTTGCTGGCCGAGCAGGTGTTACACGACACCTTCGGCTACCAGCAATTCCGTCCGGGTCAGCAAACCATCATTAACACCGCGCTTGAAGGGCGCGACTGTCTGGTGGTGATGCCCACCGGTGGCGGCAAATCCCTGTGTTACCAAATCCCTGCCCTGGTTATGGATGGCCTGACGCTGGTGGTCTCACCGCTGATCTCCCTGATGAAAGACCAGGTTGACCAGCTGCTGGCCAACGGTGTGGCCGCGGCATGTCTGAATTCCAGCCAGACCCGCGAGCAGCAGCACGAGGTGCTGGCAGCCTGCCGCAGCGGCCAGATCAAGATGCTCTACATCGCGCCGGAACGGCTGATGATGGACAACTTCCTCGACCAGTTGCCGCAGCTTAACCCGGCGATGCTGGCGGTTGACGAAGCACACTGTATTTCCCAATGGGGCCATGATTTCCGCCCTGAGTACCGTGCGCTTGGGCAACTGAAATCCCGCTTCCCCGATCTGCCGGTGATCGCCCTCACGGCCACCGCCGACGACGCCACGCGCAATGACATCGTGCGTGGGCTGGCGCTGCATGACCCGCTGGTTGAGATCAGCAGCTTTGACCGGCCGAACATCCGCTACACCCTGGTGGAAAAGTACAAACCGCTCGACCAGCTCTGGCGCTTCGTGCAGGACCAGCGCGGCAAATGCGGCATCATTTACTGCGGCAGCCGGGCGAAAGTGGAAGACACCACCGCACGGTTGCAGGCGCGCGGCCTGAGTGTCGGCGCGTACCATGCCGGGCTGGAGAGTGAGCAGCGCGCCCGGGTGCAGGACGCCTTCCAGCGTGATGATTTGCAGGTGGTGGTGGCGACCGTGGCGTTCGGCATGGGCATCAACAAACCCAACGTGCGTTTCGTGGTGCACTTTGACATCCCGCGCACCATCGAGGCCTATTATCAGGAAACCGGGCGCGCCGGACGTGACGGCCTGCCCGCCGAGGCGATTTTGCTGTATGACCCGGCCGACATGGCCTGGTTACGCCGTTGCCTGGAGGAGAAACCCGCCGGGCCGCAGCAGGACGTGGAACGCCACAAACTCAATGCGATGGGGGCCTTTGCGGAAGCGCAGACCTGCCGCCGCCTGGTGTTGCTGAACTACTTCGGCGAAGGGCGGCAGACGCCGTGCGGCAACTGCGACATCTGCCTTGATCCGCCGAAACGTTACGACGGGCTGCTGGACGCGCAGAAAGCGCTCTCCGCAGTGGCGCGGGTCGGCCAGCGGTTCGGCATCGGCTATGTGGTGGAAGTGCTGCGCGGCGCGAATAACCTGCGTATCCGTGACAACGGCCACGATAAGCTGTCGGTGTATGGCCTGGGCCGCGACCAGACCACCGAGCACTGGGTCAGCGTGTTCCGCCAGCTGATCCACCTCGGGATGATAAGCCAGAACATCGCCATGCATTCGGCACTGCAACTCACCGAGGCGGCGCGGCCGGTGCTGCGCGGTGACGCGCCGCTGCAACTGGCGGTGCCGCGTATCCAGGCACCGAAAACGCGCAGCGGCAGTACCCCCAAAAGCTACGGCGGCAATTACGACCGCAAGCTGTTCGCCAAATTGCGTAAATTGCGCAAATCGATTGCCGATGAGGCGAACGTGCCGCCCTATGTGGTCTTCAATGACGCCACCCTGCTGGAGATGGCGGAACAGATGCCGACTTCGCCGGGCGAGCTGCTCAGCGTCAACGGCGTCGGCCAGCGCAAACTGGAGCGCTTCGGCACGCCGTTCCTCAGCATGATCCGTGACCATCTCGACAACGACGACGACTGATTGACCCGCTCCCTGAAAACATAACCTGATGTGATGGCAACTTAACCGGCCATCACATACTATTCTGGTTTCCCCCCTTTTCTTGTGAGCGTCCTGCTGATGTTAATCCTGTTTTTGACTGTCGCTTTGGTGCATCTGGTGGCCCTGATCAGTCCCGGCCCTGACTTCTTTTTTGTGTCCCAGACCGCCGTCAGCCGATCGCGCCGTGAGGCGATGATGGGCGTGATCGGCATTTCGCTGGGGATTGTGGTCTGGGCAGGCGTGGCGCTGATGGGCCTGCACCTGCTGCTGGAAAAAATGGCCTGGCTGCATCAGGTGATCATGGTCGGCGGCGGCCTCTACCTGCTGTGGATGGGCTGGCAATTGCTGCGCTCCGCCAGGGCCAAACAGGCGGCTCCTACCGATGAGGCCCCGAAGGTGGAGCTGCCGGCGCGCGGTCGTACCTTTATGCGCGGCTTCCTGACCAACCTCTCCAACCCGAAAGCGGTGATCTACTTCGGCAGCGTGTTTTCCCTGTTTGTCGGGGATGATGTCGGCAGCGCCGAGCGCTGGGGGCTGTTTGTCTTGATCGTGACGGAAACCTTTGCCTGGTTCTCCATCGTCGCGATGGTGTTCGCCCTGCCGGTGATGCGCCGCGGCTATCAGCGGCTGGCGAAATGGATTGATGGGGTGGCGGGGGTGTTGTTTGCCGGGTTTGGGATTCACCTTATTATTTCGCGGTGAGGGCTGGGAGCTGAGCGCTGGGATTTGGAGTGGTGGAATGTTTCGGTAGGGGTGGGAGGTTTCGGTAGGGGTGGAATGTTTCGGTTGTTCATGTGTCGTTGTCTACCTGAGCCTCATAGCCTCAACCGAGCAGGGCCTGCCGGCGCGCCGGCCCTGCACCCGCGCGCTTTCGGTGCCCCGGCTGAATCATTGCCCGCGTAGCGGGTGCCTTCGCTTCACCTCCGGGCTTTTCGGGCCGCCGCAGACACGCTCCCGGCGTGGCTGCGACTCTCGCACACGTCGTGTGTGCTCGCCCGGCCCTGCGGCTCACTCAGCAATGATTTTTACGCCCCCACCAGAATTGCAAATTCTTGGGTATGTAAGGAAAGAATAGGCGGGGGCTTTTGAGGGATCGCCCAGTTTGGCCATTAAAACAACGCGATAAAAAAGGGCAGCCTCTTGGCTGCCCTTTTGCGTGAGGGGTTTTTACACCCGTCTGGCGGTGGCCAGCAGGGCGCCGACCAGCATAAACAGTGAGCCGAAAATGCGGTTCAGCAGCGTCATCTGTTTCGGCGCTTTTACCCAGTTGGCCAGGCGGCGGGCGAGCATGGCGTAACCAATCATCACGATGATATCCACCACCACGGTCGTCACGCCGAGGATCACATACTGTATCGCCTGCGGCTGGTGCGGCACGATAAATTGCGGGAACAACGCCGCGAGGAACACGATGCTTTTCGGGTTGGTGAGGTTCACCAGCAACGCGCGGCGGAATAGCTGGCGGCGCGGCATACTGCCTGCCAGCGCGTGCAGGTCTACCGCCCCGGCGGCGCGCCATTGCTGGATGCCGAGCCAGATCAGGTAGGCGGCACCCAGCCACTTCAGCAACTCAAACGCCAGCAGCGACTGCGAAATCAACGCGCCCAGCCCGATCCCCACCAGCACGATGTGCAGGCTCAGGCCCAGCTGCAACCCGGCGATAGAGGCCACCGCGCCGCGGTAACCGTGGCTGAGGCTGGTACTCATGGTATTAATGGCACCTGAACCAGGCGACAGGCTGAGAATAACGGTTGTCAGAAGGTAGGTTAACCACCAATCCAAGGTCATGGGCAAGGCTCCCTGATTACATTGTTTTGTGCCACAATACGCTATTGTCAGGGGTTGCGCTACGGCCTCACCGCGCGCGTATTTTGCTGCATCACAGGGCTACGGACAGACGCGATGTCACATATTTATGATAGCTGGCTCACCCGGGAATTAGGCTTCGCCGCTTTCTCCACCGGGCCGCTGCTGGATTTCTGGCGCGGCAGGCAGGAAGGCGAATTCATGGGCGTCAATAACGTGGCGATCCGCTACGTCCGCTTTTGCCGTCCTGGCCATGACAAAGTGATCGTGGTGTCACCGGGGCGCATTGAAAGTTACATGAAATACCCGGAGGTGGCTTATGATCTGTTCCACTGCGGCTATGACGTGATGATCCTTGACCACCGCGGGCAGGGGCGATCCGGCCGGGTGCTGGAAGACAGCCACCGCGGCCATGTGCATCTGTTTGATGATTACGTGGAGGATTTCGCCACCTTCTGCCGGGACGTGGTCGCACCGGCCGGTTACCGCCATCACTATGCGCTGGCGCACTCCATGGGCGGCGCGATCCTCGCGCTCTACCTGGCGCGCCGCCGGGCTGCCGGTGTGCCGCCCCCGTTTGATGCCGCCGCCCTGTGCGCCCCGATGACCGGCATTTTCCTGCCGATGCCGGGGTGGATGGCACGCCGCATCCTGAACTGGGCGGAGAGCAAACCGGCGCGGCGTGATTTCTACGCCATCGGCACCGGCCACTGGCAGCCATTACCGTTTCTGGTGAACCGCTTAACCCACAGCCGTGAGCGCTACCGGCGCGCCGTGCGCTACTACGCGGACTATCCTGAATTGCAGGTAGGCGGCCCGACGTACCATTGGGTGCGTGAAGGGGTACAGGCGGGCGAACAAATTCTGGCAGAGGCCAAACATATTGATACGCCGCTGCTGCTGTTGCAGGCCAGTGAAGACCGGGTGGTGGATAACCGCTCGCAGTGGCTCTTTTGTCAGGCGATGGCGAAAGCGGGGCGTCCGTGTGAAGGGGGCAAGCCGTTGGTCATTAAAGGCGCACGCCATGAGATCCTGTTCGAACGGGACGACCTGCGCGCGCAGGCGCTGAACGCCATCATGCGCTTTTATGCGCAACATCCTCAATCCGGCGGCGAGGGCTGCCCTTAACACCATCAGAGGTTAGAACGTATTCCTATGTACCATGTTGTCGCATCCGATTTAGACGGCACGCTGCTGTCGCCCGACCATACCCTGACACCCTATGCCAAAGAGACGCTGAAACTGCTGACCCGTCAGGGCATCCATTTTGTTTTCGCCACCGGCCGCCACCATGTAGACGTCGGGCAGATCCGGGATAACCTCGAGATCAGCGCCTTTATGATCACCTCCAACGGTGCGCGTGTGCACAATACCGAAGGGGAGCTGATTTTCTCGCATAACCTCGACGGTGAGATCGCCCGCGATCTCTACGGGATCGTCCATGACAACCCGAAGATCCTGACCAACGTCTACCGCAATGACGACTGGTTTATGAACCGTGACCGCCCGGACCAGGATGAGTTCTTCCAGGAATCCGTGTTCAAATACACCCTGTTTGAGCCGACGCTGCTGGAAACCGACGGCATCTGCAAGGTCTACTTCACTTGTGAAGACCATGACGAGCTGCTGCAACTGGAAGAGACGATCAACGCGCGCTGGGGCGAGCGGGTCAACGTCAGCTTCTCCTTCCCGACCTGCCTGGAAGTGATGGCGGGCGGCGTCTCCAAAGGCCATGCGCTGGAGCAGGTGGCGGCACTGGCGGGTTACTCACTGGCGGACTGTATCGCCTTTGGTGACGGCATGAACGATTTCGAAATGCTTTCGGTCGCCGGGAAGGGCTGCGTGATGCGTGACGCGCACCAGCGCCTGAAAGATCGCCTGCCGCACCTGGAAGTGATTGGGTCGAACGTGGATGATGCGGTGCCGCATTACCTGCGCAAAATGTACCTGTCCGACCCGGCGTAACGGCCGGGCACACGGGATAAACGGGCACCGGGTGCCCGTTAACGCTTAGGCCAGGCCGAGGTGCGCCCAGAGGTCGGCCAGGCTTATCTGTGCCAGCGCCATGCATTCGTCGGCCGCGCCGTAGTAAATCATCAATTGCTGATCCTCAATCAGTGCGCCGCAGGTAAAAACCACGTTGCCGAAAAAGCCCTCCACCTCATAGTCTGCCTCCGGCTGTAACAGCGGTGTGGCCGATTTCGCCAGAATCTCCAGTGGGTTGGTTTTCTCCAACAGCATCACGCCGAGGCAATAGCGCTGCTGCTGGTCCACGCCGTGGTAAACCTGCAACCAGCCGCGATCGGTCTCCAGCATCGGCGCGCCGCCGCCTATTTTCAGCGCGTCCCATTCGCCGGTGGCGCTGCCCAGCAGGTGCCGGTGGTTGCCCCAGTGCAGCATGTCCGGTGATTCACTCAGCCAGATCTCCGGTTTACCGAAATATTTGGGCGATGGGCGGGTCAGCGCCTGGAATTTGCCGTTGATACGCGCCGGGAAGAAACAGACGTCGCGGTTATCCGGGCAGAGGATAATCCCCCTTTTTTCCACCTGGTTGAAATCGTCAGTGACGGCCAGCGCAGTAGCAATCCCATAGGGAGACACCGCGGAATAGTTGATGTAATAGCGCCCGTCAATCAGGGTAATCCGCGCATCTTCACAGCCAAACTGCTCATATTCGTTATCCGGGAAAATAAACGGCGCGTCATCAAGGGTGAATTTTACGCCGTCACGGCTGCGGGCCAGCCGTAAGTGGGAAAGTGACGTCAGATAAACATCACTGGGATCGGCCTTCCGTGTAATGGCTCTCGGGTCGCTGAAATCATAACGCGGGTCGTGGCGGTGGAAGGTTTTGGTGCGCGGCCGCCAGGTGCCGTCTTCCTTCACCAGCAGCGGCACAATCAGCTCATCCGGGTCAGCGGAGATGACGCTCTCCGCCACCCGTAACAGCAGGATGATCTCGTCGCCCCAGCGGGTCACCCCGGCGTTAAACACGCACTCCACTTTCATGCCCGGCCGGGAGGGCGTGACGTCGCGCGGGGTAATCAGTGGGTTAGCAGGACTGCGGACTATTTTCATGGTTTCCCTTCTTAATCAGAACGTGATTTTTTTCGAGGTCGCGGCTGTCATCACCAAATAAAACAGGCAGGCCGTTGCCAAACAGCGGATTGGGGCGCGGGGCACCAAAGTTGATCAGGATATGCAGGGTCTCTTGCGCATTTTTCCGGGTGATCAGCAAACAATCGCCTTGCTGCTCAAGCTGCTGGTACGCACCGTTTTGCAGGGCAGCGTGGCAGTTACGGAGCTGAATCAATTGTTTGTACTGGTTCAGAATCGAATCCGGCTGCCGGCGCAGTGCGCGGGCGTTGACGGTGGCCGCATTGCGGTGCACCGGCAGCCAGGGGGGCACCGCGGAGAACCCGGCGTGTGGGCTGTCGTCCCACTGCATCGGTGCGCGTGAGGCATCGCGTGACTGCGTCATCGCCAGTGCCAGCGCCGCCGGGTGGGATTCCCCTGCCGCGCGGGCGGTGTGGTAGTGCGTAATGCCCTGGATATCCTGCAACTGCTCCAGGCATTCCGGTACAAAATCGGTGAGGCCCAGTTCATCGCCGTTATAGATAAACGGCACGCCTTTGGCGGTGATTTGCAGTGCAAACAGCGCCACGGCGCGGGCCACATCGCGCGCGTTCTCGCCAAAGCGGCTGATCATGCGTGACATGTCATGGCTGGAGAAAAACAGCGTCGGCACACCCGGTTGCCGGGCCTCCATCTCCACCAATTGCTGATAGATCGCACTGACGCTGAAGGTTTTCTGGCTGCCGAGGTTGAAGTTGAACACCACATCCAGCAGTGCCCCGCCCTGATAACGGCAGAGGGTCTCCAGATCCTCACTGCCGACTTCGCCAATCAAAAACGCCTCGCTGCGCTGCCGGATGTAACGGCACAGGTGCGTGAGCACCGGGATGAGCCCCGGCTGATTGATGTCATGCTCGTGGCGCTGCGTGCTGCCGTCCCAGGGGTTGTCAGCGCCGATGCCGTCAGTGGTGAGGAAATTGATCACATCAAAGCGGAAACCGTCCACCCCTTGCGCCAGCCAGAAGTCGATCACCCGCTCGATCTCCCGGCAGACCTGCGGATTGCCCCAGTTCAGGTCAACCTGCTGCGGGGAGAACTTGTGGTAGTAGTACTCGCCGGTAGGGGATTCGCGCGTCCAGGCCGGGCCGCCAAAGAAGCTCTGCCAGTTATTCGGTTGTGGCCGGAAGAGAAAGTAATCCCGGCAGGGGCTGTCGGGGGCGTTCAGCGCCTGCTGAAACCACGGGTGGGCGCTGGAGACGTGGTTAATCACCAGATCAATAATCACCCGGATATTGCGCTGATGGCAGCCCGTGACCAGCTCACCGAACAGGGCCAGGTTGCCGACACGCGGGTCAACGCCGCAATAGTCAGAGATGTCATAGCCGTTATCCACCCGCGGCGAGGGGTAAAACGGCGTGATCCAGATGCCCGCAATCCCCAGTTCCGCCAGGTAGTCGAGTTTACTCAGCAGGCCGTGGAAATCGCCCAGCCCATCTGCATTGCCATCGCAAAACGAGGGCAGATACACCTGGTAAAACACCCCTTTGCGCCACCACGCCACCGGCTCACCCATCGCGCGCTCCTTATTTCAGGGAAAGTGACATCCCTTCCAGGAAATGTTTCCTGAAAAGGATAAACAGAATAAAAATCGGGAAGGTCTGCACCACGGAACCGGCCATCACGGGGCCGAGATAAATACCGTAGGATTTATTAAAGGTGGCCAGTAATACCGACAGCGGCATTTTTTGCGCGTCCTGCATCACAATCAACGGCCAGAGGAAATTGTCCCAGGCGGCGGTAAAGGTAAATAACGCCACAATCGCCAGGATCGATTTATTCAGCGGCACCATGATGTGCCGCAGGATTTTCCACAGCGAGGCGTGATCCAGCCTGGCGGCGTAAATATAGTCATTCGGTGTGCCTTTAAAACTCTGGGACACCATGAAAATGCCCCAGGCGCTCATCACAAACGGCAGGATCAGCGCCCCGTAACTGTTTATCAGCCCCAGTTCACGGATCAACACAAAATGCGGGATGATAAACATAAAGGCCGGGAACACCATTTGCAGAATCAGCAGGTTTTTAAACGCGGCCTGCCCGCGGAAGGTCATTTTCGCCAGCGCATAGCCGATGAGCGCGGAGCTGGCCGTCACGCAGCCGGTAATGGTCAGGGTAATAAACAGCGAATTAAGCAGGGTGCGTAAAAAAGGCTTTTCCGCTTTCCCGGCGTCATCAAATAAGAACCGGTAATTATCAAAAGAGAAATGGCCGCCAAACAGGGGGGTGGTATAAATCTCTGTGGTCTCTTTCAGTGAGGAGAAAAACATCCAGAGATAGGGGTAGAGCCAGGTCAGCGCCAATAACAGCATCAGGCTATGGATAATCACTGAGGTAAAGGTGTCTCTTTTCATGGTCATACTATCTCAATGTTTTTTTCCAGCAGCTTGCGCACCAGCCAGATCAGGCTGAAGCTGAACGCGGCGACGAAGATGGACATGGTGGCCGCCCAGCCCGGTTGCATACGCCGGAACGCCGCTTCATACATCACCACCATCGGCGTGGTGGTGCTGTCCAGCGGGCCGCCGCCGGTGATCAGATAGGGTTCGGTAAACAGGGCAAAGGCCACTGAAATTGCCAGCACCAGCACCATCACGATTTGCGCATTCATCAGCGGCAACGTCAGGCGGAATAGCCGTTTAACCGGGCGGGTCTGGTCAAGGGCAGCGGCGTCATAGATCTCTTTGGGAATGGCGAGCAGGCCGGAATAAAAAATCAGCCCGTAATACCCGACAAATTTCCAGGTCACGATCAGGGCAATGGAGATCATCGCGACATCGGGCGCGGTAAACCACGGCACATTGAGGCCGAAATGCGCTTGTAAAAAGAGATTGATTGGGCCGTATTCACTGAACAGCTTGGAAAAGACAATCGAGTACGCCACCCCGGATGACACATTGGCAAGCAGAAAACTCAACGCAATAAACGCCTTGCCATAGTTAAGTTTGCTGAGGCCGAACGCAAATAACAGCGAGGCGGAAAGCACGATCGGCAGGTAATAGAGCAAGAACAGAAACACGTTCTTCATCGCTTTCCAGAACAGCGGATCATGCAGCACCGCCAGGCAATTTTTCAGCCCGCTAAAGGTCGGCAGACCGATAAATTGCCAGTCGGTAAAGCTTAATATTCCCAGCCAGAGAAAAGGGTAGAGCCAGAATACCAGCGTATACCCGAGATAGGTGGAAGCCAGCAGGCCGCCTAATGAAGACTCTTTTATCGTCAGCTTGAACATAGGTTATTTACCCAGGGCGTGGTTAATCTCGTCTGCTGATGTCTGCAATGCCTGCGCCGGGGAGCGGTTCTCAAATATCGTGCGCTCGATCATTTGGGTCATGCTGCGCTGGACGTCAATAGTCCGGGTGGTGGCCGCCGGTGGGGTGGCGCGGTTGACGTAAGAGATAATCTCTTTGGCCAGCGGGTTATTTTCCAGGTAAGCGGAAAACAACGGGTTGGTCAGCAAGTCTTCCCGCGCCGGCGGCATATTGGTGGCTTCCAGCCATTTCACATCATATTTCGGGTTGGAATAAACCCATTGGATAAATTTCCAGGCCTCTTCTTTTTTTTCGGAACTGTTAAATAACACCAGCCCTTTGCTGTCGGCCATCGTCGCCGGGGCAGCGTTACCGGCGGCAGTCAGCATGGGGCCGATGCGGATGGTCGCTAATATCGCCGGGTATTGTTCGCGGTAGCGGGTAATATCCCACGGGCCGCGCACCGCGCCAATCACATCCCCGGTCACCAGCGGGTCATCCGCCGAGGTGAAATCGTAACTCGACCATTTATTCAGGAACATTTTCTGGATAAAAGTTAATACCTCCAGCCCGGCCGGATTATTAAATACTGCGCGGTCGTTATTCAGGTAGGGTTTATTGCCGGACGCCGCATAATAGAGCGGAACGAAATCAAACCAGCGATCCCACCAGTTTTTCCCGGCCGTCACCTGCATGGAATAACGGCCGCCCGCCGCCACATTCTTTTCTGACAGCGCATAGACCTCTTCGTAGGTCACCGGCACCCGGCCAATGCCCCTTTTTTCCAGCAGATCGCCGCGCCACCAATACACTATCGGGCTGACGTAAATCGGGATGACATAATTTTCGCCGTTGATTTCCCACGCCTGGGTGAAGGGTTTCATTTTCCGCGTGTCCACCAGCGCGTCATAACCTTCCAGGGTGGAGAGGTTGGTAAGCTGGCCCAACTCCGCCAGTTGGGTGGCAAAGCCGATGAAAATGTTGGTGGAAATATCCGGTTCTGTGCCGGAGGCCAGCGCGTTCATGATCGCTTCTTCCGAACTGCCGGCCACCGGGATGGCGGTGAATTCAATTTTTGGGTTACCCGGAATGGCGTTCCAGTCACGGATAACGCCGCCCCAGAAGGTTTCCTGGGTAATATTGGGGGCGACCCACATTTTCAGGGTTGAGGTTTCTTTTTCTTCTTCCGGCCCACAGCCGCTGAGTAATAGCGTTGAGCCGGTAAATATAACCGGCAATAATAATTTGGCTAGCATATATTCACCATTTAAATAATTATTCGGCAGTCATCCGTGTTATTTATTTCAGGCAAGCTCGAAGTCTTTTTTAACGCTAGCATGTGGGGTTCGCGGTTTAACGTTAAACCTGTCACAGATTTCATTTTGTTTATCGTTAAACTCCCTGCCTGACGGGAAAGGCGTGTTATGCATACATTTCGCGAATTAATCGCATAAGGTGCGGCGTGGTTTTTATTAAAGGAATAACGTAATGAGTCTGTCTGTGCGGAAGAAAATGACATTGAAGTCCATTGCGCGTGAATTAGGCGTCACCCATACCACGGTGTCGAATGCCTATAATAATCCGGATAAACTTTCGCCTGCCTTGCGGGAGCGGATTTTAAGTTACGCCTCGGCCCATTATTTTCATGGCCCGGATAATCTCGGCCGGGCATTGCGTACCGGAAAGTCAGACGCTATCGGCGTTATTTTTAATGACGCCTTGAGTTATGTCTTTACCGATCACCATGATTTAAATCTGATGAAAGGCATTGCCAATGCCTGTGAGAAAAAAGGCGCGAATATCGTGCTGATTCCGTTAAAGCAGAAAGACAACGCCAGAATACAGGCGATTAATGCCGTGGTGGATGGCTATATCCTGAATGCGACGTTTAATAACGATCAGATCATTGAAAAAGCGCTGGCGAAAGGGTTGCCGATGGTCACCACTGATTTCGCCATCCCACACCACAGCAGCGTGTCGATTGATAACGCGCGGGCGATGCAGCAGATCTGCCTGCATCTGCTGGCGAAAGGCCACCGGCGTGTCGGCATCATCTCGTTTCCGTCCCGTCAGGGCAGGCAGGGGATGTCTGCGCTGTCGGCCCCGCTCTGCGGTGATAACAGCCTGATGCTGACGCGGGTCAATGCCTGCAAAACCACGCTGGCGGCGCACGGTATCGATCTGTCCCTGTGCCGGTTATACGAGACGGAGCATGACGAACCGCATGGCGCGCTGGCTGCACAGGCATTGCTGCGTGACAGCCCGGCGATGACCGCGCTGATTTGCCTCTCTGACCGCTTTGCGCTGGGGGCGGTGCAGGCGTGCCGGGCGGCGGGGCGCGCGATCCCGCAGGAGATCGCCATCACCGGCTTCGACAATATCCCGCTGCCCGGCAGCCTGCCCGGCCTGACCACCATTTCCCAGGATGCGGAAAAAAAGGGGGAGATTGCCGCCGGGTTGTTACTGGAGGGGAAAAAAGGGGTGCATCACGACCTGGGTTTTGAGTTGATCGTGCGCGAATCGACCTGAACGGCAGGGGCACCCGGAACCGTAGCTAACGCAGGATAGAGCATGGACACATTGAGCTGTTTTACGGCGTATGACATCCGGGGTGACGTGGGGGTGACGCTGGATGAGGCGATAGCCCGGCGTATCGGCCGGGCCTACAGCGCCA
>NZ_PJZI01000029.1 GCF_002858805.1 Chimaeribacter arupi
TGGTAAAAGAACCCAGTTATAAAGGCATTCAAATTCCTTTGCAACAGCAAGAAAGGAGCGATATCTGGCAGGGCAAAGTGGCCATGACCGGGGGCGGGGCCTGTGGCTGGACACTGAGTAAATTTAATTTGGGCATTGAGTATATCGATGCCACCCATTTGGGTAAAGAGTTAGTTCCCGGTACGGCAGTTGGTGCTACTATTGCATTTGATGATGATGCATCACGGAATGGAAAATTTTATGATATATCAAGTGATCTATTAAAATATTCACCTAAATATTACCCGGTGATAATAAGGTGGAGTAAACAAAAAAACGGAAAAGCAGCTGATAAATTATATCTCTTTGGTAAGGAGGATGCTTTTTGGAATGTTAGGCTGTATTTAAAGAATGAAGTTACTCCTTCAGTGAGCTATCATCCAACTATTGAGGAAGGTAAAGTTGTCGAAATGCTATTTCCTTATGAAAAAAAAGAAGGAGCCATGTATGCATTTGTTTATCCTAATGGGGAAAAGGTTTTAACAACAAGTATAAAACCTGATTTTGAGAAAGTTGAGAAGCTTAATATAAAATAAAAATTATCCTTAATATAGGTTATAAAATTAACATTCTTGACCGCATAGGAAATTAATAATGTATAAGTATTTTAATGTCATGAATATTTGCCTGTATATGTTTATTCTAAGCGGATGTGTAAATGAAACTAATAGCACCTTGTCGCCTCCCCCTGAGACTAAATGGGTCAATGTTGAAGTTAAAAACCCTTCACCTTATACAAAACCCTTTCCTCTTGAGGTAACGTATATTTCCCATAAATGCCAGAAAAAAAGAATCAGCGGGTTTGATGGTTCTCTGGTAAAAGAACCCAGTTATAAAGGCATTCAAATTCCTTTGCAACAGCAAGAAGGGAGCGATATCTGGCAGGGCAAAGTGGCAATGAGCGGGGGCGGGACCTGTGGCTGGACACTGAGTAAATTTAATCTGGGTATTGAGTATATTGATGCCACCCATTTGGGTAAAGAGTTAGTCCCCGGTACGGCAGTTGGTGCCACTATTGCATTTGATGATGATGCATCACGGAATGGGCAGTTTACCTCATTTTATGGAGATATAAAATTAGAACCGAAATATTACCCTTATATAAGAGAAAGGAATATTTCTTATAGAACAAAAGAGCTTTCTCTTTTGGGGAAGGAGAGTTTTCTTAGTTATAGAGCTTTCAATTCGGAAAGAATAATTTTCTCCCCTGACTTGGATGAGAGTAAAGTTGTTAAGAACATAGAGCCTATGAAGAAAGAAAAAGGTGTTTACACTAAAATAATTTACCCTGATGGGAGTATGGTATCGGATGGAACTGTATTTCCTGATTTTGAAAAGGTTGATAAGATGAAAATTAGATAATATTTTTTATTAAAAGTAGGGGTGTGTGAATCCAGATGTGGCTTGATAATTTATAGTGAATATGAACTTCTCCTTTCGAAGATTAATAATGCGATGTCAAATGTCACGTTATATCGTAAAAGTTAATAGAAAGACTTTTTCTCTGCCACGCTAATAAAAGTGCTGTGGGCGTGAAGCTCTAACGTTTTTATCTGCCTGCAAGATAAATTTTTCCGTTATTTTTACAAGGTCACAGAAATTTTTATATATTTATTAAGCCTTAATTATTAGCTTAAAGGTGTTTTATGTTCAAAGGTCTTGTATTACTCGGTGACAAAACCACACACGGCGGTGCCGTTATTTCCGCTTCCTCTACCATGATTGTTAATGGCAAAAAGGTGGCCTTGATCGGTGATAAAGTGAGCTGCCCAATCCCTGGGCACGGCACCAACCCGATTGTTGAAGGCTCCTCAGAATGGTTCTCTGACGGCAAAGCGGTTGTGGTGAATGGTTGCCGCTGCCAGTGCGGATGCCAGGTTATCTCCAGTGCGCCGGATTGCGCGATAGGGTAAATCATGGGTTGGGATCGTCAAAAGCCGCTTACGACAGCGCCTCCCGCGCCGTTTTCCACCGGGCGCTGGTTATTCAGTGGCGGGCTGGCCGTGATTTCAGGTGGGCTGCTGTTTGTTTTACATGCCTCCGGGGCGCTGAGTATGCTGGGCGCCGTCAATATCTGGTTGTTCTCTTTAAGCCCGGTATTGCTCTGGCTGCTGACGTTCAGCCTGTGCGGCTATTTTTACGGGCGCAGGCTGGCACACGTTCAATTCCTGCAACAGGAAGCTGATTACGCGCAGCAGCAATGGACTGCCTGGGCAGAACGTTACCTCGCCGTGTTGGCAAGCTGTGTCATGCTGCCTGACCATCTCTCAGCCACACTGTTGCAGCCCGGTACGGCAGGTCTGGTGCAGCGCCAGGGGCAGGTGCGCCGTATCGATTATTTAACAGAAGATAAACCCGCCTTTGTGGCGGCGCTCGACGGTTTGCTTGCCGGTATACAGGATGCACTTCTGGCGCTGCCGCGTGAGTTGCCTCTTCAGGTCACCTTAGCCACTGATGAACCGGAAACACCGCAGGCCCTGTCCACCCTGTTTGGTCATTGCTGGCAGCAAAAGTTTCCTGGTTACGCGGAACCGGTATCGCTGAACATCATGGGCCGTTTATCTTTCCTCACTGTAGATGAACGGCTTAAGCAACCTGAAGCCACAATTCAGTTAGTTCTGATAGTGCAATTACAGGGGGGTGAAGAGTATTCCGACGGCCTGGCTGCACTCTTATTGACCAGTGATGATGCAGCACACAAATATGCCTTATCCCATCCGGCACGGTTGCTGCGCCCGATGCCGCTGGATGCGGACAATCTCATCGAAGAGCTGATGCTGTTTCTGACCACACAGGCTCAGGCGCAACGCACCATTACTATTCTTGGCGACCATGAAAAATGGGCGGCAGCATCTGCCGGGCTGACTACCACAGGAAATGCGCTGGGCACCGCCTGGCGTGCAGAAGATATTCAGATTATTGAGCGGTATTGCGGTATCCAGGGGCCATTTTCACCCTGGCTGACCGCGGCCCTGGGCGCGTATTTTGTCGGCCTCGGGCAGCGGTCATGGTTAGCGTTATCTGCCGCAGGCGCAGAAAGCGTTGTCTATACCATCACAACAGGACGTGGGGATGAACATACTGAGTAGAGTAGGGCGTATCGGAGGGAAAACCACTCTGCTGCTGGTGGTGCTGAGTGTGGCCGGCTGGTTTATCTGGCATTACGGTGAAAAAATAGGGCTCGATACTAACAGCAACAAAGTACTGGGTTTACTGGGTGCTTGTATCTTCGGCACGGCACTGTGTTTTCTTCCTGTTCTAAGAAGTCTGGTGCGTCAGCGGGCGCACCGTCAGGAAGCGAAGCAGCAACATATTTTACCGGACGGTGAAGAACGCCTGGCGCAGACCCCACCGCGCCACGTTACGGTCAATGAACTCCGTACTGCCCTGAGCCAGATTTACGGCCGTTTCTGGTTTTGCAAGATCCGTATTCTGCTGCTCACCGGCAGTGCTGCGGATGTGGAAAAACTCGCACCCGGCCTGAGCACCCATTACTGGCAGGAGGAGGCAGGCACGGTGCTGCTGTGGGGCGGTGAGCTGGCTGCGTCTGTGGACAACCGCTGGCTGGATGCCCTGCGTACCCTGCGCCGTCGTCCGGTGGATGCACTGGTCTGGGTCACGTCAGCCTTTGACCGGCGCACCACGCTGGCCTGCCGGGACACCACCCCACCGCTCAGCGCCGACAGCATGGACAGCGTGGCACAGGCGTTATCAGCCCGCTATAAACAGCTTGGCTGGCGGCTGCCGCTGTATGTCTGGTCACTGCATCAGGAGGATGAGGGGAGCAGGGAGACAGAAGGCAAGCCGGGCAACGTCCCGCGCATCACCCAGTCGATTGGCTGCCTGCTGCCTGCGGGCTGCCCGCCTGATGAGCTGGCCGCTCAGCTGGCCGGGCTGGTGCCGGGCCTGATTGCCCAGGGAACGCAGCAGACCTGCGCCGATACCAACCAGCCGTTTTTACTGCAGCTCGCGGCCCAGCTGGCCCATAACCTGGTGCCGGTCACCGCGCCGCTCAGTATGCTGCTGAACCCCTATCGTCCGTTACCGCTGGCCGGGGTGATGTTCAGCTCTGCCTCCGTCAATGCCGGGCGCAGCGTGCCCCATCACTGGGGCAAAGATAATCGCTGGGATGTGATGCTGGACTCCCTTGCCCGGCTGCCTGCCGGGCTGGCCGCAGAGAGGCTGGGTATCGCCTGGCGCAAAATGCTGGCCACCGCGGCGGCAGGCGCCATGGTGCTGTGGGGCGCGGGCATGGTGATGTCATTTTTAGTGAACCGCGATGCGATTGTGACTGCCGGGGCGCAGGTCACCCGGGCGGCAGATGCGGCGCAGCCGGTAGCGATGCGGCTGGAGGCGCAGCTCGGGTTACAGCAGAGGCTGGACACCCTCCAGTACCGGCAGCAACGGCACGCCCCCTGGTACAGCCGCTTTGGCCTGAGCCAGAACAGCGCACTGCTGGCCGCGCTCTGGCCGCGTTACGCCGCAGGCGCGCTTCCATTACTGCGGGACGCGGCAGCGCGCCACCTGGAGCAGCAGCTCACCACCCTGACACAGCTCCCGCCGGATGACCCGATGCGCGACAGCCTGATAAAACCCGCCTATGACCAGCTGAAGCTTTATCTGATGCTGGCGCGTCCGGAGAAGATGGAGGCCGACTGGTTCAGCCGCACGCTGCTGGCGGACTGGCCGCGACGGCGCGGGTTGCCGGACGGCACCTGGCAGGGAAGCGGGGCACTGCTGCTCGACTTTTATGCCCGCCACCTGCCGCAGCACCCGGCATGGCGCCTGGCACCGGATGAAGCGCTGGTCAGCCGGGTACGCACGCTGCTGGTACGCCAGATGGGGGTTCGCAACAGTGAGTCTTCGCTCTACCAGAAGATGCTGCGGCAGGTGGCCCGGCAGTATGCGGATATGCGCCTGGCAGACATGACCGGCGATACAGAGGCAGAACGCCTCTTTACCACCGGGGAAGTGGTGCCCGGCATGTTCACCCGTAAAGCCTGGGAAGAGGCCGTTGAGCCGGCGATTGAGAAGGTGGTCAGCGGCCGCCGGGAGGAGATGGACTGGGTGCTGAGTGACGGCAGACAGGCTCTGTTGCCGCAGGAGACGCCGGAGGCGCTGCAGGCGCGTCTGAAGGCGCGCTACTTTGCTGATTTTGCGGAAAGCTGGCTTGCGTTCCTTAACAGCCTGCAGTGGCAGCCGGCCGGCACGTTGTCGGAAGCGATTGACCAGTTGACCCTGATGGCAGATGTGCGCCAGTCGCCCCTGATCGCGTTAATGAACACCCTGAATATACAGGGGAAAACCGGCCAGACCGGCACGGCCCTGTCGGACTCGCTGGTAAAATCCGCGCAAAATCTGCTGAACCGTGATGAACAGCCTGTGATTGACCAGCAGGCGGGCGTGCATGGGCCACTGGCCGCGACCTTCGGCCCCTTGCTGGCGCTGACGGACACCAGCAGTGACGGGCAGGGCGATACGCGGCTGAGCCTGCACACCTTCCTGACCCGCGTCACCCAGGTGCGACTTAAACTGCAGCAGGTGGTGAACGCCGCCGACCCGCAAGCCATGACCCGCACGCTGGCGCAGACGGTGTTTCAGGGCAAAGCCGTAGACCTCACCGAAACCCGCGATTACGGCAGCCTGGTGGCCGCCGGCCTGGGTCAGGAGTGGAATGGCTTTGGGCAGACGGTGTTTGTCCGGCCGCTGGAGCAGGCCTGGCAGCAGGTACTGACGCCCGCGGCCGCCAGCCTGAATGCCCAGTGGCAGGCAGGGGTGGTGGAGGCGTGGAACAGCACCTTCGGCGGCCGCTATCCGCTGAAAAACAGCAGCAGTGAGATCTCCTTACCGCTGCTGGCGCACTACCTCAACAACGACAGCGGGCGTATCACCCGTTTTCTGCAGACCCGGCTGAACGGGGTGCTGCATAAAGAAGGCAGCCACTGGGTGCCGGACAGCATCAATGCCCAGGGGCTGCACTTTAACCCGGCGTTTTTAAGTGCCATGGACACACTGAGCCACCTGGCTGATGTGGTATTCGCGCAAGGCGAAGCAGGCCTGCATTTTGAGCTGCGTCCCGGCACAGCCCAGGGGGTGATGCAGACCGACCTGGTGATAGACGGCCGGACACTGCGCTATTACAACCAGCTTCCGGTCTGGACGCGGTTCAGCTGGCCCGGAGACACCGAGGCGCCGGGGGCGGCGTTAAGCTGGGTCAGTACCGAGGCCGGCACCCGGCAGTATGCCGACCACCCCGGTGCCTGGGGGCTTATCCGGTTGCTGGAGCAGGCAACGGTGACGCCGTATCCCGGCGTAAGCAGCAGTTTTACCCTGAACTGGCAGGCGCCGGACGGCCGGGCGCTGAACTACACCCTGCGCACCGAGGCGGGTGCCGGTCCATTGGCCTTGCTAAGGCTGCGGGACTTCGTGCTGCCGGCACACATATTTGATGTGGAGTCTACCGGCGCGGCCGACGCTGCAGACGACGAGGAGAGGTATTGATGATGATACTGAGCGCACTGCTTAACGCCTGCCACACTTTATGGATAAGTAAAATGGAATAAAAAATTATTCGGCTGTTGTATTGATGGGGTTTTTATTTTTATGCCCAACTTTTTTATTTACTGTGGCTCTGTTGCCAGCCATCAAAAAATAATGCCTCTGAATCCTCCTCCCTCTTTTGACTTTTTATTAATAAACCGACCCTGACTATGATGAAAGACCTTACCCTGCGTTATTTTGACGCCGAGATGCGCTATTTGCGTGATGCGGCAAAAGAGTTTGCGCAAACACACCCTGATCGCGCCGCTATGCTGGATCTGGATAAGCCCGGCACGCCTGACCCTTATGTAGAGCGATTATTTGAAGGCTTCGCCTTTTCGATGGGGCGGCTGCGCGAAAAAATTGATGATGATCTGCCGGAATTTACTGAAGGGCTGGTAAGCATGTTATGGCCGCATTATTTGCGTACCATTCCCTCTCTGTCCGTGGTGGCGCTGTTTCCGCACGTCCCGCTGATGAAAATGGCTGAAACCGTACCCGCAGGAACAGAAATTTATTCCCGGCCAATAGGGCCTAAACAGACCGTCTGCCGGTACCGCACGACGCGCGATACGCTGCTCACCCCCTTGACCGTGTCCAGGGTAGTGATGACCACCGAGCCGGATGGGCGCTCGGTGCTGCGCGTGCGGCTGGCGTGCAGCCCGCAGGCAGACTGGTCACAAGCCGATTTACGTCGTCTCTGTTTCTATCTGGCAGGCGATGCGGCGGTCAGCAGTGCGTTACATCTGGCGCTGACCCGGCACCAGGTCGCGCTTTACCTGCGGTTGCCTGAACAAACTGACAGGATAAAACTGGATGGGTGGTTCTCGCCTGGTGGGTTTGCGGATGATGATTTGCTGTGGCCAAAGGGAGAGAGCGCCTTCACCGGCTACCAGTTGCTGTTGGAATATTTCACCTTTCGTGAAAAGTTTATGTTTGTACATCTCAATGGGCTGGAGACGGTGTCGCTGCCTGCCGGCATTACGCACCTGGATATTGAGGTGGTGTTTAATCATCAATGGCAAAACGATCTGCCGGTAACAGACGAGGCGCTTTACCTGCATTGTGTGCCGGTCATTAATCTGTTTTCTCTGGAGGCTGATCCCCTGCTGATTAATGGCCTGGAAAGCGAATATCTGCTGCGCCCGCGTCGTCTGCAGGACGGACATACCGAAATTTACTCGGTTGATGCCGTGACCGGCTCACAACGTACTTCAGATGCCGCCTACGTGCCCTTTACCAGTTTCCGGCACCAGGGCGGCATGCAGCGCCGGCATGC
Organism: Chimaeribacter arupi; assembly: GCF_002858805.1. Classification (GTDB taxonomy): domain Bacteria; phylum Pseudomonadota; class Gammaproteobacteria; order Enterobacterales; family Enterobacteriaceae; genus Chimaeribacter; species Chimaeribacter arupi. Next base: position 7,859 of record NZ_PJZI01000029.1, read on the forward strand.
ACCAGAACGCTATTACCATACACGGGTAAAACGGGGGGTGACCGGGCTGTATGATACCTGGTTGATCCTGGGCGGCCAGCAGTGGGAGGCAGACAGGCAATTCGTACATGAGACGATCTCCCTGAAAATTACCGGCACCAACGGCCAGTTACCGCGTAAGGCGTTGCAGAGCACGTTACTTGACCGTTGCGAAGCCGTCTTACAGACCCCGTTGAGCGTACGTAATCTCTGTAAGCCGACTCTGCCTGCCTATCCCCCGGCAGAAGATCGCTTCCAGTGGCGGATATTGAGCCACCTGGGTTCAAGTTACCTCAATCTGATGAGCAGTGCGAAAGTGCTGCGCGGTACGCTGGCGTTATATAACTGGCACGGTGATGAACTCAATAACCGGCGGCTTGATGCCATTCTTGAGGTACGGCAGCACCAGATCCAGCGTTTTGAAAAAGGCTTTCTGCTGCGGGGAATCGATATAGAGGTAACGCTGGACGGTAACGGGTTCACCGGCGAAGGTGATATTCATCTGTTCGGTGAGATGCTCAATCGATTCTTTGCCCTCTATGCCGATATTCACTTATTTAACCAGCTTACCCTTATTGTTCAGCCACAGGGCAAATGTATCCGATGGAAAGAGAACCACAACTCACGCCTGCCCGGTTAATTGAGCAGATGCGCGATAAACTGCCTTATACCCAGTTTTATCGCTTCTGTTGGTTGCTGGAGCAAAGCCAGCCAACGGCGCCTGCGCTGGGCAGCCACTGGCAGGTCAGACACGACCCGGTGCGTTTTCGTCCTGATCCAGGCATGGGGTTTCCGGCCAGTGAATTTAAGCGGGTGGAAATGCCGGAGCACCCGCACCTGCCGCCGACCATTCGCACCACCTTTATGGGGCTATATGGGGTGGAGTCACCACTACCCACCGCGTATATCGATGATATTGCCCAGCGCAGGGAGGGGTATGAGGCAGTCAGCGATTTTCTGGATATCTTTAATCACCGGCTGATTACGCAGTTCTACCGCATCTGGCGAAAGTATTCTTATCCGGCAACGTTTTCACCCGGCGGTACAGATACAACGTCGCAGTATCTGCTGAGCCTGTGCGGTCTGGGTATTGAGGGGTGCGCACAGGAAGTGAATACACCGGTTTCCCGCTTCCTGGCGTTAACCGGCATGATGCGCCTGCCTACACGCACCACCGAGGGCCTGGTCGCACTGGTTGCACTGCTCGCGCCGGAGACAAACGCGCAGGTTATCCCGCATGACCGGTGCCGCATACCGTTACGTCATCCGCTTGCCGTGAGCGCGCGTGACCCCGTCAGTCTGTGTACCAGCCCGGTTATGGGCAGCCACGCGGTGGAGGTCAACAGCCAGGTATTACTGCATCTCAAGACAGATAACGCTGACGAAGCCAAAGAGTGGCTGCCGGGCGGGCAACTGCATACCGATTTGCTCGCATTGCTGCATGTCTATCTGGGGGCACGGCTGCATGTGCGTTTACAGCTTTCCCTGGCACGCTCGCTGCTGCCTGATGCACAACTTTCTTGCCGGCCTGAAAGCAGGGGTGTGCTGCTGGGCAGAACCGCGGTGATGCGGGCACCACGTACAGCGGCCACTCAACATAACACTGACATTATCACCATTAATCTGGGCCGTTATCAGCGCGTTCAGGAAAATTTTCACCGAAGGGAGATCGATGAACATGGCGATTATCGCTGGTAAACCTCATTTGACATTATTGATGTTGGCCATCATACCCGTCTTAAGCGGGTGCGGGCTGACCCAACAGGTCAGTGACGGGACTGTCGCGGTGACAAAATCTATTTTTTATAAACAGGTTAAAACACTGCATCTGGATATCCGGGCGCGCGACGCGATAAACAATAATGCAGCAGGTGCTCCGCTGGCGACGGTAGTGCGTATCTATCAGCTCAAAGATCGCGCCGTATTTGACGGAACCGATTATCCCTCACTGTTTGCCAAAGACAGCCAGGCCCTCAGCGCCGATCTGGTCGCAGAAAAAGATATCCGGCTGCGGCCAGGTGCAGCCGTGGCCATCGATATGCCGATGGACGAAAAAGCGCAATATGTGGCGGTAGCCGGAATGTTTCTGTCACCTGACATTGCGGGTAATAGCTGGCGGGTGGTACTGAGCCGCGACGACCTTGATCCGGATAAGGCACGCCATATTGAACTGAATCACCATGGAATGACCCTGCTGCCGGAGAAAAATTAGTGAACACATACAACGGCCCATCATTTTATGAAGCCCTGCCCGGCAATTTCTCGGGTGGGCTTGATCTTCATCAGGTCATTCTTTCGATGCACGACAATATGCACGCATCCTGAACTGCCGCGTGGGCATGTTGAGCCTTGTCCGGGCACCGCCCCGGAATAGATGACGTGCTGGCAGACATACGGGTATTAATTACAAAAGGATTATCGTAAAAAATAAGGCCGGTCACGTTAAGTGATTGGCCTTATTTTTTTATTCTCTTTTTGCGTGTTCAGTTTTATATACCAGCCGCTGACCTCCGCGGCCGGGCAGGCTTATTTGGCGCAGATCTTGTAGTAGACCTCATTCCAGCGCAGCGCGTCCTTGAAGGCCGGCAGCGTGGTCTGGTTGTCAATCACCAGCAGTTCGATATTGTGCATCTCTGCGTACAGGCGCATATGCTCCAGGTTCAGCGCCTGGCTGAACACCGTGTGGTGTGCGCCGCCGCCGAGGATCCAGGCTTCCGCCGCGGTCGGCAGGTCCGGCTGAGCTTTCCAGATAGCGCGCGCCACCGGCAGTTTCGGCAGCGGGTGCGGCTGCTCCACGGTATCGACCACGTTGACCAGCAGGCGGAAACGGTCACCCATGTCGATCACGCTGGCGTTCAGCGCCGGGCCGGCCGGGGTGGAGAAGATCAGGCGCGCCGGGTCCGCTTTGCCGCCGATGCCGAGGTACTGGGCGTCGAGGGTCGGTTTCTGCTCTTTGGCGATGCTCGGGCAGACTTCCAGCATGTGCGAGCCGACCACCAGATCGTTGCCGCTCTGGAAGTTGTAGGTGTAATCCTCCATAAAGGAGGTGCCGCCTTCCAGCCCGCTGGCCATCACTTTCATGATGCGCAGCAGCGCGGCGGTTTTCCAGTCACCTTCGCCGCCGAAGCCGTAACCTTTCTGCATCAGGCGCTGTACCGCCAGGCCCGGCAACTGCTGCATCCCCCACAGGTTTTCGAAGTTGGTGGTAAAGGCACGGAAGTTGCCCTGTTCCAGGAAGCGGGTCATGCCCAGCTCAATGCGCGCCGCGTCCAGCAGGTTTTCCCGTTTGTCGCCGGTGGATTTCACCGCGTCGGTGAGCGTGTAGCTCGCCTCATACTCCTCGATCAGCGTATCGACATCGCCTTTGCTGACTTCATTGATCACACTGACCAAATCGCCGATGCCGTAGGCGCTGACGCTGTAGCCGAACTGGATCTGTGCGCCGACTTTGTCCCCTTCGGTCACGGCCACTTCACGCATGTTGTCGCCGAAGCGCGCCACTTTCAGCTGCTGGCTCTCCTGGCGGGCGGCGGCCACGCGCATCCACTGGGCGATGCGGCGGTGGGATTCGCCGTCCTGCCAGTGCCCGGCGATCACGCTGTGCTGCTGGCGCATCCGCGCGCCGATGAAACCGAACTCACGGCCGCCGTGCGCGGTCTGGTTCAGGTTCATAAAGTCCATGTCCATGGTTTCCCACGGTACCTGGGCGTTGAACTGGGTATGGAACTGCAACAGCGGCTTGTTGAGGATGCTCAGCCCGGCGATCCACATCTTGGCCGGGGAGAAAGTGTGCAGCCAGGTGATGATGCCGATACAGTCGTTCTGGTAGTTGGCGTCGCGGCAGATGGCGGTGATCTCATCCGGCGAGGTGCCGAGCGGTTTCAGCACCAGTTTCACCGGCAGGCCGGCCTCTTTGTTCAGGCTGTTGACCACCTGCTCGGCGTTCTCCTTGACCTGGCGCAGGGTTTCCGGCCCATACAGGTGCTGGGTGCCGATCACAAACCATACTTCTTGCTGTTTAAATGCGTCCATTTTCAACTCCTGACAAAAAAGGGGGGCGGGTGACGGGCACCCGCCGGAAAAATTAGGCAAGGGGTTCCGCCACCGGGGCGGCAGGCTGGGCCGGGGCGTGGGCGAAACGCGGCTCGGCGGCGGCGCACCACTGCTGGTAACGCTCATACAGGCGCTGGAACTCCGCGACCCGCACCGGGTCGGGTTGCAGCGTGCGTTCGATGGCGCAGGCCATCTGCTGCTGGGCGTCCGGCACGCTGGCGTACTCGCCGGCGGCTACCGCGGCAAAGATCGCCGCACCCAGCGCACAGCATTGGTCAGAGGCGACAATCTGTAGCGGGCGGTTCATCACATCGGCGCACACCTGCATGATCACCGGGGATTTGCGGGCGATGCCGCCCAGCGTCAGCACGTTTTCCACCGGGATGCCCTGTTGTTCGAAGCACTCCATGATGGCGCGCGCGCCGAAGGCCGTGGCCGCGATAAAGCCGCCGAACAGTGCCGGGGCCTCGGTGCCGAGGTTCAGGTCAGTGATCACACCTTTCAGGCGCTGGTTGGCATTCGGGGTGCGGCGGCCGTTGAACCAGTCCAGCACCAGCGGCAGCGTCTCGAGCGACGGGTCCTCCGCCCAGGCGCGGGTCAGTGACGGCAGCAGATCCGCTTCAATCTGTTTCAGCTGCGGGGCCAGCGCCGGGTTGGCGGCGGCGGCCTGTTTCAGCGGCCAGCTCAGCAGGCGGCTGAACCAGGCGTACATGTCGCCGAAGGCGGATTGCCCGGCCTCCATGCCGATCATCCCCGGCACCACGCTGCCGTCCACCTGGCCGCAAATCCCGGCGATGGCGCGGTCGTTGACGCGCTCTGCATCCGCCAGCAGGATGTCGCAGGTGGAGGTGCCGATCACCTTCACCAGCGTATAGGGTTGCGCCCCGGCGCCCACGGCACCCATGTGGCAGTCAAACGCGCCGCCGGAGAGCACCACGCTCTGCGGCAGGCCGAGGCGTTCTGCCCATTCGGCGCTCAGGGTGCCGACCGGCACCTCCGCGGTAAAGGTGTCGGTGAACAGCGGGTAGGGCAGGTTCTCCACCAGGCACGGGTCGAGCGCTTCAAAGAAGTCACGCGGCGGCAGGCCATCCCACGACGGGTGCCACAGCATTTTGTGGCCGGCACTGCAACGCCCGCGCAGCAGGTCGCCCGGCGCGGTTTTCCCGGCCAGCAGCGCCGGTACCCAGTCGCACAGCTCCACCCAGGAGGCGGCGGCGTCACGCACGGCGGCATCCTGGCGGGAAACATGCAGGATCTTGGCCCAGAACCACTCAGAGGAGTAGACGCCGCCGATGTAACGGGTGTAATCCGGGAAGCGGCCGCTGCGGCACAGGCGGTTGATCTCTTCGGCTTCTTCAATCGCCGTGTGGTCTTTCCACAACACGAACATGGCGTTCGGGTTGTCAGCAAATTCAGGGCGCAGCGCCAGCACGCGGCCTTCGGCATCCACCGGGGCGGGCGTCGAGCCGGTGGAATCCACGCCGATGCCGACCACCGCCGCGCGTTGTTCTGCACTTAAGCGGTTGACCACGTTGCGAAGAGCCTGCTCCATCGCCTCGATATAGTCGAGCGGGTGGTGGCGGAACTGGTTGTGCGCCGGGCGGCAGTAGCGGCCCTCCTGCCAGCGTGGGTAGTACACGACATCCGTCTCGAGTTCAGTGCCCCGTTGGCAATCCACTGCCAGCGCGCGTACCGAATCGCTGCCGAAATCAAGGCCGATAGCAATGGCACCTTGCGTCATTCTGGGTACTCCTTTGGTTCTCAGGGTAAGTGCTGACTACCATAGGAGCGTGGGGGGGCGCAGGGTGAGGAGCCGCTTGCTGCAAGTATGCACTTTCCTGCTTCTTTGAATGTTTCTGTGATGTCAGTCAAAAGTTAATGGTTGGCTAAATTTGCTATATCTATGCACTTTCCTGCTGTAATCCCCAGATGTGATAGCGCTCTACATTTTGCGTCTTGATTCCCGTTAAAACTTACCCCGTCTTACAGAGGGTGTGCGGCCGCAATGCGCCTGAACCGGGCACTCACGGCAAGCCCACCCCGTTTTACCTCTACTGATAGCGTTTTCACACCGCCCGTTGCACCGGGTGAACAACACCAATAAGACCGGAGAGCATCATGCATAAATTCACTAAGGGACTCGCTGCCGTCGCGCTGGCTGCGGTTATGTCACATTCAGCTATCGCCGAAACCATGAAACTCGGTTTCCTGGTCAAGCAGCCCGAGGAGCCGTGGTTCCAGACGGAGTGGAAGTTCGCTGATAAAGCGGGCAAAGATCTCGGCTTTGATGTGATCAAGATTGCGGTGCCGGACGGCGAGAAAACGCTGAACGCCATTGACAGCCTGGCCGCCAGCGGCGCGAAAGGGTTTGTCATCTGCACGCCGGACCCGAAACTTGGCTCGGCCATCATGGCGAAGGCGCGCAGCTATGACCTGAAAGTGATCGCGGTGGATGACCAGTTCGTGACCGCCAAAGGCAAACCGATGGAAACCGTGCCGCTGGTGATGATGGCCGCCACCAAGATTGGCGAACGCCAGGGGCAGGAGCTGTATAAAGAGATGCAGAAGCGCGGCTGGAACGCGGCTGAAACCGGCGTGATGGCCATCACCGCCGACGAGCTGGACACCGCCCGCCGCCGCACCACCGGCTCAATGGACGCGCTGAAAGCCGCCGGGTTCCCGGAAAAACAGATCTACAAAATCCCGACCAAATCCAATGACATCCCCGGCGCGTTTGATGCCGCCAACTCGCTGCTGGTGCAGCACCCGGAAGTGAAAAACTGGCTGATCATCGGCATGAATGACAACACCGTGCTGGGCGGCGTGCGCGCCACCGAAGGCCAGGGCTTCAAAGCGCCGAACGTGATCGGCATCGGCATCAACGGCGTGGACGCGGTCAGCGAACTCTCCAAAGCGCAGGCCACCGGCTTCTACGGCTCACTGCTGCCAAGCCCGGACATCCACGGCTACAAGAGCATCCAGATGCTGCATGACTGGGTAGAAAAAGGCGCTGAACCGGCCAAATTCACCGAAGTCACCGACGTGGTGCTGATCACCCGTGACAACTTCAAACCGGAATTGCAGAAGAAAGGGCTGATGTGATCCTGCGGCGGCCGTCACGGCCGCCGTTTCCCGCACCCGAACCTGTTCCTGTTACCCATGAGGTCAATGCCATGACAACGCAGTCGCCCTACCTGGAGTTTTGCGCCATCGGCAAGCAATTTCCGGGCGTGAAAGCGCTGGACGACATCAGCTTCCACTGCCGCGCCGGTGAGATCCACGCCCTGATGGGCGAAAACGGCGCCGGTAAATCCACGCTGCTGAAGATCCTCAGCGGCAATTACACCCCGACCAGCGGCGAAATCCGCCTGAAAGGGCAACCGGTCGCCTTCAGCTCCACCACCGACGCGCTGAACGCCGGGGTCGCCATCATCTACCAGGAACTGCACCTGGTGCCGGAGATGACGGTGGCGGAGAACATCTACCTCGGCCAGTTGCCGCAAAAGCGCGGGCTGGTGAACAAAAAACTGCTGCGTTATGAGGCGGAGTTGCAGCTGAAACACCTGGGGCTGGAGATTGACCCGGACACCCCGCTGAAATACCTCTCCATCGGCCAGTGGCAGATGGTGGAGATCGCCAAGGCGCTGGCGCGCAACGCCAAAGTGATCGCCTTTGACGAACCGACCAGCTCGCTCTCCGCCCGCGAGATTGAGCAGCTGTTCCGCGTGATCCGTGAATTGCGCGCCGAAGGGCGGGTGATTTTGTATGTGTCGCACCGCATGGAGGAGATCTTTGCGCTGAGCGACGCCATCACCGTGTTCAAAGACGGGCGCTATGTGCGCACCTTTGACGACATGGCGCAGGTGGACAACGAAAAACTGGTGCAGGCGATGGTGGGGCGTGACCTCGGTGACGTCTACGGCTACTCGCCGCGCCCGCACGGCGCGGTGCGCCTGAAAGTCGATAACGTGAAAGCGCCCGGCGTCCGGACGCCCATCTCGCTCGAGGTGCGCGCCGGGGAGATTGTCGGCCTGTTCGGGCTGGTGGGGGCCGGGCGCAGTGAGCTGATGAAAGGGCTGTTTGGCGGCACGCGCATCACCGGCGGCCAGCTTTCGCTCGACGGCCAACCGCTCACCATCCGCTCGCCGATTGACGCCATCCGCGCCGGGATCATGCTCTGCCCGGAAGACCGCAAAGCGGACGGCATCATCCCGGTGCATTCGGTGCGTGAAAACATCAACATCAGCGCCCGGCGCAAAACCCTGACCGCCGGTTGCCTGATCAACAACGGCTGGGAAAGTGCCAACGCGGACAAGCATATCCGTGGGCTGAACATCAAAACGCCGACCGCCCACCAGCTGATCATGAACCTCTCCGGCGGCAACCAGCAAAAGGCGATTTTAGGCCGCTGGCTGTCGGAAGAGATGAAAGTGATCATGCTCGATGAGCCGACGCGCGGCATTGATGTCGGGGCCAAACATGAGATTTACCACGTGATCTATGAGCTGGCGAAACAGGGCATTGCCGTGCTGTTCGCCTCCAGCGATCTGCCGGAGGTGCTGGGCCTGGCCGACCGGATCCTGGTGATGCGGGAAGGCGCGCTCTCCGGCGAGCTGACCCACGACGAGGCCACCGAAGAGAAAGCGCTCAGCCTGGCGATGCTGCGCACCCCTGATATTGCCCCCGATGCCGCTGCGGCGGTTGCCTGATTGAGGAATGCATGATGTCCAGTGTTACCACGCCTGCTATGAAAACAAAAAGCCTTAAGCCGGAAAATGGCCCGGTAAAAGCCCGTGGCCTTGGCCTCTCCCGCGTCTGGGACAGCTACGGCATGTTGGTGGTGTTTGCCGTGCTGTTTATTGCCTGTGCGGTGTTTGTGCCGAACTTTGCCTCGTTCATCAACATGAAAGGGCTGGGGCTGGCGATTTCGATGTCCGGGATGGTGGCGTGCGGGATGCTGTTCTGCCTCGCCTCCGGGGACTTTGACCTCTCCGTCGCCTCCGTCATCGCCTGCGCCGGGGTCACCGCGGCAGTGGTGATTAACCTGACGGAAAACCTCTGGATCGGCGTTGCCGCCGGGATGGGGCTGGGCCTGATCTCCGGGCTGGTCAACGGCTTTGTCATCGCCAAACTGAAGATCAATGCGCTGATCACCACGCTCGCCACCATGCAGATTGTGCGCGGGCTGGCCTACATCATCTCTGACGGCAAAGCGGTCGGCATTGAGGATGAGCGCTTCTTCGCGCTGGGCTACACCAACTGGTTCGGCCTGCCGGCACCGATCTGGATAACCGTCGGTTGTTTGATCCTGTTCGGGTTCCTGCTGAATAAAACCACCTTTGGCCGCAACACGCTGGCGATCGGCGGCAACGAGGAAGCCGCTAGGCTGGCCGGGGTACCGGTGGTGCGCACCAAAATCATCATCTTTATCCTCTCCGGGCTGGTATCCGCCGCGGCAGGCATCATCCTCGCCTCGCGCATGACCAGCGGCCAGCCGATGACCTCTATCGGCTATGAGCTGATCGTGATCTCCGCCTGCGTGCTGGGCGGCGTGTCGCTGAAGGGCGGCATCGGCAAAATCTCCTACGTGATTGCCGGTATCCTGATCCTCGGCACGGTGGAAAACGCCATGAACCTGCTGAATATTTCGCCGTTCTCGCAGTATGTGGTGCGCGGCGCCATCCTGCTGGCAGCGGTGATTTTTGACCGCTACAAACAAGCGGCCAAGCGCACGGTTTGATGCTGCAAAGGTGAACAAACCCGCATCTTGTTCACAATTTCATAACCTTATCGGGCGGCAGGCTTGTCGCCCGGTAGACTTGTCTGCACTCTGCTAAGTTAACGCGTTGATGTTGGAGGCTCAGATGTATCACCGCATGATCCAGGAACCGCAACCAAACCCGCTGCTGCCGGGGTATAACTTCAATGCTTATTTAGTCGCCGGGCTGACGCCGATCATGGCCGAGGGCCCGCTTGATTTCTTTGTTGACCGGCCGGGCGGCATGAAAGGTTACATCCTTAACCTGACCATCAAAGGGCAGGGCAAAGTGTTTGACGGCGAACAGACCTTCTATTGCAACCCCGGTGACCTGCTGCTGTTCCCGCCGAAAGCCTCACACCATTATGGCCGTTCCGCCAACAGCGACTGCTGGTACCACCGCTGGGTCTATTTCCGCCCGCGCGCCTACTGGGCCGACTGGCTGGAGTGGCGCAGCAAAACCAATGACGTCGGGCGGCTCACGCTGCCGGACAACACCCTGCTGCTGGAGTTCGACCGGCTGTTTGCCAACATTGAGCAGACCCAGCGCTCCGGCCGCCGCTTCTCCGAGGAGCTGGGCATGAACCTGCTGGAGCGCCTGCTGCTGAGGGCGATGGAAGAGGATCCGCAAAGCCCGCAGAAAATCCTCGACCCGCGGGTGATTGAAGCCTGCCAGTTCATCACCGGCAACCTGGCGGGGGAGTTGCGGATTGATGAGGTGGCGCGCCACGTCTGTTTGTCACCGTCACGGCTGGCGCACCTGTTTCGCGAGCAGGTCGGCATCAATATCCTGCGCTGGCGGGAAGACCAGCGGGTGATCCGCGCCAAGCTGCTGTTGCAGACCACCCAGGAGTCGATCGCCACCATCGGCCGCGTGGTGGGCTACGACGACCAGCTCTACTTCTCCCGCGTGTTCCGCAAGCGGGTCGGCGTCAGCCCCAGTGATTTCCGCCGCCGCAGCACCGAGATTAACTACCCGGCACGCCCCTACCGGGAACGCCCGTGGCCGGAACAGGAGGTCGCCGGTTACCGCTATTAGCCGTTGCTGATGTTAAAATCAGTTAACAATTAATTTACTCTTGTTCTGCCGCCTGTCATGGTGTCAAATCGTGACAGGTTACTGTTCAAGAGGATGTGAAATGGCTGAAAAAATTCGTGTCGGGCTGGTGGGTTACGGCTATGCCAGTAAAACCTTCCATGCGCCATTGCTGGCGGGAACGCCGGGCCTGGAGCTGGCGGCGGTCTCCAGCAGTGACGCCGGGAAGGTCGCGGCGGACTGGCCTTCGCTGAAGGTGGTAAAAGACCCGCAGGCCCTGTTTGATGACCCCACTATCGATCTGATGGTGATCCCCACCCCAAATGAAACCCACTTCCCGCTGGCGCAGGCGGCACTGACCGCCGGTAAACATGTGGTGGTGGACAAACCCTTTACCGTGACGCTGGCGCAGGCGCGCGAGCTGGAGAAACTGGCGGGCCTTACCGGCAAGGTGCTGTCGGTGTTCCATAACCGCCGCTGGGACAGCGACTTCCTGACGCTGAAATCGCTGATCGGCGAAGGCAGCCTCGGCGACATCGTCTATTTTGAATCCCACTTTGACCGCTACCGCCCGGAAGTCCGCAACCGCTGGCGCGAAGGCGGCGGCCCCGGCAGCGGCATCTGGTTTGATCTCGGCCCGCACCTGATTGACCAGGCGCTGCAACTGTTCGGCATGCCGGACAGCCTCTACGTTGACCTCGGTATGCTGCGCCCCAACGCCCGCGCCGTGGACTACTTCCACGCCATCCTCAGCTACCGTAACCTGCGCGTGGTGCTGCACAGCACCGTGTACGCCGCGGCCGAAACCCCGCGCTTCACCGTGCAGGGCACCGCGGGCAGCTACGTGAAATTTGGCCTCGACCCGCAGGAAGATCGCCTGAAAGCGGGTGAGCGCCTGCCGCAGGAGGATTGGGGCTATGACATGCGTGACGGCGTGCTGACGCTGGCGCATGACGGCATCATGGCGGAAAAGTCCGTGCTGACGCTGCCGGGCAACTACCCGGCCTACTATGCGCAGGTGCGTGACGCCATCAATGGGCAGGGCAATAACCCAGTCACCGCTGCGGACGCGATCCGGGTGATGGAGCTGATTGAGCTGGGGCTGGAGTCGGCCGGCCAAAAACGCGCCTTGCCGGTCAGGGCGTAATCATGATGCAGGTGCCGGTACGCCGGTGCCTGTTTTTTTTGGGGCTGTGTGCGTTAAAGCGCGTTAATTTACGATGGAAGGGAATGTGTCATGTCCTGGTTGCAACGTCTGCGGGTAGACACCTTTTTGCTGGTTCTGGTGGGGGTAGTGATCATCGCCTCCCTGTTCCCGTGTGAAGGCAACACCAAACTCTTTTTTGAATACCTGACCACCGCAGCGATTGCGCTGCTGTTCTTTATGCACGGCGCGAAGCTGTCACGCGAGGCGATTATCGCCGGGATGGGCCACTGGCGGCTGCATCTGGTGGTGTTCCTCAGCACCTTTGCCCTGTTCCCGCTGCTGGGGCTGGCGATGAAAGCGCTGGTGCCGGTGGGCATCCTGACGCCGACCGTTTACCTCGGCTTCCTGTACCTCTGTGCGCTGCCTGCCACCGTGCAGTCGGCCATTGCCTTTACCTCGGTGGCGGGCGGGAACGTCGCGGCGGCGATTTGCAGCGCCTCTGCCTCCAGCATCCTCGGCGTGTTCCTGTCGCCGCTGCTGGTCGGCGCGCTGATGCAGACCCAGGACGGCGGCAACAGCCCGGACATCCTGCACGCCATTGAGTCGATCATCCTGCAACTGATGGTGCCGTTTGTGGTGGGCCACCTGTCGCGCCCGTTGATCGCCAACTGGGTGCAGCGCCACAAAAAGCTGGTGAACATCACTGACCGCTCCTCGATCCTGCTGGTGGTCTACACCGCGTTCAGTGCGGCGGTGGTGGAAGGGATCTGGCAGCAGATTGACGGCTGGTCACTGCTGTCGATTCTGGTGATGTCGCTGGTGCTGCTGGCGATTGTGCTGGTGATCAACACCTGGGCCGCGCGGCTGCTGAAGTTCAGCACGGCCGATGAGATAACCATTGTGTTCTGCGGCTCCAAGAAAAGCCTGGCGAACGGCATCCCGATGGCCAACGTGCTGTTCCCGGTGGCGGCGGTCGGCGCGATGGTGCTGCCGCTGATGATTTTCCACCAGGTGCAGCTGATGGTCTGTTCGGTGCTGGCCGCCCGCTATGCGCGCCGTACCGCGGCAGAGCAGGCTGCCGCCGCCCCGGCACCGGCGGTGAAAAGCCCGGCGCGCCGTTAACGCTCTTCTCATAGCGCGCCATTAACACGACTCGCCCGGCGCGCCGTTAACCCCTTTCTCCCGGCGGGGGCCTTTCCCGCCATTTTTGTGCCAGAAAGAGGCTGAACCAGACCCTCCTTTGTGGTTGGGCCGGGCTGGCGATGCCGGGCAACCGGAGCCGGGGGAGAGGCCAGCGCGGCTATCCTCCGGCCGGCGGCTAAATATCGAGGTCCACCCACAGGGCGGCATGGTCAGACCCGGCGTTGATCGGCTCTTTGATCTCCGGGTAGGCCTCCCATTTCACCGGGCGGACGCCGGGCCACATGCCTTTGCGCAGCACGCCGCCCGCTTTCACCTTATCCCACAGTGCCGGTGACAGCAGGATATAGTCGAGCTTGTTATCCGCGTTGCAGTTGCCCCAGGTGCCGGGATAGCCGCCCTGATCGAACGCCGGGTGGGTGAAGGCGTCACGCAGATCCGTCTCTTTCAGCAACGGGGCCAGCGGGTCACTCTCCGGCGTGTCGTTGAAATCCCCGACAATCGCGATCAGCGGGTGGCCTTCGCCGATCCGCTGCTGGTAAATCGCCTTGATCCGCTCTGCCTGCCGGCGTCGGCGGGCATCTGAACTGCCTTTGCTGCCGTAACCTTTACTTTTCAGGTGGTTGACCAGCACCCACAGCGTTTCGCCGGAGGCCAGCGGGATGCTGTATTCCGGGCAGTCACGCGAGAAGACCAGCGCCTCGCCGTCGCGGTCATCCACGTGGCTGCGCATCTCGCCGATCGGGTAGTCCGGGCCGGTCATCAGCCCGACATCAATGCCGCGCGTGTCGTTGCCGTCGATCACCATCACATGGCGGAACGGCTCACCGCCCATCGCCCTCACGATCTCCTGGTTAAACGCTGCCAGCGACGGGCGGCTCTCCGCCTCAATCACCGCCAGGATGTCGGTTTGCAGGTCAATCATCACTTTGGCGGTGACGCGCATCGCAATTTCATCCACCGGCTCCTCGATAAGCTCCAGCGAGCCGACCCAGTCCGCACGCCCCCCGGCCGTGATCTCCAGGCCCCCGGCCCGCGGGCGTTTCAGCAACGCGCCGTGGTTGCGCCGCAGAATCACAAACGGGCCGGTGTCTGAACGCTCCAGCCCCAGATCCTTCATCAGCGACACCATTTTTTTCTTCATCGCGTCGGTGTAGGTGATCTCGCCCAGCAGCTCATTCAGGGCGGCGAATTTCTCCAGCACCGGCTTGCCTTTGCTCCAGCCGGTCTGGTCCATGACCGCGGCGCGGTCGAACAGGTTTTCCACGTTATACGATGCAAGACGCATAGCCTTCTCCTGTGTTGCGCTGCTTTCAGCGTAGTCAGGGCAGGCGGTTTTACCAGCAGGGGGAGGCGGAATCAGAAAAGGGCGGGCAGGGGCGCAGGCGGGGAGCCTGCGCCGGGGGGCTTAGCGGGCGCTGACTTTATCGCGCAGTGCCTGTTTTTCGGCGTCGCTGATAAACGCCATCGTCAGGCCGTTCTCCTGCGCCTGGCGGATCTCCGCGGCCGTCAGCCCGGCTTGCGGGGCCGCGACCTGGTACTCGTGCGGCAGTTCAATGCCCTGGACGGCCGGGTCATCGGTGTTGATCGAGGCCAGCACGCCGTGGCGCAGGAAGGTGGCCAGCGGGTGTGCGGCCAGCGAGGAGACGGTGCTGGTCTGGATGTTGGAGGTCAGGCAGGATTCGATGCCGATCTGATGCGCCGCGAGGAAATCCATCAGCGCCGGGTCTTCCACCGCTTTCACGCCGTGGCCGATGCGCTCTGCGCCCAGTTCACGGATCGCCTGCCAGATGCTGTCCGGCCCGGCGGCTTCCCCGGCGTGCACGGTGATGCGCAGCCCGGCGTCACGTGCGCGGGTGAAGTGGCTGAGGAACAGGCTGCCGGGGAAACCGAGCTCATCCCCGGCCAGATCCAGCGCGGTGATGCCGTCGCGGTTGGCCAGCAGGCCGTCCAGTTCACGCAGGCAGGCCTCTTCGCCAAAGGTGCGGCTCATGATGCCGATCAGCCGCACGTCAGTGCCGGCATCACGGCTGCCGGCACGCACGCCGTCAATCACCGCCTCGACCACACCCTCGACCGGCAGGTTGTGGGTCATCGCCATGTAACCCGGTGAGAAACGCAGCTCGGCGTAGTGGATGCCGGCCCTGGCGGCGTCTTCCACGTTTTCATAGGCGATGCGGCGGCACGCGTCCAGCGAGCCGAGCACCGCCACGCCCAGATCCAGCTTTTGCAGGAAACTCACCAGATCCGGTTCATTTTTCATGACCTGCACATGCGGGCGCAGCGCCTCCAGCTCATTGGCCGGCAGGGGGTGGTTGAACTGGCGGCCCAGTTCCAGGATGGTTTGTGCACGGATGTTGCCGTCAAGGTGGCGGTGGATATCAGTCAGGGGCAGGCGGGGATCAATCATGATGTGCACTCTTAGGTCAGTAAACCGTGATAGGTAAAAGTGCATATCAGTATAAAAACAAATGGATGAAAATTTCCATCAGGTTGCAGTAGAAAGTGACGATAATCACATTATTGCGTGCTGCATCGCATTTCTCTGCAACCTGTTCCGGCGGTTATTTCACCAATGACGCCGTTTCTGTGATGTTAACCGGTATACCTTCCGCCAGAAAAACACCGTTACGGCCACTGCGTTTGACGTGGTAGAGCGCGTGGTCTGCGTTGCGCAACCATTCATGGATCGACGCGGCGTCACCGGCCGGGGCAATGCCGATGCTCACCGAACAGTGGAACGTGGCGGACGCGGGCAAGCGGATACGGGCGATTTTCTCTCGCAACCTCTCTGCCAGCATCAGGATGCGCGTATCATCGGCGTTGCGCACAATCACCCCCAGCTCATCGCCGCCGAAACGGGCAGGGATATCCTCCAGCCCGACCTCTTTGCGCAGCAGCGCGGAGATCTCCGCCAGCAGGAAATCCCCGGTTTCATGGCCGAAGGTATCGTTGACCTGCTTGAAGTGGTCAACATCCAGGATCATCAGGTAGGCGGCGCTCTCACCGCGCCGGGTGCGCAACAGCTCACTCTCCAGCCGCCGTTCAAACAACCGGCGGTTAGGGATTTGCAAACCGGGGTCCATCAGGGCGATCCGCTCCAGCTCGCGGTTTTTGCTGCGCAGGCTCAGGGTCAGATGGTATGACACCGCGCTGAGCGCCAGGATATAGCAGGTGGCCAGCGGCAGGGTCAGCCACACGGTCAGCGTGCTGAACGTGAGGTGCAGCGGCATCCCAGCGGCCGTCCAGACCAGCAGGAACGCCGCGAAAAAGGCCGCCAGCGCCGGTTTCAGCTGCGGCCAGCCGCCCGCCGAGTAGCGGTCAGCCGCCAGGATCGCCATGATAATCAGCGAAGGGACGGGGCTTAAGCCCATCAGCGCCACCCACACCCCGCCGAAAGCGGCGTCCAGGGTCAAATGGCGGCGCTCCCGGCCTATCGGGTCCGGGGCTGCGCGCGCCAGCCGGTAAGCCACCACGGGCCAGACAAAAGCATTCACCCCCAACAGGATACAGAAATCCTGATGGCTTTTTATCGCCAGCAGCACCGACAGGATCGGGATAAAGCATAAGAAGGTACCCAACTGACGCATGATAAACATCCGGCGCACAAACCGGAGAGCACGTAACGTCAGGTGACTGTCGTCAGGGGAGTAATAGTTCATGGGGGGACAACGTAGCAGGAAGGTAACAGGCAGTTTACCGGTTTTTTAACAGAAACCAGATCATATTTTGCGAATTTTCTTATAGGAACAACGCGATGCCTGTGGCGCTTTTCCGGCTTTTATCAGGCAGGAAAGCATGTTATGCGGGAAAGCAGGAAACCGGGCCGCCGTGGCCGCCCGGTGATGGCCGGAAAAAACCGGTCAGAAACGCAGGGAGGCGCCAACGTAAGGGCCGTCAACCAGGACGTTGTCCTTGCGGCCGCCCTTGTTGTCCAGCTCAACGTACTGGTAACCCACACGCAGGTTCAGCAGGGAGATCGGCGTGAAGCTCAGGCCGCCGGAGGCTTCCTGATAGTTGTCCAGATGGTCGGAGAACGCTTCCGGCGCGTAGTAGTACTCGCCATACAGGCCCCACATGTTGTTGAAGCTGTATTGTGCACCGGCACCCACGGCCACGCCGAAGCCGTCTTTACCGTCTTCCGGGTGGGTGAACAGGGCTTTGGCCGTCGGGGCCACACGCAGCGGGCCGGCATCAATGTTGTAGCCCAGCGCCACGCCGGTGGTGCTGCCGTCGTGATCGCTGCGCAGCCAGTTACCTTTCAGGAACAGGCCGGGGGAGGTAGTGCCCAGGCCCACATTCAGGTTGGTGTTGTGTTCACCCACATCCACGCTGCCTTCGATGGCCTGCGCAGCACCGCTCATCAGCACCAGGCTGACCACACTCCCGGTAACAAGTTGCTTAAACATACTTCCACTCCCTTAAGGACAATAAATAACGGCGGAAAGGGTAAACAGCCGGGGCAGGACAGACAACGTTATTCAGTAACATTTACGTAATAATATGTTTCATTAAAGGAAATGTTGCCGTTAATCCGCCTGATGATCGCGCGTACGCACCGGGCCGGGCGGGCATCTTTACATTTCTCGATAAAAAACTGCGACAACTTGATAAATGAAAGTAAATGTAACAAATTGATCTAGATCAATTTTTGCTCGCCGCCTCACAGACCCGCTGCCAGGTTATATGCTGTAGGGAGCATCGCCGTTTGCAGGATGCCTTGTCCAAAACATGAGATAACGGGTGGTAATGTGCTGATAAAAAAGAAGCGGGTGAGATCGCATACGGAAGATCGTTATCTGGCGCTGGTGCTGGCCACCACGGCAGGCATATTGAACGCGATGGCGTTGGGGGCGTTTGGTTTTTTTCCCTCCCACATGACCGGCAACGCCTCACAGATTTCCAGTGAAGTGTCGAGTTCTGACCTTAACGATTTGGTGTTTCTGGCGGTGCTGATTACCGCCTTTGTGATTGGGTCGGCCAGCGCCCGTTTTGTGGTGGACGCCGGTTTGCGCAATAAAATACGCACCATTTACTGCTTTGTGATTCTGGCGGAAGGGGTGGCGCTGACCCTGACGTCGGTGTTTGAGGCGATGCGCTACTCGCCGCACAATAACCGCGAGATCCTGGTGTTGCTGGGCTTCCTGATGGGCATCCACAACTCCACCTCCACGCAGATCTCCAATGGCCGGGTACGCTCAACCCACATCACCGGCACCCTGACGGACGCCGGTATCGCGCTCGGCTCCTTTGTCTCCTCATTGATAACCCGCGCCGCGCCGGACGACCGCCGCCCGCACAAGAAACAGCTGAACACGCACCTGACCACCGTGTTCTCCTTCCTCTCAGGCTGTATCGCCGGCCTGTTGCTGTTCAAGGAGTTCGGCTTTAATGCGATGACCATGCTGGGGATTTTCCTGGTGGGGGTGGCATTGTTGTCGCTGGTGGATACCCTGCGCACCGCGCGCAAGAGCCTCTATTGATCCTTGGGGGATACCCTTAACAAAAAGCCGCCCGCAGGCGGCTTTTTTTATCGTCCGGCCGTGTCAGGCGGGGGGAGCAAAGTGGTGATGGCGTTAATCAGGGCCGTGATGCCGGCGTCCAGCTTGCTGTGCGGGCAGCCCACATTCAGCCGCAGGAAACCGGCACCCTCTGCGCCATAGGTGGTGCCCGCCATGATCGCGACGCGCTCCTGCTCAATCAGTACCTGCTGGAGCTGCTGGTCATCCAGCGCCAGCGGCCGCAGATCGAGCCAGGCGAGGTAGGTGGCCTGCGGCGGCTGCCAGTTAAGCTGTGGGAACGCGCTGTTGAGCCGCGCTGCCAGGTGCCGCAGGTTCCCCGCCAGATAGCGGCGCAGGTCATCCAGCCACGGCGCACCCTCCCGGTAAGCGGCAATGTGTGCCACCAGCGCCAGCACCGCAGGGGAGGAGAGGCCGTCACGCCCTTTCAGGTGCGCCAGGTAAGCCTCACGCGTGACGTTGTCACTGATAAAGCCATAGGCACCGGTCAGCGCCGGGATATTGAAGGATTTCGAGGCGGAGGTCAGCAGTGCCCACGGCGTGCGCGCCACCTGTGGCCAGGGCAGGTGGCGGTTGTCGCCCCAGACCATATCCATATGGATTTCATCGCTGATCACCCGCACGCCGTGGCGTTCACACAGCCGTGCCATCTGCTGCAATTCGTCCGCCTGCCAGACTTTGCCGGTCGGGTTATGCGGGCTGCACAGCAGCAGGATTTTGCATTCCGGCCGCGCCAGCAGCGCCTCCAGGTGGGCCATATCGGCTCGCCAGGTGACGTTGTCACGAGTGAGCGGGCAGGCCAGTACCTGCCGTTGGTTGCCTTCAATCGCCTTGTAAAAGGCATCATAGGCAGGGGTGTGGATCACCACGCCCTCACCGGGCGCTGACCAGAGCCGGATAAGTTCGGCCACCATATAGATAACTGACGGGCCGTACACCGCCATCCGGGTATCGACAGGGGTGTCAAAGCGCGACTGATACCAGTGGCGCAGTGCGCCGAGGAAATCCTCATGCTGCCAGCGGCTGTAGCCCAGTACGCCGTGTGCTAGCCGCTGTTGCAGGGCGGCCAGCACACAGGGTGCGGTGGGGAAATCCATGTCTGAGATGGTAAACGGCAGCAGGTCTGCCCGGCCGAAGCGGTCGGCAACAAAGTCCCACTGCGTGCACCAGGTGCCGTGCCGGTCAACCGGGGTAGAAAAATCAACCATATCCCTTTCCTTTGTTCTTGGCGTCAGCGGGGCGGTCAGGCCGCCCCATGACGTTACGCTGTCACTAATGGGGCCTGCCGCTCAACGGCGATCAGCGCGTCCAGCTCATCTTTGACCGATTGCACCTGCGGGCCAATCACCACCTGCACGTTATGCTCATTCAGATGCACCACACCAATCGCCCGCAACGCTTTCAGCGCTGCGTCATCCACCGCCGCCATCTCGTTGACCGACAGGCGTAACCGGGTGATGCAGTTATCCAGCGAGATAATGTTGCCCGCGCCGCCCAGGGCCGCCAGGATCGCCGGGGTGTTGTAGCCCGATTTGCTGCCGCTGGTGGCTGGGGCAACACTGACGCTTTCGCTGCTGTCCGGCTCGCGGCCGGGGGTGTTGAGGTTGAAGCGCAGAATGGCAAAACGGAACAGCCCGTAGTAGACGGCGAACCACACCGCAGCCACCACCGGCACCCAATACCATTTGGTGGCGGTGCCGTGCAGGATGCCGAACACCACGAAGTCGATCAGGTTGCCGTCAGTGTTGCCGATGGTGACGCCCAGCAGCGCCATCATGGTAAAGCCCAGCCCGGTCAGCAGCGCGTGGATCAGGTAGAGCACCGGGGCCACAAACAGGAACAGGAACTCAATCGGCTCTGTGGTGCCGCCAATCACGCAGGCAACCACACCGGAGATCAGCAACCCTTTCACCTTATGCCGGTTACCGGGGCGGGCGCAGTGGTACATCGCCAGTGCGGCACCCGGCAGGCCGCCAAGGAACGCCGGCATCTTACCCTGTGACAGGAAGCGGGTGGCGCTGTTGGCAAAGCCGTGCGTCTCCGGGCAGGAGAGCTGCGCCTGGAAGATGGTCAGCGCGCCGCTCACCGGCTGGCCGCAGACCTCCAGTGTACCGCCCGCCTCGGTGAAGCGGATCAGCGCCACCAGAATGTGGTGCAGACCAAACGGCAGCAACAGCCGCTCGCCGCTGCCGAAAATCATCGGCCCGAACATCCCGGCCCCGCTGATCATCCGCCCCAGCGCGCTGATCCCGGCGGCAAACCACGGCCAGACCAGCGGCACCAGCAGCCCGGCGATGCCCAGCACCACGGTGGTAATGATCGGCACAAAACGCGTGCCGCCGAAAAACGCCAGGGCATCCGGCAGGCGGATGGTGTGGAAGCGCGAATGCAGCAGGTACACCAGCACCCCGACAATCACCGCGCCGAGGATCCCGGTGTCGATGGAGGGGATCCCCAGGATCATCTGGATGTTGTTGGCTTTCAGCACTTGCGGGTCGCTGGTCGGCAGCACACCGTTGGCGGTGAGGTAGAAGTTGGTGGCGAGGTTCAGTACCGCAAAGCCGACAAAACCAGAGAATGCCGCCACGCCTTTATTGTCCCGCGCCATGCCGAGCGGAATGGCGATGGCAAACATCACCGGCAGGAAGCTGAAGGCAAAGGAACCGACTTTGCTCATCCAGGTAAACAGCAACTGGAACAGCGGGTGGCCGAGCGCCGGTAACAGGGTGATGACATCACGGCTGCTGAGTGAACTGCCGATGCCGAGCAGGATGCCGCAAAAAGAGAGCAGGGCAACCGGCAGCATAAAGGTTTTGCCGAGGCTCTGGAAAAACTCCCAGAGGGTGATTTTGGGCCGGGTGGGCACAGACATAGATGCTCCTTGCAAACGTCAGGTAAACGGGAAGTAAACTGGGTAAAATGCCGGGTTAAATCGGGTAAAATAAGATAAAACGTTTTACCATCGTGGTCTGCGGGGCGGATCACAGTTGCTCAGTGCTGTGTATCGGCACGGCAAAACGTGGGCTGCCGGGGTACAATGCCGCTTTCGTTTTAATTTTTCGTGAGTTGCTGACAGGTAAGGGCCTATGACGCCAAAAAAGATCACCATCAACGATGTGGCTGACCACGCCGGGGTGTCTGTCACCACCGTGTCGCTGGTGGTCAGCGGCAAGGGGCGCATCTCCCCACAGACCGCCGCCAGGGTGCAGCAGGCGATCCAGGCGTTGGGCTATGTGCCGAACCGGCAGGCGGTGACGCTGCGCGGCGGCCGCTCCGGCGTGATTGGGCTGATTGTGCGTGACGTCTGCGACCCGTTTTATGCCGAGGTCACGGCCGGGTTGAGTGAGGTGCTGGAGGCGCAGGCGCGGGTACTGTTCCTGACCCAGAGCGGCCGCGAGGGGCTGGGCAGTTTGCGGGCGGCAGAGAGCCTGCTGAAACAGGGCGTGGACGGCATCGTGCTGGCCGGAAACCTGTTGCACGGGCCGGATGTGCGCCAACGCGCCGCGGCGGCCGGGGTGCCGCTGGTGTGTGCGGCGCGCGCCAATGCGCTGGAGGGGATGGATCTGGTGCGGCCGGATAACCAGCTGGCGGCGCGGCTGGCGACCGGGCACCTGGTCGCCGAAGGGCATAAGCAGATCGCCTACATCGGCGGGGCCGGGCACTCCCTGACGCGCGCTGAGCGGCTGGGCGGTTTCTGCGCCACCCTGTTGCAGTACGGGTTGCCGTTCCGCCCGGAGTGGATGGTGGAGAGTGGGGTACACCGGCACGGCATGGCGGCGAAAGTGGAGGCGCTGTTACGCCGTTACCCGCAGATCACCGCACTGGTCTGCCATGACGCGGCAGTGACCCTCGGCGCCTATTTCGGCGTGCTGAATGCCGGGCGCAACGTCGGCGGGCAGGCGCTGGAGGGGCTGTATTCGCCGCAGGTGGCGCTGGCCGGTTTTGGCGAGGACGCAGATGACGCGCTGGCGGAACTGCCGCTGACGCGCGTCTCTGCCGCCGGGCGCGAGGTGGGGCGCAGCGCGGCGGAAAGGCTGCTCCAGCGGATTGACAACCCGGACGCCACGCCGCAACAGTGGGTGGTCGCCCCTGTGCTTATCGCCCGCGCACCGGGATAACCGGGGCATAAAACGCGCGCATAAAAAAACCGGCCCAGGGGCCGGTTGGTCAGCAGGCTGTGTGGCTTATTGTGCCGGAGCCGGAGCCGGAGCCGGGACAGGTGCCAGCGGTGACGGCGGCACGGCCGGGGCGGCCTGCGGGGCCGGGGCCACGTCAGCCGGGCCGCCAAAGATGCCGAACAGGCCGGCAAACTGTTGCAGCGTCATCTTCTGGCCGTTCAGGTCAACGATGTTATCGGCAAAGTGGAAGCGGGTGGTGATGGTGTCATCTTTCACGGTGGTCAGTTTGAACATCTGGCCCATCGCCGCCAGGCCCTGCACCTGCTGTTTCGCCAGCTTCCCCGCTTCCTCTTCACTGTATCCCTGCATTTTACCGATCTGGGTCGCCATCTGGGTCGCCATCGGCATCGGGATGGTCAGGGTGGCATCCAGGTTACGTACCAGTTGGGCAATCAGCTGATCCTGCGTTTGGGCGGCGGGCTGGCCCGCGGCCGGGTCGCTGAAGTTCAGGTTCAGCGTGAAGGTGCTTTCACCGGCGCTGTTTTTCCAGCTCAGCGGGCTGACGCTGATGCTCGGGCTGCCTTTCAGCAGCAACGGCAGGTTCTGGCTGAACAGCGCGGCCGCCTGGGCCTGGTACACCTCAGGGTCAAGCTGTTCGCCCTGCTGCATCAGCTGCATCGCCTGCTGGTTATAGTTGTCGGAGAACTGCTTGAGCGCGGCGCTGTCGAGCTTGTCCAGTTTCACCGTCAGCTTGCCGGAACCGAGATCCGCCCCCTGGACTTTCAGCGCACCGAGGCTGTAGTCCAGTTGGCCGTTAATCGCGTTGTTCTGCTCGCCGAAGTTGCTGTTGAGGCGGACATCCTCCAGCGTGGCGGCATCTTTGCCTTCCACATTGAAGATAACCTGTCTGGCGGTCAGGTGCTGTTCGCCCAGGCCAATCTGGGCCGTGCCTTTGTGGGTATTGCCGGCGGCGTTCACGCCGGAGAGGGTAATTTTCTCCAGCTGGCCGAACTGGTTGCGCGAGGTCAGGGCAATGCTGTCGCTGCTGGCGTCAGCTTTGATGCGGTCACCGTCGCGGGAGACCTCGGCATTCACCGTCGCACCGGAGAATTGCAGGCGGGTGGCGTTGTTCTGGTAGTCGATCGGCACCAGGGTAATGGCGGATTCGGTATCACCACTGTAGGCGATGCGCGTCTCGGCGGTGGCCGGGGAGACGCCCTTGGTCATCTCAAACAGCCCCTTGACGGCGGCGGTGTTGGCCAGCTCGCTGTGCACGGAGGCCATCGCCGGGATCAGGTTGAATTTCTTCAGCTGCGCCAGCGGGAACGGGCCGTGGTCGATGGATTCATTAAACGCCACTTCCTCGCCCGGTTTCAGGGCTTTCTCCCCTTGTGCTGCCGGGTCCGGCTGGAGCACAAAGCGCGCGCGGCTGCTGAACAGGTGGCGCTGGTAATCCTGGTACACCAGCCGTACGCCCGCCTGTGGGAACTGCGAGGCGATCTGGCTGTTCGCCTGCGCCACGATGTCGCCGATGCGCTGTTCGAACTGTTTGCCGGTGTACCAGGCCGCGCCGGTCCAGGCAGCGCCCAGCACCACAATCACACTCACGGCAACTAACGATTTTTTCATAATCCGCTCATCCTTTTTTGGGCACGGAAAAGGTCCGTGCAAAATGTCCACGCGCTGCCGGCAAAAAAAAACGCCCGCAGGCGTTTTTCGTTAACTGGCCGGCCCCAGTTTAGCAAGAAATGGGGCGCGGCGTCGGGGGGAATCAACCCAGCTGGTTGAACACCCGCGCAATACGGCCGATGCCGCTCACGTTCACCGGGGATTCAAATGCGCCGATAAAGCAGGATTCGCCCGGCTTCAGCACGACCTGCTCGCCGTTTTTCTCCAGCACGGTTTCGCCTTCCACGCAGAACACGATCGCCGCGCTCTGTTGGGCCAGCGTTTGCGGTTCGGCAGAGAGGTCATGCAGCGAGAAGGCGAAATCCTCGACCGGGATCGGGAAATTCAGCTCGCTGCCGCGCTGCGCCGGCTGAGTCAGCAGGGTGGCGGCGGGTTTCGGCTCAAACTTCAGGTTCGCCATCAGTTCCGGGATGTCGATATATTTCGGCGTCAGCCCGGCGCGCAGCACGTTGTCGGAGTTGGCCATCACTTCCAGCGCCACGCCGTTCAGGTAGGCGTGCGGGGTTTCGGCATACAGGAACATCCCTTCGCCCGGCTGGAGGGTGATGACATTCAGCAGCAGCGGCGAGAACAGGCCGCTGTCATCCGGGTAGAAAGTGGCGATGCTGCGGATGGCATCCCAGGTTTCACCCTGCTGGCTGTTCAGGGCGGCTTTCAGCACGCCCAGCGCCAGGGATTTGGTTTCGCCTTCCATGCTCAGCAGCCCGGCAAACAGCGTCGCCAGGTGATCGGCGTCCGGGTGTTGCAGGAACGCGGCGATGTCCGGGTGCGCACCGGCCACCGGTTGCAGCAGGGAGATGATGTCGCTCAGCTCACGGAAACCGTTCAGCGCCTGGAACGGCGTCAGGGCAAACACCAGCTCCGGCTTGTGGTTGGCGTCTTTGTAGTTGCGCTCGGCGGCATCCAGCGGGATCCCGGCCTCGTTCTCTTTGGCAAACCCGACTTCCGCCGCGGCTTTGCTCGGGTGTACCTGAATCGACAGCGGCTGGTCAGCGCACAGCACCTTGAACAGGAACGGCAGTTCGCCGAAGCGATCGGCTACCGCACGGCCGAGCCAGGTGGCCGGGTCATCCCCGATCACGTCGCGCAGCGCACGGCGGTTGCCCTGCGCATCCGTGACCTGGGAGCTGCTTTTAGGGTGCGCGCCCATCCAGAGTTCGGCCATCGGCTTGCCCTGCGGGTTGGCAATACCATACAGGCGGGTCAGCGCATCCGGGCTGCCCCAGGCATAGTTCTGAACCGCGTTGTGCATCTTTTGCATGTGGCTATCCTGCTCATGAAGAAAATAGGGGGATTTTGAAAATTCTGTTTAGTAAACAGTGAGTACAGGTGATTATCAATAAGGAAAATCTAATAAATCAAACTGCGTCGCATAATGCGCTGCTTTTCTGTGTCACTATACTAGGCTGTGCCGTGGGACTGATGGGAACGTCCGCGGCACATTCATTTATGTGCTATGTATCTAAGGAGAAAGTAATGGCAGCCACTCGCATTGAAAAAGACTCAATGGGGCCGATTGAAGTTCCTGCAGAACAGTTGTGGGGCGCGCAAACCCAGCGTTCATTAGAGCATTTCCGCATTTCCTCGGAAAAAATGCCCACTGCGCTGATCCACGCCCTGGCGCAGACCAAACGCGCCGCCGCCAGCGTCAATATGGATTTGGGCCTGTTGCCGGCTGAGCGCGGCAACGCGATCCTGCAAGCCGCAGACGAAGTGCTGGCTGACAAGCACAGCAATGAGTTCCCGCTGTCAGTCTGGCAGACCGGCTCCGGCACCCAGACCAACATGAACATGAATGAAGTGCTGGCCAACCGCGCCAGCGAGCTGCTGGGCGGTGAGCGCGGTGACGGCCGCCGGGTGCACCCGAACGATGACGTCAACAAGAGCCAGAGTTCCAACGACGTCTTCCCGACGGCGATGCACGTCGCGGCGGTGATCGCCGTGCGTGAAACCCTGCTGCCGGAGCTGAAAACCCTGCAACAGACGCTCTCTGACAAAGCCGACGCGTTCAAAGACATCGTCAAAATCGGCCGTACCCACCTGCAGGACGCCACGCCGCTGACCCTGGGCCAGGAGATTTCCGGCTGGGTGGCGATGCTGGCCCACAACCTGAAGCATATTGAAGCCTCCATCCCGCACCTGTGCGAGCTGGCACTGGGCGGCACCGCGGTCGGCACGGGCCTGAACACCCACCCGGAATACGCCGAACGTGTGGCGAAAGCGCTGGCTGACCTCACCGGCCAGCCGTTTGTCACCGCGCCGAACAAGTTCGAGGCGCTGGCAACCTGTGACGCACTGGTGCACGGCCACGGCGCGCTGAAAGGGCTGGCAGCCTCGCTGATGAAGATCGCCAACGATGTGCGCTGGCTCTCCTCCGGCCCGCGTTGCGGCATCGGCGAAATCTCCATCCCGGAAAATGAGCCGGGCAGCTCCATCATGCCGGGCAAAGTCAACCCGACCCAGTGCGAAGCGATGACCATGCTGTGCGCGCAGGTCATGGGCAACGACGTGGCCGTCAACATCGGCGGTGCATCCGGTAACTTCGAGCTGAACGTGTTCCGCCCGATGGTGATCCATAACTTCCTGCAATCGATCCGCCTGCTGGCAGACGGGATGCGCGGCTTCAATGAGCACTGCGCGGTGGGCATTGAGCCAAACCGTGACCGCATCACCCAGCTGCTCAATGAGTCGCTGATGCTGGTCACCGCCCTGAACACCCACATCGGCTATGACAAAGCGGCCGAGATCGCCAAAAAGGCGCACAAAGAGGGGCTGACGCTGAAAGCCTCCGCGCTGAAACTGGGCTACCTGACGGAAGAACAGTTTGACGAGTGGGTGCGCCCGGAAGAGATGGTCGGCAGCATGAAGCTGTAAGCCGTCCCCCGGAAAGCAAAAAGCCGGCGATTGCCGGCTTTTTTACGCCTGTCAGTTGACCAGGTGGTCGGTGTAAAGGTGCAAACGCGGGATCAACAGGTGCAGCGGCTGCGCCGCCGGGCGGTATTTGTGCTTGATGTTGGCGGCGTCGTAGTCGGGCAGGGCGCCAAGTTTGGGGGCCTTGACGTGCGAACCGACGCGGCCGCACAGCACAATCAACGGCATCGGGCAGGGGTGCTGCACCTGCTTCTGCTGCGCCGGGTACCAGGCGCGGGCAATCGGCTGCACTTTCACCGGGCGGCGGATCTTCAGCGCCGCATTTTCCGGCAGCCGCATCACGTCATTGATTTCACGCGTGATGTGCTCGGCCCACTGCTCACGGGTATAAGGTGCCACGGCACGCCCGGCTTTGAGGCTGCGGTTAAGCTGTTCGACAATCTCTTCCCGCGTCACATTTTTAATGATGTGCTTGTTCGCCCAGCCAAAGCGCACGGAACCCGGCTCCAGCAGGCAGGTGATGGTGCGGTAGGCGTTCAGGGTAATCAGCCCGCGCAGGTGGGTGTGCACAAAGTCAAAACGCTGCTCACGCTCCAGGCCGGATTCCACCGTCACGATGTGTTCCAGCTCCGCCTTCAGTTTGTTCACTTCCTCAATCAGCAACTGCACCGCCTGTTGCTCGTCCGGCGTCACCACGTAGCAGAGCACCCCCGGCAGCCTGACCGCCGCCTTGCTGCTGATATTTTCAGCATTGTCATGGATGAACAACCGGCGGAAATGCTGCAACGCCCGCTGGTGCGCCTCAATGCCCATCAGCGGGGTGACGGCAATCTGGTCTGCCGGGTCATTCTCTTTGCCTTTCTCGATTTCCGGCAGCACAAACACCCGTGCATCCTGTAACGGTAATTTGCCCAGCAGGTGGGTAAGGTCATCCAGTGCCAGTTCCAGCTCATGAAAACACTCATTCATGCGGCCAATCAGCTCATAGTTACTCATTCACCCCTCCAATTAGTTACAACACACTTTATACTGCATATAAAACAGGCTGGCTACCTTAACTTCACGGTTTTATGCGCTTAACAGGGAAAACAGGGCATCACAGAGGGGGAAAGAAGGAAAAAAGGGCAAAGCCGGGTGCACGCGGCACCCGGTCAGGGTCAGGCAAGGGCGCGTTTTTCCGGCAGGGATTTCAGGCGCAGTGCTACGGCCAGGCCGACAAGCAGCATCACGCTGATGTAGCCCACCACCCCCAGCCAGCCAAAGCTGTGCCAGAAGAAGCCGCCGCCGGTGCCGGCCACGCTCGACCCGGCGTAATAGCAGAAGAGGTAAAGGGAGGAGGCCTGGCCTTTGGCGCGGCGGGCGCGGCGGCCGATCCAGGCGCTGGCGACCGAGTGCGCGGCGAAAAAGCCGCCGGTGACCAGCATCATCCCGAGCAGGATCACCGGCACCGGCGACAGCCCGGTCAGCAGTATCCCGGCCAGCATCATGCCGATGGCCCCCATCAGTACCGGGCCGGGCCCATAGCGGGTGGAGAGCAGCCCGGCTTTCGGCGAGCTGTAGGTGCCCATCAGGTACACCACGGACAGCACGCCGACAATCGCCTGGCTGAGATGGTAAGGCTGGGCCAGCAGCCGGTAACCGATATAGTTAAACAGCGTCACGAAACTGCCCATGATCACAAAGCCTTCCACAAACAGCAGCGGCAGCCCGGCATCACGGAAATGCAGGCGGAAGTTGATCAACAGGTTGCGCGGGCGCAGGGAAGCGGGGCGGAAATGTTTCGACGGCGGCAGAATGCGCCAGAACATCAGCGCCGCTGCCAGGGCAAATACGCCCACCACGCCGACCGCCACCCGCCAGGAGAAGAAATCGGACAACACCCCCGACACCAGGCGGCCGCTCATGCCGCCGATGGAGTTACCGCTGATGTACAGCCCCATCGAGAACGCCACAACGCTTGGGTGGATCTCCTCACTGAGGTAGGTCATCGCGACCGCCGCCACACCGCTCAGCGCCAGCCCGACCAGCGCCCGCATCAGCAGGATGCCGTTCCAGCTGGTCATTACCGAACAGAGCAGCGTACAGACCGCCGCCAGCAGCAGCGCCACCCCCATCACCTGCTTGCGTCCTACCGCATCGGAGAGCGGCCCGGTAAACAGCAATCCAATCGCCAGCATCCCGGTGGATGCCGAAAGCGAGAGGCTGCTGCTGGCGGGCGAGATGCCGAAATCCTGCGACAGGATCGGCAAAATCGGCTGCACGCAGTAGAGCAGGGCGAAGGTCGCCAGCCCGGCGGAAAACAGCGCCAGCGTCACGCGGATAAACTGTGGCGTGCCGCGTTTGATAAACGGGGTGGCGGCGCGCGGCGCAGCGGGAATAATCAGGGTACGGCGGGCGTCAGTCGGCAGTGGGTGTTGGTGGGCAGCGTCACTGTCATTGGCTGCGTCGCTCGTAGAAGGGGCGTTCACGGAGCGTTGGGGGCTGTTCACGGTCAATCCTTATGTGGGTGAAACAAAAATGGGAATGAAATCATCAGAAATTTGGTGTGATGAAAGCATAGGCAGGTCACATTTTTCTGTCTAATATATTAATAATCACAATTGATACTTTTAAAATATGATGAACATTGAACTGCGCCATTTGCGGTATTTCATCGCGGTGGCAGAGGAGCTGCACTTTGGCCGGGCGGCGGAACGGCTCAACATTTCCCAGCCGCCGCTGAGCCTGCAAATCCAGACGCTGGAACAGCAGATTAACGCCCGCCTGCTGACCCGCACCAACCGCAGCGTCAGCCTGACGCAGGCGGGCGAACAGTTTTTGCGCCATGCCTACCAGATCCTGGCGCAGGTCAATGACGCGGCCGAGCAGGCGGCGCGCATCCACCGCGGTGAAGTCGGCGAACTGACCATCGGCTTTACCTCCTCGTCGCCGTTTATCGGCAGCATTTCACGCAGCCTGCGCCGTTTCCGCCAGCTCCACCCGCACGTGCATATCCAGATGGAAGAGCTGAACACCAAGCAGCAGATCGGCCCGCTGCTGGAGGGCAAGCTGGATCTGGGGGTGATGCGCAACACCGTGCTGCCCGAGGCGCTGCACTACCAGCTGATGCTGCGCGAGCCGCTGGTGGCGGTGCTGCCGGAGGATCACCCGCTGGCGGCCGGTAATCCGTCGCATTTGCCGGTACAGGCGCTGGCCGACCAGCCGTTCGTGTTCTTCTCCCGGCTGGTGGGCACCGCGCTGTATGACGAGATCCTTGACCTGCTGGCTGCGGCGGGCATCCGCCCCTATATCACCCAGGAAGTGGGGGAGGCGATGACCATTATCGGGCTGGTTTCCTCGGGGTTGGGTGTCTCGATTCTGCCCGCCTCGTTTATGCGGCTGCGCATCAGCGGCGTGCGTTACGTGCCGCTGGAGGACCCGCACTTCGCCACGCAGGTGTGGCTGGTCAGCCACCGCCACCGCCCCCTGGCCGCCCCGGCGCAGGCCCTGCTTGATTTGCTGCTGGAAGATCGCGGGCTGGCGTGATCTGCCCTTACGCATTTCAGGGTGAATTTGTGCGTTAAATCACATAACGAATCAAATAGTTGTGCCTGTGCTCCCAATGGATTGGGATGTCGAATATGATTTATTTTGAGGCGCGAAAAATAGCAGGAGCAGGTACGTGATTGTCGATGGGCAGCCTGGGCATATAGACCAAATCAAACAAACCAATGCAGGGGCTGTGTATCGACTGATCGACCAATGCGGGCCGGTTTCGCGCATTGAGCTTTCCAAACTGGCGCAGCTTGCGCCGGCCAGCATCACCAAAATCGTCCGTGAATTGCTGGAAGCCCACCTGGTGCAGGAAACCGAATTCCAGGATGTCGGCAGCCGCGGCCGCCCGGCGGTAGGGCTGGTGCTGGACACCGACGCCTGGCACTACCTCTCCGGCCGCATCGGCCCCGGCAACCTGACCCTGGCCCTGCGCGATCTCAGCAGCCGGCTGGTGGTGGAGGAGCAACTCCCGCTGCCCGCCGACGCTGACGAGCCGCTGCTCGATCGTCTGCTGGCGGCCATCGACCAGTTTTTCATCCGCCACCAGCAGCAGCTTGAGCGCCTGACGGCCATCGCCATCACCCTGCCGGGCATGATTGATGCCCAGGCCGGGATCGTCCACCGTATGCCTTACTACCCGGTTGATGAGATGCCGCTCGGCCCGGCGCTGGCGCAACGCACCGGGGTGCCGGTGTTCCTCCAGCATGATATCGGTGCCTGGACGATGGCCGAAGCGCTGTACGGCGCGTCATTCGGTTCGCAGAATGTGATTCAGGTGGTCATCGACCACCATGTCGGTGCCGGGATCATCACCGGCGGCCGGGTGCTGCACAGCGGCAGCCGCAGCGTCGCCGAGATCGGCCATGTGCAGGTCGACCCTTACGGCAAGCGCTGTTACTGCGGCAACCACGGCTGCCTGGAAACGGTGGCCGGGATCGACAGTTTGCTGGCGCTGGCGCAGCAGCGGCTGAAAGGCTCCATGAGCTCGCAACTGCACGGCGTGCCGCTGACGGTGGACGCGCTGTGCGATGCGGCGCTGGCCGGCGACCCGCTGGCGCGGGACCTGATCCTGGATGTCGGCAACAATGTCGGCCGCATCGTGGCGATTATGGTCAACCTGTTCAACCCCGATAAAATCCTGGTCGGCTCCCCGCTGAACCGCGCGGCCTCCATCCTCCACCCGGCGATGATGGCCTGCATCCGCCGGCAATCGTTGCCCAGCTACAGTGAGGCGCTGCAACTGGAAGCGACCCGTTTCCACAACCACGGCACCATGCCGGGCGCAGCGCTGATCAAGGATGCGCTCTATAACGGCTCGCTGCTGGTCAAGCTGTTGCAGGGGTAATCCGGGGTCAGATCATATTCGCCGTAGTTATGGATGTTCACCAAACAAAACCTTGCGCTATCTCAAGATAGCGCCTGCCCCTCATCCCCTAGACTGACCCGATAACGTGAGCACCGCAGTATTGCCTGCGGTAATTTTTTGATTCAACACGATTTTCGGAGCAGACCCACCATGTTGACACAGGTATTTGTCACCGGCACCGATACGGATGTCGGTAAAACCATCGTTTCACGCGCCCTGTTACAGGCGCTGGCTGCGCAGGGGGCCGAGGCGGTGGGGTATAAACCGATTGCCACGGCGTGCACGGAGACGGCAGAAGGCTGGCGCAGCAAAGATGTGCTGACGTTGCAGGCCTCATCGGCGGTAAGCCTGCCGTATGAGGCCCTGAATGTGCTGTCGCTGGCGGAGGATGAGCCTTACGCCGCCCCGGCTGACAGCACGCTGTTTAGCCGTATGTCGGACGGGCTGGCCACGCTGAAGGCGCGCGCCGGGTGCGTGGTGGTCGAGGGCTGCGGCGGCTGGCGGACGCTGCTGGATGAGCAGCACAGCTATGCCGACTGGGTGATCGCGCAGCAACTGCCGGTGATCCTGGTGGTCGGCATCAAGCAGGGCGGGATGAACCATGCGCTGCTGACGGCGCAGGCGGTGCTCAACGACGGGCTGCCGCTGCTGGGCTGGGTGGCAAACCGCATCAACCCTTGCCTGGCGCACTACGCCCAGACCATTGATCTGCTCAGCCGCAAGCTGCCTGCGCCGCTGCTGGGTGAAATTCCGTACCTGCCGCGGGCGGAAACGCGCGATCTGGGGCAGTTCCTCGACCTCCGCCCGCTGGCACTCTGACCCCCGCTTTTTGCTGCTTTTCGGCACCCCTCGCAAAAATCCCCTGTGGCCCGCCCGGTATGGCGGCGGGCTGATATACTCACAGGGAGAATAAAATCAGCGAATTGCGAAGGTTGAATGAAACAGCACGAAAATTCCCCGCACCCGATCCCGCATCGCGGCCGGATACTGGCCGCCTGTATGCTGGCGATGTTTATGGCGGCGATTGAAGTCACCATTGTCGCGACCGCCATGCCGACCATCATCGGCGAGCTGGGCGGTTTTTCCCTGCTTGGCTGGGTGTTTGCCGTCTACCTGCTGACGCAGGCCATCAGCGTGCCGATTTACGGGCGGCTGGCGGACCTCTACGGCTGCCGGCGGATGTTCTTTATCGGCACCCTGATTTTCCTGCTCGGGTCGGTGCTGTGCGGCATGGCACCGTCGATGCTGTGGCTGATCCTGTTCCGCGCCTTGCAGGGGCTGGGCGGCGGGGCCATTATGCCGATCGCGTCCACCATCATCGCCCATATCTACTCGCCGGTAGAGCGCTCCAAAGTGCAGGGTTACCTGTCGAGCGTCTGGGGCGTCTCAGCGGTGATCGGCCCCCTGCTGGGGGCGTTTATCGTCGGGCATTTCAGCTGGGCGCTGGTGTTCTGGATCAACGTGCCGATCGGTATCGTGGCGATGGTGATGCTGGCGCGCTACCTGCCGGAGGCGGAAAAGGGGCAGCGGCACCCGCTTGACCTGGCAGGGACGGCCTGGCTGACCCTCTCTGTCTCGGCGTTGCTGCTGGCGCTGTTACAAGCCGACGCGCTCGGCATGGCGATGGTGCCGCTGCTGGCGGTGGCGCTGGTGGGCGGGGTGATGCTGGTGCGGCAGGAGCGGCGTACGCCGGAGCCGCTGTTTCCGCTGGCGCTGTGGCAGAGCCGCGTGATTGTGGCGGGCAACGTCGGCGGGCTGGTGATGGGCGCGGTGCTGATGGGCATCAGCGCCTTTTTGCCGACCTTTGTGCAGGGCGTGATGGGCGGCACGCCGCTGGAGGCGGGCACCACGCTGGCGCTGGTGTCGGTGGGCTGGCCGCTGGCCAGCACCCTGAGCGGCCGCCTGATGCTGGTAACCTCATACCGCTTTACCGCACTGTGCGGCGCGCTGCTGCTGATTGCAGGCAGCCTGATCCTGCTGCTGGTGCAGCCGGGGCAAACGCTCTGGTGGGCGCGGCTGGCCGCCTTTACCATCGGCGCGGGGATGGGGCTGAGCAACACCACCTACCTGGTGTCGGTGCAGAATGCCGCAGAAGCCTCGATGCGCGGCATCGCCACCGCCTCGACGATGTTTTCGCGGCTGATTGGGTCGGCGTTCGGCACGGCCATTCTGGGCGGCACGCTGAACCTCAACCTGCAACAGCGTTTGCCGGGTGTCGATGACCCGGTGCAACAGCTGATGGATGGCCCGCAACGCCAGGCGCTCAGCAGCGATCGCCTCCAGTGGATCACCGATCAGGTCGCTGTCTCGCTGCATTGGGTGTTCGTGGCGGCGGCCGTGATGGCGGTGCTGACGCTGATTGCCGTCTGGCTGATGCCGCCGAGCCAGCGCCCGGCCGAGCCGGAAGCGCAGGGCAGCCGCCCCTGAGGCAAAAAAATCAGGGCACCCGAAGGTGCCCTGACAGAACGGACGGCGCAGCCACGGGATCAGTGTGCCGGGGCGGCGTCCTGGCTGGTGCCGGTCTGTGGGCTGGCGGTCGCTTCCACATCGCTGCTGCCGTCACCGGTTTTGCTGTACACAATCTTCTGTGTGTCGTTTTCACAATGGCCGACAACCTGGCCGCCGGACTGGTCAGCCTGATCGTTCGGGACAATATCCAGGGTAAAGCCGGATTCGGGCACGCCGTTGTTAATGATTTTCTGGCTGATATCCGCTTTCACGCTTTCACAGGAGGCCTGCGCCGCCAGCGGGGCGACCGCCAGTACCGCGGCTGCAAACAGTAAAGATTTCTTCATCATTCAGTCCTTAATTAAATAAAGTCATCAGGCAGTAAAGATAGCAGCCAAATTTCCTCTCCGTAGGAAATTTAACTTAAGTCAATGTTTTTAAGGATTAATCTGACGGCCAGTGCGGCGATCTAGACAACGCTCGGTGTTGGCTTCCCAATAGGCATTCAGATTCATGCTTTTTTCACAGTCCTCTTTCATGTCAATCGCGGTGTCAAACTTATCAAACTCTTTCTCGGCGCGGCTGTTGACCTTTTTGCGCAGCATCCGGGTATCATCCCACTGCTCTTTGTTCTGGCGCGCCTCTTCATTGGAGAGGGCGTTATCACCGTTGCCGTTGAAGATACAGGTGCCGCTGGCGCAATTGGTTGCGGCTGAGGCCGGAACCTGCCAGGCCGCACAGAGCGCGACCAGGGCAACGGGCGCAATCCTGCGCAGCAGCCGGGGCATAAACATTGTATTCATCATCTCATCCTTATAGGTTATCCGCCGCAGGCCACCGCCTGCGCTGGCGCCGCAGCCCGGTTTACCGGTTGCGGTGATCCTTAATTATAACACCTCAGGGCGCGGCCACCAGCCGGGCGCGCGCCCGGTTTACCCGGCATTGAAGGAGCCCCATGATAAAAACGACCCTGCTGTTTTTCCTCACCGCGCTGGCGGAGATCACCGGCTGTTTTCTGCCCGGGCTGTGGCTGAAAAAAGGGGGCGGGGCCTGGCTGTTGTTACCGGCCGCCCTGAGCCTGATGCTGTTTGTGTGGCTGTTGACGCTGCACCCGGCAGCCAGCGGCCGTGTCTATGCGGCGTATGGCGGGGCGTATGTGTTTACCGCACTGGTGTGGTTGCGGCTGGTGGACGGCGTGCGCCTGAGCAGCACGGACTGGGTGGGGGCGCTGGTGGCGCTGGCCGGGATGCTGATCATTGTCTCCGGCTGGCGCAATGGCTGAACCGGGCAGGAAAAACGCGGGGCAGCGGCGCCCCGCAGGCGGCATTATGCGTCGCGGTGCACCTTCAGCCCGGCAAAGGACTGGCTGACCGGCATGATCTCCAGCCGGTTAATGTTGACGTGCGGCGGCAGGGTACAGGCCCAGAACACCGACTCGGCGATATCGTCCGGCATCAGCGGGTTGGCGTTGTCATAGGTCTGGCTGGCTTTGTCATCATCGCCCTTGAAGCGGACATTGGAAAACTCGGTGCCGCCCACCAGCCCCGGCTCGATGTCCGTGACGCGCACCTGTGTCCCGGCCAGGTCGGCGCGCAGGTTCAGGCTGAACTGTTTCACGAACGCCTTGGTGGCCCCGTACACGTTGCCGCCCTGATACGGCCAGCTCCCGGCGATTGACCCCATATTGACCACATGCCCGCGGTTGCGCTCCACCATACCCGGCAGCACGGCGCGGGTCATAAACACCAGCCCTTTGGTGTTGGTGTCGATCATGGTTTCCCAGTCATCGCTGCTGGCTTTGTGCGCCGGCTCCAGCCCCAGTGCCAGCCCGGCGTTGTTGACCAGCACATCAATCTCGCGCCATCCGGCGGGCAGCGCCGCCAGCATCGCCTCAATCTCCGCCCGGTTGCGCACATCCAGCTGCGCCACATACACCTGATCCCCCAGCGTCTCTTTCAGCGCATCCAGCCGGGCCTGGCGGCGGCCGGTGGCAATCACTTTATGTCCCTCATTGATGAAACGGCGGGTAATGGCTTCGCCAAAACCGGCTGTGGCACCGGTAACCAAAATAATCATGTCATTGTTCCTTAATGGGTTAATGGTCTTCAGTGAATGATGTGTCTTATCGGTTGTCTGCGTCTTTCAGGGTAGCAGAGCCCCGGCTCTGCGGCCGGATAATGCTTACTTGGCAGAGTCCGCCGGGGTTTTGCGCCGCCCCCCGGCCGCCTCCTGCAAGGTTTTCTGCCGCACGTTGTCCCCGGCAGTGTGGCCGAGCGTAAAGGTGTCCGCCACCGCCAGCAGGGCCAGCAGCCCCATCATGATAAAGGCGAAGTGGAAGGCGGCCAGCGGCGGCCCGGCTTCGCTGCCCGGCGTCAGCCACTCCCCGGCGCGCAGCGCCAGCGCACCGAGCGCAATGCCCAGCCCGCCGCCAAGCTGTTGCGACATATTAAACAGCGTGTTGGCCCCGCCCATGCGCGGTTGCGGCACCTCGGAGAAGGCCAGCGTATTGAGCGCGGTAAACTGCATCGACCGCGTCAGCCCGCTGACGAACAGCAGCGCGGCAATCAGCGCCACCGGCGTGGCCGGGGTGATCAGCGCGCAGGCGAAAATGGTCAGTGCGTTCAGCACGCCGTTCACCCACAGCGTGGTGCGGAACGGGAAGCGGTAAAGGATCGCCGAGGTAAAGGGTTTCATCACCAGGTTCCCGGCAAACACCGCCAGCACCAGCAGCCCGGCATGGAAGGCGTTCATGCCGAAGCCGAGCTGGAACAGCAGCGGCAGCAAAAACGGCACCGCGCCGATGGCGATACGGAACAGGCTGCCGCCGAATACCGTGACGGCGTAACTTTTCAGCCGCAGCGCCCAGAGGTCCAGCACCGGGTAAGGGGTGCGCCGCGCGTGCCAGATCGCCAGCGCGCCCAGCAGCAGGCTGATGATAATGCACAGCGGCGGCAGCCAGGGGCGCTCCGCCACGCCGTTAAACAGATCGAGGCCGAACATCAGGCCAAAGCAGGCAAGCCCGGTGAGCATAAACCCGGTGATATCAAACGGTACCGTCTGGTCGCCCGGCTGGGCGGGGATAAGCCGCAGGCTGAACCAGATGGCGACCAGCCCCAGCGGCAGGTTAAGCAGGAAAATCCAGTGCCACGACGCATAAGTGGTGACGAACCCGCCCACTGCCGGGCCGAGGATCGGCGCCACCAGCCCCGGCCAGGTAATGGTGGCGATCGCTTTGATCAGCCCCGATTTCGGCGTATTGTGCAGCACCACCAACCGGCCGACCGGCACCATCAGCGCCCCGGCAAAGCCCTGTAACATCCGGGCGGCGGTAAACGTCATCAGGTTGACGCTCAGGGCGCAGAACAGGGAAGAGAGGGTAAACAGCAGCAGCGCGGCGGTGAACACCCGGCGTGCACCGAAGCGGTTGGCGATCCAACCGCTGGCCGGGATAAACACCGTCAACGTCAGGATATAGGCAGACACGCCGATGTTCAGGTCTACCGCTTCCACACCAAAGGCGCGCGCCATCTGCGGCAGTGCCGTCACAATCACCGTGGCGTCGAGGTTTTCCATAAAAAAGGCCCCGGCCACCAGCAGCGGCAGGGCCGGGCCGTCCGTGGTGGTGCGCTTCATTGCGGCCTCCTGGGAGTGTCCATCGTGCTGCTGCCAACAGAGAAACCAGATCCGGACATGGCACCGCCTTTTTAATGAGGGGAAGGGCAGAAGAGTGTTGAGCATAACCGATCCCGCTTGACCGTCAACCGGTGTACCGGCCGCCCGGTGCGCCTGAGGCTGCACCGGGCAGAGCATTATTTTCCCGGAGGAAAGGCGGCCAGCAAGAGATGCCTTTGCACGTCGCTGTCACAGCAAAAACTGGCGACTTATCTTGCGGTGAAAAAAATCCTGCCCGGCGGCTTTTTTCTGCCGGTGATGCACAAACGGGGTGCAGGCACCGCGCAGGCCGGAAAAGGGCGGCCGCGCAGCAAACGGTTGCGTTACGCGGGCAACCGTTTGCCTGTTTTTGCACCTGCGCCCCGCAGCAAAAAAAACCGTTGTGGTCAGGGTGAGTGGCCGGTGTGTTAAAAATAAAACACTGTGTTACAAACACTTAGCGAAAAAATTTCTGCCCTGGCATACCCCTTGCTGAACGCTGATGAACCATACTGATAATACGAAGCGTCTTCTGATAAGGGCAGAATCATGAACCAGACAGTCACCCGCGCCATTCGCGGCAACTTTTTTGACCTCACCGGCAGCGTCAGTGACCCGGATGAGATAACCGACCGGGTGCGGTATGTGGAAGATGGCGTGCTGCTGCTTAACGGCGGCCGGATTGTCTGGCACGGTGACCGGATGGCACCACAGGCGCAGTTGCCGGAGGGCATACCGGTTGAGGATTACCGCGGCAAACTGATCGTGCCCGGTTTTATTGATACCCATATCCACTACCCGCAGACGGAAATGGTCGGGGCCTATGGTGAGCAGCTGCTGAGCTGGCTGAAAAATTATACCTTCCCGACCGAAGCGCAATACGAGTGCGCCGGGCACGCGGCGGAGATGTCACAGTTCTTCCTCCGGCAGTTGCTGGCCAACGGCACCACCACCGCGCTGGTGTTCGGCACCGTCCACCCGCAGTCGGTGGAGGCGCTGTTTACCGCGGCGGAAGCGTTGCAGATGCGGCTTATCGCCGGGAAAGTGATGATGGACCGCAACGCGCCGGAAGCCCTGCTGGAAGAGGCGGAAACCAGCTACACGCAAACGCGCGACCTGATCCGCCGCTGGCACAACCGCGGCCGCCTCGGTTATGCGCTGACGCCGCGCTTTGCGCCGACCTCTTCCCCGGCGCTGCTCGAGGCGGTGCGCCGCCTGCGGGATGAATTCCCTGATACCTGGGTGCATACCCACCTCAGTGAAAACAGCGACGAAGTGGCGTGGGTCAGGGCGCTCTACCCGGATCACGCCCACTATCTCGGCGTTTACCATGATTACGGCCTGACCGGCAAAAAAAGCGTGTTCGCCCACTGCCTGCATTTGTGTGACGACGAATGGGCCTGTATGGCCGCCAGTGATTCCGCCATCGCCTTTTGCCCCACCTCTAACCTGTTCCTCGGCAGCGGGCTGTTCCGCCTGCAAAAAGCGTGGGAACAGCGGGTGCGGGTCGGCATCGGCAGTGACATCGGCGCGGGGACTACCTTCAGCATCCTCTCCACGCTGGGCGAAGCGTACAAAGTGGGGCAGTTGCAACAGTACCGCCTGTCAGCCTTTGAGGCGTTCTACCACGCCACCCTGGGCGGCGCGCGCGCCCTGCACCTCGACGACAAGATCGGCAATTTCGACCCCGGCAAAGAGGCGGATTTCGTGGTGCTGGACGGCAACGCCACCGCGCTGCAACAACTGCGTGCCGCCAACAGCACGACGCTGGCGGAGAAACTTTTCGTGCTGATGACACTGGGGGATGACCGCAACATCCACGCCACCTGGGTCAACGGCGAGCCGGTCTACCGCGCCGGGTAAACCGCGCCCGCGGCGGGGGTGCGCCTGACCGCATTCCCCGCTACACTGCCTCTACGCCGGGCGCACGCCCCAGAATGAGGCAACCAGCAGGGACCACGCACCACCATGAACAGTGAAACCAATGGGCGCGGGCGCATCGCCCGTGAACGGATGCTTGATGTGATCCGCAGTGCGGCCATCAGCGAATTCAGCGAGAAGGGCTTTTCCGGGGCCACCACGCAAGCGATTGCCCAGCGTGCCGGGATGAAAAAAACCCAGTTACATTATTACATTGCCGGTAAAGAGGAGCTGTATGAGGAGCTGTTGCAGCGCGTATTAACGCTGTGGGACGACATTATGCGGTTTGACCCGGCGCTGACGGAGCCGTCCGCGGTGCTCAGCCGCTATATCCGCAACAAGTTGCACTTCTCGTTTACCCAACCGGCGCTGTCACGCATCTTCACCAGTGAGGTGCTGAGCGGCGGCCACTATCTAGAGAAGTACTGGCCGCCGGCGACGGAGAATATCCGCCAGAAAGAAATGCTTATTAATGAATGGATTACGCAGGGTCTGATCCGCCCGCTGGATGCGCGCCTGTTTATTATGCACATCTGGGCGATCACCCAGTACTACGCCGACTTCGCAGTGCAGGTGAAAAATATGTACCGCGACCCGCAGGATTCCCCGGCCACCCAGGAACACATTATCCGCGAAGTGACCGATCTGGTGCTGCGCGGCTGCCTGCCATCGCCCCCGGCATAAATTAACAAAATGTTTACCTGGCACTGAAATTGCTTAATTAACTGACAATATCTGACCGGTTGTACAAATCATCTGTACAGGAAAGTCAGGGTACAGAAAGGTCGCTTGTACAGACACTCACCTGTACAGCCCTGTCATCTTATTAAGCCGGTGCCGCGCAGGCGGCACCCCAGCGCCACAGGGTAACGTTATGATCCAATTTCTGCTTAACCAACGCCTGCACCGTGAAAGCCGGCTCGACCCGAACACCACCGTGCTGACCTGGCTGCGCCGCCACCAGCAGCGTTGCGGCACCAAAGAGGGGTGCGCCTCCGGCGACTGCGGGGCCTGTACCGTGGTGCTGGCCGAACCGGCCGGCGACCGGTTGCGCTACCGCACCGTGAACGCCTGCATCACGCTGGTCAGCGCGCTTGACGGCAAACAGCTGATCACCGTGGAAGATCTCAAACAGCGCGACCAGTTGCACCCGGTGCAGCAGGCGATGGTAGATTGCCACGCCTCGCAATGCGGGTTCTGCACGCCGGGCTTTGTGATGTCGCTGTTTGCGTTACAAAAACAGCACGGGCAGGGCAGTACCGAACAGGCGCTGGCCGGGAATCTCTGCCGCTGCACCGGCTACCGGCCGATTGTGGCCGCGGCTGACCACCTGGCAGCGCAAGGCACCAAAGACGACCAGTTCGATCAGGCCGAGGCACAGACGCTGGCGCGGCTCAATGCCCTGGCACCGGCGGGGCTGCGGCAACTCAGTGATAACGGCCAGCGCTGCCTGATGCCGGACTCGCTGGCCGCACTGGCTGAGGCCTTTCTGGCCGAGCCGCACGCGCAGCTGGTGGCAGGCGGCACCGATCTGGCGCTGGCGATCACCCAGCGCAGCCAACATTTCCCATTATTGATTTCACTCAATCAGGTGCCGGAACTGCGCACTATTGAACAGCATCCGCACCACGTATCAATCGGGGCCGCCGTGCCGCTCACGGATTGCCTGCCGGTATTGCGGGAACAGATCCCGGCGTTTGCCGACCTGATGACGCGCTTTGCCTCACAGCAAATCCGCAATCAGGGCACGCTCGGCGGCAGCCTGGCGAACGCCTCGCCCATCGGGGACGCCGCCCCGGCGCTGCTGGCGCTGAATGCCTCACTGGAACTGCGGCGCGGTGCAGAGACGCGCACCCTGCCGCTGGATGACTTCTTCCTGAGCTACCGCCAGACGGCGCTGCAACCCGGCGAATTTATCGCACGTATCCTGATCCCGCATGTGACAACGTCACTAAAAATCTACAAAGTGTCGAAGCGCCAGGAAGACGACATCTCGGCGGTTTGCGCCGCCTTCAGCCTCGACATCCGGCACGGTGTGGTGCAGGCCGCCCGGCTGGCCTACGGCGGCATGGCGGCGATCCCGGCGCGGGCGCGGCATACGGAACAGGCGCTGGTGGGCCAGCCGTGGCAACTCTCCACGCTGGAACTGGCCTGCCGGGCGCTGGCCGACGATTTCACCCCCATCAGTGATTTCCGCGCCGGCAGCGCCTACCGCCTGTTGGTGGCGCAGAACCTGCTGCGCCGCGCCTATTTCGAACTCTCCACCCCGCACCAGCCGATCAAGGTGACTGACTATGTCTAAAGCGATCCCGGTGATGAGCCAACAAGAGATGGAAGCCCGGTTCCGTGCCGGGCTGACGAGCGGCGCAGGCCGCAGCCGGAAACATGAGAGCGCCGAAAAGCATGTCACCGGCGAAGCGGTCTATATTGATGACCGGTTGGAGTTTCCCAACCAGCTCCATCTGGTGCCGCGCCTGAGTGAGGTGGCGCACGCGGAGATCCTGCGGATTGACGTTGCGCCCTGTTACGCCTTTCCCGGTGTGGTGCGGGTCTTCACCGCGCAGGATGTGCCGGGCGACAATGACATTGCGCCGCTGACGGTGGGCGACCCGCTCTATGCGGACGGCAAAGTCGAGTACCTCGGGCAGGTGGTGCTGGTGGTGGCCGCGGATGACCCGCTCACCGCGCGCCGTGCTGCCCAGGCCGCAATCATTGAGTACCGCGAACTGCCGGCGATTTTTGATGTGAAAACGGCGTTGCAGGCCGGGCATCTGGTTGAGGCGAGCCACCACCACCGGCGCGGGAATTCCGCCGCCGCACTGGCCGCTGCCCCGCGCCGCATCCAGGGCGAGCTGCATATCGGCGGGCAGGAGCACTTCTACCTGGAGACGCAGATCGCCTCCGTGATGCCCGGCGAAGACGGCAGTATGCTGGTCTACAGCTCCACCCAGAACCCCACAGAAGTGCAGAAACTGGTGGGATCGGTGCTCGGGGTGCCGATGCACAAAGTGGTGATCGACATGCGCCGGATGGGCGGCGGGTTTGGCGGTAAAGAGACGCAGGCCGCCGCCGCGGCCTGCCATGCGGCCCTGGCGGCGCGGCTCACCGGCCGCCCGGCCAAAATGCGCCTCTCCCGCCAGGACGACATGATGATGACCGGCAAGCGCCACCCGTTCTACGTGCGCTATGACGTCGGGTTTAACGACCACGGCGTGATCCACGGCATTGAGATTGACCTGGCGGCCAACTGCGGCTACTCGCTGGACCTCTCCGGCTCCATCGTTGACCGGGCAATGTTCCACGCCGATAACGCCTACTACCTTGGCGACGTCACCATCACCGGCCACCGCTGCAAAACCCACCTCGCGTCCAACACCGCCTACCGCGGCTTCGGCGGCCCGCAGGGCATGATGGCGATTGAAAACATCCTCGACCATATCGCGCGCGAAACCGGCCACGACCCGCTGGCGGTGCGCCGCGCCAACTATTACGGCGGGCCGGGGCGTGACGTCACACCCTATTACCAGACCGTGGAACAGAACCTGCTGCATGAGATCACCGACGAGCTGGCGCAGAGTGCGGACTATGCCGCCCGGCGGGCGGAGATCGCCGCGTTCAATGCCGCCAGCCCGGTACTGAAACGCGGGCTGGCGCTGACGCCGGTAAAATTCGGCATCTCCTTTACCGCCAGCTTCCTCAACCAGGGCGGGGCGCTGGTGCTGGTCTACACCGACGGCAGCATCCAGCTGAACCACGGCGGCACCGAGATGGGCCAGGGGCTGAATACCAAGGTCGCGCAGGTGGTGGCCGAGGTGTTCCAGGTGGACATCGACACCATCCAGATCACCGCCACCGACACCGGCAAAGTACCGAACACCTCACCGACGGCCGCCTCGTCCGGCACCGATCTCAACGGCAAGGCGGCGCAGAATGCGGCAGAGACCATCAAACAGCGGCTGATCGCCATGCTGATGGCGACCCATCAGGCGCAGGCGGACGAGATTGTTTTCCGCAACGGCGTGGTGCGGGTGAAAGATCGCTACTACAGCTTTGCCGAGGTGGCGCGGCAGGCGCACTTTAACCAGGTGTCGCTCTCCGCCACCGGCTACTACCGCACGCCGAAA
The DNA here is from genome assembly GCF_002858805.1 of Chimaeribacter arupi. GTDB lineage: Bacteria > Pseudomonadota > Gammaproteobacteria > Enterobacterales > Enterobacteriaceae > Chimaeribacter > Chimaeribacter arupi. Next base: position 52,251 of record NZ_PJZI01000029.1, read on the forward strand.
ATCTTCTACGACCGCGACAACGCCGCCGGCCACCCGTTCTATTACTACAGCTACGGCGCGGCCTGCGCGGAAGTGGTCATCGACACCCTGACCGGCGAGTACCGGCTGTTGCGCACTGACATCCTGCATGACGTCGGTGCCTCGCTGAACCCGGCGATCGACATCGGCCAGGTGGAGGGCGGTTTTGTGCAGGGCATGGGCTGGCTCACCTGCGAGGAGCTGGTCTGGGATGTGCGCGGGCGGCTGCTCACCAACAGCGCGGCCAGTTATAAAATCCCGGCGATAGGCGACGTGCCGCCGGATCTGCGGGTCAAACTGCTGGAGAACCGCAAAAACCCGGAGGACACCGTGTTCCACTCGAAAGCCGTGGGCGAGCCGCCGTTTATGCTGGGCATCGCCGTGTGGTGTGCGCTTAAGGATGCGGTCGCGGCACTCGGCCATTACCGGCACTCACCCCGGCTTGACGCCCCGGCGACGCCGGAACGGGTGTTGATGGCGGTGATGGCGATGCAGCGGCAGGCTGACCGTGAGGTTGTGACCCCCGTGCCGGAAACCGGGCAGGAGCAGGCCTATGCGACACGATGAGTGGCTGACGACCCTGAATGACCTGCAACAGCGCGGCGAATCCTGCGTGCTGGTGACGGTAGTGGAGCACCACGGCTCCACCCCGCGTGACAGCGGCAGCAAAATGGTGGTCACGGCTGACCGCTGTTACCACACCATCGGCGGCGGCAACCTGGAGTTTCAGGCGCTGGCGCAGGCCCGGACGCTGTTGCACAGCGCCGCGCCGGCCACCCGGCTTGAGCGTTTCCCGCTGGCAGCCAGGCTTGGGCAGTGCTGCGGCGGCAGCGCCACGCTGCTGTTTGAGCCGCTGGTGCAGCGGCAGCCGCTGATTGCGGTGTTCGGGGCCGGGCATGTCGGCCGGGCGCTGGTGACCCTGCTGGCGACCCTGCCATGCCGCATCCACTGGGTAGACAGCCGCGCGGCGGAGTTCCCGGCCGTGCTGCCGCCGGGGGTGGTGCAGCAGGTGGCGGAGGAGCCGGAAGAGGTGGTGGCCACACTGCCGCCGGGCAGCTATTTCGTGGTGCTGACGCACGATCACCCGCTCGATCTGGCGCTCAGTGAACAGATCCTGCGCCGGGACGATTTCCGCTACTTCGGGCTGATTGGGTCGGCCACGAAACGCAAACGCTTCGATTACCGCCTCAGCGGCAAAGGCATCAGCGACGCCGGTTTGCAACGGATGCGCTGCCCGATCGGGCTGCCGGATGTCACCGGCAAGTTACCGGCAGAGATTGCCGTGGCAATTGCCGGTGAAATAATCGCCTGTTATCAGGCTGACCGGAAAAATCTTGCGTAACATTTCGCAAAAAAGCATGACAGCATTTTGCTGAAGCAGGCAATGCCACCTATGCTCATGAGGTCATTTATCAGCAGCTTAGCCGGCGGCGAGGGCGCAACCGGCTCACAGGGAGGCGTCTTTCCGCTTATGGTCACTTCTATTGCACGCAACGGCGCACGCCGTCACACGCTATCGTTCTATTCCAGCCGTTCCCCGTTTCCCGCCTTACGCCTGTCGCCGCTGTTGCTGGCGCTGACCGTGGCCTGGGGAGGCAGTGTCCTGCCGGCCGGGGCGGCCCCCACCACAGCACAGGAGACGGCCATGCCGAGTGAACAGCAAAGCCCATCGTCACCCACGGCGGTACTGCAACGCCTGGAGAACCCGTTTTTCTCCGTCAGCCCGCTGAGTATGCAGGCCCCGGCCTTTGATAAAATCAAAGAGAGCGATTACCGCCCGGCGCTGCTGGAGGGCATCCGCCAGAAGCAGGAGGAAGTGGAGAAGATCGCCGCCAACCCGGACGCCCCGACCTTTGAGAACACGCTGGTGGCGCTGGAGCGCACCGGCAGCCTGCTGACGCGGGTCAATAACGTGTTTGGGGCCATGACCTCCGCCAATACCAGCGATAACCTGCAAAAACTCGATGAGGAGATCGCCCCGAAACTGGCGGCGCTGGGGGATGCCATCCAGCTCAACAGCGCGCTGTTTAAGCGCATCGACACCCTCTACCAGCAGCGCGACAGCCTGGCGCTGAACCCGGAGGATCGCCGCCTGCTGGAGGTCACCTGGCAGGATTTCGTGCTGGCCGGGGCCAGACTCTCTGACGCCGACAAAACCGCGCTGAAACAGCTTAACCAGGAGGCGGCCACCCTCAGCACCCGCTTTACCCAGCGGTTACTGGCGGCCACCAAAGCCGGGGCGCTGACAGTGACGGATCAGGCACAGCTGGCCGGGCTGAGCGAGCCGGAGATGGCGGCCGCAGCCGCGGCGGCCAAAGAGCGCAACCTGGAAAACCAGTGGGTTATCGTGTTGCAGAACACCACCCAGCAACCGGCCCTGCAAAGCCTGGAAAACCGGGCCACCCGGCAGGCGCTGTTTGAGGCGTCCTGGAACCGGGCGGAAAAGGGCGACGCCAACGATACCCGGCTGATGATTGCCCGGCTGGCGCAGGTGCGCAGCCAGCAGGCTAAATTGCTGGGCTTCCCGACCTATGCCGCCTGGAAACTCCAGGACCAGATGGCGAAAACCCCGGAGGCGGCGCTGAAATTTATGCATGACATCGTTCCGGCCGCCACCGAGCGGGTGAAGCGCGAGGCGCAGGATATTCAGGCGCTGATCGACAGCCAGAACGGCAATTTCAAACTGGAGGCGTGGGACTGGCAGCACTACGCCGAGCAGGTGCGCAAAGCCCGCTATGACCTGGATGACACACAGATCAAACCCTACTTTGAGCTGAACAATGTGCTGCAAAACGGTGTGTTCTACGCCGCCCAATTGCTCTACGGCCTGACATTCAAAGCGCGCCCGGATCTGCCGGTGTACCACCCGGATGTGAAGGTGTACGAGGTGTTTGATAAAAAGGGCAAATCGCTGGCGCTGTTCTACACCGACTATTTTAAGCGTGACAACAAAAGCGGCGGCGCGTGGATGAGCAACTTCGTTGACCAGTCGAAACTGCTCGGCACCCGGCCGGTGATTTACAACGTCGCCAACTTTGCCAAACCGGCCGAAGGGCAACCGGCACTGCTCACCTGGGATGAGGTGATCACCCTGTTCCATGAGTTCGGCCATGCACTGCACGGCATGTTTGCTGACCAGCAATACCCGTCGCTCTCCGGCACCAACACCGCGCGTGACTTTGTGGAGTTCCCTTCCCAGTTCAATGAGCACTGGGCGGATGACCCAAAAGTCTTTGCCCGTTTTGCCCGCCATTACCAGACCAAAAAGCCGATGCCGCAGGAGCTGCGCGACAAGATCGAAAAAGCCTCGAAATTCAACAAAGGCTATGAGATGACCGAGCTGCTGGCCGCGGCGTTGCTGGACATGCACTGGCACGCGCTGACCGCTGATCAGCCGGTGCAGGATGCCGACGCCTTTGAGGCCGCCGCACTGAAACAGGACGGGCTGGACATCAGCTATGTGCCGCCGCGCTATCGCTCCAGCTACTTCCAGCACATCTGGGGGAACGGCTATGCCGCCGGGTATTACGCCTACCTCTGGACGCAGATGCTGGCGGATGACGCCTTCGAGGGCATCAAAGCGCAGGGCGGGCTGACGGCGAAAAACGGCCAGCGCTTCCGCGACATGATCCTGTCACGCGGCAACAGTGAGGATCTGGAGCAGCTCTACCGCGACTGGCGCGGCCAGGACCCGGAAATTGGCCCGATGCTGAAAGAGCGCGGCCTGACACCGGAAGAGGAGGCACCCGCCCCGGCAGCGGCCCCAGCCCCGGCAGCCAAGCCGATCAGTAAATAGCAAAACCGCAGTAGCCGGTACCCCGGCCCCGCAGGACGCGGGGCCGGGTTTTGAGGTCGTAGTGTTGAGGTCGTGGTTTTGAGAACGTGGTTTGAAGGTGTGGTTTAAGGCCATGGTTTAAGGCGAAGGTGTCACATAGTGGCACGGGCGCCTTACGCCGTATCCCGTACCACCGGCTCCGCGGCGTTTACGGCGGTGGCCTGCCGGATGCCAATCAGCGCCAGCAGCGGCACCGGGATAAACACCAGGCAGAGCCAGAACGCGGCCTCTGATGCCCCGGTTTCGCCGCCCGGCGCGTTAATCCCGGCGGCATTGGCGACCATACCGGCTAATGCCGCCCCCATCGCGGCGGTAAAGGACTGCACCAGCGTAATAGATGACCCGGCGCGGTCTTTGTCCCCGGCCTGTGCATGCAGCAAAATGCCTGCCAGCAGGTGCGGCCAGCCGACGCCCACGCCATAGCCTGTCGCCAGCAGCCCGGCTGACAGCCACAGCAACACTGCCATGCCCCCGGCAGAAGGTGCCGGTAACCAGACCAGCAGCAACACAATCCCGAACGTCATCAGCAACGGCCCGGCCAGCATCGCCCGCCGCGCCCCACGGGCGCCCAGCCCGGCGCTGCACAGTTCGCCCAGCGTCCAGCCCACCGACATCACCGCAAATAAGTAACCGGCCAGCAGCGGCGACTGCCCATGCAGCACCTGCAACAGGTAGGGCAGGTAGATATCAAACCCCATGCCGACCATCAGCAGCGCCACGGCCAGGTAAAGCCCGCCCAGCGGGGAGGAGAGTTGCAGCGACCCCACCGGCAACAACCGCACCGCCGAGCGGGCCTCGATCCGGCTTAGCACCCACAGCATCACCGCCACCAGCGCCACCCCGGCGAGATGGACGCGCCCATCGGCAGAGAGGCCGGTCACCGCCACCACCAGCACCGAAAGTACCAGCAGCGCGAGTTGCCGCCAGGCCAGCGGCTCCGGCGGCTGGCGGTGCGCATTGCCGCGCGGCAGCACCCACTGCGCGCCGAGGATAAACAGCAGCGTTAACGGCAACATCAGGCCGAATGCCCAGCGCCAGGCGTGCCAGTTGGCGAATATCCCGCCAATCGCCGGGCCAACCAGGGTGGCAATGCCCCACATGGCTGAGATCAACGCCATTGCCCGCGTCCACAGCGCCGGGGGAAACATCAGGTGCACCATGGCGTAGGAGAGCGCAAACAGGAACCCGCCGCCCAGCCCCTGCACCGTGCGCCCCACCAGCAGCAGCGGCATGGTCGGGGCCAGCGCGCAGGCCAGGCTGCCGAGGCTGAAAAACAGCGCCGCCACCGCATAGGCCGGGCGTGGGCCTGCCCAGCGCAGCAGCCGGGTAGAGAGCGCCGCGCCGAGCAGTGCGGTGACCACAAACAGGGTGGTGCTCCAGGCATACAGCGCCAGCCCGCCGATCTCCTGCACCACTGAAGGCAAAATGGTGGTGGTCAGCAGATTATTGGTGGCGTGGAGCGCCACCCCGCCGGAAAGCACCAGTGCACTGCCGCGCTGGCCGGGGGCGAACAGCGCGCCCCAGCCAGAATGTCCATGACGTTCCATCGATCACTCCTGAGTTATTTTTAGCCTGTCAGAGAACAACAGATTGAAGCGCGGCCGGCACTGCGCTAAATTAAACAAGAAATTTCTTGGAATAAAGGTGAGCGGCGGTGGGGAATAAGTCAAGCGAAAAGGTGGAAAATAGCCGGGCAGCCGATGCCATGCCGCGCCAGCCGGTGGCTGACCGGCTGATGATGCTGCTGAAAACCCGTGGGCCGTTGCAGGCTTCTGATCTCGGCCACCTGCTGGGCACCAGCGGCGAGGCGGCGCGCCAGCAGTGCGTCAAACTGGCAAAAGAGGGGCTGCTGGCGGCACAGGCCACCGCGAGCGGGGTGGGGCGTCCTGTCCAGCGCTGGCAACTTACGGCGGCCGGCCATGCGCGCTTTCCTGACACCCATGCCGAACTGACGGTGCATCTGCTGCGCATGGTGCGCGGTTCGCTGGGCGAAGCGGCCCTGGAGACGCTGATGACCGTGCGGGAGGCGGAAACCCGTGAAAACTACCGGCAGGCGATGGCGGGGGCAGAGACGCTGGACGCCCGGCTGGCACGGCTGACGGCCTTGCGCAGCCGGGAAGGGTACATGGCCGAATACCACCCCCAGGAAGATGGCAGCTACCTGCTGGTGGAGAACCACTGCCCGATTTGCGCCGCGGCGGCCAGTTGCCAGGGCTTCTGCCGCAGCGAGCTGGCCGTGTTCCGTGAGGTGTTGCAGGCCGGGGTAGAACGCAGTGAGCACATTCTCGACGGGGCGCGCCGCTGTGCCTACCGTATTACGCCGGGGGCCGCCGCCGTTTAACCCGGTATGATGGTCTATCCTTTGGAAAGAGCCTGCCTGTCGCGTTCCGGCGGCGGGCGGGGCCACACAGAGGAGCGGGTATGCATCTACAGGAATTCCTGCCGGACGAGGCACACAGCGGCGCGCCGCAACAGCTGATGGTGCTGTTGCACGGGGCCGGCGGCCAGCCGGACGATCTGGGCGCGCTGGTGATTACCCTGCGCCAGTACTGGCCGGCGGCAGCCATTGTGGTGCCGGAAGCGCCGCAACCGTTTGATGCCGATGACGCCGACCCGGAAAGCCGCCAGTGGTTTTCCGGCCGCGGGATGCGCGAGGAGGATCTGGCGGCGCGGGTCGCCGAGGCCTTGCCGCCGCTGATGACTGCCGTCCGGCAGGCCCAGCAACGGCTGGGGGTCACCGGCGCACAGACGGCGCTGATCGGCCTGGACCAGGGGGCGATTATGGCGCTGGAGGCCAGCGCCCGTGACCACGCGCTCGCCGGGCGGGTCGTGGCGTTCTCCGGCCGGTTTGCCACTTTGCCGCAACATGCCGCCCCGGCGACAACGCTGCACCTGCTGCATGGCGGCACTGACCCAGTGATTGACGTGCGCCATGCGCAGGCGGCGTTTGCGCGGCTGAAAGAGATCGACGCCGATGCCACGCTGGATATCGCCTGGGAAGCCGGGCATGAACTGGACGCCGAGCTGCTGGCGTGCGCCATTGATCTGTTGCAGAGCTATGTGCCGCAGCGGTTATGGCGTGAGGCGCTGAGCACCAAATTTTAAGCGCCGGCGGCGGGGATGCCGGCGGCGGGGATGCCGGCAGGCGAATGAAAACGAACACCACGGCTGCCGGCCAGGCAGCCTGATCATGTGCAATGCAACATAAGGAGAACAACATGGAGTTTAAAACCGGGGACATCGTCCAACCCAAAAGCGGCGGCCAGAAAATGACGGTCAAAAGCGTGGACGGCGACAGCGTAGAGTGCACCTGGGGCACCGTCGGTGAGGAGAAAACCCGCGCTTTCAGTGCGCAGGAGCTCTCCCCCTACCATGAGGACGGTGATTTCGGCGTCTGTTAAGCCTCAATAGCCAGCGCCTGCCACACGGCGGCGCTGCGGCGGATCTCCGCATCCAGCCGCCGCCGGTCAGCTTCGGTCTGCGGCGGCGTCATCGGCGTCAGGTGCGGCAGCACCAGTTCAATCGCCACATCACCGGAAAAACCGATCTGTTTCAGCGCCCGGTACTGGGCCAGGAAATCGATGTTGCCGCTGCCGATCCCGGCACGGTTCGAATCAGAAATATGGTAGATGCCCAGCCGGTCACCGGCCGCCAGAATCGCCTGCACCGGTGAGGGTTCATTGATGTTCATATGGAAACTGTCGAGGATCAGGCGAATCGCCTCGCTGCCTACCTTGTCCAGCAGATCCAACCCCTCGCGCGCGGTGTGAATCAGCGGCACCTCATAATGGTTGCAGACTTCATACAGCAGGCTGACGCCCTGTTCATGGGCATACGCGGCCACATCCCGCACGCACGCCACCAGTTGCGCGTACGCCTCTTGTTTCGTATTCGCCTGCTTGGTCCACTGCGACAGCCCCTGCAAGGTCAGCACGCCGCAGCCGGTGTCGCGCGCATAGTCCACCAGCGTGCGGTAAAAGGCGACAGCCCGCTCCGCCGTGGCCTGTGCAGGGTGTGGCGGGGCGCAGTCCAGCGGGTCGATGGCGATTATCCGAATGTTATGCGCGGCGGCGGCCCGTTTTACCCGGTCGGCCGGGCACTGGCGCGGGTCGCCGCAATACTGCACGCCCGTCAGCCGGAGGGCGGCGGCCTGCGCCATCATCGTATCCACATTGTTGACGCCCAGCGGCCAACTCACGGTGGCAAGTTGCATCTTCTCACTCCCTGGTATTTTGCAGCTACACTGTTGAATACGGGCAAAATCTATTTTGCTGTGATCTGCCCGGGAAATATGAAATCTTTATGTAAACAAGAGGTGTCATAAAAAACACGCTTTCTCTGCAACGTGTAAAACTGTTGTAACGCAGTACAGGGTATGATGCCAGCGAATAAGGCCTCCGCTAACCCTTGATTTCACAATGAATTATTCTGCAACATTGGCCGCTTTCCGGGCCGCAAGGAGTAAACGATGGTGATAAGTGAATGGGAAATCCGGTTCCAGAACTATATGGCCTCCCGACCTGAGGCAGATAAAGCACACGACATCAATCACTTACATCGCGTATGGCAGAACGCGCAATTACTCATGCAGGGGCTGGAGGCGAACCGCCTGGTGGTGCTCGCAGCCTGTTATTTCCACGATTTTGTTAACTTGCCGAAGAACCACCCACAGCGCCATCTCGCCTCAACCATGGCGGCGCAAGAGACATTGAGCCTGCTGCAAAACGACTTCCCCGATTTCCCACCTGAATTGTATGACGCCGTGGCCCACGCGGTGCGCACCCACAGTTTCAGCGCCAACATCCCGCCGCAGACGCTGGAAGCGAAAATTGTGCAGGATGCCGACCGGCTGGATACGCTGGGGGCGATTGGGCTGGCGCGGGTGTTTTATGTCTCCGGCGCGCTGGGGCGTGACCTGGTGGACCCGGACGACCCGCTGGCGGAGCGCCGCGAGCTGGATGACCGCCGTTTTACCCTCGACCATTTCCAGCAGAAGCTGTTGCGGCTGCCGGCCACCATGCAGACGCAGGCGGGCAGGGTGATTGCCGAGAAACGGACGCGGTTTTTACAGGGATATATGGAAACCTTGTGCGCGGAGTTGCGCGGGGCGGCATGATGCAGCCCTGACCCCGGCCTGCAAGGCAGCGGGCCGGGCCTGATCAGTTCAACGGCAGCATGTCAGTTCAACGACAGCATGTCAGTTCAACGACAGCATATAGTGGTAATCCACCTGGGATTGCCCCCATTTGCCGTTGTGTGCCGCCGGGTCAAGCTGGATCTGTTCAATCTCATGGCTGGCACCCACCTTCTTGCGCAACTCCGGTAACACATTGTCGAACAGGAAACTGGTGAGCTGATGGGTTTCCATCATGGTGCCGGAGAACTTGATCGACATAAAACAACCGCCGTCGACAATCACCCGCTGGGTGTCATGGGTGCTGCCGCTGGCGCTCTCCGCCAGGGTATAACGCACCGACTTGCCTTCCTGCGCCTCATTTTTACCGCTCATGATGCTGAAAATCGGGCTGCTGCGCACCGGGGCGCGGCGGAAGGCGTCACACATCAGCTGGTCGCGCATCGCCAGGAAGTGGGATTTGCTCTCCGGCGCGCTGCGGCGGTCAAACAATGTGACGTCATCACGCAGGCGTTTCAGTTGCAGCGAAGGCACGTTGATGCACTCAATATTGAGCTTGAACGGCTCCTCAAAGCGGAAATGCGGCGTCAGCAGGTCAACGTGCCAGTCATCCGAGATGCGGTACTGGTGCGGCGTGATCCCAAACCGTTTTTTGAAGGTACGGGTAAAGGTCTGCTGCGAATCAAAACTGTAATGGGTGGCGATGTCTATTATCGAATCGTCACTGGTTTTCAGCGCAATCGCCGCTTTGGAGAGACGGCGGTTGCGCATATAGGTGGCGATGTTCATGCCGGTCAGCGCGGTGAATTTACGTTGCAGGTGCCATTTTGAGTAACCGGACTTCTGGGACACCGTCTCGATGCGGGGCGCAGTGTCGAGGTGCTCTTCAATCCACTGGATCAGCTCGTCAATCAAGGCGCGATCTTTATTATATTCCGTCATAAGGGGAGGATACTCTTCATTATTGGTACAGGATCCGCGAGGGTTCATTAACCAACGATCGGTGTCGGCTGCCAATTTATTGATTCTGCCGGACGCTGTCAATTATTACTTTAATGACCGTTAAATAAATAATCCGGGTTGCGCAACGCCTTGATGGCAGACGGGTCACTGCACCGTACGGCGTTTGACCCGCTAACAAGCCGCAAGGATAATGCCGGAGTTTCTGCGGCGCATTTGCAGACAGGCAGACCTCGACAGGATAAAAAAAGAGATGAACAGAACTGCCACCACCAAACAGCGCGAAGTCACGCGCATTGTGGATATTTTGGCGCAAGCCATTGCACAGCATCGCCTCCGGCCCGGCACCCGGCTGATTGAGGCCCACATCGTGGAGGCGTTAAACGCCAACCGCAACCATGTCCAGGCGGCGCTCCAGCGTCTGGCGCTCCAGCGTATCGTGACCATTGCCCCCAACCGCGGCGCGATGGTGTCGCAGCCCTCCGCCGGGGAAGCGCGGGAGATTTTCATCGCCCGCCGCGCAATTGAGCGGGCGATTATCGAGGCGATCACCCCGGAGAAGATGGCCCCGTACCAGCCGCGACTGGCGGCGCAGATGCAGAGCGAGCGCACTGCCGTCGCGAGCGGCGACCGCCGGGCGATTGTGGAGGCGCTGAGCCGCTTCCACCAGGTGCTGGCGGAGGTGGGCGGCAACCAGGTGCTGCGGGAGATCCTCGCTAACCTGATGATGCGCAGCTCGCTGATTGTGGCGCTCTACCAGCGCAACGATGTGCCCGCCTGTTCCTCCGGCGAGCATCAGGCGATCCTGGACGCGCTGTCGCAGGGCGACGTGCCGGCCGCCACCCGCCTGATGCTTCAGCACCTCAACGTGCTGGAGAGCCAGTTGGACCTCAGCGACACCGCCACCCCCGGCCTCACCCTGCGCCAGGCGCTGCTCGACACCTGAGCCTTGATCCCGGCGAAAGCCGGGCATTCCTCCCTGGGTTTTGACTGTCACATAGCTGTCATCTGCCGCCGCTATCCTGCGGCTTTCCTGCGGGCTGCCTGCGATATGCTAAGGTTAGTGGCACATGCAAAAACAAGGAGCGCAAATGAACAGTGTGGCAATCGTGGGCGCACACGGCAAAATTGGCCAATTGATTGTGCAGAATCTGGTGGCGCAGGGCCGCCGGGCCGTGGGCATCGTGCGCAAGACTGAGCAGGTGCCGGTATTGCGCGGGCTGGGGGCGGAACCGGTACTGCTGGATGTGGAGCAGGCGACGCCGGAACAGCTGGCCACCGCGCTGGAAGGCGTGGACGCCGTGGTATTCAGCGCCGGGGCCGGGGGCGGTTCCACGGCGGAACGCAAGCGCACCGTGGATTACGGCGGCGCAGTGAAACTGATCACCGCAGCGAAACTGGCCGGGGTCAACCGCTATGTGATGGTGTCAGCGGTGGGCGCAGATGACCCGCTGCCGCCGGACACCGATGCCGTCTGGCGCGCGTATGTGGAAGCGAAACGGGATGCGGACCGCGAGTTGCGGGGCAGTGGGCTACAGTGGACGATCCTGCGCCCCGGCCCGCTCACGGACGATCCGGCCACCGGCCGGGTGACGCTGGGTGAGAAGGTCGGGCGTGGGGAGATCCCGCGGGCGGATGTGGCCGCCCTGGTGACGGCCGTGCTGGCGGAACCCGCCACGGCCGGCAAACAGTGGGAAGTGCGCAGCGGTGACACGCCGCTGCCGGCGGCCATCCTGGGCTGACCGGCCACCGGCTGCGGGGGCTGTGCCCCCGCAGCCGGGAACAGGTTAATCACATTTTTCCAGGGCTTCGCGATACGTCAGCATGTTGCTGATCGCCTGATCAATCGAGTGCAGTTTCTCCATTTTACTGGTGCCTTCGGCAAAATAGAGTTTGCCGCCCTCCTCAGAGGCCATCACCAGCAGCGGCAATTCCGCGTCAGGGTTTTTGCCGTGGTACAGGTTTTCAAGGGTTTGTTGTAACGCCGGGCAGGTTCTGCTCATGCCATACCTCCATTTTGGGTTCAGTACGATGATGTGCGTGGCGGTGGCGGCGTTCCGTTGCCACATTGGCACGCGGGGTTGCTTGAAAAAGCAGCATATTGTCAGCATAAACTTCCGGCAGTTATTTTCAATATTTATAATTTGATTTAAATCAATAGATAAGCTGAATCATTTTATCGTCCCAGGGTCTATATTTTCAGGGCCGGAAAAGCGCCTGAATTGCGCCTTACCCCGCCGGTGAAAAGGTGCGCGATCACGGGATGTTTTCTGAGTTTTAAGAGTAATCTTAATGAGCCTGGGCCGCGGCCGGTAACACTTAGCGGTCTATACCATAACGATTCAGCGCAGGACGGGTGGCAACACTGTTCAGCAGAGGGGGATTTATGACAGAAACTGAGCGCCAACATGCGCGGTTCGAAGTAATCAAGACCTACTACTCGAAACTTGATGCGCAGGACGCCACATTACTGGATCTGTTCAGCGATGACGTCGCGTTGTTCTTTCCGAAATATGGCAGCAGCCGCGGCAAAACCGAGCTGGGCAACCTGGGCAAACGCCTGGTCAGGCAGGTCGAGCGCTTTAAACATGACATCGACAACTTCCGCTATATCTGTCAGGGCGATGTGATGGTGATCGAGGGCGGTGTCAAAGGCGTGATGCAGAACGGTGACCGTTTCCCGGTGGGGGACGAGGAGTTCAACCTGTTCTGTACCGTGTTCGAGTTTGACGGTGACCTGATAAGCCGGATGCACATCTATATCGACCCGGATTACAGCCATGAAGATACCCGCCGGCTGGCCAACTACAGCCGCAGCCACAAGGTGAGCGAGGCGTTTAAGCCGGCGCTCGACGAGTAACGTTCTGCGGGCGTCCCGGCCGGGGCGCCCGTTTCCTGTCCCGCATTAATCTATTCACTCCGTAAATATAAAAATTAACTTATCGATAGTTGCGTTATGAATTTCTCATGATATTTTTAGTTAGATATCTAACTATGTGATGCCTATCTTTATGTCTGATGCGTTAACATTCCTGCCTGACCCCACCCAGTTTTCCCGTTTGCTGCACTTCACGGCCCGTGCCTGGCGGCTGGCGATCGATCGCCGGTTAAAGGCGCAGGGGCTGAACCAGGCCAGTTGGGTCACGGTCTCGACCATTGCCGGGGCCGACGCCCCGCTGACCCAGAGTGAGCTGGCCGCCGCACTGGGGCTGGAAGGTGCCACCGTGGTCAGCATGATTGATAAGCTGGTGCGCCAGGGGCTGGTGGAACGGGTCATGACGCCGGAAGACCGCCGCAAACGGCTGCTGGTGGTCACTGACGCCGGGCAGGCGATGTACCGCCAGGTGAAAGGCGAGGCGGATGCGCTGCGTGAAACCCTGCTGGCTTCGCTTGAAGGGGAAGACCTGGCGGTCACGATGCGGGTGCTGGAAACCCTGCGGCAGGCGGCCGAACAGAGCCGATGAAACCCTACATTGTGCGTGAGTGGGCGCCGCATGAGCGCCCGATGATGCCCGGCTCGCCGTCCACCCCGTTGCACCCCTGGCCGAAACGGCTGGCGTTCGGGTTTGTCGGGATCCTGGTGGCGATAACCGGCAGCCTCGGCAACGCACTGGTCACCGCCAACCTCACCAACCTCCAGGGGGTGTTCGGCGCGTTCAGCAACGAGGTCGCCTGGCTGCCGGCGGTGTATGTGATGACCAACATCTCCATCAACCTGCTGCTGGTGAAGTTCCGTATGCAGTTCGGCCTGCGGCTGTTCACCGAGGCGTTTCTGCTGCTCTACGCGCTGGTGACCTTTTTCCACCTGTTCGTCAACGATCTCGGTTCCGCCATCGCGGTCCGGGCGGCACACGGCGCGGTGGCGGCGGCACTGAGTTCGCTCGGCATCTACTACATGATCCAGGCCTTCCCGGCCAAACACCGGCTGAAAGCGCTGGCGATCGGCATCAGCGCGTCGCAACTGGCGATCCCGCTGGCGCGGCTCTTCTCCGCCGGGCTGCTGGAGCTGAACGAGTGGCGCGGCCTCTACCTGTTTGAGCTGGGGCTGGCGCTGCTCTGCTTTGGCTGCGTGCTGATGCTGAAACTGCCGCCGGGCGATCGCTATAACGCCTTTGAAAAGATGGACTTTGTGACGTTTTTCCTGATGGCGCCGGGCATGGGGCTGCTGTGCGCGGTGATCTCGCTCGGCCGCTATGACTGGTGGACCAGCACCCCCTGGCTGGGCTGGGCGCTGGCAGGGGCCATTGCGCTGATTGTCGCGGCGGTGCTGGTGGAGCACCGGCGTAAAAACCCGTTGCTGAATGTGCGCTGGCTCAGCAGCGGCAGTGTGCTGCGCCTGGGGCTGACCATGGTGCTGATGCGCATCGTGCTGTCGGAGCAGAACGTCGGGCCGATCGGGTTTTTGCAATACCTCGGCCTGCAAAACGACCAGATGACGGCGCTGTCACTGGCGGTGCTGCTGGGCGTCATCGCCGGGATCACGGTGAGCGCGCTGACCATCAAACCCACGCAACTGGAGTGGCCGCTGGTGGTGGCGCTGGTGCTGATGATCATCTCCGCGCTGCTCGATTCCCAGTCCAATACCCTGACGCGCGCGCCGCAGATGGTGGTCAGCCAGTTCATGATGGGCTTTGCCGGGGCGCTGTTCGTTGCCCCGGCGATGTTGTCGATTATCGGCAGCGTGGTGGCGGAGCCGCGCAACCTGGTGAGCTTTGTGGCGGTGTTCGGCATGAGCCAGAACCTGGGCGGGCTGATAGGCTCGGCACTGCTCGGCACCTTCCAGATCTGGCGCGAAAAATACCACTCCAGCATCATCGCCGATAACCTCAGCAACCTTGACCCGCTGGTGATGGAGCGCATCAACGCTTACAGCGCCGGGCTGAGCGCCACCCTGGGCGACGCCACCCTGCGCGGCGCACAAGGGGTGGTGATGTTGCAGGCCGCCGCGACCCGTGAAGCCAACACCCTGGCCTATAACGACGTTTACCTGCTCACCGCCTCGATTGCGGCGGGCACGCTGATCTGGCTGTTAAGCCGTTTTGCCCGCAAGCAGTGGCGCGCCCGTCAGGCGCGGCGGCAAGCGGCCTTGTCTGAAGCAACATTGTCTGCATCAACGCCGGCGGCAAAACCCGCCGGTTCAACGGAGGGTTCATGAGTCAGGATGTTATTGCCCCAGCACCGAAAAAAAGCCGGGCCAAACGTGTTGCCACCATCGCGGTGCCGCTGCTGATTGCCTTGGCCGGCGTGCTGGTGGTGCTCTATGCGTGGCAGTTGCCGCCGTTTTCACCGACCCGGCAGTCCACGGAGAACGCCTATGTGCGCGGCCAGGTCACGGTCATCAGCCCGCAGGTTAACGGCTACATCACTTCGGTGCGGGTGAATGATTACGATCAGGTACGCAAGGGCGACCTGCTGATGACGATTGATGACCGCATCTATAAGCAGCGGCTGCATCAGGCGCAGGCGCAGTACGCGATGAAACAGGCGGCGCTGGCGAACAACCGCCAGCAGCGCGCCAGTGCTGAGGCAGCGATTGCCCGCAGTGAGGCGGCGGTGCAGAACGCCGGGGCGCAGGCGCTGAAAGCCCGGCTTGACCTGAAACGGGTCGAGGATCTGGTGTCTGACGGGTCGCTGTCAGTACGTGAACGTGATGCGAGCCGGGCCGCCGCTGCCCAGGCGCAGGCGGATGTGGCGCAGACCAAAGCCGCGCTGGAGATGGCGAAGCAGGATGTCCGCACCGTGGTTGTCAACCGTGCCTCGCTGGAAGCGGATGTGGAGAACGCGAAGGCGGCGGTGGAGCTGGCAGAGATCGACCTGGCCAACACCCGCATTCTGGCCCCGCGTGACGGCCAGCTCGGGCAGGTGAGCGTGCGGCAGGGGGCCTATGTGGCCGCCGGGACGCACCTGACGGCGCTGGTGCCGCAGCAGCTCTGGGTGGTGGCGAACATGAAAGAGACGCAGATGGCGCAGGTGCGCGTCGGCCTGCCGGTGACCTTCAGCGTGGACGCACTGGATGGCGCGGTCTACCACGGCGTGGTGGAGAAAATTTCCCCGGCGACCGGCTCTGAGTTCAGCACCATCGTGGCGGACAACGCCACCGGGAACTTTGTGAAGATCGCCCAGCGGTTGCCGGTGCGTATCCACATCAATGCGGACGCGGCAGCGCGCGCCCGGCTGCGGCCGGGGATGTCGGTGGTGGTGAACATCCATACTGACCAGCCGGCCCAGCCGGTGCCGCCGCAGGAGCGTGCGCCATGAGGAAACCACTGACGCTGTTGCCGCTGGCGCTGTTGCTGGCGGCCTGTGGCAGCAGCCATGTCGACCCGGCCACGCCATCGCTTGTGATCCCGCCGCAGTGGCGCGCGCCGCTGGCGCCGTCGTCGGCCAGCGGGCATGACTGGTGGCAGGGATTTGGCGACCCGCAACTTAACCGGCTGGTGGATCAGGCGTTGCGCAACAACACCGATATTTTGCAGGCGCGTTCCCGTGTGGATGAGTATCAGGCGCGGGTGCGGGCAGCGATCGGTGACCAGTTGCCGACGGTGGACATCGGCGCAAACGCGGTGCGCCAGCGCACGCTCTCCTCAGTGACCGGCCAGCAGGCGCGCAGCACGGTGTATCAGGGCACGCTGCAATTCAATTATGACGTGGACTTATGGGGCGGGCAGCGCAGTGCCACCGAGGCCGCGCGCGCCGGCCTGGCGGCGCAGCGGGCGGCGGCGGATGCAGCAATGTTGCAGGTGGCCGCGTCAGTGGCCTCCGGCTACCTGACCCTGCGCGGGCTGGATGCGCAACTGGCGCTGACGGAGGCGACGCTCACCTCGCGTGAGAACTCCCTGACGCTGGCGAAACGGCAGTATGAAACCGGCTACAGCTCGCGGCTGGAGTGGGTGCAGGCGGAGTCGGAGTACCGGGCGACGCGTGCGCAGATCCCGCAGTTGCAGCACCAGATAACCGAGCAGGAGAACGCGCTGGCGCTGCTGCTGGGTGCCAACCCCGGCCCGGTGGTGCGCGGCCCGTCGCTTGACCAGCTCACCGTGCCGCCGTTGCCGGCGCGGTTGCCGTCCACACTGCTTAACCGCCGGCCGGACATCGTGCAGGCCGAGCGGTTGCTGGTGGCCGCGGATGCCACGCTTGCCGCCTCACGCGCCAACCTGTTGCCGTCGCTTAACCTCACCGCAAGCGGCACATTGCAGGAGCGCACGCTGGAGGAGGTGCTCTCCAGCCCGTTCCGCCTCTGGTCACTGGGCGGCAGCGTACTGGCCCCGCTGATTAACCGCGAGGCGCTGAATGCGCAGGTGGATATCTCAATGGCGGCGCGCAACCAGGCGTTGTACCAGTATGAGTACGTGGTGCGTAACGCCTTCGTGCAGGTGAACAACAGCATCGACGCCATCACCCGGCTGGGTGAGCAACTCACCGAAGCTGAACAGCAGCAACAGGCGCTGGGCGAGGCGCTGCGGATTGCGCACAACCGCTATACCAACGGGTACGCTTCCTATCTGGAGGAGCTGGACGCGCAGCGGGCGCTCTACAGCACCCAGCTGACGGTTCTCCAGCTTAAAACCAACCTGCTGCTGGCACAGATTGATTTGTGGCAGGGGATGGGGGGTGGATGGGAGAGGGGGGCAGGCAATGATGCCTGAGGGGATCAGGCGGATGCCTGAGAGATCCGATTAGGATCGAGGTTTGTTGCGTCGGCTGTTTTTCTTAGATCGGCGAAGGTTGCGTTGGCATACTTCCGCATTCTTTCTGCGATCCCGCTGCCGCCACCGCGCAAGGGGCGTGTAAGCGCCCGCCCCTTGCATCCCCGCGCTTTCGGTGCCCTGGCTGAATCATTGCCCGCTCTCGCGGGTGCCCTCACTCCGCCTCCGGGCTTTTCGGGCCGCCGCAGACACGCTCCCGGCGTGACTGCGGCTCTCGCACACATCCTTGTGTGCTCGCCCGGCCCTCCGCCTCCACTCGGCAATGATTTTTACGCCCCCACCAGACTGCAAATCTTTGGGTATGTAAGGAAGGAATAGGTGGAGGGTATCTGTGTGTTTTATATGCTCACCCGGCCCTGCGTCCTCGTCGGCAATAATTTAATGCCCCCACCAGCTTGCAAATCCTTGGGTATGTAAGGAAATGGTCGGTGGGGGATTTTTGTTCGCATGGTGAATTTGAATCGGTCGGCATCTCTATTCGGCAATGCTATTTATGTTTTCATCAGGCGGATCATTAATCAGTGACCTCTTACATTTCCCCATTTTTTCTCACGGTCCTCGTTGAGGATTTTTATATTAGCGCGGCTAAAAAAATGAGGGGAGTCTGGCTTGTATCCCGTTTGTCGGCTGCTAGTTTTTGCTTAACCGTGAGTGAGAAGCGAAGCGGTGAGTCTCCGGCGGTGTGCCGGGTATTGGGGTAAGGGCTGTTTCTCCTGCGGGCGGGGAGGCAGTGGGGAGGCACTATGGAAAAAGATGTAACCGATTTTCTGGTGATTAAAGATGTGGTTTTCTGGCTGATTATTGGCTTTGTGACCCTGTTTTTGGTGGTGACGCTGAAGGTTATCCGGCGGAGCCTGGCAGACAGTAACTGGAAGATGAGTGAAGCGATCAGTGAGCTGGAAGGCACCCCGGCGGCACCTGCCGCGCCCGGTGAGCCTGCGGGGGAAGGCCAGGCGATGGTCACGGCGGCGTCGGGTAAACCGGTGATGGTCGCCAGCTCCAGCCGGTTAATTGCCCTGATCGGCGGTATTATTCTGGCAGCCATGTACCTCGGCACCGGGTATTACATGCTGTTCGCCGTATTCTACTTACCGGAAGACGTAAAACGCATCGATGAAATTAACCAGTTCTTCGTGATGGGCATGACACTGTTTTCACCCTATGCCGTCAATAAACTCTCAAATATGTTTAAGGGGTGATAAAAGAGCACAACGCCACGGTTATTTCACTTTTCCGAAAAGTTAATGCGCAATTGATCATGATCAACGCACTGGTATAATGAAATGGCGCCTTGGAATTATCAGGAATAACATTGTTTTACTTTGCTTCATATAAGGTAATTTCAATGGCGCTACAAGGAAAGTTTATTATCAATGATGCTGACTTCTCACCCTTCACCCTCTACGGGGTGGGGACGTTTATGGCGTTCTCAGGTAAAGACGCTTATCGTAATCACGGTGGTTGTTTTAGGATTCCAAAATTTGGCCCGCTTCCCCCTGGTAAATATTATATAGTTGACAGGCCGCAAGGAAGTATAAAAAACGTAATTCGTGCTTGGGCAATAGATACCTTTAACACAGCATTCCGTTACTACGTTAATCATGCAGAGTGGTTCGCATTATATCGAATTGATGGAGTGATTGATGACAAAACCATAATAGATAATATCGCAAGAGATGGGTTCAGGTTACATCCGGGTAGAATTTCAGAAGGGTGCATCACCCTGCCACATTATTCAGATTTTAACGCAATAAGGAATGCTTTATTCGCGACAAAAAAAGAAGCAATACCGGGGACTTCCTTAAGGCATTACGGAATAATTGAGGTGATAGTAAATGGCACCACTTGCCCGTAACGTGCTGAAATGGATTTTCTTTATTGTAATATTTTTTGCTTTAAGTGAATGTAAAGCTGAGCGATTGACAAGTGATTTTTTTATGGATTTCATTGCGAATAAGATTGCTTGTTTTATACTGGACGCCCCAGAAGGGGAGAGGATGTACTATGCCTATAGTTATACTATTATGGGTATAAATCTTACTCTCGCTATTGCTATTTATTCTTTGTTTATACAAATTCTTTCCATAAGGAGTAATCGTGAAAGAAAAATAATACAACATTTATCAGGATTTTTAAAAGGATTTATTGTTAGGCTGGTAAAGGTATTGTTGTTTATTTCTGTCTTTAATATGCTGTTATTAGCGGTTGAGTTTACGGGTTTTAATCCAGAACCTAATAAATACTGGGTGGCGTTTATTATAGTAATGGATGCTATTTTTAGTATTTGCGCTTGTGTTTTTGTTTGTAAATTTTTTTCTAAATTGAAATGTATATAATTGGGTCGTGAAATATAAAAAAATGCCGGGGAGATTATCCCCGGCTTCTTATTTACCGTTGGTTCCAATCGTCCGTATATTGAACGTTACCGTCTACATATTTCCAGGTAATACGCTCGTACATCAGAGAAATGGATTCCTGATGATTAATAGCCGACGCTCCCGCAAGCTTAACGCTTGGCATCCCTGGGTGGATTGAAACAACCTTCACCCCCTCCAGGAACATAATGAAATAGACCTCTTCCTGCCCGGCGTCGTTAATCCGGTACCAACGGATTTCAGCTGATTTCAACGTCTGGCCGGTGGCTACCGCTTTGTACAGGTACGGGCTTGAGGCATCGAACTCTTTTTCAAGACTCATGGGGGAGTGGTTACGGGTTCCGGTAATCCTGCCGGTGCTGCTGTCAGCAGGGATGCTGAGTCCATGGCTGAACCCAAGCACCTCAATGCTGCCTTCCCGCCCATGCACGTCAACATCACCTATTTCCTTACATACTGGCGGTTTTGCAGAGGTGGTGGGGGCATTAAAATTATTGCCGACGAGGACGCAGGGCCGGGTGAGCGGGCAGGACGCCCGCGAAAGACGCCCATGACAGGGACTGTCATTAGCGGCGGCCCGAAAA
>NZ_PJZI01000002.1 GCF_002858805.1 Chimaeribacter arupi
ATGGTGGGTCGTGCAGGATTCGAACCTGCGACCAATTGATTAAAAGTCAACTGCTCTACCAACTGAGCTAACGACCCGCTGTGCGGTACTGCTGGAATCATGGTGGGTCGTGCAGGATGACTCGGCCTCTGGCCTCGCCCTTCGGGCCAACGCTTGCGCGTTGTTATCCTTCACTTCCTTACATCCATCATCTTCTTTAAATGATGGTGGGTCGTGCAGGATTCGAACCTGCGACCAATTGATTAAAAGTCAACTGCTCTACCAACTGAGCTAACGACCCATAATTCCTTGCTGCCTTAACGTTTTACAGTTGTCTTGGCAACGGCGGCATATATTACTAATTTATCTTCGCAGTGCAACCACTATTTCTTAATGATGGCATCAACTGCTTGTTCTTCACGCGTTCACGCCCAGAAATCAAGCGAAATGACCAAATTCTGGGCGTAACGTGCTAGCCGAGCGCGGAAAGACGCTTTTGCGATTGCTTGGCAGCATCCGTATTCGGGTACTGTTTCTGCACCTGCTGGTACACGGCTTTGGCTTTATCTTTCTGCCCTTTATCCTGCATGATCACGCCGACTTTAAACATCGCATCTGCGCTTTTTGGGGATTTGGGGAAATTTTTGACCACAACCGCGTAATAGTAGGCCGCATCATCCTTCTTACCTTTGTTGTAATACAACTGCCCCAGCCAGTAATTGGCGTTCGGCAGGTAAGTGGAGTCCGGGTATTGCTTGATAAACGCCTGGAAGGCGCTTATCGCCTGGTCGTATTGTTTCTTTTCCAGCGCCAGTGACACCGCATTGTTGTAGTCGGTGTTGGCATCACCGCTGCTGGCCGGTGCAGATGCCGTGTCTGCCGCAGCGGCAGACGGTGCAGCAGCAGCGCCGGCATCAGCAGCCGGTGCGGCAGGTGCCGCCGCAGCGCCCTGGCTGCTCAGGCTGTCTATTTGCTGATAAATCTGCTTTTGCCGTTCGACAATCTGATTCAGCTGGTACTGATTCTCCTGGATCTGGCCACGAAGGGAGTCCACATCACGTTGGGAATCGGCGAGCTGTTGCTGGAGTTGGGTTAAAAGTTGACTGTGAGCATTGGAGATACGCTCAAGCTGCGTGACACGGTCTTCCACCGAGCCAGAGCCGACATTACTGATTGGCGCCTGGGCAGTAGCGGCCCAGGGGGCCGCTACGCCAACCAGTAACGCCAGACTTAATAAAGAATGTCTGAAGTTACTGCTCATGCGATTCTCTTAGTATACCAGTACGGCACGACGGTTTTTGGCGTAAGCCGACTCGTCATGGCCCAGTACGGCAGGTTTCTCTTTACCGTAAGAAACGATAGCGATCTGGTCTTCAGATACGCCTTTGCCTTGCAGGTACATTTTCACGGAGTTAGCACGACGCTCACCCAGGGAAATGTTGTATTCCGGCGTGCCGCGTTCGTCCGCATGACCTTCGATGGTCACTTTATAAGACGGGTTGCCGCGCAGGAAGGCTGCGTGCGCATCCAGCATTTGAGCGAAGTCAGAACGGATATCGTACTTGTCCAGGTCGAAGTAAACGATGTTGTTCCGTTGCAGCTCTTGCATCTGGAGACGTGCTTGCTCGTCAGACGACATGTTGCCTGCGCCTGCGCTGCCGTTTTCCATCATACCAGTGCCGCCGGCGCCCATACCAGATTGGTCATTGTTTGCGCTTTTGTTAGAGCTACATGCAGCGATAGCGATAACCGGTAATGCCAGCATCAGCCCTTTCAGCACTTTATTCAGTTGCATCTCTTTGATCCTTTTATTGTTTGCCATACATATTCACACATGCATCACAGATACGGCGACCAGGCAGGGAATTTGACCTGTCCATCGGTAGCCGGAAGACGCGCTTTGAAACGCCCATCAGTCGAGACCAGCTGTAACACGGAACCCAGCCCTTGTGTGGAGCTGTAAATCACCATGGTGCCATTCGGTGCGATACTAGGCGTCTCATCCAGGAACGTGTCCGTCAACGTTTGGACGGCTCCCGTTTCCAGATCTTGTTTGGCGATGTGTTGCGCGCCACCATTGGAACTCACCATTGCCAGGAACTTGCCGTCACTGCTGACGTCAGCGTCCTGATTCTGAGAACCTTCCCATGTCAGGCGTTGCGGCGCACCGCCATTAATATTGACTTTATACAACTGCGGACGGCCACCCTGATCGGAGGTGAAGGCCAGGTTCTGGCTGTCCGGGAACCAGGTCGGTTCGGTGTTATTGTTACGTCCGTCGGTCACCTGGCTGATCTGGCCGGAACCGAGGTTCATTACATACAGGTTCAGGCTGCCGCTTTTGGAGAGCGCGAAAGCCAGTTTGCTGCCGTCCGGCGAGAAGGCCGGCGCACCGTTGTGACGCGGGAACGACGCAATCTGACGGATAGCCCCGTTTGACAGGGTCTGAACCACCAGCGCAGAGCGGCCGCTTTCAAAGGTCACGTACGCCAGTTTGCTGCCGTCCGGCGACCAGGCCGGGGACATCAGCGGCTGCGGTGAACGGTGAACCACGAACTGGTTGTAGCCGTCGTAATCCGCTACGCGCACTTCATACGGGAACTGGCCGCCGTTGGTCTGCACCACATACGCAATGCGGGTACGGAACGCCCCTTTGATACCGGTCAGCTTCTCGAAAACTTCATCACTGGCAGTATGCGCCGCGTAGCGCAGCCACTGCTTGGTGACTTTATACTGGTTCTGGGCCAGCACCGTGCCCGGCGCGCCGGAGGTGTCGACCAGCTGGTAAGAGACCAGGTAGTTGCCGCCTGCATCGGGCTGGATCTGCCCCACGACCACGGCATCAATACCGAGCGCCGTCCAGGATGCCGGGGTCACTTCCGCCGCGCTGGAAGGCTGTTGCGGCATACGTGACGCATCAATCGGGTTGAATTTGCCGCTGTTGCGCAGATCCGCCCCAACAATCGCCCCGATCTCTTCCGGCGCACTGCCCGGACCGGCCCATTTAAACGGCACGACGCCAATCGGGCGCGCAGAATCCACACCCTGGGTAATCTCAATGCGGACTTCCGCATGGAGAACGGTGGCCCACAACATCAAAAGGCCCATCGCTACTCGAAATGCCTGCTTCATTGTCTCTCCCTTATCTGGACGGTTCTGCCCGCGATAATTTAGCAGAATTTTAACTAACCAACGCACACAAAACTAGAACATTACCCGTGAAACTATAGTAAAAGTCTTAAAACTTGCTGCGTTATGCGCTTAACGTGGCTTGAAGTCTAACGACGTACCCTTTTTAAACTCTTCGTAAACTTCCTTGCTTGGCGGCTTCGGAATACGCGCCTGCTTGGCAGCAGCCACGGCCGCCTGGCAGAGTGCCGGGTCGCCCCCTTCCGGTTTAACGTCAATCAGCAAGCCATCCGGGGCCAGCTTGATGCGCAGCGTACAGGTACGGCCTTTGTACAGTTGGGCGTCATAAAATTTATTCTGAATAGCGGCCTGAATCTGGCTGCTATAGTTGGCGATATCCGCCCCGGAGGCCCCACTGTTCTTATTCTTGCCCTGCCCTGCCGCACCGGCAGCACCGGAGGCGTTGCCGCTGGCCGCGCCGCCTGCTTTCGGGGCATTCTTCGACGAGGCCAGCCCGCCGAACAGGTCATCCACATCTTCACTTTGTTTGGCGGCTTCGGCTGCCGCCTTTTTCTTGGCATCGGCCGCGGCTTTCTTCGCGGCGGCGGCTTTCTCAGCCGCAGCGGCTTTTTCTGCGGCGGCTTTTTCGGCCGCGGCTTTTTCAGCGGCGGCCTGTTTGGCCTCTTCCGCAGCCTGTTTTTTCGCTTCGGCTGCGGCGGCTTTTTTCGCCTCAGCCTCTGCCGCTTTTTTCGCTTCAGCTTCGGCGGCTTTTTTCGCCTCGGCTTCTGCCTGTTTCTTCGCGTCTGCGGCAGCTTTCTTCGCCTCTTCCGCGGCCTGTTGCTTCGCCTCGGCTTCCGCCTGCTTCTTCGCTTCCGCAGCGGCTTTCTTCGCCTCGTCTGCCGCCTGCTTTTTCGCCGCGGCAGCGGCCGCAGCGGCTTCTTTTTTCGCCTGCTCAGCTGCCTGTTTCGCGGCGTCTGCCTGGGCTTTCGCCTCGGCTTTGGCCTGTGCGGCGGCCGCTTCCGCTTCTGCTTTCGCTTGCGCCGCGGCAGCTTCCGCCTGCTTCTGTTGCGCCTGTGCTTTGGCGGCAGCCGCTTGTGCCTGTTTCTGCTGTTCGGCCAGCGCCTGAGCCTCTTTCTGCTGGGCCTCCTGCGCGGCCAGACGCTCTTTCTCCAGCGCCTTCAGGCGCTGCTGTTCCGCGGCCTGCTTCTGCTGCAACTCTTCTGCTTGCTGCTCGGCCTTTTTCTGGCGTAACTGAGCCGCGCGCTGGGCGTCGGTTTGCTGTTGCTGCTGGCGGTTATATTGCTGAACCACGGCACCCGGATCGACCATCACGGCATCAATCGCGCTGCCGCCATCTTCACCGCCGCCGCCACCGCTCATGGACATATCCTCGGTGAGCGATCCCCAGATCAGCAGGCCAATCAATATGATGTGCAGCACCACCGAAACAATAACGGCGCGTTTTAGCTTATCGTTTTGCTCAGTTGCCTTTACCACAATAGATTCCCAAAACAGGATTACCAAAAAACAAGGTTTTCAACCGCCCTCTCCCTGCGCGTTGAAAACCCGGATAATAAGGGCCGGCACCGGGGCCGGCCTGGCCTTAAATAGGCTGTGTCATTAACCCTACCGAGGTCACACCCGCCTGGTGCAGCATATTCAGTGCCTTAATAATTTCATCATACGGCACCTCTTTTGCGCCCCCGATCAGGAATACCGTCTTGGGGTTGGCTTTCATGCGATCGGCTGCTTCAGCGATCACCTGCTGCTCCGGCAGTTGTTCCATACGCTGGTGATCGACCACCATCGTGTATTGGCCGACCCCGGAGACTTCCACGATAACCGGCGGATTGTCATTGTTGCCGACGGCTTTTGAATCCGTTGCATCCGGCAAATCAACTTCCACGCTCTGGGTGATGATGGGGGCGGTCGCCATAAAGATCAGCAACAGCACCAGCAACACGTCGAGCAAAGGAACAATGTTGATTTCCGATTTCAGTTCGCGGCGACCGCGACGACCACGTGCCATGCTCTCCCCCTACCTTATTTGCTGCTCTCGCTGGAGAATGCCTGACGGTGCAGGATGGCGGTGAACTCTTCCGTGAAGTTGTCGTAGTTCTGCTCCAGTTTGTTCACGCGCTGGTTAAGCCGGTTATAGGCCATAACAGCCGGGATGGCGGCGAACAGGCCGATCGCGGTGGCGATCAGGGCTTCTGCGATCCCGGGGGCAACCATCTGCAACGTGGCTTGCTTGACCGCGCCCAGCGCGATAAAAGCGTGCATGATGCCCCATACGGTGCCGAACAGGCCGATATAAGGGCTGATGGAGCCGACGGTACCGAGGAACGGGATGTGGGTTTCCAGCGTTTCCAGCTCACGGTTCATGGAGATGCGCATCGCGCGCGACGCCCCTTCGATCACTGCTTCCGGCGCATGGTTGTTGGCGCGGTGCAGGCGGGCAAACTCTTTGAAGCCGGCGTAGAAAATCTGCTCAGAGCCGGTCAGGGCGTCACGGCGCGTCTGGCTCTCCTGGTACAGGCGGGAAAGCTCAATCCCCGACCAGAATTTATCCTCGAACGCTTCCGCATCACGGGTAGCCGCATTCAGGATGCGTGTGCGCTGGATGATAATAGCCCAGGACACCACCGAAAAGCCTATCAAAATCAGCATGATAAGCTTCACCAGAAGGCTGGCCTTCAAAAAGAGATCAAGAATGTTCATGTCAGTCACTGCTTAAACTCCGCGACAATAGACTTGGGAAGCGCTATCGGCTTCATTTGGTGTGGGTCGATGCAGGCGATCAGGACTTCTGCACTGCTCAGAAGCGTTCCCTGCGCATCGAGGATTTTTTGAGCAAACGTGAGTGAGGCACCGCGCAGCGCAGTAATTTCACTCTGCACTTCCAGCAAATCATCCAGACGTGCGGGGGCAAAGTACTCCACCGTCATGCGGCGGACAGCGAAAGCGACATGATCAGCCAACAATTGCTGTTGATGAAAATGGTGTTGGCGCAGCATTTCTGTGCGCGCTCTCTCATAAAAGGCAACATAACGAGCGTGATAGACCACGCCACCCGCATCTGTATCTTCGTAATAGACACGAACCGGCCATCGGAACAACGGATTACTCACTCTACATCCCGTCCTGCAATTAAACGCGCTTACTATACGCAATGGCATTCAGGTTGGGAATGGGTTGCCAGAGTTACAGAGAAATAATTATCGGTCCAGTCTGGGCGCTATAAATTAATGTAAATTATTAGCAAAAAAAGTTTATTTCCTGCCCACCCCACACGATAAAGGGGCACCTTGCGCGGCGCCCCTTTTTATCTGTGCGCGCTGTTTTATCGGCGCACTATTTTCTTAATGCTGCACGGTATTGTTTCCTGGTGCAGCACGGCAGGGTTACCGGCCGCTTTTGGCTGACTCCGCAGCCTCATGATGCTCCAGCGCCAGCGCCGTGATGATGCCGAACGCGCAGGCCAGCAAGGTGCCGAGGATCCAGGCGAAATACCACATCAGTTAGCTCCTTAATAGAGGGAGTGGGTGTTGTTGTCGATGAACGCCTTGTCGATGCGGCCGAACATCTTGTAGTAAGCCCAGCTGGTATACGCCAGCACCACAGGCACGAAAATGATCGCGACCACCGTCATCACCCGCAGCGTCAGCAGGCTGGAGGTGGCGTCCCACAGGGTCAGGCTGGCGTTCGGGTCCGTCACGGACGGCATCACAAACGGGAACATCGTGACGCCGGTGGTGAGGATCACGCAGGCGATGGTCAGCGAGTTACTGACAAACGCCCAGGCGCTGCGGTTCAGCCGCGCCATCATGATGGTCACCAGCGGCAGCAGTACGCCCAGCAGCGGCAGCGCCCACAGCCCCGGATGCTGGTTGAAGTTCGCCAGCCACGCCCCGGCCTGATGCGCCACCTCTTTGCGCAGCGGGTTGGATTCCGCCCCGCGTTCCAGCACTGACGTCACCACATAGCCATCGATGCCGTTAACCAGCCAGAGGCCGGCCAGCAGGAACGCCACCATCATCACCAGGGCAGAAAGTTGCGCCGCGGCGCGACTGCGCAGGTGCAGTTCGCCGGTGGTGCGCATCTGCAGGTAGGTCGCCCCTTGCGTCACCAGCATCGTCAGGCTGACCACCCCGGCCAGCAGGCCAAACGGGTTAAGCAGCTGGAAGAAATTACCGGTATAGAACAGCCGCAGGTAGGCATCGACATGGAACGGCACGCCCTGCAACAGGTTGCCGAACGCCACACCGAACACCAGCGCCGGGACGAAACTGCCGACAAAAATGCCCCAGTCCCACAGGTTGCGCCAGCGGCGGTCATCCACCTTGGCGCGGTAGTCAAACCCAAGCGGACGGAAAAACAGCGCGGCGAGCACCAGAATCATCGCGATATAGAAACCGGAGAACGCAGCGGCGTAAACCATCGGCCAGGCGGCGAACAGCGCGCCGCCGGCGGTGATCAACCATACCTGGTTGCCGTCCCAGTGTGGGGCGATGGCGTTGATCATCACCCGGCGTTCGGTGTCTGTGCGGCCGAGGATACGCAGCAGCACCCCCACGCCCATATCAAACCCGTCGGTCACGGCAAAGCCAATCAGTAGCACGCCAATCAACCCCCACCAGACAAGACGCAATACCTCGTAATCAAACATCATGGCGCTCCTTTACTGAACCTGCGGCTGGGTGGCGATAAGGGTCGGAACCGGTTCAGTGACCACCGGCTGTTCAAAGTGGTAGCGGCCGGTTTTCAGGCTGCTTGGCCCCAGGCGCGCAAATTTGAACATCAGGTACATCTCAATCACCAGGAACAGGGTGTACAGGCCGCAGATCAGCAGCATCGAGAACAGAATGTCACCGGCCGTCAGCGAGGAGTTGGCCACCGCGGTCGGCAGCACTTCGCCAATCGCCCAGGGCTGGCGGCCATATTCCGCCACGAACCAGCCGGACTCAATGGCTATCCACGGCAGCGGCATGGCATAGAGGGCGGCGCGGTGCAGCCAGCGTTTCTGGCCGATGCGCCCGCGCAGCACGGTGATAAAGGAGACACCAATCACCAGCAGCATCATCACGCCGCAGGCCACCATGATACGGAACGAGAAGTAGAGCGGCGCGACACGCGGGATAGAGTCTTTGGTTGCCAGCGTAATCTGGGCGTCGGTCGCGTCGGTGATGTTGTCGGTGTAGCGCTTGAGCAACATGCCGTAGCCGAGATCCTGCTTGGTGTTGTTGAACGCTTCCCGCACGGCCGGGTCGGTATTCCCGGCGCGCAGGGCTTCCAGCAACTGGTAGGCTTTCATGCCGTTGCGGATCCGCACCTCATGCTGCCCCATCAGCTCCCGCAGGCCGGTCACCTGCTGGTCCACAGAGCGGGTGGCAATAATCCCCAGCAGGTACGGGATCTGGATGCTGTAGCCGTTCTCCATGTTGTCCTGGTCCGGCAGGCCAATCAGCGTGAAGCTGGCCGGGGCGGGCTGCGTCTCCCACTCGGCCTCAATCGCCGCCAGTTTGACCTTCTGCACATCGCCCATCTCATACCCGGACTCATCCCCCAGCACAATCACCGACAGCACTGCCGCCATGCCGAAACTGGCGGCAATGGCGAAGGAGCGTTTGGCGAAGGCCAGATCGCGCCCTTTCAGCAGGTAGTAGGAGCTGATGCCCATGATAAACATCGCGCCGGTGCAGTAACCGGCGGCGACGGTATGCACGAATTTCACCTGCGCCACCGGGTTAAACACCAGATCGGCGAAGCTGACCATCTCCATGCGCATGGTTTCGTAGTTGAACTCAGAGGCGATCGGGTTCTGCATCCAGCCGTTGGCCACCAGGATCCAGAGGGCCGACAGGTTGGAGCCGAGCGCCACCAGCCAGGTCACGGTCATGTGCTGCACTTTGCTCAGGCGGTCCCAGCCGAAGAAGAACAGCCCCACCAGCGTGGACTCGAGGAAGAAGGCCATCAGCCCTTCAATCGCCAGCGGCGCGCCGAAGATATCGCCGACGTAGTGGGAAAAATAGGACCAGTTGGTGCCGAACTGGAACTCCATCGTCAGGCCGGTAGCAACCCCCAGCGCGAAGTTGATGGCAAACAGCTTGCCCCAGAATTTGGTCATATCTTTATAGATTTGTTTACCGGAGAGCACATAGACCGTTTCCATGATCGCCAGCAGGAACGCCATACCGAGCGTCAGCGGAACAAACAGGAAATGGTACATGGCCGTGAGGGCAAACTGTAAACGCGACAGTTCGACTACATCCAACATTATGACTCCTTGCCTCTCGCAGGAAGACTTCAACAGGTGGCGCGCGGGCGACAACAGCGAACCCGGTTAACCATCAGTGTGTGCCTAAAAAAATTGCTGCCGGAAAACCCTCCCCTGCCGGGCAGGAATGCGGAAGGTGTTCGGGAAACAAAGACGATAAACGTGTGGCTGTTTTTTAGCGTGGCTATAATACGCCGCCATACCCCCACAATAAATAAGGCAATAGGGAGTTTGTTTACTTTTTCTGAGCCGATCAAATTCTCTCAAATAAGCGGCATAGCTAAACTTGATCTAAATCAATTAAAATTAATTCATTTACTTTTACGCCACAGAAAAATTTGTTTTGTATCAATTTTGTTGCTACTTCCCTTTACTCTCGCTGAAGTTTAACCATCTGTTAAATTTGTTAAAAACAACAACATTTAAATCACACCCGGTGTGACGCCGGTATAAATAAAACAATGACAGCTTTCCATAACAGGAATAAATAGGTCAGGGAAAACCTCCCGGTTATTATTCGGAAAACATCCTGAAACCGGCCTGCCACGGCCTTTTTATTGACGCCATTAATTAAGCACCCCTAGAATCGCGGCTATTTATTTTCCCCCGATTAATTTAAGGTCTGCTGTTTTATGAAAAAGGTGATGTTATTAGCGATTCCGCTGCTGGCGATGTTTTCCGGCGCGACACAGGCGCATAAAGATGACGGGTATAGCCATGACACGAAGTATCTGGACTATTCCCGTACCCGCTGGATGAGTGATATTGATGACAGTACGCCGCTGGGCCAGTTGAGTATTCCCGGCACCCATGATTCCGGCTCGCGCTATGGCGGTGCTGCCATCGCCAACCAGGTGATGACCATCAGCCAGCAGCTGAACGCCGGGATCCGCTACCTGGACATCCGCGTACGCCATATTGATAACCATTTTGCCATTCACCACGGTCCGGTTTATCAGCATCTGAATTTTGATGATGTGCTCTCACAAACTACGGCGTTTCTTGCGGCTAACCCCACTGAAACGGTATTTATGCGGATTAAAGAGGAGCATACACCGGCCGATAATACCCGCACGATAAATGAAACCCTGGATGAATATTTAAAGAAATACAACAAGGTATTTAAATCCCCCCGAAGCTTTACGTGGAATAAACAGCTGACCCTGGGCGATATGCGCGGGAAAATCGTGGTAATTTATGATGGTGTGTACGGGAATGCGGAAGGGTATGACTTTGGTGATATTCCTAAGCAAGACGATTACCATATGAAAACCAACTGGTCACAGTACAGTAAATGGGAAAAGATAAAATCCTTTATCAACGCGAATAATAACAATAGTGGCATTACCATCAACCACCTGAGCGGCTCCGGCGGCTCCTTCCCCTATTTTGTTGCCAGCGGCCACTCCAGCGCCGGCACCTCAGCGGGCCGCCTGGCGACCGGCCTGACCACGCCGGGCTGGAAACACCGATACCCTGATTTCCCCCGCGTCTCCTGTTTTATCGGTATTTGTACCATCGCGTTTGAAGGTACCAATACGTTAACTAAAAACTACCTTAACAGTAACGAGCATATTACAGACACCGGGATTATTGCCGCAGACTTCCCCGGCAAAGGGCTGATTCAGTCGGTTATCCAGAAAAACCGGGATAATTTTACCCATCATCAATTGCTGCTGAAATCCACCGGCCAGTGCGTCGCGACGCAAGGGAGCACGCCGGCTGCCAAGGGGGCCAAAGCGATAGTCGAACAGTGCGGCAGCCCGGTGCCGGAAAGGCAGCGCCTGCGCCTTGAACATGACCAGCTGAAACTCGGCAACCAATGCCTGGATGTCAAAGATGGGCAGAACAAAGAGAATGCATCGATTATTTTCTGGCCTTGCAGCGGGAGCCCCAACCAGAAATGGAGTGCCGAACGCGGCCGGTTGCGCAGTTGGTTGTCCGGTACCCAGCGCTGCCTGACCTTAGGCGATGACAAAAAAAGCCTGTCACTGCGCACCTGTTACGCGCCGGGCAAAGACCAGAGTTTTGGCCTGGAAAAAACCGGCGGTGCTGCGGCGGCATCCGACCAGAATGCCAGTGACACCCCTGTCATGCCGGCGTTCACCGGTGCGCCGGAAGAGGTGATCAGTGCCGCCCAGTCGATCCCCGGCAACTACCTCTCCAAATTTAACATGGTGGTCGATGCCCAGCCGGCCACCCGCCAACCGGTCAGTATGGATACCGACAGTGAGGCCCCTGCCAGGGGAAATATCACCTTATATTAACCCCGCGGTACGCCCTGCCCCGCTGCCGTTCTGCCATAAAAAAAGGCCACCTCAGGGTGGCCTTTCAGGCTGATGTCTGCTGGATACCCACGTGATAACGCGGGGTCAGCCTCAGTTCGGCAGCAGGGATTTCACTGCTTCGCCGATGTCAGCCAGGCTGCGCACGGTTTTCACGCCTGCCGCTTCCAGTGCAGCGAATTTGTCATCCGCCGTGCCTTTGCCGCCGGCGATAATCGCACCGGCATGGCCCATGCGTTTGCCTTTCGGCGCCGTCACACCCGCGATGTAACCGACCACCGGTTTGGTCACGTGCTCTTTGATGTAAGCGGCCGCTTCTTCTTCTGCGTTCCCGCCGATTTCACCGATCATCACGATCACTTCGGTCTGCGGGTCTTCCTGGAACAGCTTCAGGATGTCGATGAAGTTAGAGCCTGGGATCGGGTCACCGCCGATGCCGACGCAGCTGGACTGGCCGAAACCGTAATCCGTGGTCTGCTTGACCGCTTCATAGGTCAGGGTACCGGAACGGGAGACGATGCCCACTTTGCCCGGTTTGTGGATGTGGCCCGGCATGATGCCGATTTTGCATTCGCCTGGGGTGATCACACCTGGGCAGTTCGGGCCGATCATGCGTGCGTCGGTCTGCTCCAGTTTGGCTTTCACCACCAGCATGTCCAGCGTCGGGATGCCTTCGGTGATGCAGATAATCAGCTTAATGCCGGCATCCAGCGCTTCCAGGATGGAGTCTTTGCAGAACGGGGCCGGAACGTAGATAACAGACGCAGTGGCGCCGGTTTGCTCTACCGCCTCACGCACGGTGTTGAACACCGGCAGGCCGAGGTGCTCGGTGCCGCCTTTGCCCGGCGTAACGCCGCCGACCATCTGGGTTCCGTAGGCGATCGCCTGTTCGGAGTGGAACGTGCCCTGGCTGCCGGTGAAGCCCTGGCAGATCACTTTGGTCTCTTTATTAATTAAAATGGACATTATTTCCCCTCCACTGCCGCAACAACGCGCTGCGCCGCATCCGTCAGGCTGGTCGCTGCAATAATATTCAGGCCGCTGTCTGCCAGTTTCTGGGCACCCAGCTCGGCATTGTTCCCTTCCAGACGCACCACTACCGGCACGCTGACACCCACTTCAGAGACCGCGCCGATGATGCCGTCAGCAATCAGGTCGCAACGCACGATGCCGCCGAAGATGTTGACGAACACCGCTTTCACTTTCTCATCAGAGAGGATGATTTTGAACGCTTCGGTCACGCGCTCTTTGGTTGCGCCGCCGCCGACGTC
Organism: Chimaeribacter arupi; assembly: GCF_002858805.1. Classification (GTDB taxonomy): domain Bacteria; phylum Pseudomonadota; class Gammaproteobacteria; order Enterobacterales; family Enterobacteriaceae; genus Chimaeribacter; species Chimaeribacter arupi. Next base: position 12,942 of record NZ_PJZI01000002.1, read on the forward strand.
GAGGAAGTTGGCCGGGTCACCCCCGTGCAGTTTCACGATGTCCATGGTGCCCATTGCCAGACCGGCGCCGTTCACCATGCAGCCGATGTTGCCGTCCAGCGCCACGTAGTTCAGTTCCCATTGCGCAGCGTGCGCTTCACGCGCATCTTCCTGGCTCGGGTCCTGCATTTCACGCAGTTCCGGCTGGCGGAACAGGGCATTGCCGTCCGCGCCCAGTTTGCCGTCGAGGCAGATCAGGTCGCCCTGCTTGGTGATCACCAGCGGGTTGATTTCAATCAGCGCCAGGTCGCGCTCCAGGAAGATGTTCGCCAGACCCATAAAGATCTTGGTGAACTGCTGAACCTGTTTGCCGGTCAGGCCGAGTTTGAACGCCAGTTCGCGCCCCTGGTACGGCTGCGGGCCGGTCAGCGGGTCGAGCGCCATTTTGTGGATCAGGTGCGGGGTCTCTTCCGCCACTTTCTCAATTTCCACGCCGCCTTCTGTTGACGCCATGAACACCACGCGACGGGAGCTGCGGTCAACCACGGCGCCCAGGTACAGCTCTTTCTCGATGTCGGTTGCCGCTTCCACCAGGATCTGGTGAACCGGCTGGCCGTTGGCGTCTGTCTGGTAGGTCACCAGTTTTTTGCCCAGCCACTGTTCAGCGAAAGCGCGGATCTCTTCCTTGCTTTTCACGACTTTAACGCCGCCCGCTTTACCGCGGCCGCCGGCATGTACCTGGCACTTCACCACCCAAGGGCCGGCCCCAATTTTGGAGGCTGCTTCTTCCGCTTCACGCGGGGTCGTGCAGGCATAACCGGTCGGCGCAGGCAGGCCATACCGTGCAAAAAGTTGTTTTGCCTGATACTCGTGTAAGTTCATGATGTTCTATCCATTCAGGTCTGAAAGACTCAGCCGCCCCCGTGACCCGCCGTGGAAATCCCACGTTCCGGGCCATCCGGCACGACCATGTGTACGTTATCGGGCGCCGCGCACGGCGCCCGGCAATGGCTTAGACGTCCAGCAGCAGGCGGGACGGATCTTCCAGCATCTCTTTGATGGTCACCAGGAAGCCAACGGACTCGCGGCCGTCGATCAGGCGGTGATCGTAAGAGAGCGCCAGATACATCATCGGCAGAATCACCACCTGGCCATTGACCGCCATCGGGCGATCTTTGATGGCGTGCATCCCCAGGATGGCGCTCTGCGGTGGGTTGATAATCGGCGTGGACATCAGTGACCCGAAGACCCCGCCGTTGGTGATGGTGAAGTTACCGCCGGTCAGCTCTTCCACTTTCAGCTTGCCGTCACGGCCTTTCACCGCCAGCTCTTTGATGCTCTTTTCGATGTCAGCCATACCCAGCGTATCCACATCACGCAGTACCGGCGTGACCAGGCCGCGCGGCGTGGAAACGGCAATGCTGATGTCGAAATAGTTGTGGTACACCACATCTTCGCCGTCGATGGAGGCGTTCACTTCCGGGAAGCGTTTCAGTGCTTCCACCACCGCTTTCAGGTAGAAGGACATGAAGCCCAGGCGCACGCCGTGGCGTTTCTCAAACGCCTCGCCGTACTGCTTGCGCAGATCCATGATCGGCTTCATGTTGATTTCGTTGAAGGTGGTCAGCATCGCGGTGCTGTTTTTCGCTTCCAGCAGACGCTCGGCCACGCGCTTGCGCAGGCGGGTCATCGGGACGCGTTTCTCACTGCGGCCGCCGAGTGCCGGTGCCGGGGCTGCCGCCGGGGCGCTTTCCGGGGCTTTGGCCGCAGGCTGTTCCGTGCGGGCTTTCGCCAGGAACTGCTCCACGTCTTCACGCGTCAGGCGGCCACCCACACCGCTGCCTTTGATGGCAGAGGCGTCGAGGTTGTGCTCGGCGATCAGGCGGCGGATAGCCGGACTGAGGGCGTCGTTGCTCTCCTCTTCCAGGCTGGCCGTCTGGCGCTGGGCCGGGGTCGGCTCTTTGGCCTGGCTTTTCTCTTCGCTCGGCTTGCCGCTGCTGTCACCCGGACGCAGGCGCGCCAGGATCTGGCGCGACGTCACGGTGGCGCCTTCATCTTCCAGTACGCTGTCCAGAATGCCCGCCTCAGAGGCCGGCACTTCCAGCACCACTTTATCGGTTTCGATTTCTACCAGCACTTCATCACGCGCAACGGTATCACCCGGTTTTTTGTGCCAGGTGGCCACGGTGGCATCCGCGACCGATTCAGGGAGGTCAGGAACCAGAATATCTACGCTACTCATTATCTATCCTTATGTATTAATCAACGTTCAGCGCGTCATTAACCAGATCTTGTTGCTGCTTCTGGTGAACGGACATATAGCCCACTGCCGGCGAAGCAGAAGCCGCACGCCCGGCGTAACGTAAAGAAGCCCCGAAAGGAATCACTTCACGGAAGTTATGCTGGCTGCAGTACCAGGCACCCTGGTTCAGCGGCTCTTCCTGACACCAGACGAAGTCATGTACATGGGCATACTGCGCCAGTACCGCCTGCATTGCCTGATGCGGGAACGGATAGAGCTGCTCAATGCGGATAATCGCCACATTGGTCTGCTCGTTTTTGCGGCGCTGTTCCAGCAGATCGTAGTAAACCTTACCGGAGCACATCACCACACGTTTAACCTGTTTCGGGTCGAGCGCGTCCACTTCACCAATCGCCGGCTCAAAGGTGCCGTTCGCCAGCTCATCCAGGCTGGAGACGGCCAGCGGGTGGCGCAGCAACGATTTCGGCGACATCACGATCAGCGGGCGGCGCATACCGCGCAGCGCCTGGCGGCGCAGCATGTGGTAGACCTGTGCCGGGGTGGACGGCACGCACACCTGCATATTCTGCTCCGCGCAGAGTTGCAGGTAGCGCTCAAGGCGTGCGGAGGAGTGCTCCGGCCCCTGCCCTTCGTAGCCGTGCGGCAGCAGCATGACCAGCCCGCACATCCGGCCCCATTTCTGCTCGCCGGAGCTGATGAACTGGTCAATCACCACCTGCGCGCCGTTGGCAAAGTCACCGAACTGCGCTTCCCAGATGGTCAGGGTGCGCGGCTCTGCGGTGGCGTAGCCATATTCAAACGCCAGCACCGCCTCTTCAGACAGTACGGAGTCCCAGACACGGAATTCGCCCTGGCTGTTATGGATGTTCGCCAGCGGCACATAGACTGCGCCGTTTTTCTGGTTGTGGATCACCGCATGGCGGTGGAAGAAGGTGCCGCGGCCGCTGTCCTCACCGGAAAGCCGCACCGGCACGCCCTCATCCACCAGCGTGGCGTAAGCCAGGTTCTCTGCGCCGCCCCAGTCAAAGGCTTTGTTGCCTTCGGCCATCTCTTTGCGGTCGTTGTAGATCTTGGCCACGCGCGACTGCACTTCAATGGCATCCGGGATGGTGCTGATGCGGCGTGCCAGCTCCTGCAGGCGCTTCATGTCAACGGTGCTCGGGTAGGGTTCATCCCACTCGTGGTTGAGGTACGGCGACCAGGTAAAGGAGTGCATGTTCATCGGACGCCACTCTTCCACCACACAGTCGCCGCGATCCAGCGCGTCACGGTAGAGGTTGATCATTTCCGTGGCATCTTCCAGGCTCGCGACCTCGGTTTCGCTCAGGCGGTCAGCGTAGAGTTTGCGCGGCGTCGGGTGTTTTTTGATCTTGGCGTACATCAGCGGCTGGGTCGCGCTCGGCTCATCCGCTTCGTTATGGCCGTGGCGGCGGTAGCACACCAGGTCAATCATCACGTCACGCTTGAAGGTGTTACGGAAATCCAACGCCAGGCGGGTCACAAAGGCCACCGCTTCCGGGTCATCCGCATTCACGTGGAAAATCGGTGACTGCACCATTTTCGCGATGTCGGTACAGTACTGGGTGGAGCGCGCATCCTGCGGGTTCGAGGTGGTAAAGCCCACCTGGTTGTTGATCACGATGCGTACCGTGCCGCCCACTTCGTAGCCGCGGGCCTGCGACATGTTCAGGGTTTCCTGCACCACGCCTTGGCCGGTGATTGCCGCGTCACCGTGGATGGTGATCGGCAGCACCATGTTGCTGCGGGCCTCGTCGAGGCGGTCGCGGCGGGCGCGTACGGAGCCCATCACCACCGGGCTTACAATCTCCAGGTGCGACGGGTTGAAGGCCAGGGCCAGGTGCACCATGCCGCCTTCGGTTTCCACGTCGGAGGAGAAGCCCATGTGGTACTTCACGTCACCGGTGCCGAGGTGCTCTTTGTGCTTACCGGCGAATTCGTCAAACAGTTCTTCGGTTTTTTTGCCCAGCACGTTAATCAGCACGTTCAGGCGGCCGCGGTGCGCCATGCCCAGCACCACTTCACGGGTGCCGTTTTTGCCCGCATGGCGGATCATCTCTTTGAGCATCGGCACCAGGGCGTCGCCGCCTTCCAGTGAGAAGCGCTTCGCACCGGGGAATTTCGCGCCCAGGTAGCGTTCCAGCCCTTCGGCTGCCGTCAGCTCTTTCAGGAAGCGTTTCTTCTCTTCCGGGCTGAAGGTGGCGCGGCCCACCGCGGACTCGATGCGCTGCTGGATCCAGCGTTTCTCGTCCGTGTTGGTGATGTGCATATATTCGGCGCCAATCGAGCCGCAGTAGGTCTGCTTCAGTGCCTGATACAGCTCGCCGAGCTGCATGGTGTCTTTGCCGATGGCAAACGAACCGACGTTGAAGGTTTCCTGGAAATCCGCCTCGGTCAGGTTGTGGTAGGCCGGGTCAAGATCCGGTACCTCATCCTGTTTCCACAGGCCAAGGGGGTCGAGATTGGCTTGCTGATGCCCGCGGAAGCGGAAGGCGTTGATCAGCTGCAACACTTTCACCTGTTTGGCGTCAGTGTCGGGATCGTTGATCGCCGCGGAGTAACGGGACGCATCCTTCGCCAGGCGGCGGAAGTAATCCCGGGTTTTCGAGTGGAGTTGATCGGGTTTCACACCCGCGGTGGGTAGCTGTTGGAAAATAGAACGCCAGCTATCTTCTACGGAGCCCGGATCGGTTAAGAAGTCTTCATAGAGCTGCTCTATGTAAGACTGGTTCGCGCCCGCCAGATAGGAGGAATCCAGCCAGGCCTTCATTGCGCCGTTCTGCATCATGATCCCTTAAGCTTTGTAGCTTTAGTTTTCGCCGTGGTTAACATACATCGTTGTGCCGTATAACGGTGTGCCGAATTACGGTTCATGCGGTACGGGCAGAGAGGCCCGTAAAGGAACCTTTGAAAGCGGTCTGGCGGCGGCCGCTTTCAAAGGTTTCCTGTTGCCATCACGCAGCAGAGTCAAACCGGGTAAAACAGGCCGGGAACCCGCAGGCTCCCGGCACCGCGGCCCTTACGCGCCGCGTTGTAACAGCATAGACTTGATATGCCCGATTGCCTTAGTCGGGTTCAGCCCTTTCGGACAAACGCTGACACAGTTCATGATGCTGTGGCAACGGAACACGCTGAAGGCATCGTCCAGGTCGTCCAGGCGCGCCTGGGTTTCAGTGTCGCGGCTGTCGATCAGGAAGCGGTATGCCGCCAGCAGGCCGGCCGGGCCGACGAACTTGTCCGGGTTCCACCAGAACGACGGGCAGGACGTGGAGCAGCAGGCGCACAGGATGCACTCATACAGCCCATCGAGTTTTTCCCGCTGATCCGGCGTTTGCAGGTACTCGCGTGCCGGCGGATTTTGCCCATCATTCAACAGGTAAGGCTTAATTCTCTCATACTGCTTATAGAATTGCCCCATGTCTACGACCAGATCGCGGATCACCGGCAGGCCCGGCAACGGGCGGATGACAATTTTCTTGTTGCCGTTGCGCAGCGCGGAAATCGGGGTGATACAGGCCAGCCCGTTTTTGCCGTTCATGTTGAGGCCGTCAGAGCCGCAGACCCCCTCACGGCAGGAGCGGCGGAACGTCAGGGACGGGTCCTGCTCCTTGAGTTGGATCAGCGCATCCAGCAGCATCATGTCGCGGCCTTCTTCCGCCTCGAGCACATACTCTTTCATGTGGGGCGCGGCATCGACGTCCGGGTTGTAGCGGTAAATCGAAAATTCAAGTTTCATTTCTGGCTCCTGCGCAACATGCCGCTGACTAGTAAGTACGCGCTTTCGGCGGGAAGGCCGGGCGCAGCGTCGGCTGCATGTTCACTTGACGACGGGTCATGCTCTCGGTTTGCGGTTCATACAGCGTATGGCACAACCAGTTCTCATCATCACGCTCCGGGAAGTCGAAGCGGCTGTGCGCGCCGCGGCTCTCGGTACGGTAGTTGGCGGATACGGCGGTGGAGAACGCGGTCTCCATCAGGTTATCCAGCTCCAGGCATTCGATGCGCTGGGTGTTGAATTCGCTGGAGGTATCGTCGAGGCGCGCATTTTTCAGCCGCTCGCGGATGCCGCGCAACTCTTCCAGCCCTTTCGCCATGGCGTCCCCTTCACGGAATACCGAGAAGTTGTTCTGCATACAGGCCTGGAGTGCCTTGCGGATCTCCACCGGGTCTTCGCCGGAACGGGTGTTGTTCCAGCGGTTGAGGCGCTCCAGGGCCACGTCGATGTCGTCATTGGTGGCATCGCGCAGGGTGCCCTGTTCCAGCAGCGATTCCTGCAGGTGCATCCCGGCCGCACGGCCGAACACCACCAGGTCAAGCAGCGAGTTGCCGCCCAGGCGGTTGGCACCGTGTACCGATACGCAGGCGATTTCGCCGACCGCGAACAGGCCCGGGATCACCTCATCCTCACCGTTGGCATTCAGGCGCAGCGCCTGGCCGGTGACTTTGGTCGGGATGCCGCCCATCATGTAGTGGCAGGTCGGGATAACCGGGATCGGCTCTTTCACCGGGTCAACGTGGGCGAAGGTGCGGGAGAGCTCCAGGATGCCCGGCAGGCGGGACTCCAGCACATCTTTGCCGAGGTGGTCGAGCTTCAGTTTGGCGTGCGGGCCCCACGGGCCGTCACAGCCGCGGCCTTCACGGATTTCGATCATGATGGAACGGGCCACCACGTCACGGCCGGCCAGGTCTTTGGCGTTCGGCGCATAACGCTCCATAAAGCGTTCGCCATCTTTGTTCAGCAGGTAACCGCCTTCGCCGCGGCACCCTTCGGTGACCAGTACCCCTGCCCCGGCGATGCCGGTCGGGTGGAACTGCCACATTTCCATGTCCTGCACCGGCACCCCGGCGCGCAGCGCCATGCCGACACCGTCGCCGGTGTTGATGTGGGCGTTGGTGGTGGACTGGTAAATACGGCCTGCGCCGCCGGTGGCCAGCACCGTGGCTTTGGCTTTGAAGTAGACCACTTCACCGGTTTCGATGCAGATGGCCGTACAGCCCAGCACGTCGCCATCCTGGTTTTTCACCAGATCCAGCGCATACCACTCGGAGAAAATGGTGGTGCCGTTTTTCAGGTTCTGCTGGTACAGGGTGTGCAGCAACGCATGGCCGGTACGGTCAGCCGCGGCCGCAGTACGCGCCGCCTGCTCACCGCCGAAATTCTTGGACTGGCCGCCGAACGGGCGCTGGTAGACGCGGCCGTCATCCAGGCGCGAGAACGGCAGGCCCATGTGCTCCAGCTCCAGGATCGCTTCCGGGCCGGTTTTACACATATATTCAATGGCATCCTGGTCACCGATGTAGTCGGAGCCTTTTACCGTGTCATACATGTGCCATTCCCAGTTGTCCTCATGGCTGTTGCCCAGCGCGACAGTAATGCCGCCCTGTGCGGACACCGTATGGGAGCGGGTCGGGAAGACTTTGGACACCAGGGCGCAGGAGAGGCCCATTTGCGAAATTTGCAGTGCAGCGCGCATACCGGCACCGCCGGCACCCACTACCACTGCATCAAAGGTTCTGACTGGCAGATTCATTTACACTCCCCACACCACGATAGATCCATAAATTAAGTAAGCCAGCAGCGCCACGACGACGGCAAAATGCACCATCAGACGGAAGGCGAACGGCTTCATATAGTCCGTTAATACCTGCCACATGCCGATCCAGGCGTGAACCAGGGTCGAAAACAGGGCAAGCAGGGTGAATACTTTCGTGACCGGGGAAGCGAAGAAGCCATGCCAGACGGCAAAGGTAATCGGGGGGGCGATGAGCACGAAGCCCACCAGGTAGATGATATACAGCGTGATGATGATGGCTGACGCACGCAGCAGAAGCCAGTCGTGCACGCCATTACGCCCTAATGCTGAGACATTGCTTACCATACCAAAACTCCAGCCAGAATTGACAGCACGACGGTCAGCCCTATCGCCACGTAGGCTGAGCGGGTACCAGCGGCCAAACTCTCTTCAATCATGCCAAAATCCATTAACAAATGGCGGATGCCACCGCAAATGTGATAGGCAAGTGCGGTCAGGATTCCCCAAAATATGAATTTAACGAACCCGCTATTCATAATGGCCGCTGCCTGCATGAACCCCTCTTCAGAAGAGAGGGAAATGCCCAGAAGCCAGAGGAGGATACCCACCGCAACGAAGGTGATTACGCCAGAGACTCGGTGTAAAATTGACGCTATCGCAGTAACAGGGAACCGGATCGTTTGCAGATCCAGGTTGACAGGTCTTTGTTTTTTCACGGATTAGCCCACACAGCTCTTATTATTTTCCTTCCTCCGGCCTGGGTGGGATCAGACAGCGTTAAGAGCCTTGGCCCTTCACGTCACGCGCTCAAACAACAACATCCACTGTGCTTAAACGGCGCGGTCTTATTAACGCTGGGTGCTCCTACTTCAGGGTGTTCCGGAGACCTGGCGGCAGTATAGGCCGTTCACATTCTCATTACAATTACCACACAAACCCTTTGGTCACATTTCCCCAAAACAGTGATCCAAGCCACATTTTTCACAAAAGATACAAAATTAATTATCTAGTTTGACAATAGATCAACATTTCCATTACAAATAGGCATGCCCTCTCCCTTACGGCTTCAGGCTTCTCAGATCGGCACTTCCCTGGGAGCATAAGTTATGCAAAAGTGTACTTTGAGTTATGCAAAGGTGTACTTTGCGCAAAACCGTTCGTTATGTGAAAACCTGTAGCGGCTGACCTCTTTAGCGGGGCCGGCCCTGTGTCGTAAAGCGATGCCGTAGGGTGATGAATCCGGTTACCCAAGATCTACTGAGTCGTTAACAACCCGGAACGCAGCTTGTCCGCCCTGTAAGGTCTGCTCCAGAGGGCTGGCGCCCAGAGGGGATTACACCTCATAAACTGCACGTCATGAACGCTGTTCCCTTTCCGCTTACAGCTGCTCATGCGTCCGTTGTGGCACATGCCGGGCCTCTCCCGGCAGTGACAGCCCGGTTGTGACAGATTTTAATAATAAGGCGCTAAGGAGACAGTAAAATGGCTGATAAGAAAGCGACACTGACCCTGGAAGGCAGTGACCCGATTGAACTGGATGTGCTGGCCGGTACGCTCGGTCAGGAGGAGATTGATATCCGCAAGCTGGGTTCCCAGGGGCTGTTCACCTTCGATCCCGGTTTCACCTCCACCGCATCCTGTGAATCCAAAATCACCTACATCGACGGCGATCAGGGTGTGCTGCTGCACCGTGGTTTCCCGATTGACCAGCTGGCGCAAGAATCCAACTACCTGGAAGTGAGCTATATCCTGCTGTATGGCGAAGCGCCGACCAAAGCACAGTTTGAAGAGTTCCGCACCAACGTGACGCGCCATACCATGGTGCATGAGCAGATCACCCGCCTGTTCCACGGCTTCCGCCGTGACTCGCACCCGATGGCGGTGCTGTGCGGCGTGACCGGCGCACTGGCGGCCTTCTACCATGACTCGATTGACGTGGAAAATGAACGCCACCGTGAGATTGCGGCCTTCCGCCTGCTGTCGAAAATGCCGACCGTGGCCGCGATGTGCTACAAATACTCCATCGGCCAGCCGTTTGTGTACCCGCGCAACGACCTCTCCTATGCCGGTAACTTCCTGCATATGATGTTCGCTACCCCGTGCGAAGAGTACAAGGTGAACCCGGTGCTGGAACGCGCCATGGACCGCATCCTGATCCTGCACGCTGACCATGAGCAGAACGCCTCCACTTCTACCGTGCGTACTGCCGGTTCCAGCGGCGCGAACCCGTTTGCCTGTATCGCGGCAGGCATCGCCTCACTGTGGGGGCCGGCGCACGGCGGCGCGAACGAAGCCTGCCTGAAGATGCTGGAAGAGATCAACACCGTGGAGCACATCCCGGAATTCGTGCGCCGCGCGAAAGACAAAAACGACTCGTTCCGCCTGATGGGCTTCGGCCACCGTGTCTACAAAAATTACGACCCGCGTGCCACCGTGATGCGTGAAACCTGCCATGAAGTGCTCAACGAGCTGAACATGAAAGACGACCTGCTGGAAGTCGCCATGGAGCTGGAGCACATCGCGCTGAACGACCCGTACTTCATCGAGCGCAAACTCTACCCGAACGTCGATTTCTACTCCGGCATCATCCTGAAAGCGATGAAAATCCCGTCCTCGATGTTCACCGTGATCTTCGCGATGGCGCGTACCGTCGGCTGGATTGCACACTGGAACGAAATGCACCAGGACGGCATTAAAATTGCCCGTCCGCGCCAGCTCTACACCGGTTACGATAAGCGTGACTTCAAAAGCGAGCTGAAAAAATAACGGCCCTCACCGGCCTCTGACCCAGACCGGGATGCGTTGGCATCCCGGTTTTTTTATGCCTGCCCGCTGCCTCATTCTATTATTCCCAGCCCGTCTTTCGCCCCACATTATCATTATTGTGAATATTCTTTATCTATTCACTAAATCAATATTTTTCAGAACCATTTCTTATTCAATGCCTAAGCCTGCGCCGTTTTGAGAAAATAAGAAAATCGTTGAAAAGCCCCTCCCCGCCCTCTATTTTGCCGCCTTTTACGCGCCTCACCGACCGCCCCTTTTCGGTGGGGTGTTTTTTTATCCACGCCTTTTTTCAGGAAGAAAAATGCATCACCGGCCCGCAGCCCACCGCCCCCTGTTCCGTAAAACCGTGATTGCCGGTCTGCTTTGCAGCCTGCCGCCGCTGACCGCCGCCTGGGCGGAGGATCGCCACCCGCGCATTATCAATGACGGTGCCGCCCATACGCTGAATAACGTTGATATTTACAGCGACAGCGCCAATGCCCTCACCGTGAATAACGGCAGCCGCCTCACCCTCACAAACAGCACCCTGACCATTGACGGAATAACAGCAAAAGGCATTGCGGCCGACGGTGAAAATACCCTGCCGCCCACCACGCTGGAGGCAAAAAATATCCTCATCCATGTCGGCGGGAAAAAGGCCAAAGGGATTGAACTCGCCGGCCATGTCACGGCGACACTGGCTGATGCGGTTATTTCACTGCAAGACGGCGTCTCTGCGCTGCAAAGTAAACTCGGTGCCACCCTGAGCGCCGACAATATGCAGATCGTGGTGGACAACACGGCCCACGGCAGCGCGCCGACGATGGAAGTGGTGGATATCATCGGCACTCAGGCCGTGTTCAACGGCGGCGATATCCGGGTGGCGACGCAAGGCACGCTGGACGTGTTTAACGTCTCCGGCACGGAAACCCAGCAAGGCCGCCTTACGCTGAACGGCCTTAACGTGGCGGTCAACGGGCCGGAAAGCGGCCGGCCCAGCTACCTGATTAACGCCAGCGGCAACAGCCGGATCACCGTCAACGGCGGCGACTATCTTATACGCGCCGGGAACGGTTACGGCGTCTGGCTGGTGGATGAGCGCGTGCAGATGGAGGCCACCGGTATGACGCTGACCACCGAAGGCAACGGCGCGCACGCCATAGATAACCGCGGCCGGCTGGCGATGGCAGGCAGCCGGATCACGACGCTTGGCAATAATTCGCACGCCCTCTATACCGAAGCCACAACCCATGCGCGCGATCTGGTGCTGAACACGGCAGGCAAACGCAGCGCGGCCATCGCTGCCGCGCGCGGGGGTGAGGTGGCGTTGAACGGGGTTTCTGCCGCCACCTCCGGCGAAAACAGCAACCTGCTGCTTAACTTTGGCGACAGCCATATCGCCGCTACCGCGCTGACCGGCACCGCCTCCGGCGACCGGGCGGATGCGATAAAAACCTACGCCAACGCCACCCTTGCCCTCACTGACAGCCACCTGACTGCCGGGGGTGTTGACGCCCACGGCATCACGATGCTCAACGACTCGGCGCTTCGGGCCGCCACCACCGCCATCACGCTGGATAACAGCACGATCCAGAGCGCACAGTCCGCAGCCGTCTCCGCGCTGGGCGGCGGCATCACGATTAACCTCGCCAACAGCAGCCAGCTCACCGGCGGGAACGGCGTGCTGCTGGAAACCGCCGTCATTCAGGACACGGCGGGCAACCTGGTGCATGATGACGTCACCCTCAATGCGGGCGGCCATTCGCACCTGACCGGTGATGTGCTGATCGATCCCCTGGCGGCAGAGAACAACGCCGCCCTGCATTTGCGCGACGCCTCCCGCTGGCAGGGGGCCACGCCGCAGCTCAACCAGCTCACGCTTGACGCCACCAGCCAATGGGCGATGACCGGTGACAGCCGTATCCAGCAGCTTGCGCTGGGCGGCGGTACGCTTGCCATGCAGCACCACGGCGATCGCTACCTGACCCTGCATACCGATAGCCTGAGCGGCGGCGGCGATCTGCTGTTGAACACCGCGCTGGCCGGTAACGCCTCCGCCACCGACCGGCTGGTGGTTACCGGCGAGATGCGCGGCGATTACCAATTGTTCGTGCATAACACCGGCGGCCGCGGCGGGCTGACCACCGGTGACGGCATCAACGTGATTCAGGTGGACGGCAGCAGCAGCGGCAGCGTGACGCTGGGGCAACGGGTGGCGGTGGATGCCTACGACTATTTCCTCTATCAGGGCGGCGAACAGGATGCCGACGACTGGTACCTGCGCTCCACCTTTACTGACGAGCCGGTGACACCGGACGATCTGCCGCCGGACGACACGCCGTCAGACGATCCGCACCCTGCGCCACCGGCCCCCCAGCCCGACCCGGACGACATCCCGTGGCGGGAAGAGGTGCCGGGTTACCTGGCGGCGCCGGTGCTCAACCAGCGTTACCTGTTTGACGCGCTCGGCACCTACCACCAGCGCACCGGCGGCGATGTGGCGCACCTCGACGGCAGCTGGCTGCGGGTGTTTGACCAGCAACAGGATCTGGATTCCGGCCGGTTTGGTTATGACAGCGAAACCCGCTATGTGCAGTTGGGCAACGACGTGTACGAAGACCGCAGCAGCACGGCCACTACCCGCGCCGGCTGGGTGCTGACGCTCGGCAGCCAGCGCACGGACGCCGAAGACCGCCAGCGCGCACTGAACCCGGCGCTCTCTATCGCGACCGGCCGGATCGAGAGTGAGATTTACAGCCTCGGCGGCTACTACAGCGTGCAGGCTGACGATGGCGGTTATCTGGATGTGATCGGCCAGCTCAGCACGCTTCATAATGACTATTTCAGCGCCGGGCACAGCGCGCAGCATGGGGTGGGCGTCGCCGCCTCTTTCGAGGCCGGGAAACCATTCGCCCTGGGTAACCTGCTCATGCTGGAGCCGCAACTGCAACTGAAATACCAGTACCTGCATCTGGACGGGTTTCACGACGCGATCAGCCCCGTCTCCGGCGTGGCGCAAAGCAGCGGCGAGGCGCGTGCCGGGCTGCGCCTGTACCGTGACGTTGGCCACTGGCAGCCCTATCTGACGCTCGATGCCGCCACACTGATCGGGGATGAACCGGCGGTGCGCGTTGGTTCACAGCAGATCCAGACTGAGTTCAGCAACAGCTACTGGCAAACCGGGCTGGGCGTGGCGGCCACCCTCAGTGACCGCGCCAGCGCCTACGGGGAGTTCCGCTATCAGCAGGCGTTTGACCGGCAGAGCGACGGCTATGCCGGGATGATCGGGGTAAAAATCGCTTTCTGATTTCCTTTACCCTGTGGGTCAGTGCTGGCAGGCCGGGCACCAATAAAACGGCCGGGAGGAGAGCGTGGTTTTCTCAATGAGGCTGCCGCACCGTTCGCAGGGTTTCCCGGCGCGGTGGAACACCCGGAAGCGGAACAACGCGCCGTGGTGTTTGCTCTCTTTAGCCTTGCCGCGCGTGGCATAGGAGAGGCGCGCAATGCTGAGCACCGCCTCGGCCAGCGCCTCCCGCTGTGCCTCGCTGAGATCCTGCGGTTTGTGCTGCGGGGCCAGTTGCGCCTGCCAGAGAATCTCTGCCCGCAAATAGTTGCCCAGCCCGGCGATAAACGCCTGATCCAGCAGCGTGCCCGCCAGCTGACGGCGGCGGAACGCCGGGGACATCAGCCGCTCGCGCACGATGTCCGGCGTCAGGGCCATGTCCAGCACATCCGGCCCGATGCGCGCCAGGAACGGATGGGTGTCTACCTCATCCGTGACCCACAAGGAGATGTCTGAGGCGCTCAGCAGCACCACCGCCTTGTCCGCGGTTTCCAGCCGCACGCGCGGCGAGCGCTTGCCCGCCGGTTCCTCTCCCGGTTTCACCACCCGCCAGACGCCATACAACTGGTTGTGGCTGTAGAGCGTCATACCGTTGGAAAAGTGGGTCAGCAGCGCTTTGCCGCGGGTTTCAAAGCGGATGACGCGGCAGCCGATCAGTTCAGGTTGGTAGGGTTGCAACTGGGGAAAGGCGAACCAGACATGGGTCAGCGGCTTGCCGCCTACCGCTTTTTCAAGCTTATCGGCCGCGCGCCGGATTTCCGGGCCTTCAGGCATGGGGACTGCTCCTTCGCTATGTCATAAACAGGTCAGGCACGCGTTAACGTGCCTGCCAATGCCCTGAAGTATAGCGTAAAAGCCGTGGTTCAGTGGGTGGCGCCGCCGCCCACCAGCAGGTCGCGCTCGGTGTTGAGTGCAATGGCGATCGCCAGCTCCAGCGCCGTCAGCACGGTGTTGGCCGCCATGCTCGGGCTGCCGGGATGGTGCGCCGCCTGCTCCGGCAGATAAGGGATATGGATAAACCCGCCCTTGATGCGCGGGTTGTTTTTCAGGTGCAGGTGGTGCAGTAACCCGTACATCACATGGTTACAGACAAACGTCCCGGCGGTTTGCGACACCGCCGCCGGAATGCCCGCCTCGCGCAGCCCCTCAACAATCGCCTTGATCGGCAGTTGCGAGAAGTACGCCGCCGGGCCGCCCGGCACAATCGGCTCATCAATCGGCTGCTGCCCCTGATTGTCCGGGATGCGGGCATCATCGACGTTAATCGCCACCCGTTCCAGGCTGATTTCCGCCCGGCCGCCCGCCTGCCCCACCGCCAGAATCAGCCGCGGCTGGGTGTCCGCTATCGCCGCCTCGAGCGCTTCCAGCGCATGGTGGAACACGCAAGGCAGTTGGCGCGCCACGATATGCACGCGGCCCAGCTCCATATCATGCAGCCGCTTCACCACCTCCCAGGAGGGGTTGATGCGCTCACCATCAAAGGGTTCAAACCCGGTAATCAATACAGTTTGCATCGTCTCATCTCCCCGCAGGCCCTGTTTTCAGCATAGCCAGTATGCTCATAAAAACATCAAAAAATAGAGCAGGAAAATATTCACCAACAGCAGTGCCAGCCCTGTCGGGATCTGTGCCTTGATCACCGCATTGCGGTCCGGCAACTCCAGCAGCGCGGCGGGCACAATGTTGAAGTTGGCCGCCATCGGCGTCATCAGGGTGCCGCAATAGCCGGAGAACATGCCGATCGCCGCCATCACCGCCGGGTTACCGCCCTGCTGCATCACCAGAATCGGGATGCCGATCCCGGCGGTCACGATCGGGAACGCGGCAAAGGCGTTGCCCATCACCATCGTCAACAGCGCCATGCCGACGGCATACACCGCCACCGCCACCAGCCGGTGGTTCACCGCCAGGTACTCCTGCGTCAGGTGGGAAATGGCGCTGCCGACCCCGGCCGAGGTAAACAGCAGCCCGAGCGTCGCGAGAATTTGCGGCAGGATAAACGCCCAGCCGATGGCATCCAGCAGGCGGCGCGTCTCCTGCACCGATTGCAGCGCCGAATCCCGCGTCATCCGCAGTGCCATCAGCAGGCCGACCACGCAGCCGACCAGCATTGAGAACAGCGTGTTGAGCGTCGGCGGGCTGCCGGCACCAAACACCGTGGCCGCCAGGCCGGGGATATTGTTGAACGCCAGCACGCCCAGCACCGTCACCACCGGGATCGCCAGCGCAGGCAGGAACAGCCGGTTGCCGAGCCGCCCTGCGCTTTCGGCACGCGCTTTCTCACTGCGCTGGTGGTAACTGCCGAGGCGCACCCCGCCGCACCCGGCGATCAGCGCCATCAGCACCACTACCACGCCCACCGCAATGTTCAGCGTGCGCACGCCTTCTGCCCCGCCCTGCGCGGCGGCCCACTGCCCGGCCCAGTCACCCAGCAGGAAAATCAGGCCATACAGCCCCCAGAACAGCCCGGTAAACAGGCGGCGCGGGTTGGCGCGGTCACGCAGGGACATCACGCTGACAATCAGCAGCAAGACCCCGGCCAGCACATAGAGATAGTGTTGCTGGAACATTATTGGCCTCCTTTGCGTGACAGGGCCGCGCTGTTCAGGGCGGACAGCTCACGCCGGAGCTGCCGGTCAAGCCGGTTCAGGCGGAAGGCGTGGATCAGGAACGCGCACACCGCCGTCGGGATGCCCCACAACGCAATGTGCAGCGGCTCGGTCTGGATCCCGGCGGACTCCAGCATGAAATTATGCATAAAGATGATGGCCCCAAACGCGACAAAAATATCCTCGCCAAAGAACAGGCCGACGTTGTCGGTCGCCGCTGCCATCGCCCGCAGCCGGTGGCGGGTGGCTTCCGGCAGCTCACCGTGGCGCGCGGTGGCCGCCCCTTCGGTCATCGGTGCCAGCATCGGCCGTACCATCTGCGGGTGGCCGCCGAGGCTGGTCAGCCCCAGCGCCGCCGTCAGCTCACGCGCCAGCAGGTAGACCGTCAGCAGGCGCCCGGCCGTGGCGCTGTGGATGGTGGCGATAAACGCCTGCGCCCGCTCCTTCAGCCCGTGGCGCTCCAGCAGGCCGATCACCGCCAGCGGCAGCAGCAGGATCAGCGGCAGGGTGCGGGTGCTGAGAAAGCCCGACCCGAGTTTCTCCAGGATGGCGGCCACCGGCATCTGCGCCGCCAGCCCGGTGATAATGCCGGCGACAATCACCACCAGCACCGCGTTAAAGCGCAATAAAAACCCAATGACGATGGCGGCAATGCCCACCAGCGGCCATAAGTTGACAGCCTCTTGCATAGTTCCTGCTCCCAAAGCGATCAGCACCGGGCAAGGCCCGGTGCGTAACATGCCCCAAACGGGCGAAAAAGGGGAAAAATCAGGCGGCGCGGATGGCGATCTGCCGCTGCTCAAAACTGCGACGCAGCAGGCGGGCGAACGCCAGCGCGTGGGCGCCGTCGCCGTGCACACAGACGCTGTCCGCCTGCACCGGCACCGCCTGCCCGCTGCGGCTGATGACCTCGCCCCGCTCCACCATATGCAAAGTTTGCGCCAGCGCCTGCTCGTCACTCTCGATTAACGCATCCGGCTCACTGCGCGGCACCAGCGTGCCGTCATCCTGGTAGCGGCGGTCAGCAAACACTTCCTGCCGGGTTTGCAGCCCCAGCCGCTGGCCGGCGCGGATAAGCTCACTGCCCGCCAGCCCGACCAGCCGCAACGTGCCGTCCACCGCCAGGACGGCGCGGGCAATGGCATCCGCCAGCGCCGGATCTTTCGCCGCCTGGTTATAGAGCATCCCGTGCGGCTTCACATGCACCAGCGTGCCGCCCTCGGCACGGGCGATCGCCGCCAGTGCGCCGATCTGGTAGAGCACCTGCGCGTAGACCGTTTCCGGCGGCAGTTGCATCGCCGTGCGGCCGAAGTTTTCACGATCCGGGAAGCTGGGGTGTGCACCGATAGCGACGCCGAACTCACGCGCCCAGCGCACCGATTGCACCATGGTTTGCGCGTCCCCGGCGTGGAAACCGCAGGCGATATTGGCGGAGCTTACCAGTTGCAGCAGTTCACGATCGTTGGCGCAGCCCTCACCCAAATCCGCATTCAAATCAACGGCCATATAACCCCCGTGCCACTTGTTGCAGGAACCGGTCCTGATCGGCCTTGACCTGGTGGGCCTCTTCCAGCGTGCATTTCACAAAATGGATCGGCTCGCCGAGCCGGATTTGCGCCAGGTGATAGAGATCCGCCTCGATGACGCAGGCGATCCGCGGGTAGCCGCCGGTGGTCTGCGCATCCGCCAGCAGCACGATCGGCTGGCCGTTGCCCGGCACCTGCACCACGCCCGGCAGCAAGCCGTGCGACAGCATGTCGCGGTCGGTGGTGCGTTCCAGCGCGTGGCCGTGCAGGCGGTAGCCCATACGGTTACTCTGCGGGCTGAGCTGCCAGGCAGTGCGCCAGAATGACTCGCGCGAAGCCGGGCTGAACTCCTGATACTCCGGCCCCGGCAGGGCGCGGATGCGGTTACTGAACAGCAGTTGTTTGATGCCGGTGGCGCGCTGCGGCAGGTTCTGCGGTTCGCCCAGCGGCAGCAGATCGCCCTCCTGCAAACGCCGCCCGTGGAAGCCGCCAATCCCGGCTTTCAGGTCAGTGCTGCGGGAGCCGAGCACCTCCGGCACGTTGATGCCGCCGGAAATCGCCAGATAGCTGCGCATACCGCGTCTCGGCATCCCGAGCACCAGCCGCTGCCCCGGTTTGACCGGGTAACGCCAGCCGGTCCAGAGTTTCTGGCCGTCCAGTTCGGCGTCACAGCCGGCACCGGTCAGCGCTATCCAGCCGTCACGCAGGAATTCAGCGGTGAACTGCCCAAGGGTGATTTCGATCCCGGCGCTGTCGGGCGCGTTGCCCACCAGCATGTTCGCCAGTTGCAGCGCCGGTTGGTCCAGCGCGCCGGTCTGGCTGATGCCGAGGGCGCGGAAGCCGTGGCGGCCCAAATCCTGGACGGCGGCATACATCCCGGCACGGATAATTTTCAGCATACGCCCTCCTGTTGCGGCACAAAGCGCACGTTGTCACCGGGGCGCAGCAGGGTCGGCGGCATCTGGTCAGGCATAAACAGCGCCTGCGGCGTCAGGCCAATCAGTTGCCAGCCGCCGGGCGAGGCCAGCGGGTAGATGCCGGTCTGCGCCCCGGCAATGCCGACGGAACCGGCCGGCACCAGCAGGCGCGGCTCGCCGCGGCGCGGGGTCGCCAGTTGCTCCGGCATCCCGCCGAAATAGGAGAAGCCCGGCAGGAAGCCGAGGAAATAGACCACATAGTGGGCCGAAGCGTGGGCCTCGACCACCTGTTGCGGGGTCAGGCCGGTATGGCGCGCCACCACCTCCAGATCGGGGCCGTGGGTGCCGCCGTAGATCACCGGGATGTCGATGTCCCGCGCGTCGGGCACCAGCGCCTCGCTCTCTTCCCACCAGCGTTGCAGCCGCTCAATGGCATCCAGCGCCACCGTCTGCGGCTCGGCCAGAAAAATAGTGAGGTTATTCATGCCCGGCACCGCCTCGCGGACATCATCCCGGCCCCGTAACCGCTCCGCCAGCCCCCAGATCCGCTGCTGGCTTTGCAGCGTCACCGGCGGCTCCAGCTCGAGAACGACCGCGCGCTCCCCTAACAGATAACAACGTGCTCGCTGCACTTCCCGCCCCTTAGATAAAGAATAATTATCAATTAAACCCGCATCGTTATGCAGGAAAGCAGGGGGCGCTGTCAACCATCCGCCCCTTACCCTGTCGCCGCACCTGCTAGTATCAATAGCATAAGGTTGCCTGTTCTGCGCCGGTGAAGCAGCGCAGGGCCAGCCCACCGGCCGGCTTTTTTTACATGGATAAGGGAGATAGCGTGAAAAAAACCCTGAGTGTCTTTTTTCCCCTCTACACCACCACCCTGCTGATGCTGCTCGGCTCCGGCCTGCTGACCACTTACGTCTCCCTGCGGCTCACGGCCGTGCAGGTCAGCGGCGCATTGATTGGTGCCATCATCGCAGCCCACTACATTGGGCTGGTGATCGGCGGGAAGGTCGGCCATATGCTGATCGCCCGTGTCGGCCACATCCGCGCCTATGTCTCCTGTTCCGGCATCATCACCGCCGCGGTGCTCGGCCACGGCCTGACGGACATCATCCCGCTGTGGGTGGCGCTGCGGCTGGTTATTGGCCTGTGCATGATGTGCCAGTACATGGTGCTGGAGAGCTGGCTTAACGATCAGGCGGCCGCTGAGCAGCGCGGCACGGTATTCGGGTTTTATATGGCGGCCTCTTACCTCGGCATGGCCCTCGGCCAGGTGGTGCTGATGTTGCAGGATGGGCTGGGGATAAGCACGCTGCTGATTATCGCGCTCTGTTTTGCGCTGTGTCTGGTGCCGATTGCATTGACCACCCGCACCCACGCCGGGCACATGTCACCGGCTCCGATGGAGCTGAAATTTTTCATCGGCGCGATCCCAAAAATCCTGGCGATTACCCTGGTGATTGGCATGGTGGTCGGCGCGTTTTACGGCATGGCACCGGTCTATACCAGCCAGCTGGATCTGTCGACCCGCCAGACCGGGCTGTTTATGGCGCTGGCGATTTTTGCCGGGCTGGTGGCGCAATTCCCGCTGAGCTGGCTCTCTGACCGCTACAACCGCACCCGGCTGATGCGCCTGTGCGCCCTGCTGCTGGCGGTGGCGGCGCTGCCGCTGGCGGTGTTGCCGCACCTGCCGTTCCCGCTGCTGCTGGCCATCGGTTTTGCGGTGAGCCTGATGCAGTTTTCGCTGTATCCGCTGGTGGTGGCGCTGGCCAATGACCTGATCGCGCCGGCGCGGCGGGTGTCGCTGTCTGCCTGTTTGCTGATGGCGTTTGGCGTGGGGGCCTGTGTGGGGCCGCTGCTGGTGGGCGCGCTGATGCAGCCGCTGGGGGCGAATAGCCTTTACGCCTTCTTTGCGGTATGCGCCGCCGGGATCGCCGCCCTGACGCGCACCCCGAAAGCCGCCGGGGAACCGGCGCAGGCGCAGGATGCCCCGGTGCCGCACACCGCCATGCCGGACAGCCTGACCAGTTCACCCCTCTCACCGGCGCTGAACCCGGCATTTGATGAGCAGCTGATTCAGGAAACGATGCCGGCCCCGGCCTCCGTGAATGATGACCCGTTAACGGCCGGTGAGGAGGAGAACGCGTTTCCGCCGCAGGGCGCGGACCCGGAGAGCGATACCGGCCTGCAACGGGCGTTTATTTTGCTGGAGGATGACGCCCCCCCAGGCGGGGCGGCGGAAGAGGACACGGCGCGGAAAAAAACCGGCTGAACCGGGTTACGCCGGGTTATCAATATCAATAAAGGTGACGTCCAGCCCGTGCTCAGCGGCCAGCCACTCACCGAGGGCGCGCACGCCGCCGCGTTCGGTGGCGTGGTGCCCGGCGGCAAAGAAGTGCAGCCCCATTTCGCGGGCGATGTGGATGGTCTGCTCCGACACTTCCCCACTGATAAAGGCATCAACGCCGAACTCGGCCGCCTGCTGGATAAAGCCCTGCCCGCCGCCGCTGCACCAGGCCACGCGTTTGATGGTTTCCGGCGCGCCGATGTCGCTGTGCAGCACGCTGCGGCAGAGTTGCTGCTCAATCCGTTGGCGCAGCGCCTCGCCGGTGAGCGGGGTCGCCAGCTCGCCGAACGGCACCAGCGGCATCACCTCGCCCTGCACCTCAATGCCGAACACCTGCGCCAGTTGCGCGTTGTTGCCCAGCTCCGGGTGGGCGTCCAGCGGCAGGTGGTAGCCATAGAGGTTGATGTCATGGGTCAGCAGGGTTTTCAGCCGGTTACGCTTCATGCCGCGCACCGCCACCGGCTCGTTTTTCCAGAAATAGCCGTGGTGCACCACAATCGCATCCGCCTGATGCGCCACGGCGGCATCCAGCAGTGCCTGGCTGGCGGTGACGCCGGTCACGATACGCCGCACCTCGTCGCGCCCCTCGACCTGCAACCCGTTGGGCGCGTAATCTTTGAAGTCGTTGACGTTAAGTTTCTGGTTAATCAGGCGTTCAAGCTCGGTATTGCGCATGGTGTGTTCTCTTAATCGGTGAGTCAGGCTCACAGGGTAATGTGTTCGCCCTGTTGCATAAAGATGAAGTTAACGCCGAGGCGGTTACCGGCCTCAAGCTGTTGTTTCACCTCGGCCGGGACATCTTTGCCCGCCTGTAATGAGGGTTTGATGTGGGTGACCAGCACCGGCAGGCCGCGCAGCGCGTGATCGCCGCCGCTCAGGGCGGCGAGTTTGTCCAGTTCGCCGAGCAGCAGGGCCGGGGTCAGGTGGCCGAACAGCCGGTTGGCGGGCTGGTCGTTGGCGTAGGAACTTTCAATCAGGATGCCCTTCAGCTGATGCGCCTGCACCAGCGGTGCCAGCACCTGCCAGGCGGCCTGCAGGTGTCTGGATTTCTCATTGGCATCGCTGCCGGTATCGCCGAAATAGGCAAACGCCTCGTCACCGCGGCTCACCAGCAACATCGATGAGGCGCTGCTGTCATGGCTCAGCGGGGTGATCACGCCGCTGAGGCCGGTGTCACCCAGCGTGACGCGCTGCCCCAGCGGCGGCGTATTGATGCGGTACGTGCCGAGCCGGGTGCCGTTGCCGCTGTCACTGAAATTGGGCCAGCTTTTCCAGTTGAAGTAGTGGGTGCGCAGGGTGTTGGCGGTGTCGGCGGTGGTGTAGATCGGTTTGCGGCTGTCGTCCGGCGCGGCCAGCAGCAGCCCGGCGAGGTGGTCAAGGTGGCCGTGGCTGAGGAAATAGGCGCCAATCAGCTCGCGCAGCACGTAGCCCTGCGGCGTCAGCGGCGCGGCCTTCTCCGGCGTGGCCTGCGGGAAGCTGCCTTTCGCCAGCGCCTGGGCGATGCCCGGCAGCAGCGTGCCGGCATCCAGCGCCAGATAGCGGCTGTTTTCGCCGTTTTTGATCAGATAGGCGCTGAGGTTGCCCTCTTCCAGCCCGCCGCGCACCCCCAGCGCCACGATGTCAAAGTCAGCGGCGGCCGCCGCTGACCAGAGCGCCAGCAGCGCCGCCATTACCCGTATGCTTCTGCCCATTGCGTGCTCCGTGCTGATTAATAAGGGTCGTCAGCCTCCTGGGCGCGGGCGTGGCGCCGGGCATCCTCAAACGCCTCCAGCGTCTCCCGCCGTGCGGTGGCGTGGTCAACCTGTGGTGCCGGATAGTCTAGCACGCGCCGCTGCTGTTCGGCCCAGCGATGCGGGTGGTGAATGGCACTGTCCGGCACGGCGGCCAGCTCCGGCAGCCAGCGGCGGATAAAGTCGCCCTGCTTGTCGTAACGCTCGCCCTGGGTGGTCGGGTTGAAGATGCGGAAATAGGGTGTGGCGTCAGTGCCGGTGGAGGCCGCCCACTGCCAGCCGCCGTTATTCGCCGCGTAGTCGCCGTCGATCAGTTGCGTCATGAAATAGCGTTCGCCTTCGCGCCAGTCAATGCGCAGATCTTTCACCAGGTAGCTGGCGGTGATCATCCGCAGCCGGTTGTGCATCCAGCCGGTCTGGTTCATCTGCCGCATCGCCGCGTCCACAATCGGGTAACCGGTGCGCCCCTGTTTCCACGCCTCGAACGCCTCATCCGGCGCACGCCACGGCACAAAGCGCGTCCAGCGGATAAACGGCTGGTGCTTGCAGAGCATCGGCCAGGCCACCAGCAGATGGCGGTAAAAATCGCGCCAGACCAGCTCATTCAGCCAGCCAAAGGCGCCGCTGTCGCGCCGCTCCAGCAGCCCAGGGCACTCTGCCTGCAAGCGGTTGAAACACTGGCGCGGCGAGAGCGCGCCGATCGCCAGATACGGGGAGAGCTGGCTGGTGCCGCTAAGGGCGGGCAGATCGCGTTGGCGCACGTAGTCCGGCACCTGTTCACGGCAGAAGGCGCGCAACCGCGCCAGCGCCGCCTCTTCGCCCGCCGGGAAGTGCGCCTCATCCACCGCCTGTTGCGGGTAGTCAAACGGTGCCAGCCGGTGCCGGGTGACGTGGCCCTGATCGCGCGGGCGCGGCGCAGGCAGTGAACGGGTGTCGGAGGCCGTCAGGCGGCGCAGAAAGGCATTACGGAACGGCGTGTAAACCTTGTACATCTCACCGCTGCCGGTGGTCACGCTGCCCGGCGGCAGTAACAGGCTGTCATCAAACGCCCGGCAGTGCACCTGCCCGGCCAGCGCCTGCTCCAGTGCCGCATCACGCTGCTGCTCATTCAGTTCATACTGGCGGTTATAGAACAGCTGGTCGATGCGCTGCTCACGGCAGAATGCCACCAGCCAGGCGTTGGCGGCGGCGAAATCCTCACACTGGTGGTAACAGAGTTCGATGCCTTTGGCCGCCAGCGCAGCCTGCAGATGGTGGAGGGTCTGGTAAATAAAGGTGGCCTGACGCGGGGCCATGTTGTGTGCGGCCCACTGGCCGGGGGTGGCGATAAACAGCGCCAGCACACGTGCTGACGGATCTTCGCAGGCGGCGTGCAGCGCCCGGTTATCAATGGTACGCAGATCGTTCCTGAACCAGACCAGATGGGTGGCCATAAAAAATCCTGTGAATCATGAAAACAGGGGCGGCACGGTGGCCGCCCCAGACAGTGGCTGTTGCTCAGGGCACGCTTAGTGGCCGTAGCGCAGGCAAAGTGCTTCGGGGTAAGGCTCGAAGTAGCGCTGCTGTTGCAGGTAGTCGTCGGGGAATTCCGCCATGTAGTGCTTGAGCAGCGTGATCGGTGCCAGCAGCGGCTGCACGCCCTGCCGGTAACGGTCGATCAGCTGGGTCAGCTCCTGGCGTTGCGACGGGTTGAGCTGTTTGCGGAAGTAGCCCTGCACATGCATCAGCACGTTGGTGTGGTTGCGGCGCGTCGCTTTGTGGGACATCAGCGCCATCAGGCGGCTGCGGTACTCAATGGCGAACGCATCCAGCGACTCCCACTGATCCATCGCGGCGACAAAGCGCCCCAGCTCGCGGTACTCCGGCTGGGAGTGCGCCAGCAGCGAGAGTTTATAGCGGCTGTGGAACGCCATCAGCCCGCCGCGCGTCAGCCCCTGCTTCCACAGCGCATTGAGTTCATACAGCGTAAACACCCGCTCGACGAAGTTCTCCCGCAGCATCGGGTCATGCAGGCGGCCATCTTCCTCGACCGGCAACCACGGGTAACGTTTCATCAGTTCGGCGGTATAGAGGCCGACGCCGCTTTTACGCGCGTCTTTGCCGTTGGCGCTGTACACACGCACCCGCTCCATGCCGCAACTGGGCGATTTGGCGCAGACGATATACCCGCACAGGTGGCCGAGTGAGCTGACGCGCTCCGCCGACCAGCGCTGCATGGCGTCAGTAACGTCCACCGAGGCGTCATTGCTGTAACGCATCGCGATGCGTTCATCCGTTTTGACCAGCCGCAGCGCCGGGCGCGGCGTCGGCAGGCCGATGGCCATTTCCGGGCAGATTGGCTCAAAACGCACGTAAGGGGCTAATTGTTCGACGGCAAACCCGAACCGCTTATGCCCACCATCAAAACGGACATTCTCGCCTAACAGGCAGGCGCTGATTCCAATGGGAATTTTTTCACTCACGGCAACTCCCGGATGTTGTTGATGATGAATTAAGTGTAGAAGACGGGCACCCAAACCGCGTACCCAGGGAGAAGTAATTTATACAAATAGAGAAATTTGTACAGGTTAGCGCGCAAAAAATTATCAGGCGAAGGGGTTTGCCGGTCAGCCGCCGCTGGGGCGGCGGCCGTTATTGATAGGAGAGCGTGAATACACCGGTAGCCTGGAAAGGCCCGGCTTTGCGTGCTTTACCGTCTGCCCGCAACTCTGCCGTATAATTGAGTTTTACCGTGCCGGCCATCTCCAAGCCATTGATGACAGACGAGGAGTTGAGGTCATTCGGGCGCAGCATGTTGTTGTTAACATCACGGATTTGCACCCCGAGGCCCTCCGCATAGCCAGGCTGCCCCATCCACGCGTTAGCCATCATGTTGCCATCCTCACTGGCAAACAGCGTGGTAAGTTTGGCGGTCACGCTGTTCACCAGTGAGCAGCCACTCAGGGTGATGCTGAACGGTTTTACCGGTACGCGCCCGCCCCCGAGGTCGTTGATATTGACGTCACCAAAATCCACCGTGCTGTTGCTGACATCAGCCACCGCGCTGGTACAGGTGGGCGCGGAGATAGGGATGGCGAAACTGCCTTTTTCGATATTGAGTGTGATGACAGGTTGTCCATTAGTTTCCCCCAGGCGATAATCGCCCAGCTTGGTGGTGTATAGGGGCTGCACCCGGCTTATCCCATTATTGCCCCGGTAATCGGCATCCTGATAGATGTCGATGTAGACACGCCACTTCTCTCCATCCAGCTTGCCGTTCTCGCTATCCATTTCGCCCGGCATATATACCACGGTTTTCCATTCGCTTTGGGGCGGCAAGTAACCATCCACTTCTGAGGTGGTGTTGGGCATCATATGCACGTTGTAAACAATGCCGGGAATATTGGTTTTAAATTGCACGCCATCGACGCCGGGTAACCCTTTGACGTCCTGAAGATTAGAGCGGGCGTGTAAATTCTGCCCGTCAGGCCCAGTGCTACATCCGGATACAATGCCGTCGCCGTCATACGCCAGCATATTTTTTCTTAGCAATTTCGGCTCCGTGACAGTGCCGGTTATTGGCAACGGTGTGATTGTTCCGGTAAGCAAAACAAAAGTGCCCGATGATTTGAAATTGCACTCCCGCCCCGCCCACGCCGCCGCTGGCAGCAGCGGCAACAGTGCCATCACACAGGCCCGGTAGGTAAACCGCTTCATCTCTTTTTCCTTTTAGTCATAGGTCACATCCACCCGCACCCGGCTGGTGACCAGGCCACTGGTGGCCGGCCCTGTGCCCTGATAACGCACCGTGAACGGGTAATCCTTGAGCAGGTTGCCGTCAGCCGGGAACACCACGTCCGAACTGCCGTCAGCGTTCAACACATTGGTGCCGTGCTCGCGGGAGAAGATCACGATGCCCACCCCCTGTGCGCCGCCGTCAGCAGGTGGGATTTCATTCAGAAACACCTGGTTTTGCACCGGCAGCGCATAGGGGCTGAAAGCAAAGTGCAGGCCGGCGGCGGCGGCGCCCCCGGCATTTTCCATGCAGTCGGTCACCGTGATATGAAACGCTTCCCCGCCGGTATTGTCAGTGGGGCTGACCCGCGGGTTGCCGTCGCCGTCCACCAGTGCCGCACGATGGATGACCGGCAGCCGCATGTAACCCTCATTGTCCAGGCTTATCGTGCAGGTGTTATCGCGTATCTGGGCGGTAATGGTCAGATCCGTGCTGTTCCCGTCGCCGGCAAAGGCGCCGGAAACGTTAAGGGTGACCAACAGCACCAGCCGGCATACAGAAAAGAGAGGTCGTTTCACGTCATGGCTCACTATGCTGGTTAGCGTGAATTATTCATACGTCACGGCAAAGGTGAGAGGGATGGTGGTATCCCCTGCGGTCACATTGTTAATTGAGCGCTGATAGGCGATCACCATACGGGCGTTCATGTCCACTGAGGCACCGCCGCTGGTGATGCTCACGTTTTGCGGCGGCGGGTTGCTGCACACCAACGCGGTGCCGTTGTCCGCTTCGCCTTTCCACAGCTCAACCGCAACCGCCGTCGCTGTACCGGTACCGGTGAACGACGGGCCATCGGCGCTCGGGCCGGAGCAGCCGGAACCCGCACTTTTCGTCGCGCTATAGTTCGCTTTCACCACACCGCTGCAATTGCTGAAGACCAGCTTGAACGGCTCCACCCGGCTTTTGTTCATCAGATCAGATTTATAGACATTGCCGAAGTTAAGCTCGTTGATGACGGTGCCTGCGCCGTTCTGGATTTGCGCGGCGCAGGTGCCGGCCTCAATCACGGATTCAAAGGTCATTGTGACGCTGTCGGTGCCTGCCAGGGCGGGCGCGGCGATACCCAGGCAGAAGATCCCTGCGCTGACGGTCATGCTGATGTTTTTCATAGTCTCTCCCGTGACATTATTCATAAGTAAACGCAAAGGTCGCCAGCGCGCTGAATTGGCCGGTCGTCGCCATATTGGCCTGCGTTTCCGTCAGGCGGGCGGTGAGGTTCACCTTTTTGTCCTGCTTAATTTCCGTCTCCGTCCAGACCAGGCGCTCCGCATCCGTGGTGGAGTTAATTTTGAACGGTTTGTCCGGGGCGCTGGTGCGGGCGATGCTCACGCCGATAAATTGCGCGCCGCCATCCCCCTGCGCGATGTTGTTTTTAATGCCGGTCGGGATCTCACTGACCGACCCGTTCACCGAGGTTTTCAGTTTTTGCAGGCTGCCGGGGCATTCCACAATATCCAGCGAGAAGGCCGCCGTCGTCGTCGCTTGATCGCCCGCGATCAGTTTATCCAGCCCTACTTTGCCGCCAACACCGATTTTCAGGGTATTGTTCTGCCCATCACCGGTGCCGCCGGTCACTTTCATGGTACAGGTGGTCTCTACAATGTTGGCTTTGAACACTATCGGCACATCCTGAGCCTGTGCCAGGCCACCGGTAAACAGCAGCGCCAGGGGCACTGCCCGGCACGCCATGCTTAGTTTCTTCATTCTCATCCTTCCTTTTTGCTGGTTTTTCATTTCACTACGTTCTAATAGCCAGAGGGTGACGTCGCTGTCAGGGGGGACCTCCTGTCTCCATCACTGTTTCGCGTCTGCGACGCGGCCCGCCTCCATCACACAGGGCTGCTCGCCAAGGGAGAGGCTGCCCGCCAGCACCGGCGCTTCCGGTGTGATGCGGTAGTCCACCCGGCAGCGCTGGTCTGCCCCGCTGCCCCAGGCCACCTGCAATACGCCGCTGTCCGGGATGCCGCGCACAAAGGCTTGCCCCGCCTGCCCGACCACGCCCACCGAGCGGCCGTCAAGCAGCACGTCTGCCGCCAGAGGGATAAAGCCCTGGTCGCTGCGTGTCAGGGACAGCAGCACCGAGCGTTCGTCATCGGTTTCAAAGTTGACTTTCACCACCGCTCCACCCGCCGGGATGGCCAGGGTGCTGGTGTTTTTGATCTCCACATCCTGCGTCAGGGTGCCGATGTCCAGTGCCACCGTGTTTTCGCGGTAGGCCGTCAGGCCGGTGTTCACCGCGTAACCGTCGCTATTGATGCGCCCCATTGAGGCCACGCCCGCCCCTTCTGCACCTTTGGCATACACCAGCGCCAGGGTTTCGCTGTCACTGATGCTGTTCGGGGCCAGCGTGATGCCGTCACCGTGCAGCAGCAGGCCGCCGCTGTAGCTCAGGGAGTACTGGCGGTCCGCCTCATCCGACACGGACACCGAGGCGCTGACCGGGCCATAGGCACTGTTGTAAGTGCCGTACCCGCTGAGATCCGCCAGGGACTGCTCATCAGTGCGGTTGTAACTGGTGCTGATGCTGTAGTTGACGCGGTCATCCTCACTGCTGCCGTTAGCCGACACGCTGGTATTGCTGTTGCCGTCACTGTCGACGTTCATGCCCATATTCAGGTTGGAGAATCCGCCCGGTGCCTTGCGGCTCTGGGTAAAGTTTTCCAGCGGCAGCGTCAGGTTGAGGTAGATGCTGTCATCTTTGACGCCCAGCTCATCGTAGGTGCGCTGCACAGAGAGGCTGTAGCTGCCCCAGCGGAAGCTGTTGCTGTAACCGGCAGAGAACTGCGAGGTCGGTTCATCTTTCGCGCCCCAGTAATCCTCCCAACTGCCGGTGAGGTAGAGCGAGCCGTAATCGCTGTCATTGATGCGTACCGGCTGGCTGATGTTGAGCTGGACCTGGTTTTTCATCCGCTGGTACTGGTTGTAGTCCCCCTCATCATCACTGCCGCCATGCAGCGAGGCGGCGTCAGCGAGGGTCATGTAGTGCTCAGTGGAGAAGCGGTAGGCGGCAAAGTTAAACGAGGTGTCGGTGCTGCTGAGGGTTTTGTTGTACGACAGGCGGTAGCTCTGCCCCTGTAACATCTCGTCGGCCACTTCCGGGTCATTCAGGTAGGAGTGGGTCACGTCAAAGGCGATCGCCCCGAAACGGGTGTTCATCGCCACCCCCAGCAGGCCGGAGACGTAGCCGATGTCCAGATACTCCACCCCGGCATAGCCGGTAAAGGTGTTGTTGAAGCCGTAGTAGCCGTTGGCAGCCATGACCCACGGGCGCGTGGTCAGGTCGCCCTCATTGTACTGGCCGAGGCCGACATCCCAGCGGGAGGCCCCCGGCCGCAGCATCTGGGTCACGGAGGCATAAGGGATTGAGAAGCTGTTTTTGCTGCCGTCCGCCTCTTCAACCGTCACGTCCAGATCCTGCCCGTAACTCACGGTGGAGAGGTCAGTCAGTTCAAAGGCACCGGGCGGCACCGTGGTTTCATACACCTTGTTGCCGTCCTGCATGACGGTGACTTTGGCGTTGGTCCGGGCCACGCCGCGCACCACCGGGGTAAAGCTGGAGAGGCCGCGCGGCTGCATACGGTCATCGTTGTAAAGGCGGATGCCGCGCAGGTTCACTGAGTCGAAGGTGTCGCCGCGGGTGTAGGAATCACCCACCAGAAATTGCGCCTTCAGGCTGGGGATGTCCCGTTGCAGGTAGATGTCGTGGCTGTCGTAGTCGGTGCCGCTGTCACTGTCCCAGTCCAGATTGCCCCTGGCCCGGAAACGCCACGCGCCGAGGTTGCCGCCGAAACGCAACCCGGCATAGGCAGATTCACTGCGGTCATGGTCATTGACGCTCTGGTAACCATTCAGGTCATAGGAGAGCATCGCGGCCGGGATGCCGTAATCCCACAGGGCCGGGTCAACATAGCCTGCCGGTTGTTGCAGCACGTAAACCTGCGGCAGGCTGACGTCCAGCACCTGAGCGGAGGGGTCGTAATTCAGCTGTGCCGTGCTGTAGTAGCGGTTCAGGTCCAGGCAGCGCTGCTCCAGCGGTTCGGCGCTTTTTTCCGCCTCCAGTGCCGGCAATAATTCTTCCGTTTTGATGCCCAGTTGCATCAGTTGGCGCAGGGTCAGGCAGGGTGTCGCCACCGGCGTGCCGTTCTCAAGGAAGGTCACGTCGCCGTTGACTTTAGGCACGCCGTTCAGCTGAATCGTCACCGGATAGGTACCGGGCAACACGGGGTTTCCGCGCGCGAAACGCCCCAGTTCGATCGGTGAACCGGTGCTGAAAAGAAACTGCTCATTGAATTCAATGTCGGCTGCGGCATAACTGTGCCTGGCACCTATCAGGCAAGCCACCCAGACACCGGCAGATAAGAGGCGAGAGAATTGTTTTGCTGACACAGTGACACCCGTCCTTGCCTGAAAGATCCCCTGTTAGACAGGGCGTTACAGTTGGCTTTCGTACTGATTTAACCCACCGAAGTCATTGATGGTGTTGAATTTCACGACACCTTTTCCGGGAGCAGGCGACCCTTTTACCGTGGCGCTGAGGCTGGAGAACGGCGCAATCTGCGACAGCTCAAGCGGGTATGTCTTGCCGTTCTGCACAAATTCACCGCTGTGCAACACCACGTAGTAAGGGGAGTCATTGCGGATGGTCGCTTTTGCCTTGCCGCCGCTGTTTTCCAGCGACCACTTGAGGCTTTCAGCCGCCGCGGCCGCAGACCCTTTCAGCCCTTCAGGGCGGAAAAAGAGCTTAATGCGGGTACGGAAGGCGAGTTGCAGCAGGCTCTGTTTCTCGTCCGCGCTGGGTTTCGGCGGCACTTCCAGCACGTTGAACCAGTAGAGTGTTTCCCTGTCCTGCGCGACCGGCTGGCCCAGGTAGGTGATGCGCACCGTCTGCCCTTTGCCCGGATCAAGGCGCGACACCGGCGGGGTAACGACAAACGGCAGTTTCAGCGCCTGCGGGTTGGCGTCTTCGCGGCCGTCATCCAGCCAGACCTGCGCCAGCAGCGGGTTGACGCCCTTATTGGTCAGGTTGACCGTGACATTTTTTGCCGGTTGGGCATACACAACCCGGGTGCTGGATAAGACGATATCGGCCTGCGCGCTGTAGCTTGCCGTCAGGGCAGCCGCAAACAGTGCGGCGGTGGCGGCCGGGGTGGGAGTAGAAGAAAACATAAGTGTCCTGTAAATGAATAATGAACATCCCCGCCGCCCGGCAGGCGGCGGGGCCAACCGGTTATGGTTTATTCATAACTCATGGTGAAGGTGGTGTTGCTGCTCACCTTCCCGGCGACGATGTCGTTCGTGGTTTCGTTGTAGTCTGCGCTCGGCACGTAAGAGACCATAAAGGCCAGCGAGCCCTCGCCTGAGGAAATATCCGCAACCTGGGTGGCGTTCATGTCACCAATTTTGATCTGGGTTTGATCGGCAGACGTGTTGTTAAACAACGCCAGGCTGACGTTCTGCGCCGCGCCTGCTACCGTTGGGTCTGGTTTCAGCGTGCCGTTAGACAGCTCGGCGAATTGCTGAGAGGTGAAGGTGACACTGGCTTTTTCATAGGCACCCGCCGGGCATTCGGTGAGTTTCAATTCAAACTCTTTGGCACCCACGCCGCGCGTGTCCAGCGAGGCACCTTTCACGTCTGCCTTTTGCACCACCGGCAGGCTGATGGTGACATTATTCGCTTCAACGCCGTTATTGGTGGTGATTTTGCAGGTGGTATCCGTGACAGCGCCGTCAAAGGTGATAAGCCCTACGGCATTATCCGCGTAGGCAGAGGAAGCGCCGAGAGCCAGTGCCAGTGCAGAGACTGCAAGCATATGTTTTTTCATTTTCATGTCCGTTTAAAAAATGGGATAAGCGAATTCGGGGGAAATACTTAAGGTTCGGAGGAAAGAACCTTAAACTTCAGGAAAAAACCTTAAGATTTGGGAAAAAATCTTAGGAAAATTTCCCAATTCCGGCCTCATTATCCTTTTAAAGGGCACATGAACAATCGGCCATTAATAAATAATCAATTAACTATTATTTAATAGTTAATTTCCCCTGCTAATTATGAAAAATATAATCAGCAAAGATTGAATCCATTCCTTTTTATTTATTCATTACTCAACAAACCTATTACCCCCTTGCCTTACCCCCTCACCGGACAGCAAGTATTTTTACTTTTTTTTTACACCCCGCCCTCCGCTTTTTTCAGCTTCTTTGCCCCGCGCGCTTTACGCTGCCCTTCGTCCCACATTGGAAAAAATTCCCTTTTTTTACAGGAGAGAAACATGAGTTTCGGCGTAATCGCGGGTGCAGTACTGGTGCTGTTGCTGCTGGCCTACCTGATCTATGCCCTGCTCCGGGCGGAGGCATTTTGATGACCGCTCAGGGCGCAGGATTGATTGCCGGTTTTATGCTGGTGCTGTTGTTGCTGGCGCGTCCGCTCGGCAGCGGGCTGGCACGGCTGATTGAAGGTACGCCGCGGCCGGGGTGGCAACACCTGGAAAACGGCGTGTGGCGGCTGGCCGGTATCCGGCCGGAGGAGATGAACTGGGTACAGTACCTGCTGGCGCTGCTCGGCTTTAACCTGCTGGGGCTGGTGCTGCTGCTGGCGCTGCTGCTCGGGCAGGGGGCGCTGCCGCTGAACCCGCAACAGTTGCCGGGGCTGCCGTGGGATCTGGCGCTGAACACCGCCGTCAGCTTTGTCACCAATACCAACTGGCAGGCGTACAGCGGCGAAAGCACGCTGAGCTACTTCAGCCAGATGGCCGGGCTGGGGGTGCAGAACTTCCTGTCCGCTGCCACCGGCATCGCCGTGGCGTTCGCGCTGATCCGGGCCTTTGCCCGCCCCGCTGCCGCCACGCTCGGCAATGCGTGGGTTGACCTCACGCGCATCACCCTTTACGTGCTGCTGCCGCTCTCATTGCTGATGGCGCTGTTCTTGGTGAGCCAGGGGGTATTGCAGAACCTCGCGCCTTACCAGCATGTCGCGACGCTGGAGGGCGGTGCGCAACTGCTGCCGATGGGGCCGGTGGCCTCGCAGGAAGCGATCAAAATGCTCGGCACCAACGGCGGCGGCTTTTTTGGGGCCAACTCTGCCCACCCGTTTGAGAACCCGACCGCGCTGAGCAACCTGGTGCAGATGCTGGCGATTTTCCTGATCCCGTGCGCGCTCTGTTTCGCCTTTGGCGAAGCAGTGGGCGACCGCCGCCAGGGCAACGCGCTGGTGTGGGCGATGTCGCTGATTTTCGTGGTCTGCGTGATCGTGGTGATGTATGCCGAACTGGCCGGTAACCCGCACTTTACCGCGCTGGGCGCGGACAGCACCGCCAATATGGAGGGCAAAGAGACGCGCTTCGGCATTCTCGCCTCGTCACTGTTTGCGGTGGTGACCACCGCCGCCTCGTGTGGGGCGGTCAATGCGATGCATGACTCCTTTACCGCGCTGGGCGGGCTGGTGCCGATGTGGCTGATGCAGATTGGCGAGGTGGTGTTCGGCGGCGTCGGCTCCGGCCTCTACGGCATGCTGCTGTTTGTGCTGCTGACGGTGTTTATCGCCGGGCTGATGATTGGCCGTACGCCGGAGTACCTCGGCAAGAAGATCGACGTGCGCGAGATGAAAATGACCGCGCTGGCGATTCTGGTCACCCCGGCGCTGGTGCTGCTCGGCACCGCGCTGGCGCTGGTTACCGAAAGCGGCCGGGCGGGCATCCTGAACCCCGGCGCGCACGGCTTCAGTGAAGTGCTCTACGCCCTGTCGTCGGCTGCCAATAACAACGGCAGCGCCTTTGCCGGGCTGAGCGTCAACACGCCGTTCTATAACCTGTTGCTGGCGGTGGCGATGTTCCTTGGCCGCTTCGGCGTGATCCTGCCGGTGATGGCGATTGCCGGGTCACTGGTGGCGAAAAAACGCCAGCCTGCCGGGCCGGGTACGCTGCCCACCGCCGGGCCGCTGTTTATCGGCCTGCTGGTCGGCACTGTGCTGCTGGTCGGCGCCCTGACCTTTATCCCTGCCCTGGCGCTTGGCCCGGTGGCGGAACACCTGCTTATGATAACGGCCCCGCTGCACGCGGCGGCTCACTGAGAACGGCGGAGAACTGACGCAATGACCCGTAAACATTCTGCGCTGCGTGACCCGGCGCTGCTGCGCGCTGCCCTGCCGGACGCCCTGAAGAAACTCGACCCGCGCACCCAGTGGCGCAACCCGGTGATGTTCGTGGTGTGGCTCGGCAGTGTGCTGACCACGCTTATCTGGCTCGAAGGGCTGGTGAACCAGCGCGGTGACAGCGCCTTTACCGGCGGCATCGCCCTGTGGCTCTGGTTTACCGTGCTGTTCGCCAACCTGGCGGAAGCGCTGGCTGAAGGGCGCAGCAAGGCCCAGGCCGCCAGCCTGAAAGGGGTGAAAAAGAGTAACTGGGCGAAAAAACTGGCGGCCCCGCAACCGGATGCCGCCCAGGAGAGAGTCACCGCCGAAAGCCTGCGCAAAGGCGACTGGGTGCTGGTGGAAGCCGGCGATACCATCCCGTGTGACGGCGAAGTGCTGGAGGGCGGTGCCTCGGTGGATGAGAGCGCCATCACCGGTGAGTCTGCCCCGGTGATCCGTGAGTCAGGCGGGGATTTCGCCTCCGTGACCGGCGGCACACGGCTGCTCTCAGACTGGCTGGTGATCACCTGTAGCGCCAACCCCGGCGATACCTTCCTTGACCGGATGATCGCGATGGTGGAAGGGGCGAAACGGCGCAAAACGCCCAACGAGATCGCCCTGACCATTTTGCTGATTGCGCTGACGATTGTGTTCCTGCTGGCGACAGCCACCCTCTACCCGTTCTCCGTGTTCAGCGTGATGGCCGGGCAAGCCGGGACGCCTATCACCGTCACGGTGCTGGTGGCGCTGCTGGTCTGCCTGATCCCGACCACCATCGGCGGGCTGCTGTCCGCGATTGGCGTGGCCGGGATGAGCCGGATGCTGGGCGCGAATGTGATCGCCACCAGCGGCCGCGCGGTGGAAGCCGCCGGGGATGTGGATGTGCTGCTGCTCGACAAAACCGGCACCATCACCCTCGGCAACCGCCAGGCCTCGGATTTCCTGCCGGCACCGGGCGTGAGCGAGCAGGATCTGGCGGACGCGGCGCAACTCGCCTCGCTGGCGGATGAGACGCCGGAAGGGCGCAGCATCGTGGTGCTGGCGAAACAGCGCTTTAACCTGCGCGAGCGCTCACTCGCCACCCTGAACGCCAGCTTTGTGCCCTTCTCCGCCCAGACGCGGATGAGCGGCGTGAATATCGGCGAACGCTCGGTGCGCAAAGGCGCAGTGGACGCCATCCGCCGCCATGTCGAGGCCAACGGCGGCAGCTTCCCGACAGCGGTCAACACGCTGGTGGAGAGCGTGGCGCGCCAGGGCGGTACCCCGCTGGTGGTGGCGGACGGCAACCAGGTGCTCGGCGTGGTGGCGCTGAAAGACATCGTAAAAGGCGGCATCCGCGAGCGTTTCGCCCAGTTGCGCAAAATGGGCATCAAAACCGTGATGATCACCGGTGATAACCCGCTGACCGCCGCGGCGATTGCCGCCGAAGCCGGGGTGGATGATTTTCTCTCCGAGGCCACGCCGGAAGCCAAGCTGGCGCTGATCCGCCAGTATCAGGCTGAAGGCCGGCTGGTGGCGATGACCGGCGACGGCACCAACGACGCCCCGGCGCTGGCGCAGGCTGATGTGGCGGTGGCGATGAACTCCGGCACCCAGGCGGCGAAAGAGGCAGGCAACATGGTGGACCTCGACTCCAACCCCACCAAACTGATCGAAGTGGTGCACATCGGCAAACAGATGCTGATGACGCGCGGCTCGCTGACCACCTTCAGCATCGCCAACGATGTGGCGAAATATTTCGCCATCATCCCGGCCGCGTTTGCCGCCACTTACCCGCAGCTCAACGCGCTGAACGTGATGCACCTGCACTCACCTGCGTCCGCCATTATGTCGGCAGTGATTTTCAACGCGCTGGTGATTGTATTTTTAATCCCGCTGGCGTTGAAGGGCGTGCACTACAGTGCGATGGGCGCGGCGGCGCTGCTGCGGCGCAACCTGTGGATCTACGGGCTGGGCGGGCTGCTGGTGCCGTTTGCCGGCATCAAACTGATTGACCTGCTGCTGACCCTGCTGGGCATGGCGTAAATAAGGAGAGTGATGATGATGATGTTACGCCCGATGATTGTGGTATTACTGCTGCTCAGTGTGCTGACCGGCATCGCTTACCCGCTGCTGACCAATGCGCTGTCCGCGTTGCTGTTCAATGCGCAGGCCAACGGCTCGTTGCTCTACCGTGACCAACAGGCAGTGGGGTCTTCGCTGATTGGCCAGAATTTTACCCGCGGTGACTATTTCTGGGGCCGCCCTTCCGCCACCTCCCCGACACCTTATGCTACGCTGGCGTCGGCGGGCAGTAACCTGGCGGGCAGTAACCCGGCGCTGGATCAGGCGGTGGCGGCACGCATCACCGCATTACGCGCCGCCAACCCGGAAAGCCCGGCCCGCGTGCCGGTGGAGCTGGTGACGGCTTCCGGCAGCGGGCTGGACCCGCAGATCTCCCCAGCGGCGGCGCGCTGGCAGATCCCGCGTATTGCCCGCGCGCGCGGGGTCCCGGCGGAGACGCTGGAAACCCTGATCGCCGCGCATACTGAGACCCCGTTCCCGGCGTTTATCGGCGCGCCGGGGGTGAATGTGCTGCAACTGAACCGCGCCCTGGATGCGCTCAACAAGGATAAGTCATAGTGAATGAGGTGCCTGCGCGCCCCGACCCGGATGCCCTGCTGGCGCTGGCCAATGCCCGCCCGCGCGGCCAGCTGAAAATTTTCTTTGGTGCCTGCGCCGGGGTGGGGAAAACCTACGCCATGTTGCAGGAGGCGCAGCGGCTGCACGCCGCCGGGCTGGATGTGCTGATAGGCGTCGTGGAAACCCACGGCCGCCGGGAAACCGAAGCGCTGCTGGCGGGCATCCCGGTGCTGCCGCTGCGGCGCATTACCCACCGGGGCCGCCCGCTGCCGGAATTTGACCTGGATGCCGCACTGGCACGCCGCCCGGCGCTGATCCTGATGGATGAGCTGGCGCACAGCAACGTCGACGGCTCCCGCCACCCGAAACGCTGGCAGGACGTTGACGAGCTACTGAACGCCGGGATCGATGTGCTGACCACGGTGAACGTGCAGCATCTGGAGAGCCTGAACGACGTGGTCGGCGGGGTGACCGGCATCCGCGTGCGGGAAACGGTGCCCGATCAGGTGTTCGATCAGGCCACCGAAGTGGTGCTGGTGGATCTGCCGCCGGATGACCTGCGGCGGCGGCTGAAGGAGGGCAAAGTCTACCTGCCCGGCCAGGCCGAGCGGGCGATTGAGCACTTTTTCCGTAAAGGTAACCTGATTGCGCTGCGTGAACTGGCGCTGCGCCGTACCGCAGACCGGGTGGACGGCCAGATGCGCGAGCTGCGGCAAGGGCCGGAGAGCGAGGCCCTGCGCCATGCGCGGGATGCGCTGCTGGTGTGCATCGGCCCCGGCGGCGGCCAGGAGAAGCTGGTGCGGGTGGCCGCCAGGCTGGCGGCGCGCCTCGGCTGTGACTGGCACGCGGTCTATGCCGAAACGCCGCGCCTGCACCGGCTGCCGGAGGCGCGGCGGCGGGCCATTCTACAGGCGCTGAAACTGGCGCAGGCCCTGGGCGCGGAGACGGCGACCCTGGCCGATCCCCAGCCGGAACAGGCGCTGCTGCGCTATGCACGCCAGCACAGCCTGGGCAAAATTGTCGCCGGGCGGCCGCCGACGCCCCGCCGCTGGCGGCGCAGTTTTGGCGAACGGCTGGCGCGGCTGGCCCCGGATGCCGATCTGCTGCTGGTGCCGCTGGCCGACGCGCCCTTCCCGCCCACCGCCCCGGACCCGCGCCCGCTGGCCGGGCGCTGGCGGCGGCAGTGGCAGGGCTGCGGGCTGGCAGTGGCGCTGTGCGCGCTGATCACGCTGGCGGCGCACTGGCTGCTGCCCGGTTTCGATCCCTCCAATCTGGTGATGCTCTACCTGCTCGGTGTGGTGGTGGTGGCGCTGTTCTTTGGCCGCTGGCCGTCCGCGCTGGCGGCGCTGCTGAATGTGGTCTGTTTTGATCTGTTTTTCGTGCAGCCGCGCGGCTCGCTGGCGGTGACGGATGTGCAGTATCTGGTGACTTTTGCAGTGATGCTGATTGTCGGGCTGGTGATCGGCAACCTCACCGCCGGGGTGCGCTACCAGGCGCGGGTGGCGCGTTACCGCGAACAGCGTACCCGGCATTTGTATGAGATTTCCACCGCGCTCAGCCAGGCGCTGACCCCGGAAGAGGTGGCGCGCACCGGCTGCCGCGTGGTGGCCAGCGGCTTCCCGGCGCGGGTCAGCGTGTTCCTGCCGGACGATCAGGGCGTGTTGCAGCCTTTCAGTGAAGAGGGGGCCGCGCCCGGCCCGATCGACCCGGCCATCGCCCGCTGGAGTTTTGACACCCACGCCCCGGCGGGTGCCGGCACCGACACCCTGCCCGGCGTGCCTTATCAGTTGCTGCCGCTGGCGACGGCCCGCCGGACATTTGGCCTGCTGGCAGTGGAGCCTACCAGCCCGCGCCAGTTGCTGGTGCCGGAACAGCAACGGCTGTTGCAGACCTTCACCGTGCTGCTGGCCAATGCGCTGGAGCGGCTGCATCTGGCGGCTGAAACCGAGCGGGCGCGGGTGGACGCGGAGCGCGAGCAGTTGCGCAATTCGCTGCTGGCCGCCCTCTCCCACGATCTGCGCACGCCGTTGACGGTGCTGTTCGGGCAGGCGGAGATTCTGACGCTGGACCTGGCGGCGGCGCACTCCCCGCATGCGCCGCAGGCCAGCCAGATCCGCCAGCAGGTGTTGAGCACCACCCGGCTGGTGAATAATCTTCTGGATATGGCGCGCATCCAGTCGGGCGGTTTCCAGTTGCGCAAAGAGTGGCAATCTTTGGAGGAGCTGGTGGGCAGCGCGCTGCGCTCGCTGGAGCCGTTCCTCGACAGCCACCGGCTGGTGCTGAACCTGCCGCCGGCGCTGGTGCTGGTGGAGTGCGATGCCGGGCTGATTGAGCGGGTGCTGGTCAATCTGCTGGAAAACGCCCACAAGTACGCCGGGCCGGGTGCCACGCTCGGCATCAGTGCGGATGTGCAGCCGGAGATGCTGGCGGTCACGGTATGGGATGACGGCCCCGGCATTCCGCCCGGCAGTGAACAGCTGATCTTCGATAAGTTCGCCCGCGGGCATAAAGAGTCAGCAATTCCTGGCGTCGGCTTGGGGTTGGCGATTTGCCGTGCCATTATGTCGCTTCATGGCGGTGATATTCAGGCCGCAAACCGGCCTGAAGGCGGTGCGGCGTTCTGTTTCCGGCTGCCGCTCGCCCCACCGCCGCACCTTGAAATGGATGCCGACGAGGAGAACTGACCCTGAACCCGGTGCAGATTCTGATAGTAGAAGATGAGAAAGAGATCCGCCGCTTTGTGCGTACCGCGCTGGAGGCAGAAGGCTGGCGCGTGCATGACGCCGCCACGTTGCAACGGGGGCTGATCGAAGCCGCGACCCGCAAGCCGGATCTGATCATTCTGGATCTTGGCTTGCCGGACGGCGACGGGCTGGATTTTATCCGGGATCTGCGCCACTGGAGTGCGATCCCGGTGATCGTGCTGTCAGCCCGCAGTGAGGAGGAAGATAAGATCGCCGCGCTGGATGCCGGGGCGGATGATTACCTCAGCAAGCCGTTTGGCGTCGGGGAGTTGCTGGCACGGGTGCGCGCCTCGCTGCGCCGCCACGGCAACAACAACGGCGGCGAAAGCCCGCTGGTGACGTTTTCAGACGTGACGGTGGATTTGCTGAACCGGCAGGTGACGCGGCAAGGCGAGCCGGTGCACCTGACGCCGATTGAGTTCCGGCTGCTGGCAGAACTCCTGGCGAACCGGGGAAAAGTGCTGACCCAGCGCCAGTTGCTGAGCCGGGTGTGGGGGCCGAACGCGGTGGAACACAACCACTATCTGCGCATCTATATGGGCCATTTGCGCCAGAAACTGGAAGCCGACCCCACCCGGCCGCAACATCTGCTGACCGAAACCGGCGTCGGCTACCGTTTTATCAGTTAACCCCGCGTGGCGGGCAACCGCCCACGCGTGCGGCCATCAATAGAAGTCCTGAACCGCCAGTTCCGACTGGGCAAGCCAGACCGGTTTATTGCTGGTTTTTTGCCAGACGCGGTGCAGGTAACTGTAAAAACGGGCGCGATCGCGGCGCAACAGCATCACCGGCAGGGCCAGAACGCCGACCACCAGCACGGCCAGGCGGCGCAAGAAAATTTGGTAGCGGGGAAACGCGGTATAGATGGACATGGCTATCTTCCTCAGCAGTAAAGTTACGCAGGTAAACAGTCACGCTGTTTATGTAAGTTAGTATAAATATTACTCTGCGTGATGTAATTTTACCACTCATCCGACCACTATTTTTCGCGTTTTTTACCTTATCCTACCTTATTTCTGTCATTAAGTTACAAGAGTGTTAAGAATTAACTAACCATTAGTTAATTTACGGCTATTCCGGCTGGTCTTCCGGCTGATCCTCTGCGGCATCTTGTGGGGCCAGCGTCAGCGTAATGGCCGCGACGGCGGTTTGCAGTGCCTGGTTAACCTCAGCGATCTGCGCGGGGGTCAGGTCAGTGCGCATCATGTTGCTGCGCAGGACGTGCTTCAGCTGTTTCATGGTGCCGCTGATCCCTTCTGCCAGGTTGCCTTCGCGGTTCTGCGTTACCTGCGCCAGCCGGGCAAAAATGACATCTACTGCCATCTGATGCTGTGCCAGCTCCGCTTCCCCGGCGGCAGTCAGGCGGTAACTTTTACGGCCATTGCCGGTCGGCACCGCTTCCAGTAACTCCTGCTCTTCCAGCAGCGTTAGCGTCGGGTAGATCACGCCGGGGCTGGGCACGTACAGGCCGGATGAGGCTTCTTCAATCGCTTTGATCAGCTCATAACCGTGGCTCGGTTTTTTCGCCACCAGTGCCAGCAGCACCCGCTTCAGGTCACCATGTTCAAACAGACGGTGCAGTCTTTCACCCTGGCCGCCACGGCGCCCGCCGCGCTCACCGTGGTGATGCGCATGGTGCCCGCCACGGCGGATCAGGTTATAGACTTTGTCGCGACGGCGGCCGCCGGCTTTGCGGGGGGTAATGTGGTCATTAATCATTGTTCACTCCACTCGTTTTAGATATATCGATTTGTTTTCGATATATCTAAAATAGACGCTGCGCAGAAGGCAGGCAAGATCTTTTTGCAAATTCGATATATCTATTTTGCGGGCATAAAAAAAGCGCTGTGTTCACAGCGCTTTTTCAGCAAGTCGGGAAGGTGTCGCGATTATTTGGCGTTCGCCAGCACTTCACTGACGATATCCACCGCTTCTTTCTCGATCTTCTCGCGGTGCTCAGCACCCAGGAAGCTCTCGCAGTAGATTTTGTACGCCTCTTCGGTGCCGGACGGGCGTGCGGCAAACCAGCCGTTGTCGGTCATCACTTTCAGGCCGCCGATTGCCGCGTTGTTGCCCGGTGCGGCAGTCAGGCGCGCGGTGATTTTGTCACCGGCCAGTTGGTCAGCCTTCACCTGCTCCGGGGAGAGCTTGGAGAGCGCCGCTTTCTGCGCATGGCTGGCCGGTGCCTGGATACGGTTGTAGCTCGGCGCGCCGAAACGCTGTGCCAGCTCATCGTAATGCGCCTGCGGGTTTTTACCGGTCACGGCGGTGATTTCCGCGGCCAGCAGGCACATGATGATGCCGTCTTTGTCAGTGGACCACGGGGTGCCGTCGAAGCGCAGGAACGAGGCCCCGGCGCTCTCTTCGCCGCCGAACCCGAAGCTGCCGTCATACAGGCCGTCCACGAACCATTTGAAGCCGACCGGCACTTCCACCAGCTTGCGGCCCAGGTCGGCCACTACGCGGTCGATCATCGCGCTGGACACCAGCGTTTTGCCGACGGCCACATCCTGGCCCCACTGCGGGCGGTGCTGGAACAGGTACTGGATGGCCACTGCCAGATAGTGGTTCGGGTTCATCAGCCCTTTCGGGGTGACGATGCCGTGGCGGTCATAGTCCGGGTCGTTGGCGAAGGCCAGATCGAACTTGTCACGCAGCGCCAGCAGGCCGGCCATCGCGGACTCGGAGGAGCAGTCCATGCGGATGATGCCGTCGTGGTCAAGGTGCATGAAGCGGAAGGTCTGGTCGACTTCATCATTCACCAGCGTCAGGTCGAGCTTGTAGTGCTCGGCGATGCGCTGCCAGTAGGCGATGCCGGAGCCGCCGAGCGGGTCAACGCCCAGCTTCAGGCCCGCACGCTGGATGGCCGGCATGTCGATGATGGAGGTCAGCCCCTCAATGTACGGCTGCACCA
Source organism: Chimaeribacter arupi (assembly GCF_002858805.1). Classification (GTDB taxonomy): domain Bacteria; phylum Pseudomonadota; class Gammaproteobacteria; order Enterobacterales; family Enterobacteriaceae; genus Chimaeribacter; species Chimaeribacter arupi. Next base: position 56,154 of record NZ_PJZI01000002.1, read on the forward strand.
GATCTTTCTCGTGCAGGTGGCCGCTCTGCCGGGCTTTGTCCAGCGACTGGCGCTGCACGCCGTTCAGGTTGTCGGCCAGCAGCGCATTGGCGCGCTTTTCGATGACCGAGGTCAGGTTGGTGTCAGCCGGGCCGCCGTTCGGCGGGTTGTATTTGATGCCGCCATCTTCCGGCGGGTTGTGGGACGGCGTGATCACAATGCCGTCTGCCTGGGCGCCGCCGTTCTGGTTGTGTACCAGAATCGCATTGGAGACCGCAGGCGTCGGGGTGAAGCCGTTATCCTGCTGGACAATCACGTCCACGCCGTTGGCGGTCAGCACTTCCAGCACAGAGATGAAGGCCGGCTCTGAGAGCGCGTGCGTATCCTTACCCACGTAGCATGGCCCGGTTGTGCCCTGCTGTTTGCGCACTTCGGCAATCGCCTGGGCGATAGCCAGAATGTGTGCCTCGTTAAAGCTGTGACGCCCGGCGCTGCCGCGGTGCCCGGAGGTGCCGAACTTCACCGCATGCGCAGTGTTGCCCGGCTCCGGACGCAATACATAATATTGCGACGTCAACTGTGCCACATTAATCAAATCGCTCTGCTGAGCAGGTTGCCCTGCACGTGGATGATTAGCCACCGGCACTTCTCCCTTTCGCTAAATTAAATGGTGCCGCAAACTTTGTCAGTCAGTTCCACCGGGAACTGCATCGCCTGCATGATGGTTTCAATCATGCTGCGTTTACGGCCGGTATTGGTGTTGGTGATGACCCAGTACGGTGTGCCCGGAACAGGTTTGGGCTTGGTGTGGTTACCGCCCTGGAGCAGGGTTTGCTCGTCGCCGGCAAAGTAGGTGCGCGTGCGGCCGTGCAAGGTTTCCGTCGCCGCCGCGAACTCCTGCGGCGCCAGGCTATATAAGGTCGACAACACCAGCATAAAGCGGTTCACAGCCTTGTTCTGCTCGGCGTACTCATCCGACAGCAGCAGTTCACGCATCGCCCGGACTTTGTCACGCGGCTGTTGCGCGGCGGCCGGGGCCGTCACGGAAGGTGCGGCCGGGGCAACCGGCGCGGCCTGCGGCTCAGCGCGGGCCTGCATCGACTGGGCAACGGCGGCCGGGGCCGCACGCACGGCCTGCTGGCCGGGGGTGAACTTCAGCATACGACGCAGAATGTCGGACGCGCTCTCACCGATATGCTGGGTATGGCTCGCGATATAACGATAGAGCTCTTCGTCAACCTCAATAGTTTTCATCTTTATCCAGTACTGTTTTTCTACTTAATTCAATCGAAAAGAGTATACAAGCTAATCCGGTTTCGCGAACAGGTTCCTGCGGCCTCAGCCAAAAATGCAGACTATTACCTAAACGCGCTGCCCGGCAGGCGCTTCGTCATCTCTCAATCACGGGGAAGATCCAGATTTATATCTCATGATAACCTAAGGAGATTGTCTCTCAGTATGAACTTTGCCATGAAATTGAATTATCGCTTACAAACCGACCATTCACCGGCCGGTGCGCTGCCGGTGGTGCTGATTCACGGGCTGTTCGGCAGCCTGGATAACCTCGGCGTGCTGGCGCGCGACCTGCGTGACCGCCACCCGGTGGTGCAGGTGGATATGCGCAACCACGGGCTGTCACCGCGGGCGCCGGGCATGACCTACCCGGAGATGGCGGCGGATTTGAAGGAGTTGCTCGACGATCTGGCGATTGAGCGGGCGATTGTTATCGGCCACTCGATGGGCGGCAAAGCGGCGATGGCGCTGACGGCCGTGGCCGGGGAGAAAATTGAGAAACTGGTGGTGATTGACGTCGCGCCGGTGGATTACCAGACCCGCCGCCACGATGAGATTTTTGCCGCGATCCGCGCCGTCACGGAGGCCGGGGCAACAGTGCGCAGCGCCGCCGCCGGCATCATGCGGGATTATCTGGACGAAGAGGGTGTGATCCAGTTCCTGCTGAAATCGTTCCATGAGGGCGAATGGCGCTTCAACGTGCCGGTGCTGTGGGACCAGTACGCGCACATCACCGGCTGGGAGCCGGTGCCTGCCTGGCCGCACCCGGCGCTGTTCATCCGCGGTGGTCACTCCCCCTATGTTCAGGAGAGCTACCGCGAAGAGATTGCGCGCCAGTTCCCGCAGGCGCGCGCCCATGTGGTGGCCGGTACCGGCCACTGGGTGCATGCCGAGAAACCCGAGGCCGTGCTGCGTGCCATTAACCGGTTCCTCGGCGAGGCGTAACCGCTAGTTCAGGGCGTCGTCCGGCCAGTATTTGTAGCCGTACAGCATCGCCTGGGCGGAGAGGCCGTTGTCGGTGAGCTGATAGATGCTGATGCCGGACACCCCCTGCTCCACTGCGGCCTGGGTGCTCAGCGTGCGGCTGGGGGTGGCGCCGCCCTTGTCTTTATATTTGGCAGAGGCATGAGTGTCTGCGCTCAGCATCAGGCCATGTTCGATGAAATCGCTCAGGCTTTTCGCTGTCGGGAACACCATCAGAAAGCGGATCTGGTTGACCCCCAGCCCTACCCCGGTTCCCGCCTGCGCCACCCGCATGTAGGTCTCTTTGCCGCTGTGGTTGTCATGCACCACGCCGTACCCGTTTCCGATCCCGACCACCATGATTTTATTGCTTTGCAGGGCAAACACCCCGTAACCCGCCGCCTTTTTCAGCGCCTGCTCTGCTGCCGGGTAACGGGTACACACCTCTTTCAACGTGGTTTGCTGCATGGCGTGAATCGAACGGCGCTGCTGCGCCGGGTTATCGCCCTGGGCACCACAGCCGCTCAGCATGACAGTAAAAATAATCCAGACAAATGATTTAAAATTAATTATATCAAACATTTATGGTTAATCCTGACCGATAAACCGCGCATTTTGTCAGGTTTTTACCCTGAAAGCGCCGGTCAAAGCGGCTTACCGCACAAAATGAAAAATGGGCTGAAACGCCAACAGATGAACCAGGACAGGCAGTTAGGCATTGTTCCGGCGGCGCGGGCTGGGGTATTATGGCGCGCTATTGTTTTGCCGCCGTCCGCGCTGCTGCGCAACGGGGTAATGTGGGTTAAGGTTGATTGACCTGAACGTATATTCACCGAGCCATCCGGCTGCGCTGGCGCAGGCAGATGTTTATCCCTTAGTTGTACCGCTACCTATATGGCAAAAGAACAAACGGATCGCACTACGCTGGATCTGTTCGCAGATGACCGTCGTCCCGGCCGCCCCAAAACCAACCCGCTTTCCCGTGATGAACAGCTGAGAATCAATAAGCGGAATCAATTACGGCGCGATAAAGTCCGCGGTTTGCGGCGGGTGGAATTGAAGATTAATGCGGACGCGGTGGATGCGCTCAACAAGCTTGCTGAGCAGCAGAACATCAGCCGCAGCGAACTGATTGAACAGATGTTGCTGGAACAGTTGCGCAAACAACAGGCTGAATCCTGACGGCCTGCTGTTTGCGCCCTGCCCTTCCCCCAGACCGGTGGTGAACCCAGTTCACCACCGGTTTTGTTTTAGGGCGTCCTCAGATTAGAACGTTTCCCAGTTGTCCTGGCCGGACGCCGGGGTGCGTGCGCTGACGACCGCCACGCTTTTCACCGGGGCCGCAGCCACGGCCGGGGTGCGCACTGCGCCGTCCCGCAGGGTAAAGGTGGCCACTGTCTGGTTCAGCACGGCCGCCTGCTCTTCCAGCGACAAGGCTGCCTGCGACGCCTGCTCCACCAGCGCGGCGTTCTGCTGCGTCACGCTGTCCATTTCTGTCACCGCCAGGGCCACCTGGCTGATGCCTTTGCTCTGCTCGTCTGACGCAGAGGCGATTTCGCCCATGATGTCCGTAACGTGGGTGATGGACTGCACGATGTCGCCCATCGTCTGGCCTGCGCTGGCCACCAGTTTGGACCCGCTGTCCACCCGGCTTACCGATTCGCTGATCAGGTTTTCAATCTCTTTCGCCGCCTGCGCGCTGCGCTGTGCCAGGTTGCGCACTTCGCTCGCGACCACCGCAAAGCCGCGGCCCTGCTCACCGGCCCGCGCGGCTTCTACCGCGGCGTTCAGTGCCAGGATGTTGGTCTGGAAGGCGATGCTGTTGATCACGGTGGTGATTTCAGCAATTTTCTTCGAGCTGCCGGAGATTTCCTGCATGGTGCGGACCACATCGGCCACAATCTGCCCGCCTTTCTGGGCGGTGACGGAGGCGGTGCTGGCCAGCTGGCTGGCGTGGTGCGCGTTGTCGGCGTTGTGTTTCACCGTGGCGGTCAGCTGCTCCATGCTGGCGGCCGTCTCTTCCAGCGCCGAGGCTTGTTCTTCGGTACGGGAGGAGAGATCGTTGTTGCCGGCAGAGATTTCAGACGCCCCCTGATAGATGTTATCGGTACAGGAGCGGATCGCCAGCACGGTTTTCGCCAGGCTGTTTTGCATATCACGCAGCAGCGGGATCAACCTGCCGACGCAGTTGCTGCCGAAATCATGCAGCTCTTTGCCGAGATCGCCGTTGGCAATCGCCGCGAACTGCCCGCGCAGGGTGTCCAGCGGTTTCACGACCGCCATCACCAGGTAACGGTCAGTGGCAATCAGCAACAGGATGCCGAAGGTCAGCGCCGCGATCAGGATCACTTTGCTGGTGGAGGCGATGCTGTGGAAATCCGCCTTGGAAGCGTCAATCTTCGCCGTGGCCTGTTTGGTATACCGGGCGTTGGAAGCGGAGAACTGGCGGCTCAGGGCCGGCACCGTCACTTTGGACAGCTGGCGGTAGCTTGCCATGTCGCCCCGTTTGGCGGCCTGATAGAGCGGGTTGACACCCTGCTCGATCAGCGCTTCCCAGTCATCCGTCACCTGTTTGACGGTGTCCGGCTCAATGCTGGCATTACCGATCTTTTTAAATTCACTGTATGCGCCTTGCAGGTTCGCCAGCGCCTTGGCCACGGAATCGAAATCCGGGTTCGGCTCATTGGAGGCAACGCTGTCGACGGCACGCGCCAGGCGGGTCACCGTACGGAAATACTGGTCGTTGCCGTGGTTAATCAGGTCAATATTCTGTACCAGCAGCGCACTGGCCTCGGTTGTGTCAGTGAGTTTATTCAGAGAGATGACGGTATAGGCCGCAACCCCGCCCCACAGGACGCAAAATATCCCCAGCACCCACAACAGGGCGGCACGGATGGTGATGTTTTTTAAAAACTGCACATTTCCTCTCTCGAAACAGGATGTTTCAGGCTGAACAACGTGGATCCGGGTACTCGCTCCCTGATACAAGGTTGGTATGGCGGAACCGGGGTTCCTGCCAGATAAAATGAGGATGATCCCCCCTCATGTGTCTGATATCGGCAGACCGGAAGCAACGTTTAGCCTTGGAGGAAAATATTCACGCAGGGAAATTACCTGCGGCCCGCTGCGGGAGGTCAGGCGCTTGATATCACAATGAAGTTACTTTCAGCACACAAAGGCGATAACACCTCTGTTTTTTGGCCGATAGAATATTTCACCATTCTGTCTGCCGGTGAGGGTTGCCGGCACCGGCAAGTGCAGGCCGGACGGCGTGATGATGTTCACCCGGCGGTGACTTTGCTATCATCAGCAGCATCAGCGCCTGTCAGTGGCAGGTTTACTTATTAAGAACAAGAGGTTAGAGAAGCATATGGCCGTAGTGGGAATCTTCTTCGGGTCCGATACCGGAAACACGGAAAACATCGCCAAAATGATCCAGAAGCAACTGGGCAACGATGTTGCCGAGGTGCACGACATCGCCAAAAGCAGCAAGGAAGATCTGGAAAAGTTCGACATCCTGCTGCTGGGCATCCCGACCTGGTACTACGGCGAAGCGCAGTGTGACTGGGATGATTTCTTCCCGACGCTGGAAGAGATCGATTTCGAAGGCAAACTGGTGGCCCTGTTTGGCTGCGGTGACCAGGAAGATTACGCCGAGTATTTCTGTGATGCGATGGGCACCGTGCGTGACATCATTGAACCGCGCGGCGCGGTACTGGTCGGCCATTGGCCAACCGAAGGCTACCATTTCGAAGCCTCCAAAGGGCTGGCCGATGACACCCACTTTATCGGCCTGGCCATTGACGAAGACCGTCAGCCGGAGCTGACCAACGAACGCGTTGACGCGTGGGTCAAGCAGATTACTCAGGAGCTGAGCCTGGCGGAAATCCTCGGTTAATACCCCCGGCCCCGGCGGTTGATTTTCAACCAAAAGGGCCCTGTTTCCCCTGCCCGGCACCGAAATATTGGCTACAAGTTTGTAACTTTATCCAGTATCGGGGTACACTGGGCCCCGCGTATTTCCTATCCATCAACGTGTTGCAAAAGTAGCCCGCAACCCGCACAACGCAAGCAGGCGGCGTTTTCATTTTGAGCGGCTCAGTTCTATAATGAGACGCAACTAAAACCTTTGCGCCGACCGATGTCATAGGCTGTATGCCTAAACGTGAATAGCATAGTAACAGGACAGAATCCGCATGACTGACAACAACACCGCATTAAAAAAGGCCGGCCTGAAAGTCACGCTTCCGCGACTCAAGATCCTGGAAGTGTTACAAGATCCGACCTGCCACCACGTCAGTGCGGAAGATCTTTATAAGAAGTTGATCGACATGGGCGAAGAGATTGGCCTGGCCACGGTATACCGCGTGCTGAACCAATTTGATGACGCCGGCATTGTCACCCGCCACAATTTTGAAGGCGGTAAGTCAGTGTTCGAACTGACTCAGCAGCACCACCACGATCACCTGATCTGCCTGGATTGCGGAAAAGTGATCGAGTTCAGCGATGAATCCATTGAGATTCGTCAGCGTGAAATTGCCAAGAAACACGGCATTAAGCTGACCAACCATAGCCTCTACCTCTATGGTCATTGTGAAGCGGGCGATTGCCGCGAAAACGAAGGATTGCACGAGAAGTAATCGCTGCCTGGGGCACCCGGTGCCCTTTTGCCGTTGCAGCCGAAAAACCGCATTGATGCGGTTTTTTTTCGCCCTTTTTCCGGCGGCCCCGCCCTGTGGCGATAAAAAAGCCCCGGTTTGCCGGGGCCATAATATTGCGCTGCACTGTCGCGTTATGCGGCGTTACGTCAGAGCCCGACCTGCTCGCTGCGCCCGCTGCGTTTGCCGTCCGGGCTGAGGGTACGCACCCAGACGCCTTTTTCCACGCCCGGTTTGGCCTCTGCCCGGTATGTCTGCCAATTTACGCCGTCCTGTGAATACTGGATGGTGAGGCCCGGCAGTGACACATTGGCGTCAAGCTTACCGTTTACGATGCGTGCGCCGGGTACCGGCAGGCGATAGGCGACGCCGTGACGATCCAGCTTCGCGATCTCGCGCTGCCCCATCAGGTTGGCGAAACGCTGCCAGTCCGCCGCCAGCTTATCGCGGTTAACCCAATGGGTTTTGCCGCCCTGGTACTCCCGCCCGGCTTTGTACGGCAGTTCCCAGTCTGCACGGTGCCAGGCGCGCTCGGCCAGCACCATCAGGCGCGGATAGATACGGTATTCCAGGTCACTGTCGGTGCGGATGGTTTCGCTCCAGGCCTGCCCGGACATGCCGTGCGCGCCCGGCCACGGGGCATCGCCGCGGGCGGTAAAGGCGTTGCCGTCACGGTCAACGGAGGTTTCGGCGTTCTGCGGCAGGTTGTCCGGCGCGAAGCTGAAGATCTTGGCCTCATCGCTGGCGCGCGTGGCCCAGTAGTAGCCCGGCTCACGCGCGCTGACCTCATAGGGTTTGTCAAAGTAGAGGTAATCCGGGTTGGAGAGCGTAATTTCATACCCTTTGGCTGCCCATTCCCCGGCGCTCTGCGCACCGCCCCAGTAGAGGGTGTCCCAGAAATTGACCCCCACCCGCGACGTGGCGAAAGCGCGGGCATCTTTCGCATCTTTCAGGCCATCCTGCCAGGCCTGCATCCGGTCAATGCCGCGCGCCTTGACCAGCTTGCTGACCTCTACGGCAAAATAGCTGGAGAGGTGATCAAACGCCGCCACTTTCCCGGATTTCACCAGCGCCTGACAGACAGTGGATTTTGACCACGGCTGATCCTCTTTACTCAGGTCGATGGCCCCTTTCGCCGGGTCTGCCGGGGCATTCAGGTCCTGATACCCCGGCCCAAGGCGGATGTTTTTCGCCTCATCCCCGCCAAAGTGCCAGGTGGTGAGCGGTTGCCCCGCTTCCTGGTGCATCGCAGCAATTTCGCTTACCACTTTATCCACAAAGCGCAACGACGACGGCAGGCACGGGTTGAGGTAACTGCGGCGATCGTAATACTGCACGGAGGTGGTATTGGAGGTGTCCGTCGGGTCGAGCAACCGGTAAGCCCCCGCCTCTTCAGGTTTACCGGCCTGTTGCAGCCGCTGGTAGCGCGCCTCCATGGAGACAATCGCCGCCCTGGCGTGGGCAGGCATGTCTATCTCCGGGATGACGTTAATCTGCCGTGCCTGCGCATACTTCACAATCTCGATATAGTCCGCCCGGCTGAAATAGCCGCTGCCGTTATTGTCGCTGTAGGGGCCGGAGCCGAGTTGCGGCAACAGGCAACGCGTCTCCGTCAGGTCATGGCAGCGTTTGCTGCCGATCTCTGTCAGCTCCGGCAAACCAGGGATCTCAATGCGCCAGCCTTCATCATCCGTCAGGTGGAACTGGAAAGTGTTGAGCTTATAGGCGGCCATCTCATCCAGCAGCCGCAATACCGCGGCTTTGCTGTGGAAGTTGCGGCCGACGTCCACGTGCATACCGCGGTAAGGGAAACGCGGTGCGTCCGCGGCAGTGAGTTGGGCGATGCGTTTTTCGCCCTCCACCGGCACCAGCGACAGCAGCGACTGCACACCATAGAAGACGCCGCTGTGATCAAAGCCCACCACGTCTACCCCGCCCTCACCAATGGTCAGCCGGTAAGCGCCTGCCACCGCCAGTTTGCCGCTGAAGGCCGTACTGTCGATGCGGGTGCGGAGCGGGTAGCCGCCGGGCTGCGCCGGCAGGCCCAGCAGCGCCATACGCGCGCGTAACGCCTGTTGCGACGGCACCGGCAGCGCCGCCAGGTCAGCCGCCAGCCCGTTATTCAGCAGCACATCGCCTTTGTTGATCTTCACCTGTAACGGCGTCGGGATAATCTGCCCGCGCAGCGAGGCGGCGGCCATCGGCGCGACATCACGGTTTTTCACAAAGCGGGTATCCGGGGTCATCGCAATATTGTTATCTTCCGGTGCGCGCTTCAGGTTCGCCGGGGTGATCTCGCCGACAAACTGCGAGACGTCTTCGGTATCGGTATTACGGATGATTTTCGGTTCGGCATCGTCAGCGGTGACATACCAGCGCGGCATAATGTCGCTGTTGGCGACCTGCCAGTACTCGACCACCATCGGGATGGCCGTGCGGCCGCCGGCCGGGAAACCCTTGAAGGCCGCCGTTGGCGTCAGGCGGTGCAGGTCGCCGGTCAGGCGGGTGACGGAAAACTGCGGATCGGTGACTTGCAGCACCTGCCGGATGCTGTGGAAGTAGATCGCCCAGTTGTGGTCATTCACCGCCTCGCCGGGGTTGGTCAGCGTCAGCGTCACGGTGTTGCAGGAGGCCCAGTCCGCCCCCAGGGCGCGGCAATCCGTGCCGTGGCGGTTGGCCTGGTTGTCCTCTATCTGATAATTCAGAGTGAAACGGCTGATATCATCGACCGTTTGCTGGCTCGCCTGTGCCGGTGCGGCGACCATCAGCGAGGCCACCGTGGCCGCCAGGGTGGTACGTAAGAAATGTGTTTTCATGCTGAACCTCATCCATTAGCGGGCAGGCATGTCGCCCGGCAGGGCATTCATGCCACAGCCGCGCGGTTAAAATACGGTGAACGGTGCGATCACCATAAATTTGATGTCTTTTTCGTCCTGGAAAATGTTGCCGTAGCCGCCACTCCAGCTCGGCAGGTTTGAGTGGTTGTTGTATTGGGTGTAATGCAGCTTGATCTGGGTATCTTTCGCGCGGCCATCCTGCACGGTGTAGACCGCATCCAGGCTCCAGGCGCTCTCTTTCAACCGCTGGCTCTGGTCATACACCGGGTTGGTACTGGGGCGGGCGTCCCAGGCGTAGACGTAGGAGCCGCCCACCGACAGCCCCGGCAGTTGCCATGTTTTCAGGTCAACCATCACCCCGGCGTACAGCGCTTTTTCGCCGTTGGCGTTGAAGTCTGAGCGGTTATCCCACCAGATATCCAACCGGCCGTTTGAGGTGGCGTACGTCGGCGTCATACGTTGCAGGAAGTAGCCCTGGTTCCCTTCCGCTTTTACCCAGGTGCCCTCCAGCCGCCAGGTCGCCGGGCCGGTGTCATAACCGAATGTCAGCCCCTGTAACCACGCCAGCCCGTCATACAGGCTGTTGGGATCGTTTTTATCGCCGAGGCGATCTTCCGCACCGTAAAACTGGTAGCTGGTGGTGAGCGGGCTGCCGGCGATATCGATCTTGTAAGATCCTTTCAGGAAGTATTGATCGACATAGCCTTCCGCTTGCCCATAGGCCGCCTCCAGGATGAAATCGTTTTTGAAATCATATTTGGCACCGATGGAGTGCAGGTAATCCACCGGGGTTTGCTGATCCGCCTGACGGAAACCGTCAGTCTCCAGATGCCAGGGCGCTTTGTATTCATCCGCCCACATGTAGGAGAAGCTCAGTTCACCGGTCTGCTGGAAATCCCGGCTGTACCCCGCTTCAATGCCGCGATAGGTGCCCGGCATAAAACTCCAGTGCGGGGCCAGCAGCGTCTGCCCTTTTGGCTGGATATAACCGGCCTGCGCCCAGACCCCGTGGGATTTGAACTTGGCGGCCGCCCGGTAAATACTGACGCCGCTTTTGTCACCGCTGTAATCCTCTTCATAAGCGCGGTTGCTGGTTGAAAACGCGATTTCGTTGGGGTGCCCGCTGGCGCTGCTTTCTGCCAGCTCGACGGCGGTGAAGGCGGCCAAATCCAGGCCGAACATGTCCCAGGCGTAGCCGGAACTGAAATCGAGGTTAAAATTGGCCGTCGCGTGTGACAGGTTAGTGGCGTAGCGATCGTAATCAGGGTTGTTGAGGGTAGTGACCGAGCCATCCGGCTGGGTGACGGTCTTTGTCGGGCTGAGATCTTTGCGGTCGCGTTCACGTTGCCAGTAATAGAGGCCGCCGGACAGGGTTGAATCATCGATAAACCCTGCCGCGCTCACCGCCGGGGCATATCCCCCGGCACTGCCCGCCATCAGGCTGGCGATCACGATTGCCGGCCCCCTGCGCTGTCTGGTTGGCGTTACCATAGCAATTCCTCTTTGACAAAAAATAGATAAACCGGCTGAAAATCAACCGGTAAACAGGCCGTAATGTGGCTTGTCTGAAGCGTTCAGACAGGTGTTAATCTATTTTTCGCATCGCGAATTATCAATGCAGTTTATGAGGGAATGTGTAGGTTTATGACAGGCGGCACAAAAACAGTGCCAACGCACGCTGTGCCTGAAATGGCTTATCACTTCAACAATATAGGTGGGATTGAAGATATAGTTCAGGGTAATGGATAAGGGGGAAACAGGCTCACTGAGAAATGTGATCTCACGGGGAAACGGGCATTTCCTGCCGCTTAATTTCTGATGAAAATAATGTCAGGTAAAAAAAGCGCGGCTGACGCCACGCTTTTCAGACACAGGGTTACCCGTCAGGCAGTGGCTTTCGCCGCCCAGGTATCACGCAGGCCCACGGTGCGGTTAAACACCAGGTGCTCCGCGCTGGAGTAACGGCTGTCGGCGCAGAAGTAGCCTTCACGCTCGAACTGATACGCCACTTCCGGTTGTGCTGTCGCCAGTGACGGCTCAACAAACCCGTGGGCAATCACCAGGGATTCCGGGTTAATGGTGGAGAGGAAATCCTCCGCCAGGCCTGGGTTCGGCTCATTGAACAGGCGGTCATAGAGACGGAATTCCGCCGGCACCGCGTGCGCCGCGGAGACCCAGTGGATCACGCCTTTCACTTTGCGGCCGTCTGCCGGGTCTTTGCTCAGGGTTTCCGGGTCATAGCTGCAGAAGATCGTGGTGACATTACCTTGTGCATCTTTCTCAATGCGTTCCGCTTTAATCACATAGGCGTTACGCAGGCGCACTTCTTTGCCCAGCACCAGACGCTTGTACTGTTTGTTGGCTTCTTCGCGGAAATCAGCCTGATCGATGTAGATTTCACGGCTGAACGGCACGTCGCGGTTGCCCATCTCCGGTTTATTCGGATGGTTCGGCATGGTGACGTTCACTTCGGTGCCGGCGTCAAAGTTTTCAATGATCACTTTCACCGGGTTAATGACGGCCATCGCACGCGGCGCGTCTTCGTTCAGCTCGTCACGGATGCAGGACTCCAGCGCCATCATCTCGACGTTGTTGGTCTGCTTGGTGACGCCGATACGGCGGCAGAACTCACGCACTGCGGCGGCCGTGTAACCCCGGCGGCGCAGGCCGGAGATGGTCGGCATACGCGGGTCGTCCCACCCTTCCACGATATTCTCCGTCACCAGCAGGTTCAGCTTACGCTTGGACATGATGGCGTACTCAAGGTTGAGACGCGAGAACTCGTACTGACGCGGGTGGCAAGGGATGGTGATGTTGTCCAGCACCCAGTCATACAGGCGGCGGTTGTCCTGGAATTCCAGGGTACACAGCGAGTGCGTAATGCCTTCCAGCGCATCGGAAATGCAGTGGGTAAAGTCATACATCGGGTAGATGCACCACTTTTTGCCGGTCTGGTGGTGTTCTGCAAATTTAATGCGGTACAGCACCGGGTCGCGCATCACGATGAACGGCGAGGCCATGTCAATTTTGGCACGCAGGCAGGCTTTGCCTTCCGCGAAACCGCCGTTGCGCATCTTCTCAAACAGCGCCATGTTCTCTTCGACGCTGCGGTCGCGGTACGGGCTGTTTTTGCCCGGCGACGTCAGGGTGCCGCGGTATTCACGGATTTCATCCGGTGAGAGTTCATCCACATAGGCCAGACCCTTGCCGATCAGCTCCACCGCATAGGCGTGCAGCTGGTCAAAATAGTCAGAGGAGTAACGCACCGCGCCGCTCCACTCAAAGCCCAGCCATTGCACGTCACGCTTGATGGATTCCACAAACTCGATGTCTTCTTTGACCGGGTTGGTGTCATCAAACCGCAGGTTGCATTGGCCCTGATAATCTTTCGCAATGCCAAAGTTCAGGCAGATCGACTTGGCGTGGCCGATATGCAGATAGCCGTTCGGCTCAGGCGGAAAACGGGTATGCACAGTGTTGTGTTTACCGGATGCCAGATCTTCGTCAATAATCTGACGAATAAAATTTGTTGGGCGGGCTTCAGCCTCACTCATCTCTTCATTCCTCTATGCGAAAGCACTACTGATAACCGCTTATGTTCCAACAAGCCACGCTGGGACACAACCGTTTGTTGCAGAAAAACCGGCGGGCGCGGCCACAAACAAAAAAACGGGAGAGGATTGCTCCCCTCCCGTTTTCACGTTGCTGAAAAAGCGGGTGTTTACTTGCCTTGCAGATCAATCAGTTTAGTCTGGCCTGCCACCACCTGGCCGCTGGCCAGCGTTACCACGGCGGAGAAATCATCCGCGTTGCTGACCACCACCGGGCTAATCATGGAGCGCGCATTGGCGTTCAGATAGGCCAGGTCGAGTTCCAGCACCGGCTGCCCGGCGGTGACTACCGCGCCCTCTTCCACCAGGCGGGTAAAGCCTTTGCCGCCCAGTACCACGGTGTCGATCCCCATGTGCACCACAATTTCCGCACCGGATGCGGTTTCAAGGCAGAACGCATGGTTGGTGTTGAAGATCTTCACCACGGTACCGGCCGCCGGTGACACCACGGTACTGCCCGTGGGGCGGATTGCCACACCGTCGCCCACGGCACCGCTGGCAAACGCTTCATCCGGCACATCAGACAACATCACCACCTCACCGGTGATCGGTGAAACCAGGCTGTCTACCACGGCTTTGAGGTTCGGCGTCGCCTGCGGCTGTTTGACCACGTTCACGACCGGCTCATTACCGGTGGCGCCCCCGGCAGAGGCAGCGACCGGGCCGGCCGCCACCAGACGTTTCATGGTGTCCGCGATGGACTCCGCTTTCGCCCCGACAATCACCTGAATACTTTGTTTGTTAAGTTTCACCACACCGGATGCACCCAGGCGTTTGCATTCGGCATCATTCACCCGGCCCGCATCTTTTACAGTCAGGCGCAGGCGGGTAATACAGGCATCAATCCCTTTCAGGTTATCGGAACCGCCAATCGCGCTGATGTAGCTGCGGGACAGATCCGTTAACCCCTCTTCTGTATTGCTGTTAGTGGTCGGGCGGGCGATCGCGGACTCATCTTCACGCCCTGGGGTTTTCAGGTTGAACATGCGGATCACCGCGCTGAACACCACGAAATAGATGGCAAACGCCACCAGCCCCATCACCAGCAACATCCAGACATTGCTGCTGGCGGCCGGCAGGTTATACATCAGCGCGTAGTCGATGGCCCCGGCAGAGAAGGAGAACCCGGCGTGGATATCCAGCGTGGTGGCCACAAACAGGCTGATACCGGTCAGCAGCGCATGCAGTAAATAGAGCAGCGGTGCCAGGAACATAAACAGGAATTCCAGCGGCTCGGTGACGCCGGTCAGGAAAGCCGTGACCGCTACAGAGAGCAGCATCCCGCCCACCATCGGGCGGCGCGCTTTCGGGGCCGCCAGGTACATCGCCAGCGCCGCACCCGGCAGGCCGAACATCATGATCGGGAAGAAGCCGGACATAAACATCCCGGCGGTGCCGTCACCGGCGTAGAAGCGGTTGATGTCCCCGTGGAATACCGTCCCGGCCGCGTTGGTGAAATCACCAATCTGGAACCAGGCGATGGTGTTCAGCACCTGATGCAGCCCGGTCGGGATCAGCAAACGGTTGACGAACCCGAAGATACCGGCCCCCAGCGCGCCCGCAGAGACGATCCACTCCCCACCGGCACGGATGGCATCCTGCACCGGCGGCCAGACGTAGCCGAAAATGGCGGCCAGGATCAGGCAGAAGAACCCGGTGGCAATCGGCACAAAGCGTTTGCCGCCAAAGAAGCTGAGGAAATCCGGCAGCTTGATGTCAGACCAGCGGTTGTAGACCATCCCGCCCACCAGCCCGGTGATGATGCCGGAGAGCACCCCCATGTTCACCGCCGGGTTGATGGTGACCATCGCTTTGGTCAGGACAAAATAACCGACCGCACCGGCCAGCGCCGCAGAACCGGCATTGTCTTTGGACCAGGTGGACGCCACACCGATGGCGAAAATCAGTGCCAGGTTATCGAAGATTGCCCCGCCCGCCTGGGCGATAAAAGGCATGTTGAGTAAGTCCGGCTGGCCGAAACGCAGTAACAGCGCGGCAACCGGCAACACGGCGATAGGTAACTGTAACGACCTACCTAAACGTTGAAAAAACCCTAGAATATTCACCATTTCCCCCTATATGTCCGCTGCCGGACGATGCAAGCAGTGTCAGCACGCAACGACTACTCTTAATCTGGTTAAAGCAACTGCTACGCGGAGTGTAAAAAAATTAATTCGTATCGCAAATTAAAAGCAGGGATTTTGTGATAATAATCACCTTAAATCACATTCCGCCCGGCAAAATGCTGGTCATGCCTGAAAACTTATTTTATGATTCAAAAAATCAAGGCAGCCTGAGGCTGTACCGGTACTTACGCACCGGAGCCGGTTTGGCCGGCCTTCCGGCTTTCGCGCTAGTATATCTTTATTTCAAGCATTTAAGAGGTGAATGATGAGACTGATCCCCCTGAAATCAACGGCTGATGTGGGCAAATGGGCGGCACGGCATATTGTTACCCGTATTAACGCATTCAAACCCACGGCCGATCGTCCGTTCATCCTCGGCCTGCCGACCGGCGGTACCCCCCTTGAAGCCTATAAACACCTTATTGCAATGCATAAAGCAGGCCAGGTGAGCTTTAAACATGTGGTCACCTTCAATATGGATGAGTATGTCGGGCTGCCGCAGGAACACCCGGAGAGTTACCACACCTTTATGTACCGCAACTTCTTTGACCACGTTGACATCCCGCACGAAAACATCAACCTGCTCAACGGCAATGCAGACGACGTAGAGGAAGAGTGCCGCAATTACGAAGCGAAAATTAAGTCTTACGGCAAGATCAACCTGTTTATGGGCGGCGTCGGCAATGACGGCCATATCGCCTTCAACGAACCGGCCTCTTCCCTGGCGTCCCGCACCCGCATCAAAACGCTGACGGAAGAAACGCGCATTGCCAACTCCCGTTTCTTTGGCGGCGACGTCAGCCAGGTGCCGAAATATGCCCTGACCGTGGGCGTCGGCACGCTGCTGGATGCCGAGGAAGTGATGATTCTGGTTACCGGTCATCTGAAAGCCCAGGCGCTTCAGGCGGCAGTAGAAGGCAACATCAATCACATGTGGACCATCAGCTGCCTGCAGCTGCACCCGAAAGCGGTTATGGTGTGTGATGAGCCGTCCACCATGGAGCTGAAAGTAAAAACCGTGAAATATTTCCGCGAGCTGGAAGCGGAAAACATGAAAGATCTGTAATCTCTGCGACGGCCGCCGGCGATACCCGCCTGCGGCAGTGCAGACAGTAATCAGTAGAAAGAATGTAATCAGGGGGCACAGATGTACGCGTTAATTCACGGGCGGCTTTATACCGGCCACGATGTTCTTGATGGCCATGCTGTCGTGGTTGAAAACGGGCTGATCAGCCGGGTATGCCCGGAAGCGGAGTTGCCGGCAGGCATTGAAACCCGCGACCTGGGCGGCGCGAACCTGGCTCCCGGCTTTATCGACCTGCAACTCAACGGCTGCGGCGGTGTGCAGTTCAACGATTCGCTGGACGCCATTTCCGAAAAGACACTGGAGATCATGCAGAAAGCCAATGAGCGCTCCGGCTGCACCAGTTTCCTGCCGACCCTCATCACCTGCAGTGATGACTATATGAAGCATGGTATCGCCGTGATGCGCGCTTACCTGCAAACCCACCAGAATCAGGCGCTGGGCCTGCATCTGGAAGGGCCGTACCTTAACCCGCTGAAAAAAGGCACCCACAACCCGGATTTCATCCGCACCCCGGATGACGCGATGATCGACTACCTGTGTGACAACGCCGATGTGATAACCAAAGTCACGCTGGCACCGGAACGGGTTGATGATGCGGTGATCCGCCGCCTCTCCGCGGCCGGTATTGTGGTGTCTGCCGGGCACTCCAATGCGACGTACGATGAGGCGCGCAAAGGCTTTGCCGCGGGGGTGACGTTCTCCACCCACCTGTATAACGCCATGCCATACCTGACCGGCCGTGAGCCGGGCCTGATGGGGGCGATTTTTGATACCCCGGACGTTTACAGCGGCATTATTGCTGATGGGTTACATGTGGCGTGGGCCAGTATCCGTAATGCCAAACGGCTGAAAGGTGACAAACTGGTGCTGGTCACAGATGCCACCGCCCCGGCGGGCGGCAATATTGATCAGTTCATTTTTGCCGGTAAAACAATATACTATCGCGACGGGCTGTGCGTGGATGACAACGGCACGCTGAGCGGTTCTGCATTGACCATGATTGAAGCCGTGCAGAACAGCGTTGAACATGCAGGCATCGCCCTGGATGAGGCCCTGCGAATGGCCACGCTGTATCCGGCGCGGGCGATTGGCATGGACTCTGCGTTAGGCACGCTGGAGGCGGGCAAGGTCGCTAACCTCACCGCATTCGATCGTGATTTCCATATCACCAAGACCTTCGTCAACGGCAACGAAGTGTAACCATGAGCGGGTAATGTGTAGATGACCACCGGCGGACAGACACAAATCGGAAATGTTGATCTGGTTAAGCAATTAAATGGCGCCGCGGTCTACCGCCTGATCGATCAGCAAGGGCCCATTTCACGCATCCAGATTGCGGAGCTGAGCCAGCTGGCCCCGGCCAGTGTCACGAAAATTACCCGCCAGCTGCTGGAGCGCGGGCTGATCCGCGAAGTGGATCAGCAAGCCTCCACCGGCGGCCGCCGCGCTATCTCCATCATCACTGAAACCCGCCATTTCCACACCCTGGCCGTCCGGCTGGGCCGCCACGACGCCACCCTGACCCTGTATGACATGAGCGGCAAGGCGCTGGGCGAAACGCACTCTGCCCTGCCCCAACGCACACAGGAAACGCTGGAAGAGGCGCTGTGTGAGGCGATTGCCGCCTTTATCGACCAGTACCAGCGCAAAATGCGTGAGCTGATTGCGATTGCGGTGATCCTGCCCGGCCTGGTGGACCCGGAAAAAGGTGTGGTGCGCTATATGCCGCACATCAGCGTCCATAACTGGCGGCTGGTGGACACCCTGCAACAGCGCTTCAACGTGACCAGCTTTGTGGGCCATGACATCCGCAGCCTGGCACTGGCCGAGCACTACTTTGGTGCAACGCGCGACTGCGAGGACTCCCTGCTGGTCCGGCTGCATCGCGGCACCGGCGCAGGCATTCTGGTCAATGGCCAGATTTTCCTCGGCAGTAACGGTAACGTAGGGGAAATCGGCCATATTCAGGTTGACCCGCTGGGTGAGCGCTGCCATTGCGGCAATTTTGGCTGCCTGGAAACCATCGCAGCCAACGCCGCGATTGAGAACCGGGTGCGCAACCTGCTGACCCAGGGCTACCCCAGCAAACTGACGCTGGACGATTACAGCATCAGTGCCATCTGCAAAGCCGCCAACCGCGGCGATCCGCTGGCTACTGAAGTGATTGAAAATGTGGGCCGTTATCTGGGCAAAGCGATCGCGATTGCCATCAACTTATTCAACCCGCAAAAAGTGGTGATTGCCGGGGAGATTACCGAGGCACAGAAGGTGTTGCTGCCGGCGATTCAGGCGTGCATCAATACCCAGGTGTTGAAAGATTTCCGCAAGAATCTCCCGATTGTCACCTCTGAGCTTAACCACCGTTCCTCTATTGGTGCCTTTGCGCTGGCAAAGCGCGCCATGCTGAATGGGGTGCTGCTGCAACGTCTGCTGGAGTCCTGATGCTCCCAGAACGCCACGCTGGCCTATACTGTTGACCTTCACGCCTGAATACGACTCGCCGTGTGCGGGCCGTTTTTTTCAGGCCGGGCACGTTTGACCGTATCGCGGTTAACCCTGGAGCTTTCAACCCGTATTGCCTTCAACTTCCTATGAGTACGCAAGCCTATGACGATAAAAAATGTGATTTGTGATATTGACGGCGTGTTGATGCACGACAATACCGCCGTACCCGGTGCAGATATTTTTCTGGCGCGCATACAGGAACAGGGAATGCCGCTGGTGATCCTGACCAACTACCCGTCACAGACAGCGCAGGATTTGTCGAACCGCTTTCTGGCTGCCGGCATTGAAGTGCCTGACACCGCCTTTTTCACCTCGGCTATGGCCACCGCTGATTTTCTGCGCCGCCAGGAGGGGAAAAAAGCCTTCGTTATTGGGGAAGGCGCCTTAATTCATGAGCTGTATAAAGCCGGTTTCACCATCACTGACATCAACCCCGATTTCGTCATCGTGGGGGAAACCCGCTCCTATAACTTCGATATGATCCATAAAGCCGCCTACTTCATTTCGAATGGAGCACGTTTTATCGCCACCAACCCGGATACCCACGGGCGCGGCTTTTTCCCGGCGTGTGGGGCGCTGTGCGCGCCGATTGAAAAAATCACCGGCCGCCAGCCTTTTTATGTGGGGAAACCCAGCCCGTGGATTATCCGCTCGGCCCTGAACCAGATGCAGGCGCACTCTGAGGAAACGGTAATTGTCGGCGATAACCTGCGTACCGATATTCTGGCCGGTTTTCAGGCCGGGCTGGAAACCATTCTGGTGCTTTCCGGCGTTTCCACCCTGAGTGATATTGATGCCATGCCCTTCCGGCCAACCTGGATCTACCCGTCTGTCGCAGAGATTGATGTGATTTAACCGCTGGGTCTGGCCCGCCGGCCAGGCCGCACTTTTTCTTTTCCCCCTTTTTTGCCGCTTCCCGCCTTGCCCTGCCAAAAATTGCATAATCGATAATTTATCTGCCTTAAAAATCATAATCCGCTAAAAATTCAGGGTGGCCGATGAACTATTTTTCCCTCTGACGCTAAATCTCTTGCATACCCTGCGGGTTTTGGCGCATGTTCTTTATCAGACCCGCAGCCAGGGTGTCTGCCACGCAACACCCCCCTGATAACCGGCTGCCTCACAACATCATTACCGCCCGAGAAATGCGTTAGGAGAGTTATATGTGTTCTATTTTTGGTGTGCTCGATATCAAAACTGACGCGGCTGAACTGCGTAAAAAAGCGCTGGAGCTGTCCCGTCTGATGCGTCACCGTGGCCCGGACTGGTCCGGCGTCTATGCAGGTGAAAAAGCCATTCTGGCGCATGAGCGTCTCTCTATTGTGGACGTCAACACCGGCGCACAACCTCTCTATAACGCAGCACACACCCATGTTCTGGCGGTAAACGGTGAGATCTATAACCATCAGGCACTGCGTCAGGAGCTGGGCGACCGTTACGCCTTCCAGACCGGTTCTGACTGCGAAGTGATCCTGGCGCTGTATCAGGAAAAAGGGCCGGCATTCCTCGACGAATTGCAGGGGATGTTCGCCTTCATTCTGTATGACACCGAAAAAGAAGCTTATCTGGTGGGCCGTGACCACCTCGGCATCATCCCGCTCTATATGGGCCATGATGAGCACGGCAACCTGTTTGTTGCCTCTGAGATGAAATCTCTGGTGCCGGTCTGCAAAACCATCCAGGAGTTCCCAGCGGGCAGCTACCTGTGGAGCCAGGACGGGAAAGTGCAGGAGTATTACCGTCGCGACTGGTTCGAGTTCGACAACGTCAAAGACAACACCACCGATGCCGCTGCCCTGCGTAACGCACTGGAAGAATCGGTGAAAAGCCACCTGATGTCTGATGTGCCGTACGGCGTGCTGCTCTCCGGCGGGCTGGACTCGTCCATTATTTCGGCGATTACCAAGAAATTCGCCGGCCGCCGGGTAGAAGATGACAACCGCAGTGAGGCCTGGTGGCCCCAGCTCCACTCCTTCGCCGTCGGCCTGGAAGGATCGCCGGATCTGCGCGCAGCCAAAGACGTGGCCCGCCACCTCGGCACCGTGCACCATGAGATCCATTTCACCGTGCAGGAAGGGCTGGATGCGATCCGCGATGTTATCTACCACATCGAAACCTATGACGTCACCACCATCCGCGCGTCCACGCCGATGTACCTGATGTCACGTAAAATCAAGGCGATGGGTATCAAAATGGTGCTCTCCGGCGAAGGGGCCGATGAAGTCTTCGGCGGCTACCTCTACTTCCATAAAGCGCCGGACGCTAAAGAGTTCCATGAAGAAACCGTGCGCAAACTGCTGGCGCTGCATATGTATGACTGCGCACGCGCCAACAAAGCGATGTCTGCCTGGGGCGTTGAAGCCCGCGTGCCGTTCCTGGACAAGAAATTCCTGGACGTGGCGATGCGCATCAACCCGAAAGACAAAATGTGCGGTAACGGCAAGATGGAGAAGCATATCCTGCGGGAGTGTTTCGAATCTTACCTGCCGGAAAGCGTTGCCTGGCGGCAAAAAGAGCAGTTCTCCGACGGCGTGGGTTACAGCTGGATCGACACACTGAAAGAAGTAGCGGCGCAACAGGTCACGGACCAACAGCTGGAAACCGCCCGCTTCCGCTTCCCGTACAACACGCCGGTGTCCAAAGAGGCTTACCTGTACCGTACGGTCTTTGAAGAGCTGTTCCCGGTGCCGAGCGCCGCGGAATGTGTGCCGGGCGGCCCGTCGGTGGCCTGTTCGTCTGCCAAGGCGATTGAATGGGATGAATCCTTCAAAAAGATGGACGATCCTTCCGGCCGTGCAGTAGGTGTTCACCAGTCAGCCTATTAAGGGGTAAACCCGCCGGGAATTTCCAATAACGGGCCGCTTACGGCCCGTTTTTTATGGCACAATTGCGTGATAAATGACACTTTTTGCCGATTTTCTCCGCAGACTGTTCATAAGCCAGACAAACAGAAGCGGGATGCCGTTTTTCGTTAAAAAACTTGTTGACGCAATTCGGTCATATCCGCATAATGCGCCCCGCAACGCCGACGAAGGTAACGCGAAAAAAGATGGCTACGTAGCTCAGCTGGTTAGAGCACAGCACTCATAATGCTGGGGTCACAGGTTCGAATCCCGTCGTAGCCACCATCTTTTTTGCGGGAGTGGCGAAATTGGTAGACGCACCAGATTTAGGTTCTGGCGCCGCAAGGTGTGCGAGTTCAAGTCTCGCCTCCCGCACCATTTCTATCCAGGCGTTGTAACGGATGGGGTATCGCCAAGCGGTAAGGCACCGGTTTTTGATACCGGCATTCCCTGGTTCGAATCCAGGTACCCCAGCCATTTCTTCTTCGGAAGAAGCATAATTTGTGTTGTTAACTCCTGTTGGGGTATCGCCAAGCGGTAAGGCACCGGTTTTTGATACCGGCATTCCCTGGTTCGAATCCAGGTACCCCAGCCATACAACACTTGCAATTATGTTGTGATTATGAAATAGTAAGTCATTGTTATAGTAGAAGTTGTTTTTATCTGAAACAGTTTCAACGCAGTAACAGAACACGCAATACAATTTGGCTACGTAGCTCAGCTGGTTAGAGCACAGCACTCATAATGCTGGGGTCACAGGTTCGATTCCCGTCGTAGCCACCAAATTTTTGGGGTATCGCCAAGCGGTAAGGCACCGGATTCTGATTCCGGCATTCCCAGGTTCGAATCCTGGTACCCCAGCCAAAAAAAAGTAAAAAGCTCGCTTCGGCGGGCTTTTTGCTTTTCTGCGCTCAGCAAGGAAATGGCTCAGGCAGAAAGCCGGGACGCTTCCCGGCCTGCCCTGCTGTCAGAGTCCCAGCGCGTAACGCAAGGCGCGATTTTTCAGGCTGCCGCCACGCTGCGCCGCCATCAGCGCAGCGTTACGCAGCATCCGCACCGGGGCCAGATCGTTACTGAAGGCGGTATAGAACAGATCCATACCGCTTTGCATCATCAGGTTATCGACTTTGCGGCGGCGCTGATAGCGCATCAACACCGGCTCACCGGCCCACGCTTCGCCCCGTTCACGCGCTGCCGCCAGCACGTCAATCAATGCCTCCACATCGCGGTAACCGAGATTCACGCCCTGCCCGGCCAGCGGATTAATGGTATGCGCTGCATCCCCAATCAGGGCGACGCCGGGGCGGACATAGTGTTGGGCGTGGCGGCGGACCAGCGGGAACGCACCGGCCGCCAGCGCAGTGACATTGCCGACCCTCTCCGGGAAGGCCTGCTGGATCTCCCGGCTGAGCTGGGCCATCGGCAGCGATTGTAAATACCGGATGCGGGCCGGGCTGTCGTACCAGACCAATGACGCATAGTGGCCGGACAGCGGCAGAAAGGCGCGTGGGCCGCTGGGGAAAAACTGCTGCCAGGTGACATCCTGATCCGGCGCGGCGGTTTTCACACTGATCAACATACAGGACTGGCGATACTGCCAGCCGTTAATGCCGATACCGGCCAGTTGCCGCACCTGTGAATTCGCGCCGTCCGCGCCGATGACCAGCTGCGTCGTCAGCGTCTGGCCATCCTGTAGCGTCAGCTGCCAGCCGTGCGGGGTTTTCTCCATGCTTTTTAAGCTGGCCGGGCAATGCAACCGGATAGCCGGCTGCTGTTCCACCTGCTGCCAGAGCGCCCGCTGGAGCACCGTGTTTTCCACCATATACCCCAGCTCCGGCAAGCCCAGCGCCGCGGCATCGAAAATCACCTCTGACCCCGGCATCTCCCAGGTTTCCAGCCGGCGGTAAGGCGCACTGCGCATCTGTGCCACGTTTTGCCAGGCACCCAGCCGGGTCAGGAGCGCGACCGAGGTGCAGCCCAGCGCGGAGATGCGCAAATCAGGGGCGCTCTGCGGGTCAAACTCAGGCGGGGCTGCGTGTTCCAGCAATGCCACGCTAAACCCCTGCTCAGCCAGCCCAAGGGCCGCCGCGGCGCCGACCATGCCGCCACCGACAACGGTAATGTCGGAATGCTTATCTGAATTGTTCATAAAGGCCAAATACCCGTTTGTGATCGCGTCTGCACGAAGTGTACCGGATTTTTCTGTTAGCATCAGGCGCAAGGCGGTTTTCCTCTGCTGGTCACCACCGCAGTGAGCGATTACACTAGGCGCCCTGCACACCGAGCTTATTCGGGAAGCTTTTTCTTCTGCATTGAGTAATGGCAAGTCAATGACAAAAAAACTGCATATTAAAACCTGGGGCTGTCAGATGAATGAGTACGATTCATCCAAGATGGCTGACCTGTTGGGAAGCACTCATGGTTATGAGCTGACAGAACATGCCGAAGAGGCCGATCTTCTGTTGCTGAATACCTGTTCCATCCGTGAAAAGGCGCAGGAAAAAGTCTTCAACCTTCTCGGCCGTTGGAAATTACTGAAAGAAACCAACCCCAACCTGATTATCGGGGTGGGTGGCTGTGTGGCATCGCAGGAAGGGAAACATCTCCGCCAGCGTGCGCCCTGTGTTGATATCGTGTTCGGCCCGCAAACCCTGCACCGTTTACCGGAAATGATCAACCAGGTCAGCGGCACCCGCAGCCCGGTGGTGGACGTCAGCTTCCCGGAAATCGAGAAGTTTGACCGCCTGCCGGAACCGCGGGCCGATGGCCCCACCGCTTTTGTCTCCATCATGGAAGGGTGCAACAAATATTGCAGCTTCTGTGTGGTGCCTTACACCCGTGGTGAAGAGGTCAGCCGCCCGAGTGACGACATCCTGTTTGAAGTGGCACAGCTGGCAGCGCAGGGCGTACGTGAAGTCAACCTGCTGGGGCAGAACGTCAATGCTTACCGCGGGCTGAATTATGACGGTTCGGTCTGTAGCTTTGCCGAGCTGCTGCGCCTGGTCGCTGCCATTGACGGCATTGACCGGCTGCGTTTCACCACCAGCCACCCGATTGAATTCACCGATGACATCATCGATGTGTACCGCGACACGCCGGAGCTGGTCAGCTTCCTGCACCTGCCGGTGCAGTGCGGCTCTGACCGCGTGCTGATGATGATGAAACGCGCGCATACGGTGCTGGAGTATAAGGCGATCATCCGTAAGCTGCGCCAGGCGCGGCCGGACATCCACCTCAGCTCCGACTTTATTGTGGGCTTCCCGGGGGAAACCGCCGCTGACTTTGAACAGACCATGAAGCTGATTGCTGAAGTCAATTTTGATGTGAGCTACAGCTTTATCTACTCTGCCCGCCCCGGCACACCGGCGGCAGACATGGTGGACGATGTCAGTGAAGACGAGAAAAAACAGCGCCTCCATATTCTGCAGGAGCGCATCAACCAGCAGGTGATGCAGTTCAGCCGCCAGATGGTCGGCACCGTGCAGCGTATTCTGGTTGAAGGCACGTCACGCAAGAGCCTGATGGAGCTGAGCGGCCGCACAGAAAATAACCGTGTGGTTAACTTCGAAGGCACCCCGGATATGATCGGCAAATTCGTGGATGTTGAGATTGTCGATGTGTATGCCAACTCACTGCGCGGCGTGGTGGTACGCACCGAAGCGCAGATGGATCTGCGCATTCACGAGTCACCGTCAGCGGTGATTGCCCGTACCCGTAAGGAAAATGCGCTGGGCGTCGGGATCTACCAGCCCTGATAAGGCGCTGGCCAGGCTGCAGGGCGCCTGAGGCGCCCTTTATTTTTTTAGCGATTTGCCGCACTTCTTCCCCGCAACTGAAACTATCTTGCAGCAGGCCATTTAATTTTTCGATTTGTGCCGCATATTCATACTCCGGGTCCGCAGCATCTCTTGCCAGAAAGAGGAAGAAGCGGACAATGGCATGTATGCTTACGGTATGCTGCCTTCCCGGCAGAACAGACCTTATCGCTATCAACAGGCCCTATGTGACCCAGAGGAACAGTTTGAACGTCGAGACACAAGAACTCCTGCTAGAACCCGCCGATAACCAGCGCTTACAGAGCCTGTGCGGGCCGTTTGATGACAATATCAAACATCTTGAACGCCGGTTAGGCATCGAGATTAACCGCCGCGACAACCACTTTAAGCT
Source organism: Chimaeribacter arupi (assembly GCF_002858805.1). Taxonomy (GTDB): domain Bacteria; phylum Pseudomonadota; class Gammaproteobacteria; order Enterobacterales; family Enterobacteriaceae; genus Chimaeribacter; species Chimaeribacter arupi. Next base: position 82,223 of record NZ_PJZI01000002.1, read on the forward strand.
GGTCGGCAAGAGCCTGGTTGTTCAGGCTGCTGCTGACATCCTGCGCCATCTCTATGTAGAAACGGCGCCGCTGCGCGGTGAAATCGCCGATATCGATCCGGAGCAAATCCATCTCGCTATCAAAGAGAGCCATGTGCTGGAGCAGACCGCCGAAAGCGTGCCCGACTATGGCAAAGCCGTGACCATCCGCACCAAACGCGGCATGGTGAAACCCCGTACCCCTAATCAGGCCCAGTATATTGCCAATATTCTGGACAACGACATTACCTTCGGTATCGGCCCTGCCGGGACCGGGAAAACGTACCTGGCCGTGGCAACGGCCGTAGATGCCCTGGAGCGCCAGGAAGTCCGCCGCATCATGCTCACCCGCCCTGCGGTAGAGGCGGGTGAAAAACTGGGCTTCCTGCCGGGTGACCTCAGCCAGAAAGTCGACCCGTACCTGCGCCCGCTGTATGACGCCCTGTTTGAAATGCTGGGCTTTGAGCGGGTGGAAAAACTGATTGAGCGCAATGTGATTGAGGTGGCCCCGCTGGCCTATATGCGTGGCCGTACCCTGAATGACGCGTTCATCATTCTGGATGAGAGCCAGAACACCACCATCGAACAGATGAAGATGTTCCTGACCCGTATCGGCTTTAACTCCAAGGCGGTGATTACCGGCGACGTCACGCAGATTGACCTGCCGCGTAACCAGAAATCGGGCCTGCGGCACGCCATTGAGGTGCTGTCAGATGTGGAAGAGATAAGCTTTAACTTCTTCCACAGCGAAGACGTGGTGCGCCACCCGGTGGTCGCCCGTATCGTAGTGGCCTATGAGGCCTGGGAAGCCGAAGAGCAGAAACGCAAAGATGCCGCCGCGGAACAGCGTAAGCGTGACGCGCTGCAACATGCCGCCTCTGCCCCGCAGGAGGCGCCGTGAGCAACGTGATCCTTGATTTGCAGATCGCCTGTGAAGCGCCGTCCGGCCTGCCGGCTGAGGCGGACTTCCAGCGCTGGCTCGACCATGTGTTGCCGCAGTTTCAGGAAGAGTCGGAAGTGACCATCCGACTGGTGGATGAAGCCGAAAGCCATGACCTGAACCTGACCTACCGGGGCATGGACAAACCGACCAACGTGCTCTCTTTCCCGTTTGAGGCACCGCCGGGTATGGAGATGCCGCTGCTGGGTGATTTGATCATCTGCCGCCAGGTCGTGGAGCGCGAAGCCGGCGAGCAAGGCAAACCGTTGATGGCGCACTGGGCACATATGGTTGTTCACGGCAGCCTCCATCTGCTAGGGTACGATCATATTGTTGACGAAGAAGCCGAAGAGATGGAATCTTTGGAAACAGACATCATGCAGGGTATGGGTTATCCTGACCCCTATCTTTCTGAAAAAGATGACCTCTGATATTAGTTGATGATCTGCGGTGTTTTTTTGTGGCCGGACTGAAAAAGAAGGCCGCGACAAATGCCGCAGCATCACTAATAATAACCTTTCCTCCCAATACGAGTAATATTAACCAGACCGCCATGAGCGACGACCATTCACAGAGCAATGACAGCCCCAGTCCCAAGAAGGGCTTTTTCTCCCTTATCCTCAGCCAGTTATTCCACGGCGAGCCTAAAAACCGTGGCGACCTGGTCGAGCTGATCCGCGACTCCGAACAGAACGACCTGATTGACCCTGATACCCGTGACATGCTGGAAGGCGTGATGGATATCGCCGATCAGCGCGTGCGTGACATCATGATCCCGCGTTCGCAGATGGTGACCCTGAAACGGAACCAGCCGCTGGAAGAGTGCCTGGATGTGATCATTGAATCCGCCCACTCCCGCTTCCCGGTGATCAGCGAAGACAAGGATCATATTGAAGGCATCCTGATGGCCAAAGACCTGCTGCCGTTTATGCGCACCACGTCCGAGCCGTTCAGCATCGACAAAGTGCTGCGCCCTGCGGTGGTGGTGCCGGAAAGCAAACGGGTTGACCGGATGCTGAAGGAGTTCCGCTCCCAGCGGTACCACATGGCGATTGTCATTGATGAGTTTGGCGGTGTCTCCGGCCTGGTCACCATTGAGGATATTCTGGAGCTGATTGTGGGTGAAATTGAGGACGAATATGACGATGAAGAAGATCGTGACGTCCGTCAGCTCAGCCGCCATACCTACACTGTCCGGGCGCTGACACCGATTGAAGATTTCAATGAGGTGTTCCAGACGCACTACAGTGATGAAGAGGTGGATACCATTGGCGGCCTGGTGATGCAGGCATTTGGTCACCTCCCGGCCAGGGGTGAAACCATCGAAATTGACGGTTACGTATTTAAAGTTGCGATGGCCGACAGCCGACGTATTATCCAGGTTCATGTCAAAATTCCGGACGACGCACCGCAACCCAAACTGGAACTGGAAGAATAAAACATCCATGACCCTTGCCTTACTTTTGCAACGCCAGCGGCTACGCCTGCCGCTGGCGCTCTTGTTTGGTGCCTGCGGCACCCTGGCGTTTTCCCCGTATGATATCTGGCCCGCAGCCATTGTCTCGCTGTGTGGCCTGCAGGCGCTGACGCTCAACCGCACCGCCAGCCAGTCCGCCTGGGTAGGGTTCTTCTGGGGGCTGGGTTTGTTCGGCAGCGGGGTCAACTGGGTGTACGTCAGTATTGCCCAGTTCGGCGGGATGCCGGAGCCTGTTAACCTGTTTTTAGTGGTACTGCTGGCCGCCTATCTCTCGCTCTATACCTCATTGTTCGCCGGTGTACTGACGCGCCTGTGGCCGCGCCTGACGGTGTGGCGGGTGGCGCTGGCTGCGCCTGCGCTGTGGCAGGTCACGGAGTTCCTGCGCGGCTGGGTGCTGACCGGCTTCCCCTGGCTGCAATTTGGCTATAGCCAGATTGACGGCCCGTTGAAAGGCATCGCGCCGCTGCTGGGCGTTGAAACCATCACCTTTATGTTGATGTCGCTGAGCGGGCTGCTGGTGTATGCGCTGTTCCAGCGCAAGCCCCTGCCGGCCGTGGTGGCGCTGGCGATGCTGCTGCTGCCGTGGCCGTTGCGCCAGTTGACCTGGTTCACCCCGGAGCCGCAAAAAACAGCCAATGTGGCGATGGTACAGGGCAATATTCCGCAGTCCATGAAGTGGGACCCGAAAGTCCTTGAGCAGACACTGCAAATTTATCTGGATGCGAGCCGCCCTTATGCCGGCAAGGCTTCGCTGATCATCTGGCCGGAATCCGCGATTCCGGATATCGAGCGCGATCAGCAGCCTTTCCTCGGTATGATGGATGACCTGATGCGTTCGCACCACAGCAGCCTGATCACCGGCATCGTGGACGCGCGCCAGACTCAGCAGGGTTATGACTACTACAACAGCATGATTGTGCTGGGTGAACAAACGCCCTACCACTACCTGAATCAGGACCGCTTTAATAAGCACCATCTGGTGCCGTTTGGCGAGTTTGTGCCGCTGGAAAGTTTGCTGCGCCCGCTGGCCCCCTTCTTTGATTTGCCGATGTCCTCCTTTAGCCGCGGCGGCTATGTGCAGCCACCGTTACAGGCGGCGGGCTTTAACCTCACGGCAGCCATCTGCTATGAGATTGTGCTCGGTGAACAGGTGCGGGCCAATTTGCGGCCGGATACGGACTTTTTGCTGACCATCTCTAACGATGCCTGGTTCGGCCACTCAATTGGGCCGTGGCAGCATTTCCAAATGGCCCGTATGCGCGCGCTGGAATTAGGGCGCCCCTTGTTGCGCAGCACCAATAATGGCGTGACGGCCGCGGTAGACGCGAAAGGCAACGTGATTAAGCAGATCCCGCAATTTACCCGTCAGGTGCTGGAGGTACAGGTGACCCCGACCACCGGGCTGACCCCTTATGCCCGTCTCGGCGCCCTGCCGGTTTGGCTCCTCACCCTGCTGGCCGGCGGTGCCGCCCTTATCGCCACGTTGCGCCGCTCACGCGCAGTGTAAACAGCCGCATCATGGCCTGAAGCCGGGAGATTTCTCCCGGCTTTTTTATTTCCTCTTCCCCGTTTTGGCACAGCGTTTGCTTGATATTGCTGGGATTTAGCTGAAAACGTCACCCATCCGGACATTTCGCATTAACCTGCACCGCCTTTGCGCGCCTGCTGCACAACAAACGTGCAGGGCAGATTTTTTGCCTCTATTTGGTGCGGCGTTGGTCGCAAAAAAGAAACGTTCTGGTATCAATATATTTACATTCAGCTATGTTCAGACAGGCCTCCCGGCCTCTTGCCGCGTTCCGATGCGGTCTCTTTTTTGATTTCGACGTCACACGTCAGAATCATAACAACAGCAAGGAGTAGGACCATGCAAATGCGCAAACTGGCGTTATCGCTGCTGCTCGCCGGCATTGCCACAGGCGCCGCCCATGCGGCCCAGCCCACCGCCGCTGCCGGTAATCAGGCTGCCCCCGACACGTTGCAAAAAATCAAACAAAACGGCGTGATTGTCGTGGGCCACCGTGAATCTTCGGTGCCGTTCTCCTATTACGATAATACTCAGAAAGTCGTGGGTTACTCCCAGGACTATTCCAACCTGATTGTTGAGGCGATTAAAAAACAACTGAATGCGCCGGACCTGAAGGTAAAACTGCTGCCGATCACCTCACAGAACCGCATCCCGCTGCTGCAAAACGGCACCTTTGATTTCGAATGTGGTTCCACCACCAATAACCTTGAGCGCCAGCAACAGGCTGCCTTCTCCAACAGTATTTTTGTGGTAGGTACCCGCCTGCTGGTGAAAAAAGGCTCGCCGATAAAAGACTTCCCGGACCTGAAAGGCAAGACGGTGGTCGTCACCTCCGGCACCACCTCTGAAGTGCTGCTTAATAAGCTCAATGAAGAGAAAAAGATGGAGATGCGCATCATCAGCGCCAAAGACCACGGGGACTCTTTCCGTACGCTGGAAAGCGGCCGCGCCGTGGCCTTTATGATGGATGACGCCCTGCTGGCCGGCGAACGCGCCAAAGCGAAAAAACCGGATCAATGGGACATCGTCGGCACGCCGCAATCCCATGAAGCTTACGGCTGTATGCTGCCGCGAGGCGACGCCAGCTTTAAGAAACTGATGGATGACACCATCGCCCAGGCCCAGACGTCAGGCGAAGCGGCGAAATGGTATGAGACCTGGTTCCAGAAGCCAATTCCGCCAAAAAACCTCAACATGAACTTTGCCCTGTCAGACGACATGAAAGCCCTGTTTAAAGCACCAAACGATAAGCCGTAACCTGCCCGGATAACGGCAACATGCAGGACAGACAGGAAGCGGGGTGGCCGTTCCCCACCCCGCTTTTTTCATGGTGTGCCGCGCCTGTCAGGCGTTCTCTCCCGGATCACTGCGATCCGTTGTATGGAGTTGTTTATGTCAACCAACTGGAACTGGGGCATTTTCCTGCAAGAAGCCCCGTTTGGTAATACCACCTATCTTGGCTGGATCTGGTCTGGTTTTCAGGTCACGATTGCACTTTCATTCTGTGCCTGGATTATCGCGTTTTTTGTCGGCTCGCTGTTTGGCATTCTGCGTACGGTACCTAACCGGTTACTCGCCGGGCTCGGTACCTGCTACGTGGAATTGTTCCGGAACGTGCCGCTGATTGTTCAGTTTTTCATCTGGTATCTGGTGGTGCCGGAATTGTTACCGCCGGATCTCGGCATGTGGTTCAAATCCGAACTGGACCCGAACATTCAGTTTTTCCTCTCCTCCATGATCTGCCTGGGGCTGTTTACCGCGGCCCGCGTGTGTGAGCAGGTACGGGCGGCCATTCAGTCCCTGCCGCGCGGCCAGAAAGCCGCCGGGCTGGCGATGGGGCTGACCCTGCCGCAAACCTACCGCTATGTGCTGCTGCCGAATGCCTACCGGGTGATTGTGCCGCCGATGACATCAGAGATGCTGAACCTGGTGAAAAACTCGGCTATCGCCTCCACCATCGGCCTGGTGGATATGGCTGCGCAGGCCGGCAAACTGCTCGACTATTCGGCCCATGCGTATGAGTCATTCACCGCCATCACGCTGGCCTACATCCTGATTAACGCAGTGATTATGGTGTTTATGCGGCTGGTCGAATCCAAAGTCAGGCTGCCGGGCCATACGGGGGGTAAATAATGTACGAATTTGACTGGAGTTCAATTCCGCCCAGTTTCCCTTACCTGCTGGACGGCATGGTGATAACCCTCAAAATCACCCTGACGGCGATTGTGTTCGGCATCCTGTGGGGCACGCTGCTGGCGGTGATGCGTTTGTCGAGCATCAAGGTGATCAGCTGGTTTGCCACGCTGTATGTCAACCTGTTCCGCTCGGTGCCGCTGGTGATGGTGTTGCTGTGGTTCTATCTGGTGGTGCCGGGCCTGCTGCAAAAAGGGCTGGGCCTCTCCCCACATGCTGATATCCGCCTGATTTCGGCGATGGTGGCGTTTGCGCTGTTTGAAGCGGCCTATTACTCCGAGATTATCCGCGCCGGTATTCTCAGCGTCGCCCGCGGCCAGGGTGCCGCTGCACTGGCGCTGGGCATGACGCCGTGGCAATCCATGAAGCTGGTGATCCTGCCGCAGGCGTTCCGGGCGATGATCCCACTGCTGCTGACCCAGGGCATTGTGTTGTTCCAGGATACGTCCCTGGTGTATGTGCTGAGCCTGGCGGACTTTTTCCGCACCGCCACCACGATTGGCGAGCGCGACGGCACCCAGGTGGAAATGGTGCTGTTTGCCGGGCTGGTTTACTTTGTTATTAGCATCGCGGCCTCGTTGGTGGTCAGCGTATTGAAGAAAAGGACCGTTTCATGATCTCCCTGAAGAGTATTTCCAAGTGGTATGGGCATTTCCAGGTATTAACGGAGTGCAGCACTGAAGTGAAAAAAGGGGAAGTTGTGGTGGTATGCGGCCCCTCAGGCTCCGGCAAATCCACCCTGATTAAAACCGTTAACGGCCTGGAGCCGGTTCAGAAAGGCCAGATCGTGGTGAACGGTATTCCGGTGAATGACCGGAAAACCAATCTGGCGCAACTGCGCGCCAAGGTAGGGATGGTGTTCCAGCATTTTGAGCTGTTCCCGCATCTCTCCATCATCGATAACCTGACGCTGGCCCAGATCAAGGTGCTGAAACGGGATAAAGCCGCCGCGCGGGACAAGGGGCTGAAATTGCTGGATCGGGTCGGCCTCGCGGCCCATGCCAATAAATTCCCCGGCCAGCTCTCCGGCGGCCAGCAGCAGCGCGTCGCCATCGCCCGTGCGCTTTGCATGGACCCGGTCGCCATGTTGTTTGATGAACCGACCTCCGCGCTGGACCCGGAAATGATCAATGAAGTGCTGGACGTGATGGTAGAGCTGGCGCAGGAAGGCATGACAATGATGGTCGTCACCCATGAGATGGGCTTTGCCCGCAAAGTGGCCAACCGCGTGATCTTTATGGACGAGGGCAAGATAGTGGAAGACCGCGAGAAGAACGCGTTTTTCGACAATCCACAATCCGATCGCGCACGCGATTTTCTGGCAAAAATCCTGCACTGACCGGCAAAAGGAAATGCGCCGCCCCACAGGCGGCGCGTTTGCCTTTCCTGCCTGTGCGTTAAGGCTGGAAAGGCTGGCGGTTAAACTGGTCATGCCCGCATTTCGGGCAGAGCGGCAGGATTTCCGGCGTATACACCGGCATCGGGGCATGGCATTTTTCGCAGATCAGGTTGCCGAGCCCCACCACTTCCCCACTGTGGTAAACCCCGTGATGGGTGACATCCTTAAACACTTCCCGCCACTCCAGCTGGGTTTTATCCGTGATGTCTGCCAGCTCCTGCCACAGGCTCTCTTTAATCACCCGCATAAACACGCTGTCCGTGATGTCGTCCTGCTCTTGATAGCTGCGGGCAAACTCTTCCAGGTCACGCCGTACCGCCAGCGTCACCTGCCGGATTTCAGCATCTGTCAGGTCCCCGGCCGTTTTCAGCCGGGCCTCGGCGCTGCGCACCAGCGCGTCAATGTCGTGATCGCCGGCCCGGATGCGTTCCGTCAGGGAGGCAACCAGCTCACGGTAATAGTCTGCAACGTTACTCATACAATCCTCGCAATGCGCTGATGAGATCACACGGCCTGCCGCCCGGCACTGCCGCTACGGCGCTCCATTTTTTTGAGCTTACCCCTCCAGTTTAGCCCTAAATCACTGATGTGATTTAAGGAATAGTCCGGCTTTGCGTAACCTTACGCAAAATTCGCCGCTTCCTCCGGAGAAATACGCCTGCCGCGGGCGCTGAGTGTTGTTGCCTCAGGCGCTTATCAGCTATGCTATGCGGATCTCTTTATATGAATCAGAAAAGGCTACAGGCGTAGCTGTTTTTCACTATAGGACCATCGGCCGCCATGCAAGAGCAATACCGCCCAGAAGATATAGAGTCAAACGTCCAGCTTCACTGGCAAGAGAAGCAAACTTTTAAGGTGACTGAAGAGGCCGGCAAGGAGAAGTACTACTGCCTTTCAATGCTGCCTTACCCGTCAGGCCGCCTGCATATGGGCCACGTGCGCAACTACACCATCGGCGATGTCATCTCCCGCTACCAGCGTATGCTGGGCAAAAACGTGCTTCAGCCTATCGGCTGGGATGCGTTCGGCCTGCCGGCTGAAGGCGCCGCGGTAAAAAACAACACCGCGCCGGCCCCCTGGACCTACGAAAATATCGATTACATGAAGAACCAGCTGAAACTGCTGGGCTTCGGCTATGACTGGGATCGTGAAATCGCGACCTGTGATCCTGACTACTACCGTTGGGAGCAGTGGTTCTTCACCAAGCTGTATGAAAAAGGCCTGGTCTATAAGAAGACCTCTGCGGTGAACTGGTGCCCGCATGACCAGACCGTCCTTGCCAACGAACAGGTGATTGAAGGCTGCTGCTGGCGCTGCGACACCAAAGTTGAGCGCAAAGAGATCCCGCAGTGGTTTATCAAAATTACCGCCTATGCGGATCAGCTGCTGAACGACCTGGACACGCTGGAGAGCTGGCCTGAGCAGGTCAAAACCATGCAGCGCAACTGGATTGGCCGTTCTGAAGGCGTGGAAATCACCTTTGACGTCGAAGAGAGTGAAGAAACGCTGACGGTTTACACCACCCGCCCGGACACCTTTATGGGCGTGACCTACGTGGCCGTTGCCGCTGGTCACCCGCTCTCCCTGCAGGCGGCGGCCGGTAACCCGGCCCTGGCTGATTTCATCGCCGAATGCCGTAACACCAAAGTGGCCGAAGCAGAGATGGCGACGATGGAGAAGAAAGGCATGGACACCGGTCTGGTGGCCATTCACCCGCTGACCGGCGATAAAGTCCCGGTCTGGGTGGCTAACTTTGTCCTGATGGAGTACGGCACCGGCGCAGTCATGGCAGTACCGGGGCACGACCAGCGTGACTGGGAGTTCGCCACCAAATACAGCCTGCCGATCCAACCGGTGATTCTGAACGCTGACGGCACCGAGCCGGACCTCAGCGCACAGGCGATGACGGAAAAAGGCGTCCTGTTCAACTCCGGTGAATTCGACGGCCTGGATTTCCAGGCGGGCTTCAACGGCATCGCTGACAAGCTGGTGGCTATCGGCCGTGGCCAGCGCAAAGTGAACTACCGCCTGCGTGACTGGGGCGTCTCGCGCCAGCGCTACTGGGGCGCCCCTATCCCGATGGTCACGCTGGAAGACGGCACGGTTATCCCGACGCCGGAAGACCAGCTGCCGGTGTTGCTGCCGGAAGATGTGGTGATGGACGGCATCACCAGCCCGATCAAGGCTGACCCGGAGTGGGCCAAAACCACCGTGAACGGCCAGCCGGCACTGCGTGAAACCGACACCTTCGACACCTTTATGGAGTCCTCCTGGTACTACGCGCGCTACACCTGCCCGCAGTATGACCAGGGGATGCTGGACCCGGCCGCGGCCAACTACTGGCTGCCGGTTGACCAGTATGTCGGCGGCATTGAACACGCGATCATGCACCTGATGTATTTCCGCTTCTTCCACAAGCTGATGCGCGACGCGGGCCTGGTCAACTCTGACGAGCCGGCCAAACGCCTGCTGTGCCAGGGTATGGTGCTAGCTGACGCCTTCTACTACAGCGGTGCCAATGGTGAGCGTAACTGGGTTTCCCCGGTTGACGTGACCGTTGAGCGTGATGAGAAAGGCCGTATCACCAAAGCCACTGACCCGCAGGGCCGTGAGCTGGTTTACGCCGGCATGAGCAAAATGTCGAAGTCGAAAAACAACGGCATCGACCCGCAGGTCATGGTAGAGAAATATGGCGCGGATACCGTACGTCTGTTCATGATGTTTGCTTCACCGGCAGAGATGACGCTGGAGTGGCAGGAATCCGGGGTGGAAGGGGCGAACCGCTTCCTGAAACGCGTCTGGAAACTGGCCTTTGAACACCGTGAGAAAGGGGCTGTACAGCCGCTGGATGTGGCCGCCCTCAACGATGCACAGAAAGAACTGCGTCGTGATCTGCACAAAACCATCGCGAAAGTCACCGATGATATCGGCCGCCGCCAGACCTTTAACACCGCGATTGCCGCCGTGATGGAGCTGATGAACAAGCTGGCCCGTGCTCCGCAGGAGACAGAGCAGGATCGCGCGCTGCTGCAGGAAGCCCTGCTGGCCGTGGTACGGATGCTCTATCCGTTCACCCCGCACGTCTGCTTTGCCCTGTGGCAGGCACTGGGCGGCGAAGGTGACATCGATACCGCGCCGTGGCCGGTAGCGGATGAAGCCGCGATGGTGGAAGAGTCCAAGCTGGTCGTGGTGCAGGTTAACGGCAAAGTCCGCGGTAAAGTCACCGTGCCGGCAGATGCTACCGAAGAACAGGTGCGCGAGCGCGCCGGTCAGGAATATCTGGTCGCAAAATACTTAGATGGCGTGACCATCCGTAAAGTGATCTATGTGCCCGGAAAACTGCTTAACCTGGTAGTAGGTTGAGCCAAGGAGGCGTTGTGCGACATCGTTTGATGATGCTGCTGCTGGGGGTCGCCGTGATGGTGACCTCGGGATGCGGCTTTCACCTTCGCGGCACCACCCAGGTGCCGGAAGAACTGAAAACCATGATGCTGGACAGCTACGATCCTTACGGCCCGCTGACGCGGGCAGTTCGGCAGCAGTTGCGCCTGAACAACGTGAGCGTTGTGGAGAAGTCAGCCCGTAAGGATCTGCCGTCGCTGCGCATTGTCAGCGCGACCCAGGGACAGGACACTGTCTCGATCTTCCAGGACGGCAAAACCGCGGAATATCAGCTGGTGATGGTGGTAAATGCCCAGGTGTTGCTGCCGGGGCATGATCTCTACCCGGTGCAGGCAAAAGTGTTCCGTTCCTTCTTTGACAACCCACTGACGGCGTTGGCCAAAGATGCCGAGCAGGACATTATTTTGCAGGAGATGCGCGAGCAGGCTGCACAACAGCTGGTACGCAAGCTGCTGGCGGTTCACGCGTCAGAAGAAAGCAAGAAGCCGCAGGTCAGCCTGAGTGATGACGGCGCGGAAAGTACCCCGCCGCCGGCCACCACCGGCACTGCCCTGCCGGCCAGCGTCAGCGCACAATGATCCGGCTCTATCCTGAACAACTTGCCGCGCAGCTCCGTGAGGGGCTGCGCGCTTGTTATTTATTATGCGGGAATGATCCCTTGCTGCTTCAGGAGAGCCAGGATCATATCCGTGCGGCTGCCCAGCAGGCGGGCTTCAGCGAGCATTACAGCTTTACGCTGGACAACCACACCGAATGGGATGCCATCTTCAGTGTATGCCAGGCGCTGAGTCTGTTTGCTAGCCGCCAGACGCTGATGCTGGTTCTGCCGGATAATGGCCCGAATGCCGCCATCAGTGAGCAATTGCTGAAACTGACCGGCTTGCTGCACCCGGATATTTTGTTGATCCTGCGCGCCCAGCGTCTGACCAAGGGGCAAGAGAACGCCGCCTGGTTCAAGGCACTGAGCCGGGAAGGCGTCTGGGTGACCTGCCAGACCCCGGAGCAGGCGCAATTGCCGCGTTGGGTGGCGCAACGTGCGACATCGTTGAAACTGACGCTGGATGAACCGGCCAATCAGCTGCTCTGTTACTGCTATGAAGGCAATTTGCTGGCGCTAGCCCAGGCCCTCGAACGGCTGTCACTGCTGTTTCCAGACGGTAAACTGACGCTGCCGCGGGTAGAGCAGGCCGTCAATGATGCCGCCCACTTTACGCCCTACCACTGGCTGGATGCGCTGCTGGCAGGCAAAAGCAAACGTGCGCTGCATATTTTGCACCAATTGCGGCTGGAAGAGAGCGAACCGGTGATCCTGTTGCGGACGGTGCAACGGGAATTGTTATTGCTGCTGACCCTGAAACGGGCCGGCACCTCACAACCGCTGCGTGCGCTGTTTGACCAGCACAAAGTCTGGCAAAACCGCCGGCCTTTGCTGACGCAGGCGTTGCAACGCCTCTCCCTGCCCCAGCTTCACCAGGCGGTTCAATTGCTGACGCGGGCTGAACTGACGCTGAAGCAGGATTATGGTCAGTCTGTCTGGCCGGAACTGGAAAGCCTGTCATTGCTGCTGTGCGGTAAAGCCCTGCCTGCTATCTTTTATTGATTACCCTTTCGCCTGGAGACGGGTTTCTCATGCCTGATACATTCACTGCGCGTCACCTTGCTACCGTCGATGCCTTTTTCGGCGGCACCTTTGATCCTGTGCATTATGGGCACCTGAAACCGGTCGAGGCGCTGGCGCAACAGGTTGGGCTGAGCAGTGTGACGTTACTGCCCAATAATGTGCCGCCCCACCGTCCCCAGCCGGAGGCCACGGCGCAACAGCGGCTGGAGATGGTCAAGCTGGCGATTGCAGACCACCCGCTTTTCCGGGTCGATGACCGCGAACTCCAGCGGGAAACGCCCTCCTACACGATTGAGACACTTGAAACGTTGCGTAAAGAACGTGGCGCAAAGGCATCATTGGCGTTTATCATTGGCCAGGATTCATTACTCAACCTTTATAAGTGGCATCGCTGGGAATCGTTGCTGGCGGTGTGTCACCTGCTGGTTTGTGCCCGGCCCGGTTATCGGCAGCAACTGGATACCCCGCAACTTCAGGCCTGGTTTGAAGAACATGCGGTCTCCTGCGCCGGGCGGTTGAGCGAAAAACCGGCAGGGTTTATTTATCTGGCGGATACACCGCTGGTGAATGTCTCCGCGACGGAAATCCGTAAACGGCGGCACGCCGGGCAGGATTGTGACCACCTGCTGCCGCCGGCCGTACAACACTATATCGATTCACAGGGTTTATATCGCGAGTAGAACACCCATGTTATACTGCGCCGCTTAATTTCGGGTGTCCGCTCAGCCAGCATGTCTTTTTAACCAAGCTGTTGATTCCAGAAATATTTTTCGCTAACTGACACCCGGCCAGAAAACCTGTTACGGCATGGGGTAACACTGTCGATCGCGGCCTTCAGGTTGCCACGATGTGAACCCTGTCCCAAACCAACCATACCCGAGGGGGAACCTTTGCAAGGTAAAGCGCTCCAAGAATTTGTTATTGATAAAATTGATGATTTGAAAGGTCAGGACATTATCGCCCTGGATGTCACCGGCAAATCCAGCATCACTGACTGCATGATCATCTGCACCGGTACCTCAAGCCGCCATGTGATGTCGATTGCCGGCCACGTGGTCGAAGAAGTCAAGGCGATCGGCCTGCATACGCTGGGCGTGAAAGGCATCACCGATGCTGACTGGGTCGTGGTTGACCTGGGCGAAATCATTGTCCATGTCATGCAGGAAGAGAGCCGCACGCTCTACGAACTCGAAAAGCTCTGGAGTTAAGCGGTGAAGCTGCAACTGGTGGCGGTCGGCACAAAAATGCCGGACTGGGTGCAGACCGGATTCATGGATTACCTGCGCCGTTTTCCAAAAGATATGCCGTTTGAACTGGTAGAGATCCCGGCGGGAAAGCGCGGGAAAAATGCGGATATCAAACGCATTCTGGAAAAAGAAGGCGAGCTGATGCTGGCCGCGGTCGGCAAAGGTAACCGCGTGGTGACGCTGGATATTCCCGGCACCCCGTGGGAAACGCCGCACCTGGCGCAACAGCTGGAGCGCTGGAAGCAGGATGGCCGTGATGTCAGCCTGCTGATTGGTGGCCCGGAGGGGCTGGCACCCGCCTGCAAGGCGGCAGCGGAGCAGAGCTGGTCGCTCTCGCCGTTGACGTTGCCGCACCCGCTGGTCAGGGTACTGGTTGCTGAAAGCCTCTATCGTGCCTGGAGTATCACCACCAATCATCCTTACCACCGCGAATAAACGGTCGGTGAATGTCAGCAGAATGAACCATAAGTAGTGGGATGAAAATAGACCGTAACCCTTTTCGCGACTATTCGGCTGAATCAGCCCTGTTTGTCCGCCGCGCATTGGTGGCATTCGCAGGCATTCTGCTCCTCAGCGGCATTCTGGTCGCCAACCTCTATAATCTGCAAATCATGCGGTTTGAAGATTACCGTACCCGATCCAATGAAAACCGTATCAAGCTGGTGCCGATTGCGCCCAGCCGCGGCATTATCTATGACCGGAACGGCACACCGCTGGCGCTTAACCGCACCATTTATCAGCTGGAGCTGGTGCCGGAAAAAGTAGATAACCTGACGGCGGTGCTGGAACAGTTGCGCCCAGTGGTTGACCTGACGGATGAGGACATTGCGAACTTCCAGAAAGAGCGCAAGCGCTCACGCCGCTTTACCTCCATTGCCGTTAAACCTGCCCTGACCGAAGTGCAGGTGGCGCGCTTTGCGGTTAACCAGTTCCGTTTTCCCGGTGTGGAAGTCAAAGGTTACCAGCGCCGTTACTATCCCTACAGTTCTGCCCTGACCCATGTCATCGGCTACGTGTCGAAAATCAACGATCGTGACGTCGAACGGCTGGATAAGGCCGGGATATTGCCCAACTATGCGGCCACGCATGACATCGGCAAACTCGGCATTGAACGCTATTACGAAGATGTGCTGCACGGCAAAACCGGCTATGAAGAGGTTGAGGTCAATAACCGTGGGCGTGTAATCCGTCAGTTACATGAGCAGGCGCCCCAGGCCGGTAAAGATATTTACCTGACGCTGGACCTGAGCCTGCAGATGTACATCGAGAAACTGTTGACCGGCAGCCGCGCCGCCGTGGTGGTGACTGACCCGCGTGACGGCGGCATCCTGGCGCTGGTGTCTAACCCCAGTTACGATCCCAACCTGTTTGTGGACGGCATTTCCAGCAAGGATTACAAAAATTTGCTGGAAGATCCGAACAAACCGCTGATTAACCGCGCGACCCAGGGTGTTTACCCGCCGGCCTCCACGGTTAAACCCTATATTGCGGTATCGGCCCTGACGGCCGGGGTGATTACCCGTAATACCAGCCTGTTTGACCCCGGCTGGTGGCAACTCCCCGGCTCAGAAAAGCGCTTCCGTGACTGGAAAAAATGGGGCCACGGCCGCCTGAACGTGACCCGTTCACTGGAAGAGTCCGCGGATACCTTCTTCTACCAGGTCGCTTATGACATGGGCATTGACCGCCTGTCGGAATGGATGACCAAATTTGGTTACGGCCACTACAGCGGGATTGACCTTTCCGAGGAGCGGGCAGGCAACATGCCGAACCGCGAATGGAAGTTCAAGCGCTTCAAAAAACCCTGGTATCAGGGTGACACCATTCCGGTCGGCATCGGCCAGGGTTACTGGACGGCCACCCCCGTTCAGATGATCAAGGCGATGATGATCCTGATTAACGACGGCGCAATCAAAACCCCGCACCTGCTGCACAGCACCCAGGTAGAGGGCAAGCAGGTGCCGTATGTGCAGGAAGAGAACGGCCATATCGGCGATATTCACTCCGGCTATTGGGAAATCGCCAAAGACGGGATGTACGGCGTAGCCAACCGGGCAAACGGCACCGCGCGCAAAAGCTTTGCCGATGCCCCGTACAAGGCGGCCGCCAAATCCGGTACGGCCCAGGTCTTTGGCCTGCGCGAAAACGAAACCTATAACGCCCATAAAATCGCCGAACGGCTGCGCGACCACAAACTGATGACCGCGTTTGCCCCGTATGACAAACCCACGGTGGCGGTGATCGTCATCCTGGAGAACGGCGGCGCAGGCCCGGCAGTGGGTACGATTACCCGCCAGATCCTCGACCACATCCTGCTGGGTGACAACAATACAGAGTTGCCGGTGGCTGCCCCCCTGCCGCCCGGCACTGAAGGTGAATAAGGTAAACCATGACTGAAAGCCAACAAAAAGGCTCCTGGTGGGCGAAGCTCCACATCGATATGCCGCTGCTGCTGGTGATCATGGCGCTGCTGGCCTACAGCGCGTTCGTGATCTGGAGCGCCAGCGGCCAGGACATGGGCATGATGGAGCGCAAAATCGGCCAGATCGCGATGGGCCTGATCATCATGCTGGTGATGGCGCAGATCCCGCCGCGGGTGTATGAAAGCTGGGCGCCCTACCTCTACGTTGTCTGTGTGATCCTGCTGGTGATGGTGGATGCCTTCGGCCAGATCAGTAAAGGCGCGCAGCGCTGGCTGGATCTGGGGGTGGTACGCTTCCAGCCCTCTGAAATCGCTAAAATTGCCGTGCCGCTGATGGTGGCGCGCTTTATCAACCGTGACGTCTGCCCGCCTTCGCTGAAAAATACCGGCATTGCGCTGGTACTGATTTTCCTGCCGACGCTGCTGGTGGCCGCCCAGCCGGATCTCGGTACGTCTATCCTGATTGCTGCGTCCGGGCTGTTTGTGCTGTTCCTGTCCGGTATGAGCTGGAAACTGATTGGCGTGGCAGCCCTGCTGCTGGCGGCCTTTATCCCGGTGCTCTGGTTCTTCCTGATGCATGACTACCAGCGCGACCGCGTCATGATGCTGCTTGACCCGGAATCCGATCCGCTTGGGGCCGGGTATCACATTATCCAGTCAAAAATCGCCATTGGTTCCGGCGGGTTGTCAGGGAAAGGCTGGCTGCACGGCACCCAGTCACAGCTGGAATTCCTGCCGGAGCGCCATACCGACTTTATTTTTGCCGTATTGGCAGAAGAGCTGGGGTTAGTGGGCGTGCTGATCCTGCTTGCGCTCTACCTCTGCCTGATCATGCGCGGGCTGGTGATCGCCGCGAAAGCGCAAACCACCTTTGGCCGGGTCATGGCCGGCGGGCTGATGCTGATCCTGTTTGTGTATGTGTTCGTCAACATCGGCATGGTGAGTGGTATCCTGCCGGTGGTGGGCGTGCCGCTGCCGCTGGTCAGCTATGGTGGATCGGCATTAATCGTTCTGATGGCCGGGTTTGGTATCGTGATGTCGATACATACTCATCGCAAAATGTTGTCTAAAAATTTATAAGAGGGTGAGCAATGCGTAAACAGTGGCTGTGGGTTGGCATCATGGGGGCGTTGTTGAGCGCCTGTACACTGGAAACACCACAACAACAGGCACCGCAACCGCAGCCGGCCTACTCCGGCCCGGTCGAAGAGATTGGCGGCGTGGAGCCGCAGTATGAACCTTACAGCGCCACGGCGAATCAGGATTACAGCGTTAACGGCAAAACCTACACCATTGAGCGCAATCCGGAAAACTTCAGCCAGACCGGGCTGGCCAGCACCTATGGGGCCGAAACAAACACCAATACCACGGCCATGGGCGAGACGTTTGATCCCAATGCACTGAGCGCGGCCCACCCTACCCTGCCGATCCCCAGCTATGTGCGGGTGACCAACCTCAGCAACGGGCGGCGTATTGTGGTCCGCATCAACGATCGCGGCCCCTTCCAGCCGGGGCGGATTATCGACCTCTCCACGGCCGCCGCTGAACGCCTGAACATTTCCAACAATACCAAAGTAAAAGTAGACTTCATCAACGTCGCGCAGGACGGCACCCTTTCCGGGCCGGGTACCCTCGGGACCACCATCGCCAAGCAGAGCTATGCGCTGCCGACGCGCCCTGACCTCGGTACCAGCGGCCTCGGCACTCCGGTGCAAGGCGAAAGTGCCCCGGTCAGTGCGCCGGTCCGTGCGATTGATAACAGCGCACTCAGTGACGGCAGCATGGCTGAACCGGGCAATGCCCGCGGCGGGTTCCTGAATGCCCCGACGCCGGTGCCGCAAGGTGTTCTGGAGAGTGATGAACCGGCTGTCCCGGTAGTGGCGGCGGTCAGTGCACCGGCCGCCGTGGTGGCGGCACCTCCGGTTTCCTCTGCCCCTGCGGCCCAGGGCGGCGGCTATATGGTGCAGGTGGGTGCCCTGAGTGATGCCGCCAGGGCGCAGAGCTTCCAGCAAACACTGAGCCGGCGCTTTGGCGTGCCGGGGAAAGTGAGCGCCGGCAGCGGGGTTTACCGCGTTCAGCTTGGGCCCTTCAGCAGCCGCCAGCAGGCGGGTGAGATCCAGCAACGCCTGATGAGCGAAGCGCAGCAACAATCCTTTATTACCGCCTTGCCCGCAGGGGAGTAACGCCTTTTCAGGCTGCCAACCCGGTGTTTGTTATAGAGACAGCATGCCTTATCTATAAGGTAAATCTATGTAAACGCCGGTTACCCTCTTGATTGGCTGATGCCGGGCGATCTTGCATCTGCTATAGTGTGGCACGTTTTTTAACTTACTTTCACGGATGTTGTAGTCCCGATCATGAAACCTGTAACTACCTCGCGCTTACTGAAGAGCTTTACTCTCGGCACCGTCCTGGCATTTGGCCTCTCTTCTGTCGCCAACGCCGATGACGTTAATCTCAAAACAATGATCCCTGGCGTGCCGCAGATTGATGCGGAAGCGTATGTCCTGATCGACTACAACTCCGGGAAAGTGCTGGCAGAGATGAATGCTGATGCCCGCCGCAACCCGGCCAGCCTGACCAAAATGATGACCAGTTACGTCATCGGGCAGGCGATCAAGGCAGGCAAAATCACGCCGACTGATGTGGTCACCATCGGGAAAGATGCCTGGGCAACCGGAAACCCGGAATTCAAAGGCTCGTCCCTGATGTTCCTGAAACCGGGCGATCGCGTACCGGTTTCCGAACTGAACCGCGGCATTATTCTGCAGTCCGGCAATGACGCCTGTGTGGCAATGGCGGATTACGTCGCCGGCAGCCAGGACGCCTTCGTCGGCCTGATGAACAACTACGTGAAAGCCCTCGGCCTGCAAAATACCCAGTTCAAGACCGTCCACGGCCTGGATGCTGACGGCCAGTTCAGCTCCGCACGTGACATGGCATTGATTGGCCAGGCGCTGATCCGTGACGTGCCGGACGAGTACGCGACCTATCACGAAAAAGAGTTCACCTTTAACAAGATCCGCCAGGTTAACCGTAACGGCCTGCTGTGGGATACCAGCCTGAATGTGGACGGCATCAAAACCGGCCATACCGAAGCCGCGGGTTACAACCTGGTGGCCTCGGCGACCGAAGGCCAGATGCGCCTGATTTCTGCCGTGCTCGGGGGCCACACGTATAAAGGCCGCGAAACCGAAAGCAAGAAATTACTGACCTGGGGCTTCCGCTTCTTTGAAACCGTTTCGCCATTGAAAGCCGGCAAAGAGTTTGCTTCTGAACCGGTCTGGTTCGGTGATGCCGATCGCGTTGAACTGGGCGTGGATAAAGATGTGTTCCTGACCATCCCGCGGGGCCGCATGAAAGATCTGAAAGCCAGCTATGTGCTGACGACCCCGGAAATCCATGCGCCGCTGACGAAAAACCAGGTTGTCGGCAGCATCAATTTCCAGCTTGATGGCAAGACCATTGACCAGCGCCCGCTGGTGGTTCTGAATGAAGTGAAAGAAGGCGGGTTTGTCGGCCGCCTGATCGATTACATCAAACTGATGTTCCATCACTGGTTCGGCTAAGGCCTTGCAAGCGGGCATTCTGCCCCCATATCATAATCACTCGTTAACTCCCGCCGCGGCGGGAGTTATACTTTCTACTCCCTTCCGTTTTTTCTGGAGCACACATGAAAACCAAACTGAACGAACTGCTCGAATTCCCCTGCTCATTCACCTATAAAGTGATGGGCCTGGCGCAGCCCGAGCTGGTTGACCAGGTGATTGAAGTGGTGCAACGCCATGCTCCGGGCGACTATTCACCGCAGGTGAAACCGAGCAGCAAAGGCAACTACCACTCCGTGTCTATCACCATTACCGCCACCCACATTGACCAGGTGGAAACGCTGTATGAAGAGCTGGGCAATATTGAGATTGTCCGGATGGTGTTGTAACACCCTGCCATCGAAGGGAATCAGCATGGCTGGCAGGTGTGCAGGCCGCTGGTTATACTACTGCAATAATTTCTTTACTTTGTGATGACTGATTTGCAACACAATAACCTGATCGTACGGCAGCTTGGCCTGCAACCCTACCTGTTGGTCTCCGAGGCCATGCACACGTTTACTGACCGCCGTACCGGCGAAAGCGCGGATGAGATCTGGCTGGTGGAGCATCACCCGGTCTTTACACAAGGTCAGGCCGGTAAAGCAGAACATGTGCTGATGCCGGGCGATATCCCGGTTATCCAAAGCGATCGTGGGGGCCAGGTCACCTACCACGGGCCGGGCCAGCAGGTGATGTATGTGCTGCTGGACATCAAGCGCAATAAAATGGGCGTGCGCCAGCTGGTGACCGCTATTGAAGAAACCGTGGTTCAGACCCTGGCGCATTTCGATGTTCCGGCCCATGCCCGCCCGGATGCGCCTGGTGTGTATGTGGGTGAACAAAAAATCTGTTCGCTGGGCCTGCGTATCCGTAAAGGGTGCTCTTTTCATGGGCTGGCATTAAATATTGCGATGGATCTTGCGCCATTCCTGCGTATTAATCCGTGTGGCTATGCCGGGATGCAAATGACTCAGCTCAGCGCCTTACGCCCCGGCGTTACCGTTGCGGATGTGCAACCGGTATTGCTGGAAACCTTTGCCCGGCTCACCGGCTATGACGCCCTTGAACACCAGGCGTGGGATGCAATAAATTATCTTTAAATATCAATATAAAGACTCTTTATATAATTCCCATCAATATAAAAGTCAGATCACGAATTAAATCGCTACTTTATACTAAATTAAGTTATAGTTAACCCCCGTGAGCGTGCTTACGGGGCGCCTGCAAGGAATGCCGCCGGTTATGCCAAACAGCACTTAACAACCAATAGCGAGATAATTTTATGGATGAAAATAATATATCGGCAAGTTTAAATAAATTAAGAAACATCGACCTCAACTTGTTAACAGTATTTGAGGCGGTTTACTTGCATAAAGGAATTGTTAATGCCGCCAAAGCGTTAAATCTCACGCCTTCGTCTATCAGCCAGTCGATCCAGAAACTGCGGAATACCTTCCCTGACCCGCTGTTTATTCGCTCCGGCAAAGGGATCACCCCTACGGCCTACGCCAGGAACCTGCATAACCACATCAGTGAGGGCCTGGGTGCCATCATCACCGGGCTGGACTTCAGCCAGGACATCCACAAAACGCGCTTTATCACGGTCAGTTGCCGGCCGCATATCGGCTGTGAAGTGCTGCCGCGTATTTATCAGGAACTTATCAGGGTCAACCCCAACTATGTGTTAAAACACCAGGACATTCCTGATAATTATGATGCGTTAAATCAATTTAATGCGGATATCGTGATTGATGCCAAAGCGATATATAGTAAATCTATCGTTGGCGTTAAAGTCTTTGCAGAAAAAATTGTCTGCGTTTGTCACCGCCATCACCCCCGCATTACGGACTATTTATCATTAGAAAATGCCGTTGATGAGAAATTTACCTTTATAGAGATTAATGACCTTTTACTCAGGCAAAAAAAACAATCTCTGGATATGAATGAATTCAACCGGAACTTTGCTTTTACTACCTATAGCGCCCTGAATATTCTGAATATCGTGGCCGGCAGTGAGCTGATTGGCTTTGTTCCTGAAAGCCTGTACGAAATGTATAAACGCGCTTATCCGATCAAAAAAATCCAAAGTGATTTTTCCTTTGGTGACCTGGATATTTACCTTTACTACAACCGGGCCTCAAAAAAAGACAAGACCCTGATGCAGCTGATCAACACCATTATCACAACCTTCAGTGGGGACAACATCACCTACCTCGAACCTCCATCAGAAGCCACACTTTAAGCGGGTTTTCACGCTGCCGATGCTGTGGGCATCATTAACAAAGCACGAATAAATAACATTTTTACAACACAATTCCGCACTCTGCCCACAGCGCTATCCTATTGTTTATTCTTCATAATTTATGTTTTCCGCTGACCTTTCTTGTTTGAACCCCTACTAAAATGCTCAAAAATCACTCACCGCCGCGCATCAAAATCGATTCAAGGGCTGAATGCGTACCGGTAAAGATGATATAATTTTGAGATAATTTTCAAATTTATTTGAATAATCATGTAGTTCGTTGAATTCACTGGCCTTCCTGCCCGGAAAGCGTCAAAACTGGAACCTGCACGACTATGAGTAAACCAATTCAGATGGAACGCGGTGTGAAATACCGCGATGCGGACAAGATGGCCCTGATTCCGGTGAAAACAGTGGTCACCGAACGCCAGGAGCTGTTGCGCAAACCCGAGTGGATGAAAATCAAACTTCCTGCGGATTCCAGCCGGATACAGGGTATCAAGGCGGCCATGCGTAAAAATGGCCTGCATTCGGTGTGTGAGGAAGCCTCCTGCCCGAACCTGTCCGAGTGCTTTAACCACGGCACAGCGACGTTTATGATCCTGGGTGCCATCTGTACCCGCCGCTGCCCGTTCTGTGACGTGGCCCACGGCCGCCCACTGACGCCGGATGCCAACGAACCGGCCAAACTGGCGCAAACCATTGCCGATATGGGCTTGCGTTATGTGGTGATTACCTCGGTTGACCGCGATGACCTGCGTGATGGCGGTGCCCAGCACTTTGCAGACTGCATCAGCGCCATCCGTGAGAAAAGCCCCACCATTAAAATTGAGACACTGGTGCCGGATTTCCGCGGCCGGATGGATCGCGCACTTGAGATCCTGAATGCTACCCCACCGGATGTGTTCAACCATAACCTGGAAAACGTGCCGCGTGTTTACCGCCAGGTTCGTCCGGGCGCCAACTATGAGTGGTCGCTTAAGCTGCTGGAGCAGTTTAAAGCGCTTCATCCTGAGATCCCGACCAAATCGGGGCTGATGGTTGGCCTGGGTGAAACCAATGCAGAGATTATTGAAGTGATGCGCGATTTACGCCGTCATGGCGTCACCATGTTGACGCTTGGTCAGTACCTGCAACCCAGCCGCCACCATTTACCGGTTCAGCGTTATGTCAGCCCGGCAGAATTTGATGAGATGAAAGAAGAAGCACTGGCAATGGGCTTTACCCATGCTGCGTGCGGGCCGTTTGTTCGCTCGTCTTACCATGCTGACCTGCAGGCAAAAGGCCTGGAAGTGAAGTAACGCGCCTGCCCGCTGAAAAGTGACACATTTTGTTACTTAATCCTGGCTGGACACACTAAAAACGGATGTTCTCACGAGCATCCGTTTTTTATTCGTTACCTTTTGCCACCGGGTGGCTGCCGTTAAACGCCCGGCGCGGAAACGTCAGTCTTTGTTTTCTACACGCGGTGCGGTGGCACTCTCTTCAGCCGTGGCTTTCGCCGGCGCAGTATCATCGCTCATGGCTTTTTTGAAGCCTTTCAGCGCGGCACCTAAATCGCCACCCAAAGTACGCAGTTTACTGGTGCCGAACAGCAGCACAATAAGAACGCCCACCACCAACAATTTCGTAATACTGATACCTTCCATACACACCTTCTCGTTTATCTAACATGCTGCATGAATCAGCAGAAAACAGCGATGGCTCATTTACTGTTATTCCGGGCGGCAACTCAATGACAATATGTAACAGAGTGAGATTTTTTCAGGCGTCCTGTTCATCACGCAGTACCGGCCTGACGAAACGTTGGTTTGCCAGCACCGGCAAGGCCTGGCGAACCTGCGCTAACCGCGCTTTGTCCAGTTCGGCAAAAATTAGCGCGGGTTCCTCCGCGGCGCGGGCAATGGCCATTCCCATCGGGTCAATTACCAGGCTATTGCCGATATTGCGCCCGCCACAGGCACTGACCCCAATCAGGTAACTGGTATTTTCCAGCGCCCTTGCCGTATTCAGCACTTCCCAGTGTTTCTCTTTCAGCGGGCCTTTCACCCAGGCAGAAGGCACCACCAGCACGTCGGCCCCGTCCATCACCAGGCGGCGCGCCATATCCGGGAATCGCACGTCGTAGCAAGTCATCAGCCCTATGTTAAAACCGGCGATCTCCAGCAAAGGCGGCAGCGTATTGCCCGGCTTAACGTTTTTCGACTCTTTCATTTCCCAGGCATCATACAGGTGCAGCTTATTGTAATGGGCGATAAGCCGGCCATCACGTATCACCACCAGCACGTTATAGACCAGCCCGTCGCCACTGGGGGTGTGCATACCGGCAATGGTTGTTAACGAACTGCCGCGGCTGGCCGACAACAACTGGCTGACAAACGGCCCGTCCAGCGGTTGGGCCAGGCGCAACACGCCATCGGCATCGCTGCCGTCCTGCGCCATACAGGCTTCCGGCAAGACCAGTAAATCGGCCCCGTCATGCGCTGCCCGCGCCATCAGAATCTGGCACGTTTCCGCGTTATTCTGCCATTGGGAGGAGATGACAAACTGACCCAGGGCAACCTTCATAATTCACTCCTTGCTGGTGTGCACAGCTGCGCGCGGCGTTAATGGATAAAACAGATCATGGTTATTACGTACAATACACGCTTTTTTAACACACGTTTTATTGAGGAAGATGACGGGCCACATAAAAATACGTTACGCTTGCCGCGCTACGGGGATGCTACTCCCCCTAAACGCCTCAGGGCTGATGATGCCTGCGTCGCCGGGTGCGTAGGTTCGCCTCCGTGCCTCTCCCTTTCTACAGACAGGTTTTTTATGTTCGCTACACTTCTTGCCGTATTTATTGGTGGTGGTCTGGGCAGCGTCACCCGCTGGTACGTCAGCCTGAAAATGAATCCCCTCTCTGCGGTGCTGCCGCTCGGTACCCTGACGGTTAATCTGGTCGGGGCATTTATTATCGGGCTGGGGATCGCCACGCTGGCCCGGCTGACGCAAATTGATCCGGTATGGAAAATGTTAATCACCACCGGTTTTTGTGGCGGATTGACGACCTTTTCCACTTTCTCACTGGAAGTGGTTTATCAGCTGCAAGAGGGACGGCTGGCAGCCGCGGGCCTGAATATCGTGCTGAACCTTGCCGGTTCACTGCTGATGACCAGCCTGGCCTTCCTGATTGTCAGTGCGTACAGCGGGCGTTGAGTGCAGTAAAGAGACGCCCCTTCATGTTTCCTTCATCTTGGTGGGTAATAATCAATTTCTCGTAGGCCTGCCAGAGATACTGATGATGTTCACCCTGCCAAAAACCTCTGTTGAATGCCTGACCCTTCTTTTTTGTCTGGCGGTTGTGGTCAGTTTTTTCTATCAATATTTTCATCTTTAACACCTCCGGCAGCGCGCTTCCGGCGCGCCGGTAACATGCCCTTCTCTGCTGCCCTCCCCCCGGCCTGGCCTGTCTGCGGCCGGTAATTTGTTATTTCCCTGTGTAGGCTAATGTCATACAATTCACTGTGAACGTTCGTTCTCATTTGCCTGCAACCTTTGCTCCGGCATGAGAGTGCTTGCCCATACTGACCCGGAACATGCGATGAATCAGCCGCTCAATAAAGAGGAGCGTGCCCGTCTGCGGCGCGATCAAATCATCACTGCTGCACGCATTTGCTTTCGGAATCATGGATTTCATGGTGCCGGCATGGCAGAAATTGCCCAGATGTCAGCCTTGAGCGTGGGCCAGATCTACCGTTATTTCACCAATAAAGATGCCATTATCGAAGAGATCGTCCGCCGTATTGTGGAAACGAAAGTAAACCACATGCAGTTCAAAAAAGGCGATGTGCAGGAGACAGCCGCCATGCTGTCTCACCGGTTATTGGCAGGTGACCCACAAGAACGGGAAATTGATCACGCATTGATGCTGGAGGTGGCCGCAGAAGCCACCCGCAATCCTACGGTCGCCCGTATCCTGCGCGAGGCGGACGACAGGCTGTTCGGTCAGGCAATGGATATGTTGACCGGGCTGCGGCCCGAACTGAACCAGGAACAGCTCGCCGTGTGGGTTGAATTTATGGCAGTGATGTGTGAAGGCACGGCGTTTCGCCGGTTAAACCATCAGAAAGCCAATCCTTCGTTACTGAACACGTTTTATTTGTCGCTATTCACAACAATTCTCCCTGCTTCGGAAGACCCATGAGTAAACACATCGCCCGTCAGCGTTTAGGTTATGCGCTGGCTTTAGGATCCCTGGCCGCCCTCGGCCCTCTTTGTACCGATCTTTACCTGCCGGCCCTGCCGCAACTCTCCGTTGAATTACACAGCGCCACTGCCCTGACCCAACTTAGCCTGACAGCCGGTCTATTTGGCCTCGGGCTTGGGCAGCTGATCTTCGGCCCGCTGAGTGACAACCTCGGCCGGATGCGGCCACTGCTGTTTTCATTATTGCTGTTGTTGGCCGCTTCGGTCTGGTGTGCTGTCGCGCCGGACATCCACCAGTTGATTGCTGCCAGGTTGTTGCAGGGGCTGGCCGGTGCCGGCGGGGCGGTGCTGTCGCGCGCTATTGCCCGCGATCTCTATGCCGGCCATGAGCTGACCCGTTTCTTTGCGCTTTTGATGCTGGTCAATGGGCTGGCCCCGATTCTGGCACCGGTGCTGGGCGGTGGGCTGATGAGCATCATGAACTGGCGCGGAATTTTCGTGGTACTGGCGGCCATCGCGGCGGTGCTGATCATCATCTCCCGCTGGCGGCTACATGAAACCCTGCCGGTGGAACGCCGCGCACAAGGGGGAGTAGGTTCCCTGCTGGGTAACCTTGGCCGGTTACTGCGTCAACGGCAGTTCATGGGACTGTGCCTGACGCAAGGCTGTATCACCGCCGGGATGTTTGCTTATATTGGTGCCTCTCCTTTTGTATTGCAGGAGATTTATCATCTCACGCCCCAGATGTTCAGCTTTTGCTTTGCGCTTAACGGCATTGGGCTGGTCATAGCGGCCCAGCTTTCAACCCGCCTGAGCCTGGTATGGGGTGAGCTGAAAGTGGTGAAACTGGGCCTGGTTATCGCGGCGACCTCTTCCTTCCTGCTGATGATTGCCGGTTATCTTCATGCCCCGCTGTTTATGCTGTTGATTCCGTTATTCTTCTCGGTATTTACCATTGGGGTGGTCGGGCCAAACGCCTCTTCCCTGGCGATGCAGTCACAAGATAAAAGCGCAGGCAGTGCCTCTGCCCTGATAGGTATGACGATGTTTACGCTGGGTGCGATCAGTGTGCCGCTGACTGGGCTGCATGGTACGTCGGCGTTCTCTATGGCGTACACGATCTTTGGCTGTTACCTGCTGGCGATTCTTTGCTTTACGTTGTTAGTGCGCAAGCAGCGCCTCTGACAGGCAATTTCGCCATCAGCAGACATAAAAAAACCCGCCGAGGCGGGTTTTTTCAGAATTGGGGCGATTAGATCGCAACAACGTTAGCAGCTGACGGGCCTTTGGCACCGTTAGTGATTTCAAACTCTACACGCTGACCTTCAGCGAGGGTTTTGAAACCATTGCTGGAGATAGCGGAGAAGTGTACGAATACATCTTTGCTGCCATCTTCAGGAGTAATGAAACCAAAGCCTTTGGACTCATTGAACCACTTAACGTTACCTTTAATCTTAGACATCAAACTTACCTTTACGTGAATGAACGACACAAAATGTGTGTCGGGTAACAGTACAGCAATTAGCCGGAGGTTTGTCCAGTGGCAGAAGACGATAAAGCGATAAATGTCGCAAATTTCTTCTTTACCTCGCAATTACTGCAAAAAAAGCTGGACGCCCGCTTTTCTCTCTTGCCGGAATTTATAAACGCCCGATATTTTCCTTTATGCCTCTATGCGCTTACCGCCCTCCGCCACCTCTTCATAACCTTTTGTTTTTTATCATTTATCATAAGAAAAGCACGCGCCGGATATATATCATGGGTTTTTAAAAAGCCGGCAGGGTATGGCAATCAAAGAGGCGGCAAATATATAACAAGCTAATCATTTAAGTTCTATATAATTTCCTTTTTGAAAAACTCTTTTTTTACAATTTCTTTAATTGGCTCTATGTATCATTTTTATTGACCTATTTTTACTAACCTACCTCCTCGCAAACAGGGCATTTTTTTGTAAAAAAGGCCTCTGGACAGGCAGAACGCGATATGTGATCGCCATCACTTCTCTCTTACTTTTTGTTTACAACTTAATAAAAATATTAAAAATCAATAAGTTAATAAAAATATTCTTACGGAAACTCAAAACTACTGGTTGCTAAACCACTATTATTCATGGATAGGACTATTCTTAGAAGAAATTACATTCTTTAATCTCATTTTTTAGAATGCATTATCAGTTTGTATAGTTTATATTCACGCTCCGTTACGCCATCGTGTACGATTAATCCTAAATTTCACTGCGAGATCGAGCATCATGAACAGCCATCAGCACGTTATCAAGCAACAGCAGCAGCAACCGGTTTTCAACATCGATTCTGTCAGCAGCCCTGTAGCCTGGAAATTGATCCTGGGCGGGTGTGCACTGTTCTGGGTCGCGGTTATTGCCCTGATTTCCCAGATTTTTTAAGCCTTAGCGTCATTTTTTGACCAGGCCGCTCCTCCTTCTTTAGCCTGTCCCAAAAGGTGTCATCACCTTTGCCTGGGAAAAATAAAAAACAGCCTGCTGCGCTGACCGGATGGCGATGTAAGCCATACCCCCTCCAGCTATAGCAGTGACAGGAGCATTACTGGGTTTCATGTTTTCCCCAGTAGGATTCCCCCCCGCTTTTCTGCCGCTGCCAGGCATGAAAACAGTGTTAAGCCGTAAACCTCTTAATTATCAAAAAGTCACGTTATATAAATCCTGCGGGGAACTAAAATGTTTCTCAATATTCAGGTTTGCGTTAGCAGAGAAAAGGTTGCGTAAAGCACCTTGAGCGCCTCTGTGGGAAAGCGTTTGATAAGGGGCCGGGCGATGTTGCCCGGTTACTGGAGGTTTTTATGAAGAAGATCGGTTTAACGGCGGCAGGCCTGCTGGCACTGGCCCTGACTGCATCCAGCGTTTCAGCGACAGCCGCCCCGGCAGAGAAAGCGCATGACGCGCCACCTTCAATAAATGAAGGCAGGGGGCCGCATGATGGCTTCCCAGGCAAAATGCCCCCACCGCTGATCCCGCTCTATCAGGCGTCGCTGCAAACAGACAACCCAACGGAAGGGCTGAACAAGTTGCTTTCTGTTATGCCGCAAAAAAGCGGCGGCCATTATGAAGTCCGGGTGTCAGTGGTTGAACTGCCTCCGATGCCGCCCGCGCCATCAGCGAAATAGCCTCTTCTGAAGCCCTTCGGGGCTTCTTGTTTTCTATTGCCCTTATACGATAACAACCTGTATCCCGCTCTGGGTCAGTGCCTGTTGTTCATCGTCGCCGATGCCGTTATCCGTAATCACCGTATCGATTTGCGTCAGGGGAAGAACCTGGTTAAAACCGCGCCGGCCAAATTTCGAGGCATCCGTCACGGCAATAACCCGTTTGGCAGCCTTTGCCATCACGCCACTGATTGAATAACCCTCATTAAACGTCGTGATGCCGTTAACCGCATCCAGCCCATCTGCACCAACAAACATCAGATTGGCAGAAATCCCTTGTAATGCTGACTCCGCAACTGTGCCGTGCATAGACCGGGTTTTATGGCGCAGGGTGCCGCCGCAGATCACCAGCGTGATATCTTTATTTTCCGAAAGCACAAAAGCCGCGGGTAGATTGTTGGTAATAATCGTGATGTCTGACCGGCTTACCAACTCTTCAGCAATCAGCATCGTGGTGCTGCCGCTGTCGAGGATCACCGTATCCCCGACGTTAATCATCGCTGCAGCCGCCTGAGCAATCCGCTTTTTCGGATCCTTGGCCAAACGGTAACGATCCTCCAGAACCACCTCAACGGCTTCTTTACTGCTCTCCGCCAGCCAGGTGTCTGCTGCTTCCCCCGGCCTGGCTGCGCCGCCGTGAAAGCGCAGCACCATGCCCCGCTCCTCCAGCAGGCGAAGATCCGCCCGGATCGTCACTTCCGAAACATCGAAAGCGTCTGAAAGCTCGGTGACTAATACACTGCCCTGAAGATTCACCAAATCTACTATTTTATGGCGTCGCTCATAAGAGTTCATAATGTCCAGCCCGCTTTTCCCTATTTCTCCCAGTGTAAACAAACACCATACGAAAGGGGAGAAAAATTTTTATCCGCGCTTTGCTCTCTGCCCCGCCGTCTGAATGCCGCACCAGCGCTTATGAAAATCAATAGAAACAACGCTAATTATTTTCTTAAAAATCAATATATAACCTCAAATTATACAAATAACGCATTCATTCACCAGCGTTTTGATTCACGTTCTGCCTTACCCCTGCATCATGCGAAGTCGTTCGAAAAGAAAAAGCAAAAAGAAAGAAAACGTAAAAATAAACTCGATCTATATCACGAATCAAACAGGGCAGGATTGCAGTGATTTCGAAATAAACCGATTGTTATTCGAAAACAAACGGAGATTGAAAATGAAAGAAATTATCCAGCAACACAAGCAGGGCGACGCTGTCGGTATCTGTTCTGTCTGCTCTGCACACCCCTGGGTTATTGAAGCCGCCCTGCGTTTTGATCTCACCAGCCAGCGCAAAGTGCTGATTGAGGCCACCTCCAATCAGGTCAATCAGCTTGGCGGCTATACCGGCCTGACCCCGGCAGCGTTTCGTGAGGCGGTACTGACACTGGCCCAGCGTATTGGCTTTCCGGCGGAGCGCCTGATCCTGGGTGGAGACCACCTTGGGCCGAACTGCTGGCAACATGAGCCTGCAGAAAGTGCAATGCAAAAAGCGGAAGTGATGATAGCGGACTATGTCCGCGCCGGGTTCAGCAAGATCCATCTGGATGCCTCCATGTCCTGTGCAGATGATCCGGTTCCGCTGCCGCCGGCCGTGGTGGCAGCGCGTGCGGCGCGCCTCTGCCGCGTGGCGGAAACCGCGGCCACCCTGGCCCAGCGGGAAGCCCTGACGTATGTCATCGGCACTGAAGTGCCGGTGCCGGGGGGCGAAGCCACCACCATCGAACAGGTGCATATCACCACTCCGGAAGCGGCCGCCGACACCCTTCAGCTGCACTATCAGGCTTTTCAGCAAGCCGGGCTCGATGACGCAATCTCCCGTATTATTGCGCTGGTCGTGCAACCGGGCGTCGAGTTTGACCACTCCCGCGTCGTGCACTATCAGCCTGAGGCCGCCCAGGCACTGACCCATTTCATTACTACCACCCCACTGGTGTACGAGGCGCACTCCACCGATTACCAGACATCGCAGGCTTACCAACAACTGGTGCGGGATCATTACGCCATTCTCAAAGTGGGCCCGGCGCTGACGTTTGCCTTGCGCGAGGCAATCTTTGCCCTGGCCGCAATGGAACATACGCTGACTGCGCCGGAATCACGCAGCCAGATTCTGGATGTGATCGACCGCGTCATGCTGGATGAACCCCATTATTGGAAAAAATATTACCACCCGACGTTCAGCCAGGCGCTGGTCGACCTGCATTTCAGCCTGTCTGACCGCATCCGCTACTACTGGTCTCATCCCCGTATTCAGGCCGCATTGGATACCCTGCTTGCCAACCTTCAGCACACTGACCTGCCGCTTGGCCTGCTCAGCCAGCATCTGCCGGTGCAATTCCAGCGTGTGCTGGCCGGGCAGCTGGCCGCCACGCCCCATGCCCTGATCATCGACAAAATCCAGGATGTGCTGCGCGCGTATCGCGTAGGGTGCGCGCCCGGTTATTCCCCGTCTGAGGAGCCTGCCCATGCAGCCATGTGAAATTTTTGCCACGTCCGGCCTTCACTTTGCTGATGCGGAACAGGCGCTGGTGCATATCGGCCAGGAGATGCTGGCCCAGGGCGTGGTTCACCCCGGTTATCCTGCCGCCCTGCTGGCGCGGGAAGCAGAGTTCCCGACCGGCATTGCCCTGGATAAGCACGCGGTCGCCATTCCCCATTGCAGCGCGGAACATGCCCGCCGCCCCGCGCTTTATCTGATTCGCCCGGCTCAGCCGGTGCCGTTTCAGCAGGCTGATGACGAGAGCACTCTCACTGTCTCTTTGATCATTGCGCTGATTGTGACGGATCCCCAGCAGCAGCTGGTATTGCTGCGCACCCTGTTTGGCCAGTTACAGGAGCCTGATTTTCTGGATGCGTTATTAGCCGCACCGGATGAGGCGCTGGGCGAACTGTTCCGCCGGCGTCTGTTTTCACTGCCCTCCTCCCCTACGTCTCAACACCAACAACAGCAAGGAGTTCTCCCATGAAAAGAAAAATTATTGTGGCCTGTGGCGGCGCGGTCGCCACATCCACTTTGGCCGCAGAAGAGATCAAGGAGTTGTGCGCGGAACACCATATCCAGCTTGATCTGGTGCAGTGCCGGGTCACTGAAATTGAAACCTATATGGACGGAGCTGACCTGATCTGCACCACGGCCAGGGTGGATCGTCAATTCGGTACGATTCCGCTGGTGCATGGAATGCCGTTTGTGTCAGGCGTCGGCATTGATGCCCTTAAACAGAAGATACTGATGCTGCTGCAGGAGTGATTGCCATGTTTACCGACATCATGCGCTACATCCTCGATCTCGGCCCCACTGTGATGCTGCCTATTGTGATCATCCTGTTCTCCCTGCTGCTGGGCATGAAACTGGGCGATGCGTTTAAGTCCGGCATCCATATCGGCATCGGGTTTGTCGGCATAGGGCTGGTCATCGGGTTGATGCTTGATTCCATCGGCCCGGCGGCCAAAGCCATGGCCGAACATTTTGAAATTAACCTGCACGTGGTGGATGTCGGCTGGCCCGGCTCTTCCCCCATGACCTGGGCCTCGCAGATTGCGCTGGTGGCAATCCCGATTGCCATTGCGGTCAATATTGTGATGCTGGTCACCCGGATGACCCGGGTAGTCAATGTCGATATCTGGAATATCTGGCACATGACCTTTACCGGCGCACTGGTGCATATCGCGACAGGCTCTTACTGGCTGGCGATCCTGGGCGTAGTGGTACATGCCGCGTTCATCTACAAACTGGGCGACTGGTTTGCTAAAGATACCCGCGACTATTTCGCCCTGGAAGGGATCGCCATTCCTCACGGCTCCTCCGCCTATCTCGGGCCGATTGCCGTGCTGGTTGATACCGTTATCGACAAGATCCCCGGCCTGAACAAAATCCATTTCAGTGCGGATGATGTTCAGCGGCGTTTCGGCCCCTTCGGTGAGCCGGTCACCGTGGGCTTTGTGATGGGGCTGCTGATTGGTTTCCTGGCCGGGTACGATGTCAAAAACGTGCTGCAACTGGCCGTAAAAACCGCTGCCGTCATGCTGCTGATGCCACGGGTCATCAAGCCGATCATGGATGGCCTGACGCCGATTGCACGCCATGCCCGCACAAAGCTCCAGGCGAAGTTTGGCGGGCAGGAGTTCCTGATTGGTCTCGACCCTGCCCTGCTGCTGGGGCATACCTCGGTAGTCTCTGCCAGCCTGATCTTTATTCCGCTGACTATCCTGATCGCCGTCCTGGTGCCGGGAAACCAGGTGCTGCCGTTCGGCGATCTGGCGACCATCGGCTTCTTCGTGGCCATTGCGGTAGCCGTGCATCAGGGCAACCTGTTCCGCACGCTGATCTCAGGCACCCTCATCATGAGCATGACCCTGTGGATAGCGACCCAGACCATTGGCCTGCATACCCAACTGGCGACGAATGCCGGCACCCTGAAACAGGCAGGCGGGTTAGTCGCCTCAATGGATCAGGGCGGCTCCCCGATCACCTACCTGCTGGTTGAACTGCTGACCTGGAAAAACCTGACAGGCCTGCTGGTCATCGGTGTGATCTATGCACTGGGGGTCTTCCTGACATGGCGGCGCGCCCGCGGGTTTATGCGTGCCGATGCCCAGGCGGCGGCCCTGCAAAAAGCGGCAAAAGTCTGATGCCCTCTCATTCAACGGGGGCGGACGCCCCCTTTCAGGAGCTGGTTATGAAATCTGTTGTGATTCACGCAAACGGCGAGGTATCGGTAGAAGAACGGCCGCAGCCCTCTGTTACCCAGCCGGATGACGTACTGGTCCGCATCGCCTATTCCGGATTATGTGGCTCTGACATCCCCCGTATTTTTGCCTCCGGCGCGCATTACTACCCGATCACGCTGGGCCACGAGTTCAGTGGCGAAGTGGTGCGATGCGGCCACGCGATCACCGATCTGGCGGCCGGTGATCGTGTGGCCTGCGTGCCGCTGCAACCCTGCTTTACTTGTGAAGAGTGCCGCCGGCACCTCTATTCACAGTGTAAACACTATCAGTTTATCGGCTCACGGTCAGAAGGCGGACACGCCGAATACATCGTGGTCAAGCGCCCGGCATTGTTCAAACTCCCGGCGGATGCCTCATTGTTACAGGGCGCGTTCTTTGAGCCGGTCACAGTCGGCTTGCATGCGCTGCATCTTGCCGGTGGTTGTGAAAACAAACATGTAGTGGTAATTGGCGCAGGCACCATCGGGCAGTTGGTGATTCAATGTGCCCGCGCGCTGGGGGCGGCGTCCGTCACGGCGCTGGACATCAACGACGGGCGCCTGACGCAGGCACAAACCAGCGGAGCCACCCTGACAGTTAACAGTGCAACGCTGAACGCGCAGGAGATTGCCGCGCAACTGCATAAACAGCGCTTTGATCAGTTAATCCTCGAAACGGCAGGCACCCCGCAAACCATCGCCCTGGCGATTGAGATTGCCGGGCCGCGCGCCCAACTGGCATTAATCGGTACGCTACATAAAGACCTGACGCTGACTGCGCCGGTATTCGGCCAGATCCTGCGCAAAGAACTTACGCTGTTGGGCAGTTGGATGAACTACTCCACCGGCTGGCCGGGCGTGGAGTGGCAACAGGCACAAGCCCTGTTCAGCAAAGGTGCCCTGACACTGGCCCCTTTAATTGCCCACATCGGTGATGCTGCGCAATTTGCCCAGGACGTCAGCGCCCTGCAGGGTCGGCCGATGCAGGGAAAACTCCTGTTGAATTTTACTGCCCACTAACCTTTCCGGCAGCCTCCGGTGGGGTGTACCGGGCGGCTGCGGTTTTGCCGAGAAAAAAGTATGTATCTGATATCAACACGGGAAATGCTCCGCAAAGCACAACGCGAAGGCTACGCGGTGCCTGCCTTTAATATCCATAATCTGGAAACCATTCAGGTGGTGGCCGACACCGCAGCGCGCATGGGATCGCCGGTGATTCTGGCGGGCACGCCCGGCACATTTAACTATGCCGGGGTGGACTATCTGGTCGCCATTTGCCGCGAGGCGGCACGCACCACGCAACGCCCACTGGCATTACATCTGGATCACCATGACGACCCTGCTGACATTGCGCATAAAGTCTGCGCCGGTGTCCGCTCAGTGATGATTGACGCCTCCCACGCCCCGTTTGAGCAAAACATTGCTCAGGTGGCGGCCGTGGTGCAGTTCTGCCACGGTTATGATGCCAGCGTCGAGGCAGAGCTGGGCCGGCTGGGCGGCCAGGAAGATGATCTGACCGTGTCAGAAAAAGAGAGCTTTTTTACCGACCCGCTCAGTGTCGCAGGCTTTATCAGCAGAACCGGTATTAATTCGCTGGCGGTGGCGATTGGCTCAGCGCATGGGTTGTACGACGGCGAACCGCAACTGGATTTTGCCCGCCTGGTGCAGATCCGCTCTCACACCGATACCCCACTGGTGCTGCACGGAGCCTCCGGGTTACCTGACCTCATGGTGAAACGCGCCATCGCCTCCGGCATTTGCAAAGTGAATGTGGCGACAGAACTCAAGATGGCGTTTGCTGATGCAGTGAAAACCTATTTCAGCCACCATCCTGAGGCCAATGACCCGCGCCATTACATTCAGCCCGGTAAAGACGCCATGCGTAAAGTGGTCGAAGAGAAGATCCTGATGTGCGGCAGCGCAGACAAACTCTGACTTTTGGGGCACGTGTACCGGGGCCGGGATGCCCGGTACCCTCATCACACACTCATGCACCTACCCTGCCCGACTGAACGCGCTGTTTCCGTTCTGATAGCCGTTCTTTCAGCAAAGCGGGTGCTGCTGAGGTGCTGTATGTGGAAGCCACTAGGACGTCTAGTCATAAGTACGTTGTAACTAATAGCGGGCGAATGAATGAATCGTGTATCTGGCTGTCTGTATACCTGGCCATTCAGGAACCCGCACCCTATGTCACTGCCATTTTCAATTACCGGCAGCCTGTGCCGCCGGCAATAGCAGGGCGCTGGCCATATAGGAACGGAGAGACGCAGTGGGTCATAAATCAGGCGGGGAATAAATAACAGGCCATCCAACAGAAAATAGATAATAACCATGAGGGCGAAAACGCTGTGATATTTGTCGTCCTGCTTAAATGAGAATTATTTCCATTAACAGGTTCGCGATACTGTGACAAATACGCCAGCCTGAAACGTCAGGGGAAAAGGTTATAAAGAGCTATCAGACAATACCGCTCAATAATAACGCGGCCCGGCACGCCTTTGTTTTCGCGCCTTCGTGTTAACACATTTTTAATGGCGTGATTTATCCGCTTTATCGCAGCTATTTTTTGAGAGGCGATATTTTACGCACCTATGTAACAAGATTTTTCATGCTGTGAAAACTTTTAGTTACTGCTCATGCAAATTTTTTTAGCTACTATTAGGTATAAACTAATTATAGGTAACACATGGAACTCAGGCATCTTCATTACTTCGTGGTTCTGGCAGAAAAGCTGCATTTTGGCGCGGCAGCTGAGAAATTAGGCATCGCGGCCCCTACCCTTTCAGTACAGATCAAGCAACTGGAAGAGTCGATTGGCGTCGAACTCTTTACCCGCACCAAACGCAGTGTGAGCCTGACCCAGGCCGGTGCCCTGTTTCTGGTGGAAGCCAACGCGACCCTGGCCCAGGCGGAGCGGGCGCGCGAGATCGGCCGTTTAGCCAGCCGGGGAGAAGTCGGGCATCTGGGGTTGGGCTACGTCAGTTCGGCGCTCTGGTCAGGAATTTTAAGTAAGTTATTGTCCCAGTTCAGAAAGCAGAACCTGAATGTCACCATTACGCCGCGCGAATATCCTATGAACGAATTGCCGGTAATGGTCAGCGAAGGCAAGCTGGATATTGCCTTTATCCGCAGCCCGATACGCCTGCCGGATGACATAAAAAGCCTGCATATTCAGCAAGATATTTTTTGCGTCGCGCTGCCTGCCGCGCACCCGCTGGCGGCCCGCCAGCAACCGGTAGAGCCCTTCGAGCTGCGCAATGAGAAATTCATTATTCCTGAGCAGCCCCACGGCACCATTGAGGTCGCGCGCCGGGGTGGCTTCAAAGTTAAAAAAAGTGAAAGCCCCGGCAGCCTGGTGGATGTCCTGTCGCGCGTCTCCTTTAACGAGGGGGTCGCCATAGTGCCGGATGTGTTATCGAATACGGTGTTTCTGCCGGAAGTGGTGTACCGGCCGCTGGCCGCGCCGGCTATTCCTTCTGAAATCAATATTATTTACCGCAAGTGGGAACGGTCACCCACGGTGATAAGCTTTATCGATTTTACCCGCAACCTGTTCACCTCCTGATGCAACGCCCCCGGTTTTCCAGTGGCAAAGCGCCTCGCCCTAAGGAATTAGGGCAACATTTCCCTTTGCGTTAAACTAAATGCACAGGCAATTATGCTGAGCACTATTTTTGGATTTTATTCCAATATAGCCACATAAAATACACCAATTTCACATCCCATTATCATTACCCGATAAAACCGTAACATTGAAACAAAGTCTAAATAACCTCCATCAGAAACAATTCATATCAATAATCGTAACCGCCATGATGCAGATCAATATTATTGTGCTTGCCCTTTCACCGGCTTTGATTTTGTGATCAAAGAAGGAAAGAAATCCGCAGTTAATTATCTGAACCGCACAAAAATGTAGCTCACTTGTTAATTGCTGGTAAATAAAAAATAAACGAGGATGCTATGCTAGATCGAGGTAAGCAATGTTTGGATTAGACGCCTTTCATCTCGCCAGGATACAGTTCGCCTTTACTGTCTCCTTCCATATTATTTTCCCGGCTATCACTATCGGGCTGGCCAGTTTCCTGGCTGTGCTGGAAGGGCTGTGGCTGAAGTCAAAGAACGAGGTTTACCGCGATCTTTACCACTTCTGGTCGAAAATTTTTGCCGTAAACTTTGGCATGGGCGTGGTGTCCGGCCTGGTGATGGCGTATCAGTTCGGCACCAACTGGAGCGGTTTTTCCCAGTTTGCCGGCAGCATCACCGGCCCGCTGCTGACTTATGAAGTGCTGACCGCCTTCTTCCTCGAAGCCGGCTTCCTCGGCGTCATGCTGTTTGGCTGGAACCGCGTAGGCCGTGGCCTGCACTTCTTTGCCACCTGCATGGTGGCACTCGGTACCATCATTTCTACCTTCTGGATCCTGGCGTCCAACAGCTGGATGCAAACCCCGCAGGGCTTCGAGCTGAAAGACGGGATGGTGATCCCGGTTGACTGGATGGCGATCGTCTTTAACCCGTCGTTCCCGTTCCGCCTGATGCACATGGCCACCGCCGCCTTCCTGGCGAGCGCCTTCTTTGTGGGCGCGTCTGCGGCCTGGCATCTGCTGCGTAAGCATGACACCCCGGCAATCCGTAAGATGTTCTCTATGGCATTGTGGATGGCGCTGATTGTTTCGCCGATCCAGGCGATGCTGGGCGACATGCACGGCCTGAACACCCTGCACCATCAACCGGCAAAAATTGCTGCGATTGAAGGCCACTGGGAAAACCCGCCGAATGAACCGACGCCGCTTATCCTGTTCGGCATCCCGGACATGGAGCAGGAAAAGACCAAATATGCGCTGGAGATCCCGTATCTCGGCAGCCTGATCCTGACGCACAGCCTGCATGACCAGGTACCGGCGCTGAAGTCCTTCCCGAAAGAAGACCGCCCGAACTCCACCATTGTGTTCTGGTCGTTCCGCATCATGGCAGGCCTCGGCATGTTGATGGTGCTGATGGGCGTGATCAGCCTGTGGCTGCGCTTTAAAGACCGTCTCTACACCTCGCGCGCCTTCCTGTGGTTCACCCTGCTGATGGGGCCGTCTGGCCTGATCGCGATTCTGGCAGGCTGGTTCACGACGGAGATCGGCCGCCAGCCCTGGGTCGTGTATGGCCTGCTGCGTACCAAAGACGCGGTGTCGGCACACGGTGACCTGCAGATGAGCATCAGCCTGATCGCCTTTATCGTGGTCTACTCCTCGGTATTCGGCGTGGGTTACACCTACCTGTTCCACCTGATCAAGAAAGGCCCGGAGATGGGTGAAGGCAGCCATACGCCGGAAGGTGGCCCAGGGACCAAACACACCCCTGCCCGTCCGCTCTCCGCGGTGAAAGAACCGTTAAACCAACCGGAAGAAGGTAAATAACGTGGGTATCGATCTTTCTATTATCTGGTTCACCATCATCGTCTTCTCCACACTGATGTATATCGTGATGGACGGCTTTGACCTGGGGATCGGCCTCCTGTTCCCGTTCAACAAAGATGCGGTTGAGCGTGACATGATGGTTAACACCGTCGCCCCGGTCTGGGACGGCAACGAAACCTGGCTGGTGCTGGGCGGCGCGGCACTGTATGGCGCCTTCCCGCTGGCCTATGCCGTCATCACTGACGCGCTGGCTATTCCGCTGACCATCATGCTGATTGGCCTGATCTTCCGCGGCGTGGCGTTTGAGTTCCGTTTCAAGGCAACCGAAGGGCACCGCGCCTTCTGGGACAAGTCCTTCATCGCCGGCTCGGTCATCGCGACCTTCAGCCAGGGCATCGTGGTTGGTGCGTTCATCAACGGCTTCCCGGTCGAGGGCCGTACCTTTGCCGGCGGCGCGATGGACTGGCTGACGCCGTTCACCGTGTTCTGTGGCTTCGGTCTGGTGATCGCGTATGCGCTGCTGGGCTGTACCTGGCTCATCATGAAAACCGACCATGCGCTGCACCGTAAAATGTCTGCGCTGGTGAAACCGCT
The DNA here is from genome assembly GCF_002858805.1 of Chimaeribacter arupi. Taxonomy (GTDB): domain Bacteria; phylum Pseudomonadota; class Gammaproteobacteria; order Enterobacterales; family Enterobacteriaceae; genus Chimaeribacter; species Chimaeribacter arupi. Next base: position 122,384 of record NZ_PJZI01000002.1, read on the forward strand.
GGTTATCCTGCTGCTGCTGGCGATTGCGGTACTGAGTGCCTGGACCCCGCTGCAACACAGCGCCATCGCGACCCGCTGGTTCACCCTGCCGAACCTGTTCTACTTCCTGCCGGTGCCGGTACTGGTGGTGGCGGCGGCCTGGGGCCTGCTGCGCAGCGTGAAACGCCACGCGCACTACTCGCCGTTCCTGCTGACGCTGGCGCTGGTGTTCCTGGGCTTCACCGGTCTCGGTATCAGCATCTGGCCGAACATTATTCCGCCGGGCATCAGCATCTGGCAGGCAGCGTCACCGCCGCAGAGCCAGGGCTTCATGCTGGTTGGCGGCCTGCTGATTATCCCGGTCATTCTGGTCTACACCTTCTGGAGCTACTACGTGTTCCGCGGGAAGATCAGCCCGGATGAAGGCTACCACTGATAATCCCCCTGTTGGCATAACTGAGGAAGAACAGATGATTGAGAATACCCATACTCAGGCACCTTCCCCGCTGTGGAAACGTGTGCTGTGGCTGGTCGCGATTTACGCGGGCAGCGTGCTGGCCCTGGGCTGCGTGGCAACGGTGTTCCGGTTGATGATGACCGCCGCCGGGATGCGCTCCCACTAAACGTCCCCCCACGGCGGATACGTTTACGCTGACACCCTAAGCCATCTCCCCGGAGATGGCTTTTTTATTGCCCCCTTCCCTTACGCAAAGCCTGCCGTTAGCCATTACACTGATCTCTCTGCCCGCCGGGCGCGTTTTCCTCACCGCAACCGATTTTCTTACTGCAACCAGGAGACACCATGAGTTCACTCTTTTCCCCCTTCCAACTGAAAGGGTTGACGCTGCGCAACCGCATTGCCGTCTCGCCGATGTGCCAGTACATGGCTGAAGATGGGCTGGTCACCGACTGGCATGGGCCGCATTACGCCTCGCTGGCGCGCGGCGGTGCCGGGCTGGTGGTGGTGGAGGCCACGGCAGTCGCGCCGGAAGGGCGCATCACCCCGGCTGACCTCGGCATCTGGAATGATGAGCAGGCGAACCGGCTGGTGCCGATTGTGCGTGACATCAAAGCCGCCGGGGCCGTGGCCGGTATTCAGATCGCCCATGCGGGCCGCAAGGCCAGCGCCAATCGCCCGTGGGAGGGGGATGATCACATCGCGGAAGATGACCCGCGCGGCTGGGAAACGCTGGCGCCTTCTGCGCTGGCGTTTGGTGCCAACCTGCAAAAAGTGCCGCGTGAGATGACGCCGGAGGACATCGGCCGGGTGAAAGCGGATTTCGTCAGTGCCGCTGCCCGCGCCCGTGATGCCGGTTTTGAGTGGCTGGTGCTGCACTTTGCCCACGGTTATTTAGGCCAGAGCTTTTTCTCGGCACACTCCAACCAGCGCAATGATGAGTATGGCGGCAGTGCGGAAAACCGTGGGCGTTTCCTGTTAGAGACGCTGGAAGCGGTGCGCCAGGTCTGGCCGGCCCATCTGCCGCTCACCGCCCGTTTTGGGGTGATCGAGTTTGACGGGCGTGACGAAGAAACCACCGCCGACGCCATCGCCCTGATCAAGAAATTCAAAGAGGCCGGCCTGGATTTCATTGACGTCAGCATGGGCTTCTCCACGCCGGAGGCAAACATCCCGTGGGGGGCAAATATGCTGGCGGATCTCACCGCCAGGGTACGCACGGAAACCGGCCTGCCCTGCGCCACCAGCTGGAACATCAGCAAGCCGGAAGAGGCCGATGCCATGATCCGTGACGGCCAGTTGGATATGGTGATGCTGGCGCGGCCGATGCTGGCCGATCCGCACTGGCCTTATATGGCCGCGCGTCGCCTCGGCGTCGACAACCCCTCGTGGGTGATGCCGCCGCCTTACGCCCACTGGCTGGAACGTTATCGCGGCGAATAATGTGTTGTTTCGCCAAAAAAAACAGCGTGCCGCAAAAGGGCACGCTGTTTTTTTATGCGCACAGCGTCAGTGGCTGGCGGCGGGTGTGGTGGCCGGGCGCTGCGGGCGCACCACAAACAGCACCAGTATCGCCCCCAGCGCTGCCACAGCCCCGGCCAGAATAAAGGCGCTGTCGAACTTGCCGGTGTTCTGGACGATGTAGCCGGTCACGATCGGGCCGATAATGCCGGAGACACTGCCGATCAGGTGAATAAAGCCGCTGGCCCCGCCGATACGGGAGGTGTGCACCACATCCTGAATAATCGCCCAGTAGATAGACCCGGTGACATACAGGAAGAAGATCGACACCGACATCAGCAGCACCGCCGGCACCACCTGGCTGACTGTGCCCGCCAGCGCCACGCAGGCCGCCGCCGCCAGCAGGCAGACCACCAGCACGATTTTGCGCGACAACAGCAGTTTGCCGGTCAGGCGGAAAATCGCATCGGAAATAATGCCGCCCAGCGCCAGCCCGACGAAGCCGACAATCCACGGGATCATGGTGGTGATGCTCATCTCTTTGATATTCAGCCCGTGCGCCTGCACCAGGTAGGACGGGAACCAGCTCAGGAAGAAGAACAGGATGTAGTTGTAGCAGAAGAAGGCGAACGCGGTGACCAGGATAATCGGCTGGCGCAGGTAGAACATCAGCGAATGGCCCGGCTGCTGATTCGCCTCTTCACTGCCCTGGTCAGCGGCTTTCAGCTCGCGGATCAGCGCGCGCTCCTGCTCACCGGCGCGGCGGCTTTTCTCCGGCGAGTCCGCCACCACAAAGAACCAGACCAGCATCCAGACGATGCCCACCGCACAGATGATCATAAAGGCCGGCCGCCAGCCAAACGCCAGGGCCAGGTAGCCCACAATCGGCCCGGCCACGGCGCCGCCCAGCGGGGAACCGGCGCTCAGCAGCCCCATCGCGGTTGCCGCCTGTTTCCGCGGGAACCAGCCGTTGATCATCTTATTGGCGGAGGAGCAGATCGGCCCCTCCGCCATACCGAACAGCACGCGCAGGATCAGCATGGAATAGAAGCCGGAAGCCAGCGCCGTCATGCCGCAGAAGATTGACCACAACCCCACCGCCACGCCGAGCACCAGCATCGGGCCGAATTTGTCTACGGCCAGCCCGCCGACAAAATTAAACAACGCGTAGCCAAAGAAGAAGCTGCCGAAAATAATGCCGAACTGCTCGGCATTCAGGGTGAGGTCCTGCTCAATCATCGGCAGGGTTATCGAGAGCGCCACCCGGTCGAGGTAGTTGATCATGTAGACCAGGAACAGCAAGAACACGATGGTCCAACGTAAGTTCTTAAACATAAGTACTCCACGTAGTCTTTGCAGGGTAAGGGGTGCACCGGCGGCCGGGTGCGTGGCCGCCTCTGTGTCAGTCAGGTACCCGTTTTATGCAGGCACCTGTTTTCTGTTGTGTATGACCATGTCCGGCGCTAGTCGCTGAAGGTCAGCAACACCTTGCAGCAGGTTTTTTGGTTTTGTTCAAACAGCGTCAGGGCATCGGTGACGTGGTGGAGCACAAACGCGTGGGTAATCAGTTTCTCCGGCCGGATGCGCTGCTCCGTCATCCAGCTGATCACCTGTGGGAAGCGCACGCTGTTCAGGCGTGAACTGAAAATAGACAGCTCTTTGCCGGTGATCGCCTGCTGGTTGATGGTGCACGGCTCAGCAGAAAACCCCATGATGCCGATGCGCGCCGCCGGGGAAGCGATCGCAATCGCCTCCGGCAGAATCGACGGGTGGCAGGCGGCATCCACAATCAGCGTCGGGCGGATCGCCTGGGCCTGAAGCGCGGCGGCCAGATCGGTTTCCCCGTTATGAATCGTCTGGTCTGCGCCGTTCTCCTGCGCCATCGCCAGCCGCTCCGGGATGCGATCGGTCACGATAATCTGTTTCACCCCGTACACGCCACGCAGCACCTGAATCACCGTCAGCCCCATCGGCCCGGCCCCGTAAACCAGCGCCACATCCTGCTCCGTGGGGCGCAGTTGCGCGCAGATATTGGCCGCGATGCTGAAGGGTTCGATCATCGTCGCCTCACGATCGGGAATGCTGTCCGGCACCCGGTAGGCATTCCCGGCCGGGGCGCAGGCATACTCACTGAAGCCGCCGTCCCGGTGCACGCCAATCACCTGCAACGAGGTACAGACGTTGGGGCGGCCCACCGAACAGGGGTAGCAGTGGCCGCAGCTCACTACCGGGTCGATAACTACCCGCTCGCCGAGGCGGGCCGGGTCAACGCCCTCGCCTGCCGCATCAATCAGGCCGAAAAACTCATGGCCGATCACGCGCGGGTATTTCGCAAACGGGTTATGGCCGCGGAAGATGTGCACGTCTGAGCCGCAGATACCGGCGCTGACCACCCGTACCCGTACCTCGCCCGCCTGTGGCTCCGGCAGCGGCCGTTCTTCAATCACCAGCTGTTCCGGCTGTTGGATGACAACACTTTTCATCGTTTTATCCTCGGTTACCAGTTCCACAGGGTGCCGTCTTCCAGGCGCGCCACCGGCAGGTTGGCGGGTTCAAACGGGTATTTGGCCGCCAGCTTCTCATCAAATTCAATGCCGATACCCGGTTTATCACCGGGGTGCATCATGCCGCGGTCAAAGGTCCAGTGGTGCGGGAAGACCTCCAGCATCTGTTCGGAGTAGCCCATGTACTCCTGCACGCCGAAGTTCGGCACCCAGAGGTCAAAATGCAGTGCCGCTGCCATGCAGACAGGCGACAGGTCAGACGGGCCGTGTGAGCCGGTGCGCACCTGATAAAGCGCGGCGAAATCGGCGATGCGGCGCATCCCGGTGATGCCGCCCGCATGGGTCAGCGTGGTGCGGATATAGTCAATCAGCTGCTCCTCAATCAGCTGTTTGCAATCCCAGATGCTGTTAAACACCTCGCCCACGGCAATCGGCGTCACGGTATGCTGGCGGATCAGGCGGAAGCAGGCCTGGTTCTCCGCCGGGGTCGGGTCTTCCATCCAGAACAGGCGATGCTGCTCCACACTTTTGCCGAAGCGTGCGGCTTCAATCGGCGTCAGGCGGTGGTGCATGTCATGCAGCAGGTGCTCCTCAAAACCGAATTTACTGCGCACGGCGTCGAACAGTTTCGGGGTGAAGTCGAGGTATTTTTCCGTGGACCAGAGCTGTTCCTCGGGCCAGTTGCCCTTGGTCGCCGGTTCATACGCCAGCCCTTTGCCTTTCGCCATCCCATAGGTGGTTTTCATGCCCGGCACGCCACACTGCACGCGGATCGCCTTGAACCCCATCTCTTTATGTTTCGCGTAATCATCCAGCACTTCATCAATGGAGTGGCCGGTGGTATGGCAATAGACCATCACCGCGTCCCGCGAGGCCCCACCCAGCAGCTGGTAAAGCGGCATATTGGCCGCCTTGGCTTTGATGTCCCACAGCGCCATATCGATGGCTGAAATCGCGGACATGGTGACCGGCCCACGCCGCCAGTACGCGCCTTTGTAGAAAAATTGCCAGATGTCTTCAATGCGGTGCGCATCGCGCCCCACCAGTTGCGGGCAAAGATGATCCTGAAGATAGGAGGCCACTGACAATTCCCGCCCGTTCAGCGTGGCGTCACCCAGCCCGGTCACCCCCTCATCGGTGGTAATTTTCAACGTGACGAAATTCCGCCCTGGGCACGTTACAAAGACCTCTGCCTTCACAATTTTCATCGTCTGTTCCTTATCAGCCAGCGCCGTGTCAGCGCACATCAGGCAGTGACTCTAGATCTGACATAACTACCATACAAGTATAACGTGTAAAAAATGGACGATTGATCACGGAATAGGCCCCGCTCATCGCACGGTAACATGAAGGGGGTAACCTGGCCGTTTACGCCCTTTTCATCACTATTCAGCAACCTATGCTATACAAAAGAGTTACGCCCGCACTCAGGCTTTTTACCCCGTTGCCTTGCACCGGGCCTTCCCGCCGCCCGTCCGGCGGCAACACGTGGAGAACCTCATGAGAGTACGTTCAGGGATTGCAGGGTTGGTGGGTCTGTTGCTGCCTTTATTCGCGGCGGGGCACGATTTTGTTAAGGGGCAGCGGGTGCCGCCGGTGGGCATTGCTGACCGGGGCGAGGTGATTCAGCAGCAGGATGAGAGCCGTTACCAGCCGTGGAACAGCGCCCGGCTGACCGGCAAAGTGCGGGTGATGCTGCATATCGCCGGCCGCCTCTCGGCAAAAGACAAAAATGCAGCGCTGACAGAGGCGATAAGCCGCGCCGGTTTACCGCCCGACCGCTACCAGACCACCACCATTATCAATACCGACGATGCGATTACCGGCAGCGCCCTGTTCGTCCGCCGCAGCATTGAGGCCAGCAAAAAAGCGTTCCCGTGGTCGCAATTTATCATCGACAGCCGGGGCGCGGCGAAACGCGCCTGGCAACTGGAGGATGGCGGCTCCGCCGTGGTGGTGCTGGACCCCGCCGGCACCGTGCAGTTTGTCCGGGACGGCGCCCTGACACCGGCAGAGGTTCAGCAGGTGATGGCGCTGCTCCGGCACCTGCTGAAAACGTCCTGATTTTATTTACGTTTACCGGTTAAGCCCCCGGCTTTTTTCACCCCGGCATCACGGGAAAAACGTGATTGTTCGCCACGCCCGCGGGCTTTTTTTAAATAATAAACTATCCTGATCTACAGGGACTTTTAGCCAGATTTAATAGAACAATCAATCGTATGATTAATCAAAGACGTCATCGCCGGCCCGGTATGGCAGACCTCAACCGCTGCCTGCCGGCTGCTCGCAGCAACCGTTGCCGTTTTTGGTTACCGTTACTCACGCCGGCCATCGCGGGCAACCAGGGACAGCTATCATGACAGCCTACGCCGATAAACCCTCAAGCCTGGACAGTGAACTCCCGGCACTGCTCACCGCGCTTGAAACCCGCCTGGATCAACTGCTGCCCGAAAGCGGTGAGCGTGACCGGGTGAATGTGGCGATGCGTGAAGGCACGCTGGCACCCGGAAAGCGCATCCGCCCGCTGCTGCTGATGCTGGCCGCCCAGGATCTGGGGTGTGATGCCGGGCAGCCTGGGCTGCTCGATCTGGCCTGCGCCGTTGAGATGATCCACGCCGCCTCGCTGATGCTCGACGATATCCCCTGCATGGACAACGCGTTACTGCGGCGCGGCCGCCCTACCATCCACCGCCAGTTTGGTGAGAACGTGGCGATCCTGGCCGCTGTCGCCCTGCTCAGCAAAGCCTTTGGCGTGGTGGCTGCTGCCAGCGACCTGCCGAGCCAGGCCCGCACCCAGGCGGTGGCCGAGTTGTCTGCCGCAGTCGGCCTCCAGGGGCTGGTGCAGGGCCAGTATCAGGATCTCACTGAAGGCAATGACGTGCGCAGCGCGGATGCCATCTTTACCACCAACGAACTCAAAACCAGCATGTTGTTTGGTGCCACCCTGCAAATGGCGGCTATCGCCGCCGGGGCCGCGCCGGACGTCCGGCAGAAGCTGCGCTGTTTTGCCCTCGATCTGGGGCAGGCTTTTCAGTTACTTGACGATCTGGTCGATGGCCTGGCAGGCACCGGCAAAGACATGAATAAGGACGCCGGGAAATCCACCCTGGTGTCCATGCTCGGCAGCGAAGCGGTGCAACAACGCCTGCACCACCACCTTCGCCGGGCCGATGAGCACCTGGCCTGCGCCTGCGATCAGGGCATGGCTACCCGGCGTTTTATGCACGCCTGGTTCGGCCAGAAACTGGCCCTGATTGGCTGAGAACAGGCCGGTCACGGGCTTGCGCACGGCATTGTTGCCGCGTGCCCCACTGTACATCGGACGTTTCAACAGGATTTATTTACCGGAGTGTCAATGAAGGACGCGGAGCTCATCAAACGCAAGAACGACCATCTGGATATTGTGCTGCATCCGGCGCGCGCGGTAAGCCGCGTCCGCACCGGGTTTGAGCGCTGGCGCTTTGAACACTGTGCCCTGCCGGAACTGGATCTGGATCGTATCGATCTGCGCACCTCGCTCTTTGGCCGCCCGTTAAACGCCCCGCTGCTGATAAGCTCCATGACCGGCGGGGCCAACCGCGCCCGCAGTATTAACCGCCACCTGGCGGAAGCCGCGCAGGCGTTGGGGCTGGCAATGGGGGTCGGTTCCCAGCGGGTGGCGCTGGAAGGCAACAGCAATGTCGGGCTGACGCGCGAACTGCGTGATATCGCGCCGGACATTCCCCTGCTGGCGAACCTGGGCGCGGCACAGATTATTGGCCGCGACGGCCTGGATTTTGCGCGGCGCGCCGTAGAGATGATTGATGCCGATGCGCTGATCGTGCATCTCAACCCCTTGCAGGAAGCGTTGCAGAGTGGCGGTGACCGCGACTGGCGCGGCGTGCTGGCGGCCATCGCCCAGGTGGTGGCAGCCTTGCCGGTGCCGGTGGTGATCAAGGAGGTCGGTGCCGGGCTGTCGGCCCCGGTGGCGCAGCGGCTGGCGGAAGTGGGCGTGACCATGCTGGATGTGGCCGGGGCGGGCGGCACCAGCTGGGCGGCGGTGGAAGGCGAACGCGCCGCCACCCCCCAGGCGCGCGCCGTGGCCATGGCCTTTGCCGACTGGGGCATCCCGACCGCTGAGGCGCTGCGCGGGCTGCGCCAACAGCTCCCGGAGATGCCGCTGATCGCCTCCGGTGGCATCACCGACGGCATTGATGCGGCCAAGGCACTGCGCCTCGGTGCCGATCTGGTGGGCCAGGCGGCGGCGGTACTCGGCAGTGCGACAGCCTCAACGGAGGCGGTCACCGCCCATTTCCAGACGATTATCGACCAATTGCGGGTGGTCTGTTTCTGCACCGGCAGCGCCAACCTCACCGCGCTGAAAGCCGCGCCGTTGCTGAGCGCGGAGGCCACGGCATGAGCCACTATGCCGTGGTGGCCCCGCCGCTCTACAGCCATGTCCGGGCGTTACAGGCCCTTGCGCAGGCGCTTATGGCCCGCGGCCACCGGATCACCTTTATCCAGCAAGCCGATGCCGCCGGCCTGCTCAATGACCCGCGCATCGCCTTCCACCCGGTCGGTGCAGACAGCCATCCGCCCGGCAGCCTGGCCCATACCCTGCGGCTGGCGGCCAACCCGGCCGGGCCGGCAATTCTCCGCCTGATCAAAGACATGGCTGCCTCGACTGACATGCTCTGCCGGACGCTTCCCGCCGCCTTCCACCAGCTGGCGGTGGATGGTGTGATTGCCGACCAGATGGAGCCGGCCGGGGGGCTGGTGGCGGAGGCGCTGGGGCTGCCGTTTGTCTCGGTGGCCTGTGCGTTGCCGCTCAACCGTGAGCCGGGCCTGCCGCTGCCGGTGATGCCGTTTGATTATGCGACCGATGAGCGCGCGCTGACGCTGTACACCTCAAGCCAGAAAATTTATGACTGGATGATGCGCAGCCATGGGCGGGTGCTGGCCCGCCACGCCCGGGCCTTTGGCCTGCCGCCGCGCCACGGGTTGCATGAGTGCCTCTCGCCGCTGGCGCAAATCAGCCAGACGTTACCGGCGCTGGATTTCCCCCGGCAGGCGCTGCCGCCCGGCTTTCACGCCGTCGGGCCGCTGCGTGCGCCGGCGACGGCTGCGCCGTCTGAACACGCCTGGCCGGCAGACCCGGCCCGGCCGCTGGTTTATGCTTCCCTCGGCACCCTGCAAGGGCATCGCTACGGCCTGTTCCGCACGCTGGCCCGCGCCTGTCGCAGCCTGGATGCGCAACTGCTGGTGGCACATTGCGGCGGCCTGACGCCTGCGCAGGCCGACAGCCTCTACGCCTGCGGTGCCACCCATGTTACCGATTTTGCCGACCAACCGGCCGTGCTGCGCCAGGCACAGGCGGTGATCACCCACGGTGGCCTGAATACAGTGATGGATGCCGTCAGCAGCGGGACGCCGATCCTCGCTGTCCCGATTGCCTTTGACCAGCCGGGCGTGGCGGCACGGGTGGTGTACCACGGTATTGGCCGCCGGGTGTCGCGCTTTGCCTGCCGCTTTACCCTGGCCGATAACCTGCACCTGTTGCTGAAAGAGCCGGGTTACCGGCAGCAGATGGCCCCGCTGAGCGCCCAGATCCAGCAGGCCGGAGGGGCCTTGCGGGCCGCCGCGATTGTCGAGCAGGCATTGTATGCCCGGCAGCCGGTGCTGGCGGAGGCCGTGTCGTGAGCAGCCCCTATGACCTGATTCTGGTAGGCGGTGGGCTGGCAAATGGGCTGATTGCCCTGCGCCTGCGCCAGTGCCAGCCGCACCTCAACGTACTGGTGATTGAATCTGCCCCGCATCCCGGCGGCAACCATACCTGGTCATTCCATCAGGATGACCTCACAGACGCCCAGCATGAGTGGGTCGCGCCGCTGGTGGCGCACCGCTGGCAGGGTTATGACGTCCGCTTTCCTCAGCTTACCCGCACCCTGCCGGGCGGTTACCTGAGCATGACCTCAGATCGCTTTGCTGCCGTGCTGACCCAACAATTGGGCGGGCAGTTGCTCACCGGCACCAACGTTGCCGGGCTGACGCCCACCGAAGTGCAACTGGAAAACGGGCTGACCCTGCACGCCGGGGCGGTGATTGACGGCCGCGGTTACCAGCCCGGCCCGCATCTGGCGGTCGGCTTTCAGGCCTTTTTAGGCCAGCAGTGGCAGTTGTCACGCCCGCATGGGCTGGTACGCCCGATACTGATGGATGCCACCGTTGACCAGCAGGACGGGTACCGTTTCGTCTACACCCTGCCGCTCTCCGCCGACACGCTGTTGATTGAGGATACCCATTACCTTGACCAGGCGGCGCTGGCCCCGGCCCAGGCGCGGCAGAACATCACTGACTATGCCGCGGCACAGGGTTGGGCGTTACAGACGCTGCAACGCGAGGAACAGGGCAACCTGCCGATTACGCTGGCCGGCCACCCGGCCGCCTTCTGGCGGCAGCACCAGGGCCAGCCCTGTAGCGGGCTGCGCGCCGGGCTGTTCCATGCCACAACCGGCTATTCCCTGCCGCAGGCGGTGGCGCTGGCAGACCTGATTGCCGCCCAGCCTGCGTTGACGCACGGCCCGCTGTTTACGCTGATTCACCGTTATGCCGCACGGCAGTGGCAGCGGCAGCGCTTTTTCCGCCTGCTTAACCGTATGCTGTTTCTGGCAGGACGCCCGACGCAGCGCTGGCAGGTTATGCAACGTTTTTATGGCCTGGGTGAAGGCCTGATTGCCCGGTTTTATGCCGGACGCCTGACCCCGGCCGATATGGCACGGATCCTGACGGGCAAACCACCGGTGCCGGTGGGGGAAGCCCTGAAAGCCGTGCTGAAACACACTCCCCGGCTGCGAGCTTTTTGATGAATCGAACAATAGTAATTGGTGCCGGTTTCGGCGGCCTTGCCCTTGCCATCCGCTTACAGGCGGCGGGGGTTCCCACGCGGCTGCTTGAACAGCGCGACAAACCCGGCGGCCGCGCCTATGTCTACGAAGATCAGGGGTTTAAATTTGATGCCGGCCCGACGGTCATCACCGACCCAAGCGCCATTGAGGAGCTGTTTACCCTGGCCGGTAAACGCATGGCGGATTATGTTGACCTGATGCCGGTCACGCCGTTTTACCGCCTGTGCTGGGAATCCGGCCGGGTATTTGATTATGACAACGATCAGGCGAGCCTGGAGCGCCAGATCCAACAATTCAACCCGCAGGATGTCGAGGGTTACCGGCGTTTCCTCGACTACTCCCGTGCGGTGTTTAAAGAGGGCTACCTGAAGCTCGGGGCCGTGCCGTTCCTCTCTTTCCGCGACATGCTGCGCGCCGGGCCGCAACTGGCGCGCCTGCAGGCATGGCGCAGCGTGTATGACGTGGTGTCACGGTTCATTAAAGATGACTATTTGCGGCAGGCATTTTCTTTCCATTCGCTGCTGGTGGGCGGCAACCCCTTCGCCACCTCGTCGATTTATACGCTGATCCACGCCCTGGAGCGTGAATGGGGCGTCTGGTTTGCGCGCGGCGGCACCGGCGCGCTGGTGCAGGGGCTGGTGCGATTGTTTGAGGATTTGGGCGGCGAGATCGCACTGAACGCGAAGGTCAGCCACATGGAGACCACCGGCGCACGCATCAGCAGCGTGCACCTGGCGGATGGCCGCCACTTTGACACCCCGGCGGTGGCCTCCAATGCCGATGTGGTGCACACCTACGGCACGCTGCTCGGCCACCTCCCGGCGGGCGCGGCACGGGCCGGGGCGCTGAAACGCAAACGCATGAGCAACTCGCTGTTTGTGCTCTACTTTGGCCTGAACAAACAGCATACCCAGCTCGCGCACCATACCGTCTGTTTTGGCCCCCGCTACCGGGAGCTGATTGAGGATATTTTCAACCGTGACACGCTGTCGGAGGATTTCTCGCTTTACCTCCACGCCCCCTGCGTGACCGACCCGTCGCTCGCCCCGCCCGGCTGCGGCAGCTATTACGTGCTGGCCCCGGTGCCGCACCTCGGCACCGCCGATCTGGACTGGACGGTCGAGGGGCCGCGCCTGCGCGACCGTATCTTCGCGTATCTGGAACAGCACTATATGCCGGGGCTGCGCGAGCAACTGGTCACGCACCGGATGTTCACCCCGTTCGATTTCCGGGATGAACTGGGCGCGCATCTGGGTTCCGCCTTCTCCATCGAGCCGTTGCTGACCCAGAGCGCGTGGTTCCGGCCGCACAACCGTGATGACCGCATACCGAACCTTTATCTGGTGGGCGCGGGTACCCACCCTGGTGCCGGGGTCCCGGGGGTGATCGGCTCTGCCAAAGCCACGGCGGGCCTGATGCTGGAGGATCTGGCACCATGAATCAACCGCTGTTGAACCATGCGACCCAAACGATGGCGGTCGGCTCCAAGAGTTTTGCCACTGCCTCCAAACTGTTCGATGCCGGTACCCGTCGCAGTGCGCTGATGCTCTACGCCTGGTGCCGCCATTGTGACGATGTGATTGATGACCAGACGCTGGGGTTTGCCTCGCCCGGTGCCGCCCCTGACAGCCCCGAACAGCGGCTGGCGATGCTCAAAACCCTGACCCGCCGCGCTTATGCGGGGGTCACGATGGAAGACCCGGCGTTTGCGGCGTTTCAGGAAGTGGCGCTGGCCCATGCGATCCCGCAGCAACAGGCGTTTGATCATCTGGAAGGGTTCGCGATGGATGTACGCGGCGAGCGCTATGAGACCTTTCACGATACGCTGCGTTACTGCTACCACGTCGCGGGTGTGGTGGGGCTGATGATGGCGCGGGTGATGGGCGTGCGTGACGAGGCGGTGCTGGATCGCGCCTGCGATCTCGGGCTGGCATTCCAGCTGACCAACATCGCGCGCGACATTGTGGAAGATGCGCAGGTTGGCCGTTGTTACCTGCCTGCTGACTGGCTGGCAGCGGCGGGTATCGACCCGGCAAAGGTCGCTGACCCGGCGCACCGGGCGGCCCTGGTGCCGCTGGCGTCACGGCTGGTGGCTGAGGCAGAACCCTATTACGCCTCGGCGCGCGCTGGGCTGGCCGGGTTGCCGTTACGTTCCGCCTGGGCGATTGCTACCGCCCGCGGTGTCTACCGGGAGATTGGGGTGAAAGTGGATCGCGCCGGTGAGCGCGCCTGGGACCGCCGGCAAGGCACCAGCAAACTGGAGAAACTCGGCCTGCTGGTTGCCGGTGCCGGGCTGGCTATTCGTTCCCGCGTGGCCGCGCGCCCGGCCGCCCGTCCTTCCGGCCTTTGGCAACGTCCACGTTAGCGCGGCTTTTTTGTTTACGCAGTATCGCCTGTAATTTGGCCACCGGCGGCGCATACAGGAACCCAAAGGAGACACAGCCCTCGCGCCCCCGCACCGCATGATGCAGCCGGTGCGCCAGATATAAGCGTTTCAGGTAACCGCGCCGTGGGATGTAACGGAACGGCCAGCGCTGGTGCACCAGCCCATCATGGACGATGAAATAGAGCAGCCCGTACAGCGTCATACCCGCCCCTATCCACTGCAACGGCCAATACCCTGCCGTACCCAGTGCGATCAGCACAATCGCCAGCACCGCAAACAGCACCGCATAAAGATCATTCAATTCAAACCAGGACGTATGCGGCGCATGGTGCGAATGGTGCCAGCCCCACCCCCAGCCGTGCATGATGTACTTATGTGACAATGCCGCAATGATTTCCATCGCCGCCACCGTTAACAACACAATTCCGGTATTCCAAAGCACAAGCATACATTCTCCTGGGTGTTTCCCGCTCCTGGGTGTTTCCGGCAGCCGGAAAATCTCCTGTGGTTCCAACAGGATTGGCGAGGGAAAGTATAGCAGTGTTAGCAACAAGGGGACGGCAGAGGGGAAACAGAGAGAGCGTAAACCAGACGAAGAAAGCAGAGAAGCCGGGAAGCGCACGGTTCAGGCGCAGGACTAAATGGTACGCCCTACAGGGCTCGGCCCTGTGTTCATGAACTAATCTTTCTTTTTTAGTAAATTAGTTTACTAACTATTCAGGTGACCAGACTTCAATTGCGTGAGACGTCTAAAGCTTAGAAATGAGACAGAGCTATATATGTTAGCCACATCTCAACCTTACCTTGCCTCGCCCTCCTTCATCAGATATTGTTCCCTTTCTCTGTACACTGCCAAAAAGCACTTAATAACCAAGCTCGATGATAAGGCAAAACTGATTAAATCGCTGGAAAGGTAACTATAATATTGCCTAAATTTATCAAAAAAAATTAAAATTTAAATTATCCTTAACAAAGGAAGTTTTATGTCATGCAGGAGTGAAAAAAGTTAGCCACATCTCACCCTTAACCTTGCCTCGCCCTCCTTCATCAGATATCTTTCCCTTTTCCTGTACACTACCAAAAGATAATTAATAACTAAGCTCGATGATAATTCAGAACTGATTAAATCGCTGAAAATGTAACTATAATACTGCCTAAATTTATCAAAAAAAATTAAAATTTAAATTATCATTAACAAAGGAAGCCTCATGTCATGCAGGAGTGAAAAAGTCAGGGAAATAGCAAAAATAAACCTTGATCTTATATTTTTACTGATGCTCGCCATATCCATTATAACTGCATTTGCATTTTACTATGCCTGGAATAGGCCGGCACTCAATATTCCTAAAACAACAGAACCCCCTTTAACTAATTACTATATAGATCAATGTATTTATAACAGCAATGGTATCATGGTAAGAGGTTGGGCTTTTTTACCTGGAAACAGCAGAATTTTAAATAGAATATACGCTAAAAAAAACAATGGAGAAAAGGTTGAATTAATGAGTTCAACTCAGCAAAGAAATGATGTAAGCGAAGCGTATCGTTCAGGTACGTTATATGATAAATCTGGATTCATTGCTACCAGACGAGAAAATTCAGCAGAAGAACTTTTCAATAAGGAAATTGAAATTATTTCCATAGACCAAGAAGGAGCAGGCCATGCAGCAAAATACACCTGTAAATAAGTGGGTTAGTCTTTGCTTATTTCTTACAACTGCCATTTATTTATTTTTCATTTATCATGGATTAAAACTGCGTGATTACGATGACGATAAGATATTTTTATCAATATTTGATTCTGAGGATATGATTAAAACTCTTGTTTATCGTTATCAAACATGGAGTGGAAGGTTTGTTGTTGAGTGGGTCATGACATCAACAATAGGCAATTCTTGGTTCTGGAAATTTGGCATCCCAATCTCTATTACCCTTGCTTGCTGGTCATGTTGCAGGATCGCCGGGTTAAAAAGCAGCGTGGCAAGCCTGTCCATGACAGTTCTTTTATTTTCCCTTATTCCTTATGATATAAACTCAGATGCTTCTTGGTGGGTGACGGGGTTTTATAACTACCTTTTACCTATTGCTATCTGCCTCTATGCTTTCTCTATAGTATATGTGGAAAGCAATTCTTTACTTGAAAAAGCATTATGCCTAACGTTTTCTTTTTATTTTCCTTATATGGAGCAAGCAGGCATCGCATTTGTTTTTTCCATGGTAGCTATAATTTTCTTCAGGAAAAAAGGACGAAACTCTTTCAATTATTTACTCATATTTATAGTAATCATCAACTTAATTATTTGCTTAAAAGCGCCTGGAAATGAACGCCGCTTTAATGAGGAAATTTGGAAATGGTATCCGCAGTATCAAAATTATGGTTTAATGAATAGGCTTGCACTAGGATATGACAAACTTCATCAGTTGATGAGTATGAGATATAATTTACCATTAATAATATTTTCTGCTACATTATTTTATGTCAAACTAATAGTTGGGCCCATGACTAACACACTTAAAATAGCTATGGCCATCTTAGCAACATTCATTTCTATTTCTATTGCTAAATGTCTGACAGGCATCCCCAATGGAGGTTTTTTCTTCAATGGTAACCCTGTGAATGCAGAAACCTGGTCGGCAGGTAAGTTATATATTTCTTACCTATATCTATTGATGGTTATTTCCTCCTTATATATTATCATGCTTGATATGGCCTTGCAGCAGCTAATCCCTTCAACGCCCATAATAGCAATGTTAATTGGTTTTATGACAGTCACAATGATGGGTCTATCACCGACAGTTTACGCTTCAGGCCTCCGTGTTGATATGTTTTTTGAAATGATGTGCATACTGTCAACTATATGTATAGCTAAAATATCTTTTAAGTAAAAATACATTAAGTGCATTTAACTGCATTAGTGTTAGCATTCAATTTTTAAAATTAGCGGGAACTGCTTTAAAGCACTTCTCGCTTACATTAGGATTAGGTTAAAAATAATAAACTTTAATACCGTATTGGAAGTTTTTTAATAGCAAGACTTAGAGATTTTAACTCATGATTTAATTAAAGTAGCCTGTTATATTGGTTTCATTCAATTTTTCACACACTCTTTAACCCCCCCAAAAAAAAGAAAATTGAAATTGGGGAGGTGGCATTAAACGCTTGACTCATAATGGTACGCCCTACAGGACTCAAACCTGTGACCTACGGCTTAGAAGGTTCTGTCGGCTTTAATTCTCATCGGCTTTTTTTACACAACACTGTTGTTACGTATTCATTCTGAGTTCATCTTTTGGAAGGAAGTTATACACATAATCGACTTTAATCATTTTTTAAATAACCTTATGATGTTTAAAATAAAAGAAAACCAATCATTTATTATAAAAATAATTACCCTTAAAAATAAAGCAAAAAAAAATAATTAAGAAGATATTCAATAAATATCACAAGTAAAAGTAAAAAGTAATCTCGGCTCTTTCCATCTAAAATTTTATTGAAGGTTAAATGAACTTGCAAAATCAAATTGGCGCACCGAAAATACAGCACCTAACATAGGTAGATTTTTAATTCTCAATCTCCGTAACAATAGGATTGATTAAACCCAGAAAAATAAAATTACTGCAAATTGGTTGAGTTATAGATGAACAAAGTCATTATTAAACTGATGAATGATTTTACGACCCTATAAAACCCGAACCTCATCAAACATCATGAAAAAATTAGTCAATTTCATCCATGGATTTACATCATTGTAAAAAATAAAAAAATTAAGGATTAGTAAATATGTAAATAATTTGTATTTAATTAGGTTAATTGAAATTAATGAAGTAGTTAATATTTCTGCAAGAGGAAAATATATGTTTGATATCTTAAAAAAAACGCTTTATGGGTGATGCTTATTTGCGTGGCTGTAATCTGTTTCATTATATTCTTCTCATGGAACAGGGCGGAGATTGTGGATTACTCATCTTTAAAAGAGGAAAACGCTGACAATATTACAATGCATATTGATAATTGTATTAACAACTCAAGCCGAGTGATGATTCGTGGATGGATATACTCTGACAAGTATCCCAAAGAAGGAACGCTGACGGTTACCCTGTTGCCTGGCAATCATGAGTATGTCATTCCAGTGAAGACAGAACTAAGACGCGACGTTTCTACCGCATTGAAGCTCAATCAGGAATTTGAAAGATACGGTTTCTCTGCTTCCATCAGGAAAATTAGAATTCCTATCAATGCCACTAAGTTCTCAGTCAATATTATTAAGGACGGCACCATAAAAAGGAAGTACCATGTCTGCCAACAATAAAAAAAGATTGTTCCTTACTGCTTATATTTTATTTATAACCAGCATCTTCTGCATAATTTCTTCAAGAGTTAACGTAACAACTGATTTTGATGATTATTTCTTTACTCATGCACTAGATAATGTTTCATTAATCGATTACTTAAAAAATAGGTATGCGGTTTGGACGGGCAGAGTTGCGCTTGAAACCATCCTGGTAACCACCATTCAGCATTCATTATTCTGGCGCATAGCGATACCAGCGTGTATTTTTCTTGCCGGTTATTCCATCTGGTCAATGACGCTACGTAATTCACTATCATATAAAGCTGGTATTCCTCTCGCCGTGTCAATGTTACTATTGATAGAGCAGTCAGTGGCATCAGATGCAATGTGGTGGGTTACTGGATTTTATAATTACCTGATGCCGGTTGCTTTGGGACTCTATGCCATTAATGTATTTATTCGGCAAAAATCCCTTTTAAAGTGGCAAAAGGTTTTATCTATCCCGTGCATTTTCATCGCTTGCTCAGCAGAGCAGCCCGCAATGTGCCTCCTTATTGCCCTCATGCTCATCACTCTTGGCGAGAAGCGAGTAACAATTTATAAGTTAATTTTCTTACTTTCAGCTTTTTCGGCGACAACAATTTTATTTTTAAGCCCAGGAAATCATAATAGATTTATAGTTGAATCATCGAGATATATGCCGGAAATATTTGGTTATGACTTTTTCCAGAAAATTTCTTTTGGAATTGATAGGTTGCATACACATCTCCATAGTCATTCAAATTTACCGTTATTGATTTCCTTATTTGCTGCACTGAGTGTTGGTTTTATTAATAGAAGAAATATGATAAAGCAAGATAAAATAGCTATTTTAATACTTGCCATGTCAATAGTCTTCTTTATTACCCCTCCTCAGTATTTCACGGAAAAATTTAACTACCTCAATGGTATTTTTCAATTCAGCCCAGAGAACTGGTCCCTCTTCTATTCCTATACTTCATTTGCTTTTACGCTGTTTTCAATTTGCTCAATGTTATGGATGTCGCTTAAAGAGAATATCAATGGTTACACATCTTTTTTGGCGCTATCGCTATCTGTAATTTTAACTGTCGCGATCGGTATGTCTCCTACTGTTTATGAATCAGGCCAGCGCATCCTTTTTGTTTTCGATGTTAGTTTAATATTATTTTCTTGCGACATGATTTCGCGAATTGTACAGAAAAAATAATTATGAAAGAAGCCTGCTTTCGCGGGCTTTTTTTTTTATAATTATATGGTTAATAGAGTCAGCCGAGATATAACAAGGGTAAGTGCCGATTGTAACCACTAAATCTGATGTAAAAATTTTAACTTTCAGCCATGTAGCTGTACCTGTTGCTTTTGCATAATCTGAGCGTTGGTGAATGTGCCTGATTCTACCGCTACCATAAAGAAAAAGAGCGAGCTGAGTGTGTATAAGCCCGATTCAGTTTCAATCTCGACAAAAGCAAAACACCTGGCATTAATGAAGGCCTGATGCGGGCAGCAAAAAAGAAACGAGAGTGGATAAAGAAGTCGCCGATGCTCAGTGTGTCTTAAAAAAGGAATAAGCAGGTTTGGTGGCTCGAATCTGTTGAATCACAGCGGCTGATTTCTGCATTACAGGAGATGGGTGGCTGGGAAAGCATTGAGATGGTGCAGCGATATGCTCACTTGGCACCCAACCATTTGACTGAGCACGCACGTCACATTGATGCGATTTTTGGCGCTCGCGTCCCAAATCCGTCCCACGAAGGAAAATTGAAAGTTAGCGGGTGAGAGTAAGTGATTGATTCGTAATGGTACGCCCTACAGGGCTCGAACCTGTGACCTACGGCTTAGAAGGCCGTTGCTCTATCCAACTGAGCTAAGGGCGCATGGGGGATGCGGCTGCCGGTGCGCGGCAGTGGGCTCGAATTATACGCACCCGTCCCGGTGAGTCAACGAAATCACACCGGAATCCCGTCAGGCGCCGAATCCATGTACAACTCAACAAGATATGGTTGCGTTCGCCCTGCGGTTCGCACCCGGCGGCGGCATTTTATCTCGACACAGCGCCTGACAGCACGCCCGGCTTCTGACAAAATAGAGCCATTCCCCTGCATAATTACTTTTGATGGACTCTCCCACTGATGGCAGCAACAATTATTGACGGTAAAACGATTGCGCAGCAGGTTCGAAGCGAAGTTGCAGCGCGTGTGAAACAGCGTCTGGCGGACGGAAAACGTGCGCCGGGGCTGGCGGTCGTGCTGGTGGGTGAAAACCCCGCCTCGCAAATTTATGTCGGCAGCAAGCGCCGCGCCTGCGAAGAGGTGGGCTTCCTCTCCCGCTCCTACGATCTGCCGGCTACCACCTCTGAGGCTGAGCTGCTGGCACTGATCGATACACTGAATAATGACGGCGATATCGACGGCATCCTGGTTCAGTTACCGCTGCCGGCCGGCATCGATAACGTAAAAGTGCTCGAGCGCATCCATCCGGACAAAGACGTGGACGGCTTCCACCCGTATAACGTCGGCCGCCTCTGCCAGCGTGCGCCGAAGCTGCGCCCCTGCACCCCGCGCGGCATCGTGACGCTGCTGGAGCGTTATGACATCGACACCTTCGGCCTGAATGCCGTGGTGGTCGGGGCGTCCAATATCGTCGGCCGTCCGATGAGCATGGAGCTGTTGCTGGCAGGCTGCACCACTACGGTGACCCACCGTTTCACCAAAAACCTGCGCCACCATGTGGAAAATGCCGATCTGCTGGTGGTGGCGGTCGGCAAGCCGAATTTCATTCCAGGTGACTGGATCAAACCGGGTGCGATCGTCATAGATGTCGGCATCAACCGGCTGGAGAGCGGTAAAGTGGTCGGCGACGTCGATTTTGAGGCCGCGTCTGAGCGCGCCTCCTTTATTACCCCGGTGCCGGGCGGTGTCGGCCCGATGACGGTGGCGACGCTGATTCAAAATACCTTGCAGGCCTGCGAGGAATACCACGACAATAACGCCGGTTAAGCCTTATGCGGCCGCCCCTGTGGCGGCGCACTCATGCACTCTCTGCGCGCCAGGCGCGTTAAGTCAGGAACACGATGGACATTTTTAATCTCGACAATCACCCGCACGTTGAACTGTGCGATCTGCTGAAATTCCAGGGCTGGTGCGAAAGCGGCGCCGCGGCAAAAGCGGTGATCGCCGATGGGCTGGTAAAAGTAAACGGCCAGGTAGAAACCCGCAAACGCTGTAAAATTTTGGCAGATCAGCAGGTTGAGTTTGACGGCGCGACCGTGGTGGTCAAACCCTGACCCCGTGGTGGCAGCCATAAAAAAGGCGACGCTTCTGCGTCGCCTTTTTTGTGCTGATTTTTTGCTAATCGTTGCGGCTATTTACGGCGCCAGCTGGTGCCTTGCGGGCCATCTTCCAGAATGATGCCGAGCGCGTTGAGCTGGTCACGGGCGGAGTCCGCCATGGCCCAGTCTTTCGCGGCACGCGCGTCATTACGCTGTTTGATCAGCGCCTCAATCTGCGCCACATCGCCTTCGTCTGCCTGCGCCCCACTCTGGAGGAACTGCTCCGGCTCTTGTGCCAGCAAGCCCAGCACGCCCGCCAGGTGGCGCAGCTCTGCCGCCAGCCCATTGGCTGCCGCCATGTCTTCCGCTTTCAGGCGGTTTACTTCACGCGCCATATCAAACAGCACTGAATAGGCTTCCGGCGTGTTGAAGTCATCATCCATTGCCTCACGGAAACGGGTAACGAAAGCCTCGCCCCCGGCCGGGGCGGCAGTGGTATCGGTGCCGCGCAAGGCGGTGTAGAGACGCTCCAGCGAAGTACGCGCCTGTTTCAGGTTCTCTTCGCTGTAATTGAGCTGGCTGCGGTAGTGGCCGGACATCAGGAAGTAGCGCACGGTTTCGGCGTCGTAGTAGGCCAGCACATCGCGCACGGTAAAGAAGTTGTTCAGCGATTTGGACATCTTCTCGCGATCCACCATCACCATGCCGGAGTGCATCCAGTAATTCACGTACGGGCCGTCATGGGCGCAGGTGGACTGGGCGATCTCGTTCTCATGGTGCGGGAACATCAGGTCGGAGCCGCCGCCGTGGATGTCGAAGTGGTGGCCAAGCTGTTTGCTGTTCATCGCTGAACACTCAATGTGCCAGCCAGGGCGCCCTTCGCCCCACGGCGATGGCCAGCTCGGTTCGCCCGGCTTGGACATTTTCCACAGCACGAAGTCCATCGGGTTGCGTTTTACTTCCGCCACTTCCACCCGCGCGCCCGCCTGCAACTGCTCCAGATCCTGGCGCGACAGCAGGCCGTAGTCCGGGTCGCTGTCTACGGCGAACATCACATCACCGTTGGCAGCCACATAGGCGTGGTCACGCGCGATAAGCTCCGTCACCAGCTCGATGATGTCGGCGATATGGCGGGTGGCGCGCGGCTCTTCATCCGGCGGCAGGATCTTCAGCGCGTCGAAATCGGCATGCATTTCGGCGATCATCCGCGTGGTCAGCGCTTCGCTGCTTTCGCCGTTCTCGTTGGCGCGTTTGATGATTTTGTCATCAATGTCGGTGATGTTACGCACATACTTCAGGCGATAGCCGCTGTAACGCAGGTAACGCGCCACCACGTCGAAAGCGACGAACGTACGGCCGTGGCCGATGTGACAGAGGTCGTAAACGGTGATGCCACACACGTACATGCCGACGCTTCCGGCATGGATAGGTTTGAATTCCTCTTTTTGGCGACTCAGGGTGTTATAAATTTTCAGCATCAGGTCATTCCATGGTTTACATGTGTGGATGGCAATCTAAAAGAAGGTGAAAAAATCCGCCGGGATCCTCACCGAAAGGCGTATTGAACCTTGAACGTCCGGTGTTTGCAACATCCGGCCGGTTTCCCTTGCCTAAGCATATCAGCAAACATGCTAATCCTCCCGCTGCTGACGCCCGCCGCCGGTTTATGTTATAAAAGCCCTCTATTGTGCGGGCCGCCCCGCGGCGCACACCTTCAATCAAGCAGGATGAACTATTATGGTTACTTTTCACACTAATCACGGTGACATCGTCATCAATACCTTTGCAGACAAAGCGCCGGCAACCGTTGAAAACTTCCTGAACTACTGCCGTAAAGGGTTCTACGACAACACCATTTTCCACCGCGTGATCAATGGTTTCATGGTTCAGGGCGGCGGCTTTGAGCCGGGCATGAAGCAGAAAGCCACTGACGCACCGATCAATAACGAAGCCAACAACGGCCTGAAAAACACCCGCGGCACCCTGGCAATGGCGCGCACCAACGATCCGCACTCCGCGACTGCCCAGTTCTTCATCAACGTGGTAGACAACGACTTCCTGAACTTCCGCGGTGAAAACGCGCAGGGCTGGGGCTACTGTGTGTTCGCTGAAGTGGTGGAAGGCCTGGACGTGGTTGACAAGATCAAAGCTGTGCCGACCGGCCGCAGCGGTATGCACCAGGATGTGCCGAAAGAAGATGTGGTGATCACCCGCGTTACCGTCAGCGAGTAAGGTTAGCCCTGCGGCATGACCACACTTTTTATCGCTGATTTGCATCTGAGCGTACAGGAACCGGCAATTACTGCCGGTTTTCTGCGTTTTCTGGCCGGTGAAGCGCGGCGGGCGGAGGCGCTGTATATCCTGGGCGACCTGTTCGAAGCCTGGATCGGCGACGACGACCCGCAGCCGCTGCACGCGGAGATTGCCGCCGCGTTGAAGGCGCTGGCCGACCGCGGCGTGCCCTGCTACTTCATCCACGGCAACCGGGATTTCCTGCTCGGAAAGCGCTTTGCCCGCGCCAGCGGCATGACGTTGCTGCCGGAAGAACAGGTGCTGACGCTGTATGGCCGCCGGGTGCTGATTATGCACGGCGACACCCTCTGCACGGACGATGAAGGCTACCAACGCTTCCGTAAAAAAGTGCGTAACCCACTGATTCAGAGAATGTTCCTCGCCCTGCCGTTACGCCTGCGGCTGAAGATTGCCGGGAAGATGCGCGCTGACAGCCAACAGGCTAACCAGCTGAAATCGATGGCGATCATGGATGTCAACCCGCAGGCCGTCTCAGACACGATGCGCCGCCATCAGGTGCACTGGTTAATCCACGGCCACACCCATCGCCCGGCAATCCATACCCTTGCCCTGCCGGACGGCGAGGCGCACCGCGCGGTGCTGGGGGCCTGGCATCAGGAAGGTTCGATGGTCACCGTCGGCCCGCAGGGTATTGATCTGGTGACGTTCCCGTTCTGAATCAGACCGGCACGCCGCTGTGGAAGCGGAACTGCTCATCCGGGGCCATGATCAGTTCAGCTTCAATCCTTCCGAATTCCTCGACCCGGTCACCGATATCTTTCCCGGCATATTGCTGTGCCAGTGACAGGTAATCCTGATAGTGGCGCGCTTCAGAGCGCAGCAACGACAGGTAGAAACGCCGCAGCTCCTGATCCAGATGCGGGGCAATCGCCGCAAAACGCTCACAGGATCGCGCCTCGATATAGGCACCAATGATCAGCCTGTCCACCAGCAACCCCAGCTCATCCTGATGGCGCACATGCTTCAACAGCCCATTGGCGTAGCGTGACGGCGACAACACGCTGTAGGCCACATTGCGCCGGGTCATAATTTCCACCACCTGCTCGAAGTGGTGCAACTCCTCACGCGCCAGCCGCGCCGCACAGATCAACAGCTCAGTACGGTCGAGGTAGCGGGTCATCAGCGACATCGCCGAGGCCGCCGCTTTCTTTTCGCAGTTGGCGTGGTCGATCAACAAAATATCCTGCTGCGTCAACGCTACATCGATCCAGCGGGCCGGCGTGGTGCAGTGTAGAAAGGCGTGAATCGGGGCCAGAAGGGCATCAGTCATAACGTATTGTCCTGCTTAATGGTTTTGTGGCGATTATACAAATTACCCCTGGCTTTCCCAGCCTCCGGCCGCGACGCAACCGTTTTCCTTGCGGATTTGCCATGCTATTATTTGCGCCCTCTCCGCCAGATACAACCGCTCTGGCGACGCCAGTCTATTCACAGGAGCACTACAGGCATGTCATCCAACCTTTCCCCGGCAAATGTCGCCCTCGTCATGGGGTCCAAGAGTGACTGGGCTACCATGCAGTTTGCCGCTGAAATCCTCACCTCGCTGAATGTCGCGTTCCACGTTGAGGTGGTGTCTGCCCACCGCACGCCGGACAAACTGTTCAGCTTCGCTGAGCAGGCCGCTGCCAATGGGTTTGACGTGATTATCGCCGGTGCGGGCGGCGCGGCGCATCTGCCGGGTATGCTGGCCGCAAAAACGCTGGTGCCGGTGCTGGGTGTGCCGGTGCAGAGCGCGGCCCTGAGCGGCGTGGACAGCCTCTACTCTATCGTGCAGATGCCGCGCGGCATCCCGGTCGGCACGTTGGCGATCGGCAAAGCCGGGGCCGCCAATGCCGCCCTGCTGGCCGCGCAGATCCTGGCCCTGCATGATGCGGAACTGGCGTCGCGCCTGGCCGCCTGGCGTCAGGCACAGACTGATGAGGTGCTGAATAACCCTGACCCGCGGGAGGACGCATGAAGCCGGTTTGCGTACTGGGCAACGGCCAGCTGGGCCGGATGCTGCGTCAGGCCGGGGAGCCGCTCGGCATTGCGGTCTACCCGGTAGGGCTGGACGCCGAGCCGGAAGCGGTGCCGTTCCGCCAGAGCGTGATCACTGCGGAGATTGAGCGCTGGCCGGAAACCGCCCTCACCCGCGAGCTGGCCGGTCACCCGGCTTTTGTTAACCGGGACATTTTTCCACGCCTGGCCGATCGCCTGACACAGAAGCAATTGCTGGACCAGCTCGGCCTGGCGACGGCACCGTGGCAACTGCTGGCGTCTGCCGACGAGTGGCCGCAGGTGTTTGCCTCGCTGGGCGAACTGGCGATCGTCAAACGCCGCGTCGGCGGTTATGATGGCCGCGGCCAATGGCGACTGCGCGCGGATGAGGCGCACACCCTGCCGGAAGAGTGCTACGGCGAGTGCATTGTCGAGCAGGGGATCAACTTTTCCGGGGAAGTGTCACTGGTGGGCGCGCGCGCGCATGACGGCAGCATGGTGTTCTACCCGTTGACGCATAATCTGCATCAGGAAGGCATTTTGCGTACCAGCGTGGCACTGCCGACGCCGGACATCGCGCTGCAACAGCAGGCCGAGTCGATGCTCTCTGCCATCATGCAGGAACTGGGCTATGTGGGCGTGATGGCGATGGAGTGCTTCGTGGTGGAAGGCGGGTTGCTGATCAACGAACTGGCACCACGCGTTCACAACAGCGGCCACTGGACGCAAAACGGCGCGTCGATCAGTCAGTTCGAATTGCACCTGCGGGCGATCCTCAACCTGCCGCTGCCGGTGCCGGTGGTGAGTGCGCCGTCGGTGATGGTGAACCTGATCGGCACAGGCGTGAACATCGACTGGCTCAGCCTGCCGCTGGTCAACCTGCACTGGTATGAG
The DNA here is from genome assembly GCF_002858805.1 of Chimaeribacter arupi. GTDB lineage: Bacteria > Pseudomonadota > Gammaproteobacteria > Enterobacterales > Enterobacteriaceae > Chimaeribacter > Chimaeribacter arupi. The sequence continues at coordinate 148,820 of NZ_PJZI01000002.1, forward strand.
AAAGAGGTGCGGCCGGGCCGTAAGGTCGGCCACCTTAACCTCAGTGACCCGAGCTGGGAACTGATCAAACAGACGCTGAGCGATCTGGTGCCGATGCTGCCGCCTGAGTACCAGAGCGGCATTGAATGGGCGCAGAGTAAGCTGTAACGGTTCGCGCCCCGGCATCTTCTGCCGCCTGGCAGGGGGCCGGGGCGCGGTTTTCATCCTGGCGTTTACCTTCTCTTTTACCCTTCTTTTTTACCCCTCATAGTGCCTGAACAGCGCCCGGCCCCGCAGTAACCGCACGCCCAGCCAGCCGCCGCACAGTGACAGCAGCAGCGCACTCAGCAACGGCAACAGCCACCAGAGCATGAAATCCGGTTCCCACGGGAAATCGAAGACCTGCGTCTGCAACAGCCACAGTGCCGCTTCTGCGCCCACTGCCGCCGCGACGCCCGCCACCAGCCCCAGCACCGTGAACTCGCACCAGAGCGTGCCGCGCAGCAGCCGTTTGCCCGCGCCCAGCGTGCGGTAAACCACCAGTTCCTGTCGCCGCTGGCGCATCCCGACCTGAATCTGCGCCAGCAACAGCAGGGTGCCGCATACCATCACCAGCACCACCATCACTTCCAGCGCCCGGCTCACCTGGGACAGCACCTGCCCGACCTGCTTGAGGATCGCGCCGATGTCGAGCAGGCTCAGGGTCGGGAACTGGCGGTTAAGCTGGGTCAGCATCCGGCTGTCGCCCTGGTAGCGGAAGCTGGTGAGCCAGGTCTGCGGCTGCTCGTCCAGCGCGCCCGGCGGGAAGATAAAGTAAAAATTGGGGCGCAGACTCTCCCAGTCCACTTTGCGCACGCTGCTGATGGTGGCGGAGAAGTCCTGCGTGTCGCCGCTGAAGGTGACGCGGTCGCCCAGCGTCAGCCCCAGCCGGTCTGCCACCCCCTGTTCAATCGAGACTTCACCCGCTTTCGGCGGCCACTGCCCCGCCACCAGCGGGTTGTGCGCCGGTAATTCTTTCTGCCAGGTCAGGTTCAGTTCACGGCTCACCGCCTCGCCGCCCGGATCGCTCTCTTTCACCCGTTCGGTGGCGATCTCGTCGTTGATTTTGGTCAGCCGTACCCGCACCACCGGGTAGAAGGTTGAAGGCTGCACCTGATGCTGTTGCAGGAAGGCCGTCACCGGCGGCACCTGATCCTCCGTCATGTTCAGCAGGAAGAAGTTGGGGCTTTCCGGCGGCAGTTGCTGTTGCCAGCGATCCAGCAGATCGCCGCGCATCACCAGCAACAGCGCCAGCAACATAAATGACATGGAAAACGCCGCGAGCTGGCTCAGCGTCACCCACGGCTGGCGCAGCAGGCGGTTCACCGCCAGCCGCAGCGCCAGTTGCCGCACCGTAAGGCGCTTCAGCAGCAACAGCCCGCCCCAGCCGATCACGCCCAGCAGCAGCGACAGCACCAGGATGCCCGCCAGCAGCGACCAGAGCAACCGGCTGCCGCCCACCAGCCACGCCAGCAGGCCGACCACCACCAGCAGAATGGCAGGCAGGTAATACTTCAGCGGCCAGACATTGGACACCGCATCCCGCCGGAGCACCCGCAATGGCTGGGTCGCCAGCAGTTGGCGGTAAGGGCGCAGGCCGACCAGCAGGGAGATCATCACCAGCGCGCCCAATGCCCAGAGCCACGGCCAGCCGCCCGCCGCCGGCAGTTGCGCAGGCAGAACCGGGGCCAGCGCGCGCATCAATCCCCATTCGAACAGTTTGCCGATGGCGCTGCCCGCCACGGCCGCCAGCAGCAGCACCGAGAGCCACTGGCCGATAATCAGTTTCTGCAAGGCGCGCCGCCCGGCACCCAGGGTTTTCAGCACGGCGATCAGGTCATAACGGCTGCGGCAGTAGTGGCTCATCGCCACCGCCACTGCGGCCACTGACAGCAGCAGCGTCAGCAACGCCGACAGCAACAGGAATTGCTGGGAGCGTTGCAGGGATTTGCTCAGCGCGCCCTCGGACTCCTCCAGCCCGTACCAGCGCTGGTCAGGTTTGAGTTGCGGCTTCAGGGTGTCGCCGTAGCGCGCCAGCGCGTCCGGGTTACCGGCAAACAGGTAGCGGTAAGTCAGGCGGCTGCCCGGCTGGATCGCGCCGGTTTTCGCCGCGTCGCTGAGGTGCATGATAAGCCGGGGGGCCATCTGGAACGGGTTAAACCCGGCGTCCGGCTCCTGTACCACGATGCCGGCAATGCGCAGCGTAGCGTCACCGACGTCGAGCGCGTCACCGACTTTTTTATCCAGCAGCGCCAGCAGGCGCGGCGCGACCAGCACCTCGCCGGGCGTCACCCGCCGGCCCAGCGGGTCAGTCTGCAACGTGCCGTAGAGCGGGTAGGCGTTATCCGTGGCTTTCACCGAGGCGAGTTGCGGCCTGTCCCCGGCGTAGGTCATGGTCATGAACGTCATCTGCTGGCTGACCGTCAGCCCTTGCCGGCGCGCCTCCAGCAACCAGCCCTCCGGCACCGGGTGGGCGCTGCGCAGCACCCGGTCAGCCGCCAGGAAATCGCGGCTCTGCTGGCTCAGCCCCTTTTCCATCCGGTCGCTGATGGTGCCGAGCGACAGCACACACGCCACCGCCAGCGTCAGCGCCAGCCAGACAATCAACAGCGAGGGCGCGCGCCACTCGCGCCAGAACCAGCGCCAGATCATGCTTCCTCCTGCAATTTGCCGTCACGCAGCCGCAGGCGGCGCTGGCAGCGGGCCGCCAGTTGCGCATCGTGGGTCACCAGGATAAGTGTGGTGGCGTAGTCGCGGTTCAGGGAGAACAGCAGATCGGCAATGCGGTCGCCGGTCTGGCGGTCGAGGTTGCCGGTCGGCTCATCGGCAAACAGCACTTTCGGGTGGCCGATAAAGGCCCGCGCCAGCGCCACCCGCTGCTGTTCACCGCCCGAGAGCTGCGCCGGCAGGTGGGTCAGACGCTGCCCCAGCCCCAGCTGCTCCAGCAACTGGCCCGCCTGTTCGCGGCTTTTGGCGTCGCTGTCGCCCCGCAGCAGCGCCGGAAGCTGCACGTTCTCCAGCGCGTTCAGCGTCGGCACCAGCATGAAGGACTGGAACACAAACCCGACATTCTGCGCCCGCAGTGCGGCCCGCCCCTCTTCATCCAGCGCGGGCAGGGAGTGCCCCAGCAGCCGCACGTCGCCTTCGCTGCCGTCATCCAGCCCGGCGAGGATCCCAAGCAGCGTGGATTTACCGGAACCGGACTCGCCAATCAATGCCAGGGTCTGCGCGGGTTTGACAAGCAGGTCAACTCCGGTAAGGATGGAAAGCCTGTGCTCACCCTGACCGACGTGTTTACTAAGATGATGAACTTCAAGAACGTTTTCCGCTGGCATCTTCCCTTCCTTTTGCTGTTGGGATTATTCAGTGTACGGGCAGCCGCTGCCGATACCCTGTTGATTTTAGGCGATAGTTTAAGCGCCGGTTACCGCATTCCCCTTGAGAACGCCTGGCCGTCACTGCTGGCGGACAAGTGGCAGGACTCGCCCGGCGCACCCAGGGTGGTGAACGCCAGCATCAGCGGCGACACCGCCACCCAGGGGCTGGCGCGCCTGCCCGCCCTGCTGAAAAAACACCAGCCGCGCTGGGTGTTGATTGAATTGGGCGCGAATGACGGCCTGCGCGGCTTTGCGCCGCAAGACATTCAGCAAACCCTGAGTAAGATTATTACCCTGGTGAAACAGGCGGACGCCCAGCCGTTGCTGATGCAGATCCGCTTGCCCCCCAACTACGGGCGCCGTTACGGCGATGCGTTTTACGCTATCTACCCGGCACTGGCAGCGCAGTACAACGTGCCGCTGCTGCCGTTTTTCATGGAACAGGTCGCGATCAAACCGCAATGGATGCAGGAAGATGGCCTCCACCCCAACCGGGATGCCCAGCCGTTTATTGCCGGCTGGATGGCTGAGCGCCTGAATCCTTTAGTAAATCATGCGTCTTGAAAAATAGGGCCCTTTAACAGGTAAAGTTATGCAAAAAGCGGTACTGATTACCGGCTGCTCCAGCGGCATCGGCCTGATTGCCGCCCAGGCGCTGCGCAACCACGGTTACCGGGTGCTGGCCGCCTGCCGTAAAGAAGAGGATGTCGACAACCTGCGCCAGCTCGGGTTTGAGAGCCTGGCGCTGGACCTGGATGACCCGGCCTGCGTTGATCGCGCGGCCGATGAGGTGATCGCGCTGACCGGCAACCGGCTGTATGGCCTGTTCAATAACGCCGGGTTCGGCGTGTACGGCCCGCTCAACACCCTGAGCCGCAGCCAGCTCGAGGGGCAGTTCGCCAGCAACCTGTTCGGCGTCCACCAGCTGACCATGCGCCTGCTGCCGGCGATGCTGCCGCACGGCGAGGGGCGCATCATCCAGACCAGTTCGGTGATGGGGCTGGTCAGCACGCCCGGCCGCGGCGCCTATGCCGCCAGCAAATACGCGCTTGAGGCGTGGTCTGACACCCTGCGCATGGAGCTGCACGGCACCGGCATTCAGGTCAGCCTGATTGAACCCGGCCCGCTGAGCACCCGCTTCACCCAGAACGTCAACCAGTCACAGCACGATAAGCCGGTCAAAAATCCGGGCATTGCCGCACGTTTCACCCTGCCGCCGGAGGCGGTATTGCCCAAATTGCGCCATGCTTTAGAGAGTCCGTCGGCCCGCCTGCGCTACCCGGTGACCTTAGTGGCCCACGCGCTCGGCCTCCTGCGCCGGGTGCTGCCGGGCCGGGTGCTGGATATGTTGCTGCGCGGCGGCGGCGGGTAAATCAATCGGACCGGGGGGTTGAAGCGCCACAGGCCGCCCCCATCTACCGTTAAAACGGATGAGAGAGAATGCCATGCTAGCACAAGCCACAGTTGTAGAGATTACCGAAGCCAACCTGCACCAGACGCTGGAACAGTCGATGACTGTGCCGGTGCTGTTCTATTTCTGGTCTGAGCGCAGCCCGCATTGCCAGGAGCTCACCCCGCTGCTCGACCGGCTGGCCGCCGACTACGCCGGGCAGTTTGTGCTGGCGAAAGTGGATTGTGACGCACAACAGATGGTCGCTTCCCAGTTCGGCCTGCGCGCTATCCCCACGGTCTACCTGTTTAAAGAGGGCCAGCCGGTAGACGGTTTCCAGGGGCCGCAGCCGGAAGAGGCGGTACGCGCCCTGCTGGAAAAAGTGCTGCCGAAACCGGAAGAGCTGAAAGCCGCCGAAGGGGCGGAGCTGATGCAGGAAGGGCGTTACAATGAGGCGCTGCCGCTGCTGAAAGAGGCCTGGCAGCTCAGCAACCAGAACAGCGAGATCGGCTTCCTGCTGGCGGAAACCCAGTTGCAGCTGAACCGCAGTGACGAGGCCGAAGCGGTGCTGGCGGTGGTGCCGTTGCAGGACCGTGACACCCGTTATCAGGGGCTGGTGGCGCAGATCGAACTGCTGAAGCAGGCGGCTGACACCCCGGAGATTCAGCAACTGCAACAGCAGATGGCTGACGCCCCGGAAGACGCCGAGCTGGCGCTGAAACTTTCGCTGCAACTGCACCAGGTCGGGCGCAATGAAGAGGCGCTGGAGCTGCTGATGGGCTTCCTGAAAAAAGACCTGGCGGCAGCCAACGGCGGCGCGCGTAAAACGCTGATGGACATCCTCGCGGCGCTGGGCACCGGTGATGCGCTGGCGGCGAAATACCGTCGTCAGCTCTATTCACTGCTTTACTGATTCCGCCCCGTCCCATCATCCGCGGAGCCGGCTGTTCCGGCCGGCTCCCTGCCCTGTTCTCACCCTTCTTATACACTTTTTCTGTTTTTTTCCGCCGTGAACACGGGGCGCTTGCCCGTGCCTGACGGCAGGTTCATGATCCGCCGGCTAAGGCGAAAGGGTTTCGCCGGTGTTCCCCCGGGCTGACTGACAGGAGTGTGACTATGTTTACCGTAATTCCGATTATTGTGGTGCTGGCGCTGGTGATTGTGTTTGCCGGGGTCAAAACGGTGCCGCAGGGCTACCAGTGGACGGTGGAACGGTTCGGCCGCTACACCAAAACGCTGATGCCGGGCCTGAACCTGTTGGTGCCGTTTATGGATCGCATCGGGCGTAAAATCAACATGATGGAGCAGGTGCTGGATATCCCTTCGCAGGAAATCATCTCGCGTGATAACGCCAACGTCTCGATTGACGCGGTCTGCTTTATCCAGGTGATCGACCCGGCGCGCGCCGCCTATGAGGTGAGCAACCTGGAGCTGGCCATCGTGAACCTGACGATGACCAACATCCGTACGGTGCTCGGCTCCATGGAGCTGGACGAGATGCTGTCGCAGCGTGACAACATCAATACCCGGCTGTTGCAGATTGTGGATGAGGCGACCAACCCGTGGGGCATCAAAATCACCCGCATTGAAATCCGCGATGTCCGCCCGCCGGCTGAACTGATTGACTCCATGAACGCGCAGATGAAGGCAGAACGTACCAAACGCGCCTATATTCTGGAGGCGGAAGGGGTACGGCAGGCAGCGATCCTGCGCGCCGAGGGGGACAAGCAGTCCCAGATCCTGAAAGCGGAAGGGGAGCGCCAGTCAGCATTCTTACAGGCTGAGGCGCGCGAACGGGCGGCGCTGGCGGAAGCACAGGCCACCCAACTGGTCTCTGAGGCGATCGCTGCCGGGAATATCCAGGCGATCAACTATTTTGTCGCACAGAAATACACCGACGCGCTGCAACAGATCGGCTCTGCGCCTAACAGCAAAGTGATCATGATGCCGGTGGATGCCACCAGCCTGATGGGATCGATTGGCGGTATTGCGGAATTACTGGGCGAAACCAAAGGAAAATAACGATGTGGCAGACGCTGGTGATTCATCCCCATTGGTTCTGGCTGTCGCTGGGCGGCCTGCTGCTGGTGGCGGAGATGCTGGGGGCCGGCGGTTATCTGCTCTGGAGCGGCATGGCCGCCATGCTGACCGGGCTGCTGGTGTGGATTATCCCGGTGGGCTGGGAGATGCAGGCGCTGATTTTCGCCCTGCTGACTCTGCTGGCGGCGGTAAGCTGGTGGTACTGGCTCTCCCGCCGTACGGCCTCCCGCCCTGCCCGGCCGCTTAACCGGCGCGGCGAACAGCTGATCGGCACCCGTGCCACGCTGCATACGCCGCTGGAGAATGGGTATGGCCGCATCACCATCGGTGACAGCAGCTGGCGGATGCACTGCACCCAGCCGTTACAGCCGGGTGATGACGTCGAAGTGGTGGCGGTCGAGGGCATTACGCTTGAAGTGCGCCGCGTGCCGCCACGCTGATCGCTACGCCTGAGGGGCCGCGGGGCGGCAGCAGCCGGGCGCGCTATCGTTGCCGATCAGGGTGTCAATAATCGGGCAGCTCGCCCCGGCATCGCCAGGGCACTGCGCCGCCAGATCCAGCAGCCGCGCCTGCATTTTCTGCAACTCGTCAATGTGCCGCCCAATCTCGGCGGCCTTTTCCAGCGTCCGTGCTTTGACATCCGCACTGTGGCGATCCGGGTTATGGAACAGCGCCAGCAGTTCCCGGCACTCATCCAGCGTGAACCCGACCTGCCGTGCCTGCCGCAGCAACGTCAGCTCCTCGATATGTTTTACACTGTAACTGCGGTAGCCGTTCTCACTGCGCGCCGGCAGGGTGACCAGCCCTTTCTCTTCGTAGAAACGGATGGCCTTGCTGGTCAGGCCGGTTTTTTTCGCCACGTCACTGATGTTCATCTTGCTGCCCCTTGACCTTCCTGTTACTGGAAGGTTTATTCTGTCACAAGTCGGCATACCCGTACACTTATCATACCGGCCCGGTGGCCGGTGAGAGGAGGAGATTATGACCACCACTACCCTGCTCGCCCTGAACGGGCTGAGCTGCCAACACTGCGTGAAGCGCGTGCAAAGCACGCTGGAGGCGCTGCCGGACGTCACGGCGGCCGATGTCGGGCTGCATTATGCGCGTGTCAGCGGCACGGCCCCGGCCGGGCAGCTGATCCAGAGCATCGAACAGGCCGGGTATCACGCCACGCTGGCTGACCAGGCTGACACTGAGCTCACCCTCAGCGGGCTGAGCTGCGGCCACTGTATCGGGGCGGTGCAAAAAGCGTTAAGTGCCGTGCCGGGCGTGGAGATGGCAGAGGTGACGCTGGATCGCGCGCGGGTGTTTGGCGAGGCCGACCCGGCAGTGCTGATTGCCGCAGTGACGGAGGCCGGTTATCACGCAGCGGAGAGCAGCCACCCAAAAACTGAGCCGCTGCCCGATGCAGCACCCTCCCTGCCGGAACCCACGGCGGCGGCTCAGAACAGGGTTCCGGCCCCAGCCGCCCCGCTGGCTGATGCGCCGCAGGCGGCAGACACACACAGCTACCCTCTGCTTATCAGCGGCATGAGCTGTGCCAGCTGTGTCAGTAAAGTCCATCAGGCCCTGCAACAGGTGCCGGGCGTGGAGCAGGCGCGGGTAAACCTCGCCGATCGCAGTGCGCTGGTCACCGGTAAGCCTGATCAGGCGGCGTTAATCGCTGCCGTGGCCGCGGCCGGATATGGCGCGGAAATTATCGAAGATGATACCGAACGGCGCGAACGCCAGCAGCAGACCAGCCGTGCCGCATTCCGGCGGTTCAGCTGGCAGGCGGCGCTGGCGCTGGCTGTGGGCATTCCGCTGATGGCCTGGGGGCTGTTCGGCGGCACGATGTCGGTCACCGCGCAGAACCAGAGCAACTGGCTGATGGTCGGGGTGCTGACGCTGGCCGTGATGTGCATCGCCGGCGGGCATTTCTACCGTAACGCCTGGCTGAGCCTGACCCACCGCAGCGCCACCATGGATACGCTGATCGCGCTGGGCACCGGCGCGGCCTGGATCTACTCAATGATCGTCAACCTGTGGCCGCAGCATTTCCCGCCGCAGGCGCGCCATCTCTATTACGAAGCCAGCGTGATGATCATCGGCCTGATTAACCTCGGCCATGCCCTCGAACAGCGTGCGCGCCAGCGATCCTCCCAGGCGCTGGAGCGGCTGCTGGACTTGACCCCGCCCACCGCACGGGTCGTGGACGATCAGGGCGAACGCACGCTGCCGCTGGCGGAGGTACAGCCCGGAATGGCGCTGCGGCTGACCACCGGTGACCGGGTTCCGGTAGACGGTGACATCGTGCGCGGCGAAGCCTGGGTAGACGAAGCCATGCTGACTGGGGAGCCGGTGGCGCAACACAAAGCCGCGGGCGCACGCCTGCATGCCGGGACGCAAGTCACTGACGGCAGCGTGGTGTTCCGCGCGGATGCCGTCGGCAACCAGACCACGCTGGCGCGCATTATCCGGCTGGTGCGGCAGGCGCAGAGCAGCAAACCGGAAATCGGCCAGCTGGCGGATAAGATCTCGGCAGTATTTGTGCCGGTGGTGGTGCTGATTGCCCTGTTCAGCGCACTGCTCTGGTACCTGTTCGGCCCCGCCCCGCAGGGCATCTATATGCTGGTGGTCGCGACCACCGTGCTGATCATCGCCTGCCCCTGTGCGCTCGGGCTGGCGACGCCGATGTCGATTATCGCCGGGGTCGGCCGCGCGGCGGAGCTGGGCGTGTTGATCCGTGATGCGGACGCCCTGCAAAAAGCCAGCACCCTCGACACGCTGGTGTTCGACAAGACCGGCACCCTGACGCAGGGGCAGCCCACCCTCACCGACATTGAGACGGTAAACGGCATCGCTGATGCTCAGGCGCTGCGCTGGGCAGCCGCACTGGAGCAGGGGTCCCATCACCCGCTGGCGCAGGCGATCCTGGCACGCGCCGGTGAGCAGGCCCTGCCGGAGGCAACAGATTTCCGCACGCTGGGCGGGCTGGGGCTGCAAGGCACAGTGGAAGGCCATGCGCTGTTGCTTGGCAACCCGGCATTGATGGCGCAGCAACAGGTGGACATCACCGCGCTGGAGGCCGCCCTGCAACAGCACACCACGCAGGGTGCCACGCCGGTGCTGCTGGCGGTGAACGGAAAAGCGGCCGCCTTGTTTGCGCTGCGCGACCCGCTGCGGGCCGACAGCCCGCAGGCGCTGCAACGCCTGCACCAGCAAGGCTACCGGCTGGTGATGCTGACCGGGGATAACCCGCACACTGCGGCGGCCATTGCGCGCGAAGCCGGGATTGATCAGGTGATCGCCGGGGTGCTGCCGGACGGCAAAGCTGACGCCATCCTGCGCCTGCAACAGGCGGGCCACCGGGTGGCGATGGTGGGTGACGGCATCAATGACGCCCCGGCGCTGGCGCAGGCGGAGGTCGGCATCGCGATGGGCGGCGGCAGTGACGTGGCGATAGAGTCCGCCGCAATGACCCTGATGCGCCCGTCGCTGGCCGGCGTGGCTGACGCGATTGAACTCTCCCGCGCCACGCTGCGCAATATGAAGCAGAACCTGTTGGGTGCGTTTATCTATAACAGCCTCGGGATCCCGGTGGCGGCCGGGGTGCTCTACCCGTTCACCGGCGCGCTGCTCAGCCCGGTGATTGCCGGGGCGGCGATGGCGCTCTCGTCCATTACCGTGGTGGCCAACGCCAACCGGCTGCTGCGTTTCACCCCCAAAACCTCACCCTCTGAACCTTCTGCCCGGCAGAAATAGCGGTTCCGGCCGGGCGCCCTGCCCGGCCGGCCTGCGAATTCAGCCTAATCCCCCTACACCTGCGCGGCGCGAGCGGGTAGCATGGAACCCTGATTGATTGGGAGCCTCGTTGTATGGGTAACATGCTGTACCGTCTCGCCACGTTTCTCGGCCTGATTTCGCCGATGGCATACGCCTATCCGGCCATTGACCTCAGCCTGCCGGGCGATCGCCATTTGCATCTGGTGGGCAGCATCCATATGGGCACCATGGACATGTCCCCGTTGCCGGAAACCCTGCTGGCGCGGCTGAAAACAGCGGATGCGCTGATTGTGGAGGCGGACATCAGCGGCAGTGAGTCGCCGTTTGGCGAGCCGGTGCCGCAACCGCCGCTGGCCGAGCGCCTGCCGGCCGCCCAGTACCAGCGCTTCCTCGCCATTTGTGACACCCTCTCCGCCAATGAGGCGCAGCTTGACCCGCTGCCCGCCTGGCAGGTGGCGCTGATGTTGCAGGCCCGGCAGGCACAACAGCTCGGCCTGCGGCCGGAGTATGGCGTCGACTACCAGCTGATCGCTGCCGCCCACACCCAGCACACACGCATTATTGAGCTGGAGGGGCCGCAGCAGCAGGTGGACCTGTTGCTGCAACTGCCGCAGGACGGGCTGATGCTGCTGGAAGATACCCTGACCCACTGGCACACCAATGCCCGGCTGTTGCAGACCATGATGGGCTGGTGGATGGACAACTCCCCCAGGGCGCGGAGTAAAGCGCTGCCTTCAACCTTCAGCAACGATCTGTATGACGTGCTGATGCACCAGCGTAACCAGCGCTGGCAGCAACAACTGGCGGCACTTCCGGCCGGGCACTATGTGGTGGCCGTCGGGGCGTTGCATCTGTATGGCGAGGGGAACTTGCCGGATTTGTTGAAAGCGGGCAGTGGTGCGGGCTAAAAAAAGAGGCCAATATCGCTATTGGCCGTCAAAGAGGAATGACTTTTTTATTCATTATGGGCTTCGGCCCGCCCAGGGGCGGAACCGGCGGCGCTAGGGTATCAACCCGATGACGCGGTTTGCAACCGCCTTCATGCGCTTTCCGGCCCTGCGACCGAATGCCGGTTGATTTCCGGCGGCGAATCAAACCATTACCCTGCACTTTTTTATTACCCGCGCCAGGCCATGTTTTTCACGGCACCGGCCCTCAGGAGGAGACGATGACACCGGCGATTAAATTTCTCGAAAAACAGAAAGTGAAATTCACCCTTCACCCCTATGAGCATGACAGCCATGACACTCATTTTGGCGATGAAGCGGTGCGCAAACTGGGGCTGGATGCCCGGCAGGTCTATAAAACGCTGCTGGTGGCGCTGAACGGCGATGCCAAAGCGCTGGCGGTGGCGGTGACGCCGGTGGCCGGCCAGCTGGATTTAAAGAAAGTGGCGAAAGCGCTGGGCGCGAAGAAAGCAGAAATGGCGGACCCGGAACTGGCGCAGCGCACCACCGGGTATTTGCTGGGCGGCATCAGCCCGCTGGGGCAGAAAAAACGGTTGCCTACGGTGATCGACAGCCCGGCGCAGCAGTTCTCCACCATTTATGTCTCCGGCGGCAAACGCGGGCTGGACATTGAGCTGGCCCCGCAGGATTTGCAACGGTTGCTGAACGGCGTATTTGCGGATATCGCCAGGCTGTCGCCCTGACCTGACCAGCCTGCGCCCGCAGGCTGGTCAGGGCGTTCCGTTATTTGTAGAGGATGTCGCCTTTCGGCGCATATGCGGCGGCATCCAGCGGTGAATGGGTCTGGATGTACTGTTTCAGCACTTCCGCATCCACAAAGCCGGTGTTCACGTAGCTGGGGTGATCGCTGATTTTCGGGTAGCCGTCACCGCCGGTGGCGTTAAAGCTGAGCGTCGCCATACGGTAGGTTTTGTCCGCCTGCAACGGCTGGCCGTTGATGGTGACATCACTGACCCCGTTGCCGTCCGCCGTCAGGCTGACATCGATAAACTGCGCATACGCACCGGAATCAACTTTCATATTGGCCACCGCCGCCAGATAGCGCTCGACCTCGCTGCCCTTGAGATCGACATACACCAGCGTGTTGCCGAACGGCTGCACTTTCAGCACGTCTTTGTAGGTGATGTCCCCGGATTCAATCGAATCACGGATGCCGCCGCCGCTCATCACCGCGAAATCCGCCCCTGCCCGCTCTTTCTGTGCGGCCAGCAGCAGGTGCGCCAGGTTGGTCTGCACAAAGCGCACTTTGCTGCGGTCGCCTTCCAGGTGGCCGTTGACGCTGCCGACTTTCACCTCCAGCTGCGCCTTGCCCTGGTTTTCAAACGGCGTCAGCAATTTGAGCATGTCGCTGTTTTCCGCGATCTCCTGGGTGTAATAGACGCGCTCACTGCTGCCGTCCGCTTTCTCAACCTTTTTCTTCAGGTTGACCGGGATCAGCTGGTAATGCTTAAGGGTAAATTCGCCATTACGGAAGGTGAAATCAGCCCGGCCGACATATTTGCCCCACTCATGCGCCTGCACTATCCAGGTACCGTTCTGGCGGTCAGGCGCGCAGGGGGTGCCGGGCACATAATCGACCTGCTTTTTATTCTCGCCCGCCATGCAGACCGGGTCTTGCGAATGGCCGCCGACAATCATGTCGAGGTAACCGGACGGCAGGCTGCGCGCCATCTCTACATCGCCCGGCGCGTTGGAGCCGTGGTTGCCGTCGTCATAGTGGCCCATATGGGTCGCGGCGATGATCACGTCCGGCTTCTCGGTTTTACGCAGTTCCTCCACCACCACTTTGGCCTCGTCGGCCGGTTTGTGGAATACGATGTCGGTGAAGTTTTCCGGGTTGCCGATTTTGGCGGTGTCATCGGTGGTCAGGCCGATCACCGCGATCTTCACCCCTTGCGGCTGGAAAATCGCATAGGGCTGGAACAGCCGGGTATTGGTGCTTTTCTGGTAGATATTAGCGGAAAGCAGCGGGAAGCCGGCCCATTTCTGCTGCTGGCGCAGCACGCTCAGCGGGTTATCAAATTCATGGTTGCCGATGGCCATCGCGTCATAGCCGATCATTTTCATGCCGCGGAAATCGGGTTCGGCGTCCTGAAGGTCAGACTCCGGCACGCCGGTGTTGATGTCCCCACCGGAGAGCAGCAACACGCTGCCGCCTTGCTCTGCGACCTCTTTGCGGATCGCATCCACCAGGGTTTTCTGCGCCGACAGCCCATACTCGCCATAGGCGTTCTGCCAGAAGTGGCCGTGGTGATCGTTGGTGTGCAGGATGGTGATGTCGTAGGTTTTGTCTTTTTCCCAGGCATAACTGATGGCAGGCTGAGCCGCCAGCGTGGCGGCCATCACTGCGGCGGCCGTCATTGTCAATGAACGCATGAACACTCCCTAATGATAATCAATGGAACTGCGCCAGCGGCACGTTGCGCGCCCTGTCTGTTGTTCTCCCCCACTACCGGGCTGAGGGTAGCACTGCTGATGTCCGGAAATTGCCAATCACGTCAAAATATGTCCGTTGTGGTATTCACGCAAGCGACTGATTAAGATAACGGTGATTTTTTCACCGGCCGGGCGCCCCCTGCAACGCCTGTCGTCACAAGAATAAGTAACAAGAATAAGGATGACCCTGCATGACCGAGCAAACCGGGGTGACCGGCAAGGCACCCAGCGGCGATGCCATCAAACGCACCGCGTTCTCGATTCTGGCGGCAATCAGCGTGTCGCACCTGCTGAATGACATGATCCAGTCGCTGATCCTGGCGATTTACCCGCTGCTGCAACATGAATTTGCCCTCAGCTTCACCCAGATTGGGCTGATTACCCTCACCTACCAGCTTACCGCCTCCTTGTTACAGCCGGTGATCGGCCTCTATACCGATAAACACCCGCAGCCGTGGTCACTGCCGATCGGCATGGGCTTTACCCTGTGCGGGCTGCTGCTGATGGCGGCGGCGCACAGTTTCGGCATGGTGTTGCTGGCGGCGGCGCTGGTGGGCACCGGTTCCTCGGTGTTCCACCCGGAATCGTCACGGGTGGCGCGGATGGCCTCCGGCGGGCGGCACGGGCTGGCGCAATCACTGTTTCAGGTCGGCGGGAATTTCGGCAGTTCGCTGGGGCCGTTGCTGGCCGCGCTGGTGATCGCCCCGTACGGCAAAGGCCATGTGGCCTGGTTCTCGCTGGCGGCGCTGCTGGCCATCGTGATGCTGTTGCAGATCAGCCGCTGGTACCAGCAACAGCACCGCGTCAGCAAGGCGCGCCCGGCCGCTGCGGTAAACCGCCTGCCGGGGCGCACCGTGGCGTTTGCCATGCTGATTCTGATGGTGCTGGTGTTCTCGAAATATTTTTACCTTACCAGCCTGAGCAGCTATTACACCTTCTACCTGATGCATAAATTCGGGCTGTCGGTGCAGAATGCCCAGTACCATCTGTTCGCATTCCTGCTGGCGGTGGCGGCGGGCACCATTATCGGCGGGCCGGTAGGCGACCGGATTGGGCGCAAGCGGGTCATCTGGGCCTCGATCCTCGGCGTGGCACCCTTTACGCTGGTGCTGCCCTACGCCAACCTGCAATGGACCGGCATCCTGACGGTGATCATTGGCCTGATCCTGGCCTCGGCATTTTCGGCGATTCTGGTGTATGCCCAGGAGCTGCTCCCCGGCAAAGTCGGGATGGTGTCCGGGCTGTTCTTTGGGCTGGCGTTCGGTATGGGCGGGCTGGGTGCAGCGGTGCTGGGCTATGTGGCGGATCACACCAGCATTGAACTGGTTTACCAACTTTGCGCCTTCCTGCCGTTGCTCGGCATTTTGACGCTGTTTTTGCCAAATACCGATCTTAACTCCCGTTAAACCGCACGTTTCCCGGCGACCGGAGCCCTGTTTCCGGCCGCTGTTTTCCCTTCTGCACCCCTCTTTGTGAGAAATTTTTGTAATAAATCCCGCGCAGGGATCATCTTGTGCCTAAACGTGTTATTTTGTTACTGAATGCAATCTATTGATTCATTGACCATACTGATACGTGCCCTCTTTTCCCCCGTGCAGACAAGAAGGAGCCTGGATGCATCATTCTACGCCACTGATTACTACCCTCGTCGGGGGGCTGGTGCTGGCCTTCCTGTTAGGTATGCTGGCCAACCGCCTGCGCATCTCCCCGCTGGTCGGCTACCTCACGGCCGGTGTGCTGGCCGGGCCGTTTACCCCTGGTTTTGTGGCCGATACCTCGCTGGCCCCCGAGCTGGCCGAAATCGGCGTGATCCTGCTGATGTTTGGCGTCGGGCTGCACTTTTCCCTGAAAGATCTGCTGGCGGTAAAGTCGATCGCCATTCCCGGCGCGGTGGCGCAAATTGTGGTGGCGACGCTGCTGGGCATCGGGCTGTCACAACTGTTGGGCTGGGATTTGCAGGCCGGGCTGGTGTTCGGCCTCTGCCTCTCCACCGCCAGTACCGTGGTACTGCTGCGGGCGCTGGAGGAGCGGCAACTGATCGAGAGCCAGCGCGGGCAGATCGCGATTGGCTGGTTGATTGTTGAGGACCTGGCGATGGTGCTGACGCTGGTGTTGCTGCCGGCGTTCAGCAATATGATCGAAAGCCACCATGCCAGTTTCCAGGAACTGGCGCTGGAGCTGGCCATTACCCTCGGCAAAGTGATCGCCTTTATCACCCTGATGATTGTGGTGGGCCGCCGCCTGGTGCCGTGGATCCTGGCGAAAACCGCCAGCACCGGCTCACGCGAGCTGTTTACGCTGGCGGTGCTGGCGCTGGCGCTCGGCATCGCTTACGGCGCGGTGAAGCTGTTTGATGTGTCGTTTGCGCTGGGGGCGTTTTTCGCCGGGATGGTGCTGAACGAATCGGAGCTGAGCCAGCGCGCCGCCCATGACACCCTGCCGCTGCGCGACGCCTTTGCGGTACTGTTCTTTGTCTCCGTCGGGATGTTGTTTGACCCGATGATCCTGCTGAATGAGCCGCTGACGGTGCTCGCCACGGTGGCGATTATTCTGTTCGGCAAATCGGCGGCTGCCTTCCTGCTGGTGAAACTGTTCGGCCACTCGACGCGCACCGCCCTGACCATCTCCGTCAGCCTGGCGCAGATTGGTGAGTTTGCCTTTATCCTCGCCGGGCTTGGCATTTCGCTGAACCTGCTGTCAGAACATGGGCGTAATCTGGTGCTGGCCGGGGCCATCCTCTCGATTATGATCAACCCGCTGCTGTTCAGCCTGCTGGAGAAGTTCCTCGCCCGCACTGAAACCCAGGAGGAGAAAAACCCGGAAGAGACGCAGGAGGAGGCGTCCCAACTGCGGCTGGAGATGTGCAACCATGCGCTGCTAGTGGGCTATGGCCGGGTCGGCAGTTTGCTGGGTGGGAAATTGCAGGCCGCCGGGGTGCCGATGGTGGTGATTGAAAATGCCCGCCCGCGGGTGGAGGCACTGCGCGAACAGGGTATTAGCGCCATTTTGGGCAATGCCGCCAATCCGGAGATCCTCGATCTGGCGCGGCTGGACTGCGCCCGCTGGCTGCTGCTGACCATTCCGAACGGCTACGAAGCCGGTGAGATTGTGGCCGCCGCCCGCGCGCGCCGCCCGGACATGCTGATCATCGCCCGCGCCCACTATGATGACGAGGTAAGCTACATCCTCGACCGCGGGGCCAATCAGGTGGTGATGGGTGAGCGGGAGATCGCCAACAATATGATGTCGATGCTGGAGACCCCGCCGCCGGCAGATGAGGAACCGCTGCCGGCGATCCTGCGCTGACCGGCACCGCAGCCATCCCCCTATAAAAAAAGGCACCTGGAAAGGTGCCTTTTTTGTCCGAAAGCCGGGGCTTACCGCTCCCAGTACGCCTCTTCCAGGCTGTCTTCCCGCTCCGGCAGGCCGCGCGTCAGGCGCGGGGAATGCTGGTTCAGCACCTGATAGCTGACGCGGTTGGCGTATTTGCACACCTGCGCCAGGGAGGAGTAAGTCAGGAAACTGCGTGCATGTTTGCTGGAGTTCGGCACGTTGTTGCGGTGGTAACCGTTGGCGGCGATGTCATGCAGCACGGCGGAGAGCGCCCCGTCACCCGCGCCGTTGGTGTTCATGATCTTCTCCGGCCCGCCCATGTACGGCGCGATGTGGGAGTAGATACGGAACGGCGTCTCGCAGTGCTGGCGGCGCATCGCCCGGCTGAACTCATACAGGTTGAATTCCGCAATCGCGCCCGGCAGCAACGGATGCTGGGTCTGGCGGCGGCTCGACTCTTCGGTGTAGCCCGCCATATAGAGGCCGTTCGGCCCGGCGGTGCAGAGCACCAGATCCACCCACTCCAGCGCCATGTCCGAGGCCAGCAGCGGATCGCTCTGGCCGGTCAGGGCTTCGGCCTCTTCTTCGTTCATCGCCAGAATCGAGACGTGCTCACGCAGGAACTCGCGCCACCCTTCCGGGTTATCGGAAATCACATATTTGGTGCCGAGCGTCAGCACCACCGGCACCTCATGCTTTTTGGCATAGGCAATGGCCTGCATGGTGGCTTCCGGCATCGGCTCGCCCGGCTTGCAGCGCACCAGATAGGCGGTCAGCACCAGCGCGGAGGCACCGGCGATCACCGCTTCCGGGATGCTTTCCGGCTTCAGCTGGTTCATCTGGCCGGGGCTGATGGCAAAGGTACGCTCGCCGTGCTCCCCGATCAGGGTGAAGCAGCGGCCGATCGCGCCGTCCACACCCTGCAGGTAGTTGAGATCGGTACGGCTGGAGGTGTTGCAGAGGTAGCGGTACGCGTAGCCGCCAATCTGGACGTTATTGCACATCACGCCCAGCAGCACCGAGCGGTCATCCGCCAGCACCGAGTAGTTATGCAGGGTATTGCCGATGGTACCGCCGGCAAACTGGTGGGTGATCAGGTTGCCGCTCATCAGCTCCTGATACATCGCATCCGCGACATCATCCTCAATCACCAGCGAGTGGCCGACGCTCAGGCCATAGCGGCGGATAAAGTCATCATCCACTTTGGCTTCAATGTCCACCAGCGTCTGATCGATGCCCACCACGTAAGAACGGGCGGTTTCGCTTTCGGCCTGCGCCGGTTGCAGCAGCGGGTCACGCGCATTGACGGGAAAATAGTGTTTGGATTTACGTTTGCCTGGGAATTTCATCGGGATTGGCACAGCTTGGGAAACAGGCGGGCGATAGTAGCACAACTTTCACGCTGAAAAACGGCCTGCGTGATACCGCGCCGCCTGAAACCGGGATTTTATCTCCGGCCACCGCGCCGTGGCCGGAAAAGGGTCAGGCTCAGGCGTGCTGTCTGACCAGTTGTTCGAGCAGGTCGATATGGGCCGGTTCATCATTCAGGCAGTCGATGTATTCAAACTTCTCACCGCCCGCTTCCATAAAGATTTCACGGTTCTGCTCTTTGATCTCTTCCAGCGTCTCCAGGCAATCTGCGGCGAAGCCGGGGCAGATCAGCTGCACATGCTTCACGCCCTGCGCCGGTAACCCTTTCATGGTTTCGTCGGTATACGGGGTGAGCCACGGCTCCCGGCCGAAGCGCGACTGGAAGGTCATCATGCCGACGCCCGGCGGCAGGTCCAGCGCGGCAAACAGCGCGCGGGCCGTGTCTTCACAGCGCGTGCGGTAGTCGTCACCCTGGTCAGCGTAACGCTGCGGGATGCCGTGGAACGACAGCAGCAGCCGGTCCGGCATACCGTGTTGGGCGAACGAGCGCTCAACCGTGGCTTTCAGCGCCGCGATATACTGCGGGTGCTCGGCGTAGTCACGGATAAAGTGCAGCGACGGCAGGCGACGGTACTGCGTGAGGTGGCGGGCCACCGCGTCAAATACGGCGGCGCTGGTGGAACAGGAGTATTGCGGGTAGAGCGGCAGCAGCACCAGGCGGGTCACGCCCTGCGCCAGCAGCTTCTCAATGGCGTCCGGCAGGCTTGGCTTGCCGTAACTCATGCCGAGTTCCACCGGCACGCCCGGCAGCCGGGCCGCCAGCGCCTTCTCCTGACGGCGGCTGAAGACCATCAGCGGCGAGCCCTCTTCCATCCAGACGGATTGATAGAGCTTGGCCACGCGCGGCGAGCGGAACGGCAGGATCGCGCCGTTGAGGATCGGCCACCATAGCCAGCGTGCGGTATCCACCACCCGGCGGTCGCCGAGGAATTCTGCCAGATAACGTTTTACTGCCTGCGGGGTGGGTGCCTCAGGCGTACCGAGGTTCACCATCAGAACCCCTAACTTTTCTTGCCCCATGAGCCTTTCCTTCTGTAAAACCGCCCCCGTGATGCAGCTATGGCCTCAGGGTAACAGGTTAAAAATTTGCTGAGCATTGTAACCAAAATGGGACGCTCCGGCACCGATAGCAGCAACAGGCGCTGGCTACGCATACCGGCAAAGAGAATAAGGGATAAAAAAATGCCGGGCTGGTGCCCGGCATGATACGCGGTAACACGCTTACCCGAGCAGGGAAGCCAGCTCCTGACGCACTTCCGCTACGCTGCGGGTGCCGTCGATTTTGTGGTACTGGGTGTTGCCCGCGTCCGCTTCGTTACGGTAGTAAGCGATCAGCGGCTCGGTCAGGGTATGGTACTCAACCAGACGTTTACGCACGGTTTCTTCCTGATCGTCCTTACGGGTGATCAGCGCTTCGCCGGTGACGTCGTCTTTGTCTTCCTGCTGCGGCGGGTTGAATTTGATGTGGTAGACGCGGCCGGAACCCGGGTGTACGCGGCGGCCGACAATGCGCTCAACGATCAGCTCGTCCGGCACATCAAACTCCAGCACGCAATCTACCTTGATGCCGGCTTCTTTCATGGCATCCGCCTGCGGAATAGTGCGCGGGAAGCCGTCCAGCAGGAAACCGTTGCGGCAATCTTCCTGCGCAATACGCTCTTTCACCAGCGCAATCACCAGCTCATCGGTGACCAGCTTGCCGGCGTCCATAATTTCTTTGGCCTGTTTGCCCAGCTCAGATCCTGCTTTCACAGCTGCGCGCAACATGTCACCCGTGGAAATTTGCGGAATCCCGTACTTCTCCATGATGAATTGAGCCTGAGTACCTTTACCAGCGCCCGGAGCGCCCAGCAGAATGATACGCATCGCGTAAATCCCCTTGCTATGTAGTTTTTATAAAATGTCGAAAACGCTCAACCATACCATTGCAGGCCCGGCGGCTCAAGGAAGCGGCGGCAATAGCAGACTTTTGCCCAGCCGGCATTGCGGCTGTTCCGTCCATAAAAAAGCCTGTATTGCACAGGCAATACAGGCTGTTAGCGTTATCTGCGCAATCAGGCCAGCAGCAGCTGGTTCATGCGGCGGATAAACTGGTTCGGGTCTTCCAGGGTGCCGCGCTCGGCCAGCAGCGCCTGATCAAGCAGCAACTCGACCCATTCGGCAAAATGTTCGTCTTCGCTCACGGCGGATGCGCGTTTGACCAGCGAATGCTCCGGGTTCAGCTCGAAAATATATTTCACTTCCGGGGCTTGCTGGCCGGCAGCCGCGAACAGTTTCGCCATCTGGGTGGTCATCTCATCCGCACCGGTGGTGACAATCGCCGGGGTGTCGGTGAGGCGGTGGGTCAGGCGCACCTCTTTCACGCGGTCACCCAGCAGGGTTTTAACGCGATCCACAAACGGCTCCAGCGCCTTCTCGGCCTCTTTCTGCTGTTCGTTCTCCTCGTCGGCCAGCTTGTCCAGTGCGTCATCGGCCTTGCTGACGGATTGCAGCTGCTTACCGTCAAACTCGGTCAGGTAGCTCATCATCCACTCGTCAATGCGATCGGAGAGCAGCAGCACTTCGATGCCTTTTTTGCGGAACAGCTCCAGGTGCGGGCTGCTTTTCGCGGCGGCGTAGCTGTCTGCGGTGATGTAGTAGATCTTCTCCTGGCCTTCCACCATGCGGCTGACGTACTCGTCCAGCGACACCGTCTGCGCGGCACTGTCGCTCTGGGTAGTGGCGAAGCGCAGCAGTTTGGCGATGCTCTCTTTGTTGGCGCTGTCTTCCGCCGGGCCTTCTTTCAGCACCAGGCCGAATTGTTGCCAGAATTTCTGGTAAGCCTCGGTGTCATCTTTCGCCAGTTTTTCCAGCATCTGCAACACACGCTTGGTCAGCGCGCCGCGCAGGTTCTGGGTGATGCGGCTGTCCTGCAGGATTTCACGCGAGACGTTCAGCGGCAGGTCGTTGGAGTCGATCAGGCCGCGTACGAAACGCAGGTAGTTCGGCATAAACTGTTCGGCGTCGTCCATGATGAAGACGCGCTGCACATAGAGTTTCAGGCCGTGCTTGTGGTCACGGTTCCACATGTCCCACGGGGCCTGGGCCGGGATGTAGAGCAGGCTGGTGTATTCCTGTTTGCCCTCAACGCGGTTGTGGCTCCAGGTCAGCGGGTCGGTGAAGTCATGGGCGATGTGTTTGTAGAACGCCTTGTATTCGTCTTCGGTGACCTCGGATTTGCTGCGGGTCCACAATGCTTGCGCCTTGTTGATCTTCTCCCAGCTTTCGGTGCTGCCTTCGTCGCCTTCCCCTTCGGTGCGGCTCAGGATCTCCACCGGCAGCGCGATGTGGTCGGAGTATTTACCGATGATCGAACGCAGGCGCCAGTCGTCGAGGAACTCATCTTCGCCTTCACGCAGGTGCAGGGTAATTTCCGTGCCACGCTCCGCTTTGGTGATGTCGGCGATGGTGTAGTCGCCTTCGCCGGCGGACTCCCAGAACACGCCCTCATCTGCGGAAGCACCGGCTGCACGGGTGCGTACGGTGACTTTGTCCGCCACGATGAACGCCGAATAGAAGCCGACGCCGAACTGGCCGATCAGCTGGCTGTCTTTGGCCTGGTCAGAACCCAGGGATTCCAGGAACGATTTGGTGCCGGATTTGGCGATGGTGCCGAGGTTATCAATCACCTCGTCACGGCGCATCCCGATGCCGTTGTCGCTGAGGGTCAGCGTGCGCTTCTCTTTGTCACTGGAGAGGCGCACACGCAGTTCGCCGTCGCCCTCGTACAACTCAGGTGCTGACAGCGCGCGGAAGCGCAGCTTGTCAGCAGCATCTGAGGCGTTGGAGATCAGCTCACGCAGGAAAATTTCCTTATTCGAATAGAGCGAGTGGATCATCAGGTGAAGCAGTTGCTTAACTTCAGACTGGAACCCGCGGGTTTCTTGACCTTTCATACTCATGTTCTACCTCAATCCTAAAAACAGTGTTTGGGCTGAATGCGGCGGGACGAACCCGACAATGGTGAGGAGATGGGGATAGCGCAGGGGGAATTCAACAGGGAAATTGCACAAGTGGTGTGAAAACGTGCAGTAAAACAATAAAGGCGCGGATGCCCGCGCCTTTTGAGGTCAGAACTTGATCGGGTGCCGGCCGGCCAGGGAATGTGACAGCGTGGTGCCGTCCACCATTTCCAGTTCACCGCCCACCGGGACGCCGTGTGCGATACGGCTGGCGGCCACGCCATACTGCCCGCACATCGCGCCGATGTAGTTGGCGGTCGCCTCCCCTTCTACCGTCGGGTTGGTGGCGAGAATCAGCTCCTGAATCGTCTCGGAGGCCAGACGCTCCTCCAGGCGATCCAGGCCGATGTCATCCGGCCCGATGCCGTCCAGCGGCGAGAGGTGGCCCATCAGCACAAAGTAACGGCCGGAGAACTGCCCGGTCTGTTCAATGGCATGGATGTCCGCCGGGCTTTCCACCACGCAGATCTGCCCATTCTGACGGCGACGCGGGTTCGCGCAGATGGTGCAAATCTCCTGCTCGGTAAAGGTGCGGCAATCGGCACAGTGGCCGATTTCCGACATGGCACGCGTCAACGCCTGTGCCAGGCGCATCCCGCCGCTGCGATCGCGCTGCAACAGCTGGAATGCCATGCGCTGGGCCGATTTCGGGCCAACGCCCGGCAGGCAGCGCAGCGCCTCCATCAGGGTTTCGAGAAGCGGGCTGGTCTGCATCAGAACGGCATCTTGAAGCCCGGCGGCAATTGCATACCGCTGGAAACAGAGGCCATTTTCTCTTTCGATGCTTCGTCAATACGGCGGGCCGCATCGTTGAAGGCTGCGGCCACCAGATCTTCCAGCATCTCTTTGTCATCTTCCATCAGGCTCGGATCGATCTCGATACGGCGGCAGTTGTGCGCGCCGTTGATGGTGACTTTAACCAGGCCAGCGCCGGACTCGCCCGTTACTTCCATCTTGGCGACTTCTTCCTGCATCTGCTGCATTTTTTCTTGCATCTGCTGGGCTTGTTTCATCAAGTTACCCAGACCGCCTTTACCAAACATAGTCATCTCTCTTTGCGCTGGGCCGCGTTGTGCAACATGCACCGCGGCAGTTAAAGGGGGCGAATACTGTCTTCATCCAGATCCGCGTCAAAGAAGCGGCGCAGGGTCTGGATATTATTATCCGCGATAATCGACTGACGCGCCTGCGCCAGTTTTTCTTCATAAATTGCCTGACGCCACTCCAGCGGCGTTCGCACCGCCGGATTATCGTCTTCAATCACTGTCAATTCAACCGGATGCCCTTCGCAGGTGGAAATCGCCTCGGCCAGTGCCTTTTGGGCTGACGGCGAATTGAGGTGGCGCTGCGCCGGGCGCAAATGCAACCGCAATTCTGACGGCCCCACCACTTCGCGGAAGGCGTTTAACGCCAGTTGCTGCACCAGTTTCGGCAGCGGCAGCTGGTGCACATAAGCCGCCCAGTCGTCACGTTCCAGCGCCTCTTCTGCCAGCTTAGCTGACAATTCCGGGGTTTTCTCATGTTCCAGCGCCGAACGCAGGGCTTTCGGCGTCGCCAGCGGCATCACGTCGGCGGTTTCCGGCTGCGCCTGCGCTTTCCAGCGGTACGCTTCCGGTTTGACCGGCGCTTCCGGCACCGCAGGCCGTGAGGCCAGCCGTTGCTGGGTACGTTCGGTCACTGAAGCCAGCCGCTCCAGTGCTGAGGTGGCCGGCCGCGCACCAGGCGCCGCCGGCTCAGCTTTTTTTGGGCTGTGGTTTCCCTGTTGCCGCAACAGCTGGGTGCGCGCCTGCAACAGTTTAGCGGTATCAGAAATGCCGGTGGCCGCGGTCGCCGGTTCAGCCGGAGCCTGTACCGGCGGCGGCGCGCTCTGCGGCATGGCAGGCGGCTGTGGCCGTACCGGCGGTGCAGCGGAAGACGGCCGCGCAGGCGGCACATCGTTGTTTGCTATGGGCGGCTGAGCCTGAGGCTGGGGTTGTGCCTGAGGCTGCGGCTGCGGAGCCCGTGCCGCCGGCTGTGCCGGCATAACCGGCTCTGCGATCACCGCTTTCGGGTGGAAAGCCAGCGCGCGTAACAGCGTCATCTCCACGCCCATGCGGCGATCGGGCGCAAACGCCAGCTCTTTACGCCCAATCAGCAGCGTCTGGTAATAGAGTTGTACATCGGCAGGCGGCACCGCCCGCGCCAGTTCGCGCAGCCGCTGTTCCACTACCGCGTAGTGATCGTCAAGTGCGCCCGGCAGCAGTTGCAGCATGGCAATCCGGTGCAGCAGCGTCAGGGTTTCCACCAGCAGCGCTTCCCAGTCCACGCCGCGTGACGCAGCCTGTTCCACCTGGGCCATCACCCGCTCGCCGTCTGCCCCGACCAGTGCCTCGATGATCGCCAGCGGCTGTTCATCATCCAGCGTACCGAGCATCCGGCTGACGGTGTCAGTGCCGACCTGCCCTTGCCCCATCGCAATCGCCTGGTCGGTCAGGCTCAGCGCATCGCGCATACTGCCGTCCGCAGCGCGGGCCAGCAGTTGCAGCGCGCGCGGCTCCGCCGCAATCTGCTCCGCCTGCAACACCGTCTCCAGCTGTTGACGGATCTGCTCCGGCTCCAGCGCTTTCAGGTGGAATTGCAGGCAGCGTGACAGAATCGTCACCGGCAGTTTTTGCGGATCGGTGGTCGCCAGCAGGAATTTCACATGCGACGGCGGCTCCTCCAGCGTTTTCAGCAGGGCGTTGAAACTGTGGCGGGACAGCATGTGCACTTCATCGATCAGGTAGACCTTGAAGCGGCCGCGGGCCGGGGCGTACTGGACGTTGTCCAGCAGCTCGCGCGTATCTTCGACCTTGGTGCGCGAGGCGGCGTCAATCTCGATCAGATCAACAAAGCGTCCCTGCTCAATCTCCCGGCAGTTGTCGCACTTGCCGCACGGGGTAGCGGTGATCCCGGTTTCGCAGTTCAGCCCTTTTGCCAGCAGGCGGGCGATGGTGGTTTTCCCCACGCCGCGCGTACCGGAAAACAGGTAGGCATGGT
Organism: Chimaeribacter arupi; assembly: GCF_002858805.1. Classification (GTDB taxonomy): domain Bacteria; phylum Pseudomonadota; class Gammaproteobacteria; order Enterobacterales; family Enterobacteriaceae; genus Chimaeribacter; species Chimaeribacter arupi. The sequence goes on from NZ_PJZI01000002.1 coordinate 174,597, forward strand.
GAATCCGCCCAAGCGACAGGCCATTGGCCAGCGCGGTCAGGACATGTTCCTGGCCGACAACATCAGCGAAGGTTTGCGGGCGCCACTTACGGGCAAGAACCTGATAGCTCATTAATACCGGAGAAGTTGGGAAATCTGGAGGGTAATGCTAACACAGCCTCGCCAGAGCGGCGAGGCTGAATGCTTCGGTTAGTGGCCGCCGAAAGAGACCAGGCTGAAGCAGTTGATGCCCTGGCGGGTCAGGCGCTGTTCGCCGCCCAGTTCCGGCAGATCGATAATGAAGGCCGCATCGCTGACGTCGCCGCCCAGGGCGCGGATCAGTTTCACGGTGGCTTCAATGGTACCGCCGGTGGCCAGCAGGTCATCGATCACCAGCACTTTGTCACCCGGCTGGATGGCATCGGTATGGATTTCAAGTTTGTCGGTGCCGTATTCCAGCTCATAGCTTTCGCTGAGGGTGGCACGCGGCAGTTTACCGGGCTTGCGCACCGGCACGAAACCGACGCCCAGCACCAGCGCAACCGGTGCGCCAAACAGGAAACCACGGGCTTCAGTCCCAACCACTTTGGTGACGCCGGTGTCGCGGTAGCGCGCGGCCAGCATTTCAATACTGGCGGCATAGGCTTTCGGATCTTCCAGCAGGCTGGTGACGTCACGGAACAGTATGCCCGGCTTCGGGTAGTCGGGGATGGTCTTGATACTGTCTTTAATTAACTGAAGCTGCTGTGCAGTAGCGATCATAATGTGTGCCTGAAAAAGCGGGTGTTCTGACTTAAACGCAGGCCGCCTGATATCCCTGCCCCGTCACCAACGTGACGTGCACATGCCTTAAGGAGAAGGATGATAAAGGGAAAGAGGAGATGACCCACGCACGAAAACGCCCAAATTTATGCAAACTCCAGTGAAATTGCAACCGAAGCCCGCTGTGCAAAGCGTATTTTATTGCTTTTGATCAACCACCGGCAGGCGCCATATTATCGCGAGCAGCACCAGCATCATCACCGCCAGCAGCACACGTAACCACAAAATCTTGATAAAAAAGAGAGAGATGCTAATGGATATCGCCGTGAACGCCATCGCTTTTCCCTTGGTTTTGGGCGGCAATGCCCGGTGCGCCTGCCAGTGGCGCAGGTAGCTGCCAAACCATGACCGGTGGAGCAGCCAATGGTGAAAACGCGGCGAGGACTGGGAAAAACACCAGGCGGCCAGCAACAGGAACGGGGTGGTCGGCAGCAACGGCAGCACAGCGCCCACCGCCCCCAATATCACCGCCAGCCAGCCGATCACCACCAGCGACCAGCGCCATATCTCTTTCTTCACTCTTCCCTGCTCCTTTCTCCGGCCGGTGCCGGCCTGACAGGCGGCCCCTGACAAACGGACATAGTAACGTCCAATTGCTGCCTGACACAATGAAACCGGCTTGTCAGCCCGGCGTTTCAGCGGCAAGCTACCCGGAAGATCCGCCGGAGAGAAAATGTGACAACGCAAAAAGTTTTACACACGCTGGAACAACAGATAAATGCGCTGGCTGTGGAGATAGAGCCTGTCGGCCATGTGCCGGCGCAACAGGCGCGGTTTGATGCCGGGCTGTTCCACACCCACGGCACGCGGCTGCGTGACTATCTGGCTGAAGTGCGGCAGAACCTCGCCCAGCTGAAAACGGTGGTGGCCGAAGGGCGTACAGCGCAGGTGGCGTTTGTGGCTGACCGGCTGGTGACGCAGATCGGTGCGCTGCAACGTGAGCTGGCGACCCAGGCGTTGCGTAAGGCCGTCGCGCGCCCGCAGGGCGAGAGTAAAGAGGATATTTACCACCGGCTGGCCCAGCACCAGGATTTCGAACGCCGGTTGATTGCCATGATCCGCGATCGTGAAAGTTTACTGGGCCGTCAGGAATCCCTGGCCCAGCAGCGCAAAATCCAGCAGGAGCTGGCCGCACTTGAAGGGCGGCTGCAACGCTGCCGCCAGGCGCTGATGCGGATTGAGCGGGCCGTTGAAAGAAAAGAAAACGGTTTTTGAATGTTTATCACAATTTTTTAAAGCCCTGTCCTTCCCGCTCCCGCAATTATCTATACTATAGGGATGTCCGCAGCGGGAGAACATTATGGGCCTGATTTCATGGATCATTCTGGGGCTGGTGGTCGGGCTGCTGGCAAAAGTGTTTATGCCGGGCAAAGAAGGCGGGAGCGTGATTTTATGGGTGGTGCTGGCCATCAGCGGTGCGCTGGTGGGGGGGTATATCAGCACTTATCTGGAGTCAGGCTCAGTCGCCGGGTTCAGTTTCAGAAGCTTGCTTATCGCACTGACGGGCGCAATCCTGATTCTGTTTGTTTATCGCAAACGTAACTATTGAGTTGGCCTTATGTCAGTTGAAAACGCCTCACCAGAACTGCAGTTGGCAGTTGACCTGATCTATTTGCTGGAATGCAATGAAATTGCCCCGGATATCGCGCTGGCGGCGCTGGAAATTGTGGCGCGTGACTACCGGGAAAAATTGCGCCTGGGCGGTGACGGCCCGCTCAGCGCCTGATGCCGGCCGGTTTACCTCATCACGCCTGTCGTGACATAAAGAGGGGTGCATAAAGAGAGGGGTACGTATACACCGTTACGCACCGCCTGTTATGCGCAGAGAAGATCAACCGGCATCAGGAAGGATGGCGTTGCCGGTTAGTTATCATCAGAAACAGTGTCCTGACTCTCCTGGCTGCCTGCCGCGCTGTCTCGCCGCAGATGCGGGCTGAGTTTTAACATATCAATATAAATATCGGCGTAATGCGCCGCCTGGCCTTTAAGATCAAACCCTTCCGGCATAAACAGCCAATTTTCCATCAGGCCGCTGATATAGGAGCGCAGCACCACGGCGGCCCGGCGGGTATCCAGATCATCCGGCAGTAACTTTAATTCAATACAATTTTTTAAAACGACCTCTATTTTTTCATAACTTTCCAGATACAGGATTTTATGCGCCTGCTGAAGAGACATCAGCTCTCCCACAAATTCACATTTATGAAAAATGATCTCCATCAAGGCACGCCGGCGTGGATCGTCTACCGTGGCACGGAGAATATAGATAAGGATTTCACGCAGAATACGCAGTGGATTATTGGGGTACTTTGCCTGATACTCTATTTCGAGATCGTCTATTTTAGACTCAGAAATCGCCCAAACTTCATTAAACAAGTCTACCTTGTTTTTGAAGTGCCAATAGATAGCACCCCGCGTTACACCGGCCGCGGTGGCAATGTCGGTCAGTGATGTCGCAGACACTCCGCGTTCTGAAAATTCCCTCACTGCGGCGTCCAGAATGTGTTGGCGGGTTTCAAGTGCTTGTTGTTTGGTTTTTCGTGCCATGGCTATTGGTTTTCACAGAGAGATGTCTTACATACATTCGCGTATGTATGTACGATGGTACGCACATATCTAAAATGCAGCAATGGGTTTTATGGCTTGTGATCCATTGATCAATTTGAAATCGGACACTTGAGGTTTATCTATGAACAAAAACAGAGGGTTAACGCCTCTGGCGGCCGTTCTGATGCTTTCAGGCAGCTTAGTTCTCACAGGATGTAATGATAAGGAGTCCTCACAGGGGGCCCAGCAACAGCAACAAGCGCCGGAAGTAGGCATTGTGACGCTGAAAACAGCGCCGCTGAATATCACCACTGAATTGCCCGGCCGTACCTCGGCGTTCCGTGTGGCAGAAGTCCGCCCTCAGGTGAGCGGCATTATTCTCAAGCGCAACTTTGTTGAAGGCAGTGATATTAAAGCCGGTACCTCCCTTTATCAGATCGATCCTGCGACCTATCAGGCTTCTTACGACAGTGCCAAAGGCGACCTGGCCAAAGCACAGGCCACCGCCCAAATCGCCCGTGTTACGCTGAACCGTTATAAACCCCTGCTCGGGACTAACTACATCAGCAAACAGGATTACGATCAGGCTCAGGCGGATGCCAGCTCAGCGGATGCTTCCGTGCTTGCGGCCAAAGCGGCGGTAGAAACGGCGCGTATTAATCTGGCGTATACCAAAGTCACCTCCCCTATCAGCGGCCGGATCGGTAAATCCAGTGTCACGGAAGGCGCGCTGGTCACCAGCGGCCAGACCACCGCCCTGGCAACCGTTCAGCAGCTTGACCCGATTTATGTGGATGTCACCCAGTCCAGCACCGATTTCCTGCGTCTGCAGCAGGAGATGTCAGAAGGCACGCTGAAGCAGCAGAACGGCAAAGCCAAAGTCACCTTACTGCTGGAAAACGGCAGCCAATATAAGCAGGAAGGGACGCTGGAGTTCTCCGACGTGACTGTGGATGAAACCACCGGCTCTATTACCTTGCGTGCGGTATTCCCGAACCCGGACCATGTTCTGCTGCCGGGGATGTTCGTCCGTGCGCGGCTGGATGAAGGCGTGAATGAAAATGCGCTGCTGGTACCGCAACAGGGCATCACCCGTAACCCGCGTGGTGAAGCTACCGCGATGGTCGTGGGCGCAGGTGACAAGGTAGAGACCCGCACCCTGACCACTGCCCAGGCGATTGGCGATAAATGGCTGGTCACCGACGGCCTGAAAGCGGGCGATCGCGTGATTGTGACCGGTCTGCAAAAAGTGAAGCCGGGCGCCCAGGTGAAAGTGCAGGAAGTGAGCGCTGACGCGCCGGCGCAACCCGCCGGGCAACAGCAGCAGGCAGCGTCCGATCAGGCCTCGAAGTCTTAATAGGAGCCGGTAATACATGGCTAAGTTCTTTATAGATCGCCCCATTTTTGCGTGGGTTATCGCCATCATTATCATGCTGGCGGGCGGACTGTCGATATTGAGTCTGCCGATTGCCCAATATCCGACAGTGGCGCCGCCGGCGATTGAAATATCCGCCAACTACCCGGGTGCCGATGCGCAGACCGTGCAGGATACCGTGACGCAGGTTATCGAGCAGAACATGAACGGCATCGATAACCTGATGTACATGTCCTCCTCCAGTGACTCGTCCGGCAGCGTGACCCTGACCCTGACCTTTGCCTCCGGCACGGATGCAGACATCGCCCAGGTGCAGGTGCAGAACAAACTGCAGCTGGCGATGCCGCTGTTGCCGCAGGAAGTGCAGCAACAAGGGATCCAGGTACAGAAGTCGAGCAGCAGCTTCCTGATGGTGGCCGGTTTTGTGAACAATAACGGCACCATGACGCAGGAAGATATCGCGGACTATGTGGCCTCAAACATCCAGGACCCGATCAGCCGTACCAGTGGTGTGGGTGACGTGCAGCTGTTTGGTTCCCAGTATGCGATGCGTATCTGGATGGACCCGAACAAGCTGACCAACTTTGCGCTGACGCCGGTCGATGTCATCAATGCCATTACCGTGCAGAACAACCAGGTGGCCGCCGGTCAGCTGGGCGGGACGCCGCCGGTGAAAGGGCAGCAGCTTAACTCCTCTATCATTGCGCAGACGCGCCTGACCTCTACCGAAGAGTTCGGCAAAATCCTGCTGAAAGTGAATCCGGATGGCTCCCAGGTGCGCCTGCGTGATGTGGCGACCATTGAGCTGGGTGGTGAAAACTACAGCGTGGTAGCCCGCTTCAATGGCCAGCCGGCTGCCGGTCTCGGTATCAAACTGGCGACCGGTGCCAACGCCCTGGACACCTCGAAAGCAGTAAAAGCCACACTGGATAAACTGAAACCCTTCTTCCCGAACGGGATGCAAGTGGTTTACCCGTACGACACCACGCCTTTCGTTCAGATCTCCATTAACGAAGTGGTGAAAACGCTGTTCGAAGCGATCGTGCTGGTGTTCCTGGTCATGTACCTGTTCCTGCAAAACTTCCGCGCGACGCTGATTCCGACCATTGCGGTGCCGGTGGTGTTGCTCGGGACTTTTGCGGTCATCGCAGCCTTTGGCTATTCGATCAACACCCTGACCATGTTCGGGATGGTGCTGGCGATAGGCCTCCTGGTGGATGACGCGATTGTGGTGGTGGAGAACGTCGAGCGTGTGATGGTCGAAGAGGGCCTGCCGCCGAAAGAAGCGACCAAGAAGTCGATGGATCAGATCCAGGGGGCGCTGGTCGGGATTGCGCTGGTGCTGTCTGCGGTCTTTATCCCGATGGCCTTCTTCGGTGGTTCTACCGGGGTTATCTACCGCCAGTTCTCCATTACCATCGTCTCCGCCATGGTGCTGTCAGTGATTGTGGCATTGATCCTGACCCCGGCGCTCTGCGCCACGATGCTCAAGCCGGTGCCGAAAGGACACCATGATGAGAAGAAAGGCTTCTTCGGCTGGTTCAACCGGATGTTTGAAAGCAGCACCAACCACTACACCGACAGCGTCGGCAATATCCTGCGCAGCACCGGCCGGTATTTGCTGATTTATCTGTTGATCGTAGTGGGTATGGCGCTGCTGTTCATCCGCCTGCCGACCTCCTTCCTGCCGGAAGAGGATCAGGGCGTGTTCCTGACCATGGTGCAGCTGCCGGCCGGGGCGACCCAGGAGCGGACGCAGAAAGTGCTGGATGAGGTGACCAACTACTACCTGGAAAAAGAGAAAGCCAACGTTAACTCCGTGTTTGCGGTTAACGGCTTTGGTTTCTCCGGCCAGGGCCAGAACACCGGTATCGCCTTCGTCAGCCTGAAAGACTGGTCTGAGCGCAGCGGCGCTGAGAACAAAGTGCCGGCGATTGCCGGGCGGGCCATGGGCACGTTCTCTGCGATTAAAGACGCGATGGTCTTCCCGTTCAACCTGCCGGCCATTGTTGAGCTGGGTACGGCGACCGGTTTCGACTTCCAGCTGATTGACCAGGCTAACCTGGGCCACCAGAAACTCACCGAAGCACGTAACCAGTTGCTCGGCATGATTGCCGAACACGGCGACCTGCTGGTAGGTGTGCGCCCGAACGGCCTGGAAGATACCCCGCAGTTCAAACTGGAAATTGATCAGGAGAAAGCCGAGGCGCTGGGCGTTTCTATCTCTGACATCAATACCACGCTGAGCTCAGCCTGGGGCGGCAGCTATGTGAATGACTTTATCGACCGCGGCCGCGTGAAGAAAGTCTATGTGCAGTCACAAGCGGAATACCGTATGTTGCCGAGCGATCTCAACAACTGGTATGTGCGTGGCAGCAATGGGCAGATGGTGCCGTTCTCCTCCTTCTCCACCTCCCATTGGGAGCATGGTTCGCCGCGTCTGGAGCGCTATAACGGCTTGCCGTCTATGGAGCTGCTGGGCCAGCCTGCACCGGGTAAAAGTAGTGGTGAAGCGATGGCGATGATGGAGTCACTGGCGGCGAAACTGCCGACCGGCATCGGCTACGACTGGACGGGGATGTCCTATCAGGAGCGGCTCTCCGGCAACCAGGCCCCTGCCCTGTATGCCATCTCGCTGATTGTGGTATTCCTCTGCCTGGCGGCCCTGTATGAGAGCTGGTCGATTCCGTTCTCTGTCATGCTGGTGGTGCCGCTTGGGGTCATCGGGGCGCTGATCGCTGCGACCTTCCGTGGCCTGAGTAACGACGTTTACTTCCAGGTGGGGCTGTTAACCACCATTGGCCTGTCGGCGAAGAACGCCATCCTGATTGTCGAGTTCGCCAAAGACCTGATGGACAAAGAGGGCAAAGGGTTGGTTGAGGCCACGCTGGAAGCGGTGCGGATGCGTCTGCGCCCGATTCTGATGACCTCTCTGGCCTTTATCCTGGGCGTATTGCCGCTGGTCATTTCGACCGGGGCAGGCTCCGGCGCCCAGAACGCAGTAGGTACCGGCGTAATGGGCGGGATGGTGACGGCGACGATTCTGGCCATCTTCTTTGTTCCGGTCTTCTTTGTGGTGGTTCGCCGCCGCTTCAGTAAGAAATCGGACGATATAGAACACAGCCACAGCCCGGCGGTATCGCTGGATAAGCACTGATGCTGTAAAGCCTGAAAGCCGCGCAATGCGCGGCTTTTTTTTTGCCTGCTGTTTACCCGGACGCCGTACAGGGCTTGCTATCTGTCACATTCTGCGCAATACTGCCCGCATCATTCGTTATGTTATAACATATCAAAAGGAGCTCATTATGCGCACCGGCATTCATCCTGATTACCGCACTGTGGTCTTTCACGATACCAGCGCTGACACCTATTTCGTCGTAGGGTCGACCCTGCGCACCGATCGCACCATTGAATGGGAAGGCCGCACGCTGCCTTATGTGCCGATTGAAGTGTCATCAGCTTCCCACCCTTATTACACCGGGAAACAGAAAGAGTTTTCCAAAGAAGGCAGCACGGCGCGCTTCCAGCAGCGCTTTGGCCGCTTCCTGACGCCAAAATCTGCCTGAGGAGAACATCATGCAAGTACTCAGTTCATTGCGCTCGGCAAAGCGCCGCCATAAAGATTGCAAAGTAGTGCGTCGCCACGGCCGCGTGTATGTCATTTGCAAAAGCAATCCCCGGTTTAATGCCGTACAAGGCAGAAAAAAGCGGCGTAAATAGCCGCCGCGACTCCCCTCTGGTTCCATCGAAGGGATCGCCCTGCCAGTAAAAAGCCCCGCTGCTGCCCAGCGGGGCTTTTTTTATGGTGTGAATAAGAAGATGCCGCCATGAACAGGTGCCCCGTTGCCTGATGCAACGGGGCACCGTTTATTTCATGCTGCTGACCAGCGCAGTCACGTTATGCTGAAACGCCTGTACGTAGGTGGGTGCCGGGCCGCCCGGTTTTGACAGGGCTTCCGGGTAGAGTTCGCCACCAGGCTGCGCGCCGCTGGCTGCGGCGATCTGTTTCACCAGCCGCGGATCGGTCTGGTTTTCAATAAAGTAAGCGCTGACATGCTGCTGCTTGATCTGCCTGATTAAAGCGGCCACCTCACTGGCGCTGGCTTCAGCCTCTGTAGAGAACCCCACCGGGGCCATAAAGGTGACGCCGTATTCGCGCCCCATATAGCCAAACGCATCGTGGCTGGTCAGCACCTTGCGCTTTTCTGCCGGAACATCGGCAAACTGCTGTTTAGCCCACTGGTCAAGCTGCTGTAACTGCGCAATGTAGGCCGCGCCGCGCTGGCGGAAATAACCGGCATCCTGTGGGTCGGCCGCGGCCAGCGCCGCCATAATATGCCGGGCATACAGCACGCCGTTCTGCATACTGTTCCAGGCATGAGGATCGGTAATCATTTTCCCGTCCTCTTCCATCTGCCGGGTATTCACCCCTTCAGAAGCCACCACCGGCTGCCCGCGATACCCGGAGGCGCTAATCAGGCGATCCATCCACCCTTCCAGCCCAAGCCCGCTGACAAATACCACATCAGCATGCGCCAGCGCCTGGCTGTCCTGAGGGGTTGGCTCATAGCTGTGCGGATCGCCGTCCGGCCCAACCAGAGTTTTTACATGAACATGCTCGCCCCCGATGTGCTGCACCATATCCCCCAGAATGGAAAAACTGGCGACGGTTTCCACCGTTTTTGCCATGGCTGAGTGGGCAGACAACAGGGCAGCCGTCGCTAACACCACCGGTAAATATTTCATGACATCTCCTTATTTAACGCACTATAACGACCGGGCAGCAGCAAAGATCCCGCCATACCGGCCAAATAAAACTGAAATGAAAAACAGCAGCGCGGCACTCAGCACAATGGCCGGGCCGGCAGGAAGCGAGGCGTAATAGGACCAGAGCAACCCGGCCAGGCTGGCGGCCATGCCGAAGGCCACCGCCGTCAACAACGTGGACGGTAACGTCCTGGCCCACAGCCGGGCGGCAGCGGCCGGTAACATCAATAGCCCGACTGACATCAGCGTGCCGAGGATCTGAAAACCCGCGACCAGGTTAATCACCACCAATGCCAGAAAGGCCGCATTGGTGACCGGCAGCCAGCGCCCCGCGCTGATCTGTAAAAATGTTTTGTCGAACGCTTCAATCACCAGCACGCGGTAAAGCCCTGCCAGCACCAGCAGCGATACGCCGGCAATGCTGCCCACCAGCCACAATGCCGGCGCGTCCACGGCCAGGATCGAACCAAACAGCACATGCAACAGGTCAATACTGGAGCCGCGCAGGGACACCAGCGTGACGCCCAGCGCCAGCGATCCGAGATAGAATCCGGCGAAGCTGGCATCTTCTTTCAATGCCGTATGCCGGCTGACCCAACCAGAGAGCACTGCAACCGCCAGGCCGGCAATAAAACCGCCGATGCCCATCGCCACCAGTGACATCCCTGAAAGGAGATAACCCATCGCCGCGCCGGGCAGCACCGCATGTGAAAGGGCATCCCCAACCAGGCTCATGCGTCGTAACAGCAAAAAAACGCCCAGCGGGGCGGCGCTGAGCGACAATGCCAGGCAGGCGACCAGCGCGCGGCGCATAAACCCGAAGGTCAAAAAAGGATCGCTTAACAGATGCAGCATCATGGTGCGGTGCCTCCCTGCCATCGCCCTTCACCGGCGGTAAAAGCCTGGCCAGCCCGCAAGGCGGCTGCGCGATCTGCCTGCTGGGCCAGTACATGCGCAGTGCTGCCCCACGCATTCCCCTGCGGGTGAAGCAATAAGGTGTGAGGAAAGTGCCCGCTGACCATGTCGATATCGTGCAACACCGCAATGACCGTGCGCTGCTGCGTATGCCATTTGGCAATAATCTCCAGCAGCAGCCGGACAGTGACGGCATCAATGCCGGTAAAGGGCTCATCCAGCAGAATCAACGGCGCTTGCTGTACCAGCAAACGGGCAAACAACACGCGCTGAAACTGCCCGCCGGAGAGCTGGCCAATCGGCGCGCAGGCGAATGCCTCCATCCCCACCTGCCCCAGCGCGGTGGCAATCTGTTGCCGGTGGCTGCGGGTCAGCCGCCCGAAAACACCCCGGCTGCGCAAGAGTCCCATTGCCACCAAGTCTTCCACCAACAAAGGAAACTGACGATCGAGATCGGCCTGCTGGGGCAGGAACGCAAACGGGCGACGCGCATGGCGTGAAGGCCGGACCTCGCCTGACACCGGGGGTTGCAGACCCGCCAGCGTTTTAAGCAATGTGGATTTGCCACTGCCGTTAGCGCCGATAACCGCCGTCAGGGAGCCGGGGTGAAAGACCCCGCTAAGGGGAAGCGTCACAGGCTGGCGTCCGTACCCTGCCGTGAGCTGATGCAATCCGATCATGGCAGACGCGTCGCCCAGTAAATGGCCGCCCACAACAGGGCCAATATCAAGGCAACGGCGATACCCCGTAAGCCGGCAGATGCCATCAGCCAGCTTGCGCGGAAAGGGGATGAAGAAAAAACAGACATAGTGGCCTCAGCTTGCGTTTATTGTTATGATATAACATCACAATAAAGACACGGAGACAACCCTGAGGGTGTGCAGACCGCGCGCATCCTGCACCAAAGGGCAACCGACGGAATCTGAAAATGCGGTTTTTGGGTCACAGAAATGCGTGATTAAAGAGTAATTTTTTATGTATTAAGGTTAAAACCACTATTTTTCAGTGAGATAAGGAGATTGCGTCAGGGAAAAAAGTCCGCTGCCTGCACTGACAAAATGTTCTGGAGTGTGCAATACTATAAATATGCGTTAATAAAACATGATGAATAAATGCAACTTTGTATTTCTTTACCTTCTGACAACGCGACGCTTTCTGTTTCTCAACTCAAAACAATCGTCGACGCGAATATTCCTTTACTGGAAGATAGCCTGATCGGGAATTTGAGCTATTATTCAGATAATGCCCGTTACGAAGCAGGAAGCCTGACAGTCACCGGGCTTGAACCGCTTTCCGCGCACGTTTATTCAATGACTTACCGATATCGTTGGACAATTTTCAACGGCTGCCTGGATATAGACGCCGCTGAACAAAGGGAAGAGAGAATCACATTTACACATTCAGGTTCACAGCTCTGTTTCAATATCATTGATAACAGCCGCCCCTCACCTTCTGATGAATTGTAATTTTGAGTAATTCTTCCTCCCACGTTACTGAAAAATGTTTTATATTTATTTGTAAGGATGTCAGCCATCACTGATTAAAATGATCTCTCATCTGTCCGGTTATTAAATTACTCACTTAGTGTTATCAATACGAATAACGACCTAACGGAGGAGATGATATGGATGAGTATTCGCCTAAGCGGCATGATGTTGCCCAACTGAAGTTCCTGTGTGAGAACCTCTATGATGAAGGAATTGCCACGCTGGGAGACAGCCACCACGGCTGGGTAAATGATCCGACGTCTGAGGTTAATCTGCAATTGAACGAACTGATTGAACATATTGCTTCTTTCGTCATGAGTTTTAAAATAAAATATCAGGATGAACTTGCGCTTGCTGACCGTGTCGAAGAGTACCTGGATGACACCTATACCCTGTTTGGTAATTACGGCATCAGCGCGGCTGATTTAAAGCGATGGCAAAAAACTAAAAGACGATTATTCGGAATGTTCTCAGAAGAGAATATCTGTACGCTGATTAAAACTTAATAGATAATTCACCGCAATCTACTTATATAAGATTCGAACCACTATGACTATGATGAAAAAGATCGACTACCTGATGCGTTTACGTAAATGCACCACAATAGACACATTAGAGCGTGTTATTGAAAAAAATAAGTACGAGCTTTCGGATGATGAACTCGAAATGTTTTATTCCGCAGCTGACCATCGCCTCGCTGAATTGACGATGAATAAACTTTATGACAAAGTCCCGACATCTGTCTGGAAGTATGTTCGTTAATTGTCGCTTAGCGTTCCGTTAAGATAAATAACGTTGAGCCGATACTTCTATCGGCTTCAATCACTTAGCTCAGTCTCTTCCTCTGCCTCTCTGTTGTCTCGGTCTGCCCTGCATTTCTCCTTGTCGCGATGCCGCGTTATATGGCGCCGCCTTGCCCGGAAACAGAAAAACAGATCATTTTCCTTCTGCTACTATTAGCAACGTCGTTACCCCAGAGTGATCTTATACACCATTCTTTAACAAAACTTATTAATTGAGTGCATAAAACCAACAAAAATACGTGTTTTCAGCCGATCTGGTTAATCGGGGTAAGTTATTTCCGGTGTCAGGCGGAGTGATGCCGAAAAAAGGGTAAACGGGGGGCGATACGCGTGACGGGTAAGCGTCATAAAGCAGAATGGGTTTTGGGAAAGAATAAAAAAAGAGAGGGGCAGAATTGGGTGGGGGCCCTGCCAGCTACATCCCGGCACACACGACGCCTGCTGCGGCTGCTTCCTTCCGGACCTGACCGAGTTCACAAGTTAGTGTTGCGGGAGAACCAACAGGGCCCCCATTGACGGCTCCGATGTTGCGGAGCGGGGAGCATTATCAGTGAACCCCCTTGCAAAAGCAACCCATTACCACCTGACCGTTGTTTTCTTAAACAATCCACTCGCAGGGTGAAAGAAGGATAACCCTTAAAAAACAAATGGTAGCCCTTCCACCGGCCTGGGCATTCTCACACGCAGGCCTGTTGCCCTGCGCGCGCCTCGCCTGTGTCGCGGCCCTTCCCTGCCCGGCCGTTTTGCTTTTAAATGGCGCGGTATACCTGTTTTTATTTTTACGCAGAGACGGACATGAACGAACCGGAAAATTTTAATCAGCGCGTTTACCATATTGTCGCCGCAATCCCTGAAGGCCAGGTGACGACTTATGGCCATGTGGCGCGGCTGGCTGGTTCACCGCGGGCCGCGCGCCAGGTTGGGGGGGTATTACGGCGTTTGCCGGAAGGCAGCCGCCTGCCCTGGCACCGGGTAGTAAATCGCCACGGCGGGATTTCACTACAAGGGGAAGATTTTCAGCGCCAGCGGCAGGCCTTGCTGTCAGAAGGCATTGTCTTTGGGCCGGGCAGCCTGATTGATTTAGCCCGCTATGGCTGGAAAGAATAAGGCCGGCAGCCGTAGCTGTCGGCCGGGCCCTTAAGGCATCGGTGACGGTGCCGGGTTCAGGGAAGAAGGTACAGGTTTATTTGGCGAGGTATCCAACGGCCCCAGGGTTGACGGCTTGGTGGTCACCGGCACAGACGTCATCGGGATCAGGTTTAACTGAACCTGAGTGCCTTTACCGTTATTGATGACTTCCTGAATGGAGTCGGTCATAAACATCATCTGACCATTGCTTTGGGTGATGGCTGCGCTCAGGAGCATACGCGCATCGGGTTTAATATCCCGCGGATTAAAGGGCAGCACGAAGGGGAAAGGTGACTGTTTACCCTCGGTGCGAGCCACGCTCTGGGCAACCACCCTCGACGGCGCATCCGGGATCGAGGCATCGGAAAGCGTAACCGTCAGTATCGAGTCTGGCGGCAGCGCGATACGCTGACTGATATTAATTGTCCCGTTGACGGAAGGCTGCTGAATAGCCGCGGTCGATGGCGCACCATTACCCGGCGGCGGTGACGGAGGAGGTGCCGATTGAGACGCACATCCAGCCAGGGTCAAAGACAGCGCGGTTCCACCTACAATCTGCCAAAGTTTCATCAATTGCACTCCTTGTTATGATTACCTCTTTACCGGCATCTAACACCAGCGTCGGGATAGTGGCTTTAACCACTTCACGTGATAATTGTGGCACATAACCCTGAAAAATTCCTGCCGCCCCCTCCCCGCCGCCCTTCTTCCCCCCTGCCAAATCCACTACTATCTAAAGAAGGACTGTGGCTGCTTGGGCTATGTCTGTAAAAGGGCACGCGTGCAGGCTGAAACCGGCCCGCCTGTTTGCCCACGTTATTCCCCCTGAATGAGATCCCCCCATGAGTCAGGCATTAAAAAATTTACTGGATCTGCTCGATCTGGAAAAAATTGAAGAGGGGCTGTTCCGCGGCCAGAGTGAAGATCTTGGCCTGCGTCAGGTTTTTGGCGGCCAGGTGGTCGGTCAGGCACTGTATGCCGCCAAACAGACGGTACCGGCGGAGCGCGGCATTCACTCCTTCCACAGCTACTTTTTGCGCCCTGGTGACAGCAGCAAGCCGATTATTTATGACGTTGAAATCCTGCGTGACGGTAACAGTTTCAGCGCCCGTCGGGTGAAAGCGGTACAGAACGGCAAACCTATTTTCTACATGACCGCCTCTTTCCAGTGCCAGGAGAGCGGGTTTGAGCACCAGAACACCATGCCGGAGGTGCCGCCGCCGGAAGCGCTGATGTCGGAATCGGAGATTGCCCAGAAGTTTGCGCATCTGATCCCGGAAAAAGTGCGGGATAAATTCCTGAGCCAGCGGCCGATTGAAATGCGCCCGGTGGCGTTCCATAACCCGTTGCAGGGCGCAGTAGCGGAACCGCAACGCCATGTCTGGTTCCGCGCCAATGGTGAGATGCCGGACGACCTGCGCACCCACCAATATCTGCTGGGTTACGCGTCTGACTTCAACTTCCTGCCCACTGCGTTGCAACCCCACGGTGTAGGGTTCCTTGAACCGGGTATGCAGGTTGCGACCATCGACCATTCCATGTGGTTCCATCGCCCGTTCCGCCTGGATGACTGGTTGCTGTATGCGGTGGAAAGCACCTCCGCCTCCGGCGCGCGTGGCTTTGTGCGCGGGCAGTTCTATACCCGGGACGGCGTGCTGGTCGCGTCTACGGTACAAGAAGGCGTGATCCGCCGCCACCGCTAATCCCCGGCCGGGCGCGGCCTTCTGGCCGTGATAAAAAAAGGGCGGTGGATTACGCCACCGCCCCTCTATCATCATTATATGTTTTACGTTCTGTGTTGTTTTTGCATGTTATCCGGCGGATTATCCGGCACAGGGTGGGAATCTCACCCGATGCCGGTCACACCTGTTTTTCTTATTTTTTAGCGCACTGCTCTCTTTATTACGCCCACCATCACTGGTTATACGCATTCTCGCCGTGGCTGTTTACATCCAGGCCTTCACGCTCCTGATCTTCCGGAACGCGCAGCCCCACCACCATATCAGCAATTTTATAGCCGATAAAGGCCACAACCCCTGACCAGACCAGCGTCAGGCCCACGCTGAACAGCTGAACCCAGACCTGATGCCCCATCGTGACGCCTTCGGCATAGCCTACGCCGCCCAAGGACGAGGAGGTAAACACGCCGGTCAGGATGCAGCCTGTGATACCACACACGCCATGCACGCCGAATACGTCGCAGGTATCATCCGCATGGAGCCAGCGTTTAAGCATCACCACGCCCCACAGGCCTGCCACACCGCCCACCAGCCCGATAATCAGCGCGCCGCCGACGCCCACATACCCGGCCGCCGGGGTAATGGCCACCAGCCCGGCGATGCAGCCGGAGCAGGCACCCAGCAGGGAAGGCTTACCGCGTACCATCCACTCCACCAGGATCCAGGAGAGAATCGCCCCCGCCGTTGCCATCACGGTATTAACGAATGCCAGCGCGGCAATGCCGTTGGCGGCACTGGCGGAACCGGCGTTGAAGCCGAACCAGCCGACATAAAGGATGCTGGCGCCGGTGAATACCATCGGCAGGTTGTGAGGTTTGAACGCTTCTTTACCGAAACCGGCACGTTTGCCCAGCAGGTAAGCCCCGACCAGGCCGGCAATCGCGGCGTTGATGTGCACCACGGTGCCGCCGGCGAAGTCCAGTGCGCCATCCGCCGCCAGGAAACCACCGCCCCACACCATATGCGCGATGGGCAGGTAGGAGAAAGTCAGCCAAATCACGGTGAAAATCAGTACCGCTGAGAACCGCACGCGTTCAGCAAAGCCGCCCACAATCAGCGCCACGGTGATACAGGCGAAGGAGCACTGGAAAGCCACATGGATGAACTGGGCAAAGGTGCCGCTCAGGCTGTCAACGGTGATGCCTTTCAGCAGGGCTGTCTGGAAGCCGCCAAAGAAGGCGTTCCCCTCGCTGAATGCCAGGCTGTAGCCGTACAGCATCCAGAGTACGCACACCAGCGCAAACGTCACCATGACCTGCGTCAGCATCGACAGCACGTTTTTAGAGCGCAGCAGGCCGCCGTAAAACAGCGCCACGCCCGGCACCGTCATGAACAGCACCAACGCGGTGCAAATCATCATAAAGGCGTTGTCCGCTTTATCTGCGACGACCGGCGCGGCCGCCATCGCCAGTGACGGCATCATGGCTGCCGCGCCAAGGCCCATCATGGATAAAAGTTTTTTCATTATCAATCCACCCCTAAGTCACACACCTGAGCCTGAGATTACAATGCTGCTTCGTCAGTTTCGCCGGTACGAATACGAATCACACGCTGCAACTCCGCAACGAAAATTTTGCCGTCACCAATCTTGCCGGTGTAAGCCGCTTTACTAATCACATCAATCACTTCATCCAGCTGGTCATCGGCGATAGCGATATCAATTTTGACTTTCGGCAGGAAGTTAACGCTGTACTCCGCACCGCGATAAAGCTCCGCATGTCCTTTCTGGCGACCAAAGCCTTTGACTTCCGTTACGGTCAGCCCCTGAATGCCTACAGAAGAGAGCGCTTCACGCACATCTTCCAGTTTGAATGGTTTGATCACCACGGTAACCAGCTTCATATTGCCACTCCTCGAAGTAAGAGCCCTGTCGCGTTAAACATGCGCCCGATACATCTGTTTAAAGCAAAGGGTGTGCCATAAATGATTTTGCGTGTGAATAGAGGGGATTAGGGCGTCACCAGCCATAGGCCGCAGAACCGGGCGGCGTAATTTGACTTAAGGCGTCCCAAGGAAAGAATAGACCCGCCTCCTTTTAGTGCAATGCGCCTTCAGAAAGTGCAACAGCAGGGTTTCAGGCGGAACGGTTGCCTGATCATGGTGCGAAAGCGGGCGGAACAGCAAACAGAAGAAAGCAGGGAGGGAATAGCGAAGGAATAGCGAGGCCCACAAACGGGCCCCGCCAAAACACATCAGGAAGAAACCGGCACCTGCGGGGCAGTGGCGGCCGCGGGTTGCGCGGTCTCTGCGTCCAGTTGCTCCCCGACCAGTTGCATCTGGTACATCTGGGCGTAGCGGCCCTGTTGTGCCAGCAGCCGGGCATGGGTGCCCTTTTCAACCGCCTGCCCGCGGTGCAACACCAGAATGGTGTCGGCATCCACTACGGTAGAGAGCCGGTGGGCAATCACCACCAGCGTGGTACGCTCACGGATTGCCCGCAACGCCCGCTGGATGGCCTGTTCAGTGCCGGAGTCGATGTTGGCGGTCGCTTCATCCAGAATCAGGATCTGCGGGGCCTGCACTAGCACCCGCGCCATGGCCAGCAACTGTTTTTGCCCAACAGAGAGGTTATTCCCCTGCTCACCCAACCGCGTGTGGATGCCTTCCGGCATCTCACGGATCAGATCCGCCAGCTGAACGGTTTCCAGCGCCAGCCAGACTTCCTGTTCATCGATTTCACGCCCCAGCGTCACGTTGGCATAAACGGACTCAGCCAGCACCACCGGGTCTTGCTGCACCATCGCCACGCCCTGGCGCAGCGCCCGGTGGGATAATGACGAAAGCGGCCGCCCGTCCAGCCGGATCTGCCCCTCACTCAGCGGGTAATAGCCCATCAGCAAATTGGCCAGTGTGCTTTTGCCGCTGCCGGTATGGCCGACCAGCGCCACAAACCCGCGTGACGGCACCACCAGTGAGATATGTTCCAGCACCTTTTTATCATCACGGTAGGCGAAGCTGACATCATCAATCTCAATGCAGCCGCTGGTCAGCGGGCGATCGTCGCCGCCATACTGCTGCTGAACCCGGTCCATCAACTCAAAGATGCGTTCACCGGCCACCACCGCCTGTTGCAGGATAGACTGCTGGGACGTGAGCTCAATCAGGGGTTCATTCAGCCGCCCCAGATAGTTGATAAAGGCATACAGCACCCCCACGCCCACACTGCCGACAGCGCTGAAGCCAAACAGCATCAGCAACCCGCACAACACCATGGTGGAGAACAGGCTCAGGAGCGGGCGCAGCAGAAAACCTTCAATACGCAGCGTCTGCATCCGGCCATGGTAATGCGCCCAGCTTGCGGCACTCAGGCGCTCGGCAAACCGCGCCTGTTGCCGGAATTGCTGGATCACGCTCATGCCGTTGATCACTTCATTAAAGCCGTCATTGATGTCCGCCAGATAACCGCGCACCCGGCGGGCAACCGGGGTGCTGTAACGCTGGTAGAGCATCATCACCACCAGCACCGCCGGGAAGATGCACACCGCAACCGACGCCATGCGCCAGTCCAGGCTGTACATCGCCACCAGCATGGCGCTGATCAGGGCCACACTGCGCAGTACCGTGGAGACCACCGTGACATAGAGATCGCGGATCACTTCCGTGTCATTGGTGACCCGCGAGATAAGCTGGCCTACCGGCTGAATATCAAACTCGCTCAGCGGCTGACGTAATGCCGCATCCATCACATCGATCCTGAGCGTCTGCACCACCCCGACCGCCGCCCGGTTAAACAGGATGGACTGGAAATAGTGCAGGGCCGCCGCCAACAGGTTGAGCAGGATATACCCGGCGGCCAGCCCGGCCACCAGCCCGAGCGGCAGGCTGCCGCGGGCGACCACATGGTCGATGAAATAGCTGATCAGCAACGGCCCGCCGACTTCAGCCGCCGCCGCCACCCACAGCATCAGGACTGCCAGCCCCAGCGGCTTGCGATAAGGGGAGCCGTACGCCAGCAGGCGTTTCAGGGTCGGCCACATTGACTGGAATTTAGGCATCACCGGCCTCCTTCTGCTCTGCCGGCAGCGCCGGTTCATCCAGGGCTGCTTCAAGTTGTTGATAGCGGTACATATCACGGTACCAGCCCGGCTGGGCAGCCAGCGTGTCATGATCACCGCGCTGCATCACCGTGCCCTGGTTAAGCACCAGAATCTCATTGGCCTCTGTCAGGGCCGAAAGACGGTGCGCGCTGATGATCACCGTGCGGTTGCTGCCCCACTGCCGCAGGTTATTGAGGATGTCATGTTCAGTGCGGCCATCCACGGCGGAAAGCGCGTCATCCAGAATCAGGATCTCCGCCTCCAGCAGCAGTGCGCGGGCGATGGCAATACGCTGTTTCTGCCCGCCGGAGAGCATTACCCCCCGTTCGCCCACTTCCGTTTCATAGCCTTGCGGCAGACGCAGGATGTCATCATGGACGCTGGCCAGCCTCGCCGCCTGCTCAATTTGTGCCGGGGTGGCTTCCGGGCGGCCCAGCGCGATATTTTGCGCCACGCTGTCAGAGAACAGGAACGGTGTCTGGCTGACGACCGCCAGCCGCCCGCGCCAGTCGTCCAGTTTGATCGTCTGGAGCGTCAGGCCGTGATAACGGATCTCCCCTTCGCTGACGTCAAACTGGCGCTGCACCAGCCCCAACAAGGTGCTTTTTCCGGCACCGGTCGGGCCGCACAGGCCAAGCATCTGCCCCGGTTGCAGGCGGAAGCTGACATCATGCAGCGCTGCATGGCTGTTTTCCGGGTAGTGGAACTGCGCAATGCGCACCTGCAACTCACCGCGCCCGGCCGGCAGCGGCTGGTCACCGTCCGTGACTGAAGGCGCTTCTTTCAGCAGGCTGCGGATGCGGCTGTAAGCGGCACTGCCGCGCTCAACGATGTTAAACATCCAGGCCAGCGCCAGCATCGGCCAGATCATCAGCCCCAGATACATCACAAAACTGGTCAGTTGCCCCAGCGTTAACGTGCCGTGCACCACCAGCCAGCTGCCGCCGCCGATTGCCAGCAGGTTAGCCATACCGATGGCGACATAAATCGTCGGGTCAAACCGCGCATCTACCCGCGCTACCCGCAGGTTTTTGGCCCCGGCATCGGCGGCAACGCGCGCAAACTGCCCGGACTGATGGTCCTCCAGCCCAAACGCCTTGATCATCCGGATGCTGGTCAGGCTCTCCTGCGTCTGGTCATTCAGCGAGGAAAATGCCGCCTGAGCGGATTTGAAGCGGTGATGCAGTTGATCACCATAGCGTTTAATCACCATCGCCATGATGGGCATCGGCACCAGCGACAGCAACGTCAGTTGCCAGCTGATCTGCGTACTCATCACCACCAGCACCGCACAGCCCATCACCAGCGAATCCACCAGGGTCAGCACCCCTTCCCCGGCAGCAAATACCACGCGATCCACATCGTTGGTGGCGCGCGCAATCAAATCACCGGTGCGGTGACGCAGATAAAAGGCCGGGTGCTGGCGGCTGAGCTGGCGGTAAAAACGCTCACGCAGCTCGACCGCCAGTTGGTAAGAGGCACCAAACAGCAGCACGCGCCACACATAACGCAGCAGGTACACTGCAACGGAGGTCGCCAGGATCACGCCAATCCACCCGAACACCGCCGCCGTGGAGAGGCGCTTCTGGGTGATGCCGTCCACAATCACGCCGACCAGTTTTGGCGGCAGCAGTTGCAGAATGGCGATGATAACCAGCAAGGCAATGGCGCCCAGATAGCGACGCCATTCCCGGCGAAAATACCAGCCTAGTTGTGCAAACAATCTCACAAGATTTTATTCCCAAAAAATGAAGCATCCCTGCATCGGACTCTTTCCGCTCAAGCAGCATAGAAGAAGCCGGAGAAAAAGCGATGAGGTGCCGGTTATTCCGGCAGCGGCAGGGCCGTGGTGTATTTAATCCTTTCCATCGCAAAACTGGAGGTCACCTCGATCAGGCCGGGCACCCCATTTACCAGTTTTTTATAGAAAATGTCGTAACTTTTCATGTCAGCCACCTGAATTTGCAGCAGATAATCGTATTCCCCCGCCATCCGGTAGAAGGCCAGCACCTCGGGCATCTGCTCTGTCTGGCTGACAAAATGCTGGTACCATTCGCGGTTATGCTGCTGGGTTTTAACCAGCATAAATGCGGTGAGGCCCAGGCCCAGTTTGTCCCCGTCGAGCAGGGCCACCCGGCCGCGGATATAGCCGCTATCCTCCAGCCTTTTCAGCCGTTTCCAGCAGGGTGTCGAGGTCAGGTTGACCGACTCAGCCAGCGCCTGAAGCGATAACGTGCAGTCCTGTTGCAACAGGCGCAACAGCGTACGATCGATTTTATCCAACATACGGGCCTTCCTGAGAAAAATTTTCTCCTATGTCGCCATTTCACAGGCAAGATAGCAACCCTTTTTTCCGGCTAACCGCGTACCCTTAGCTACCCTGACTTCACTGCCCTTGCCGAGAGATGTTATGACTGCCTCCTGGGTCAGACGCGCCATCCACGAAATCGACGCTGATTTCCAGCGCTCTGCCGACACACACCTGATCCGCCTGCCGCTGCCGGAGTTTCCGGGGATCGCCCTCTACCTGAAAGATGAGAGCACCCACCCCAGCGGCAGCCTGAAACACCGTCTGGCGCGTTCACTGTTTCTCTATGCGCTGTGCAATGGCTGGCTGCGCGAAAATACCCCGGTGATTGAGGCGTCCTCCGGCAGCACTGCCATCTCGGAAGCGTACTTTTCCCGCCTGCTGGGCCTGCCGTTTATTGCCGTGATGCCGGCCAGCACCGCCCGCCGCAAAATTGAGCAGATCGAATTTTATGGCGGCCGCTGCCACTTTGTGGAACAGACCGGGCAGATCTATGCGGCGTCAGAACATCTGGCCCACGACCTGGGCGGCCACTACATGGATCAGTTTACCTACGCTGAACGGGCCACCGACTGGCGCGGAAATAACAATATTGCCGACAGCATTTATCGTCAGATGTCGCGGGAGCCGTTTCCCATCCCGCGTTATGTGGTGATGGGTGCCGGCACCGGCGGCACCTCCGCTACGCTGGGGCGTTATATCCGTTACCAGGGCCATGCGACGCAACTGGTGGTGGTTGACCCGGAGCACTCCGTGTTTTACGACTACTACCACCAGCGTAACCCGCTGCTGACCTCCGCCTGCGGCAGCCGGATCGAAGGTATCGGCCGGCCGCGCGTGGAGCCCTCATTTATTCCCGATGTCATTGACCGGATGATTCAGGTACCGGATGCCGCCAGCCTGGCCGCGTTGACCTGGCTGACGCGGGTGCTGGGGCGGCGCGCCGGTGCCTCCACCGGCACCAATATTTATGGCGCGCTGCTGCTAGCGGCCGAGATGCGCGCGCGGGGTGAACAAGGGTCGATTGTGACACTGCTGTGTGACAGCGGTGAGCGTTACCCGGACACCTACTATAACGAGAGCTGGATAAACCAGCATATTGGCGACACCTCACCCTATCTGGAGCGGCTTATGTCCGGCTTTTCCGGCAACTGAGCCGCGCCTGCCGCCGCGCAGCTGTTCAAACTGCGCCGGGGAAAGTACCCTATAGTGATTGATGCCCGGCCGGACACCGGCCGGGTTTGCACGATAACAAGGTAAGCATGACATGAAACGAGCAGTAGTGGTGTTCAGTGGCGGCCAGGATTCAACCACCTGCCTGATCCAGGCCCTGGCGCAATATGATGAAGTACACTGCATCACCTTTGATTATGGCCAACGGCACCGGGCAGAGATCGAGGTGGCGCAAAAGCTCTCAGCCGGGTTGGGCGCACGGGCGCATAAAGTCCTGGACGTCGGCCTGTTGAACGAACTGGCCATCAGCAGCCTGACGCGCGATAACATCCCGGTTCCCAGCTACGGCAGTGAAGCGGCCGGTCAATTGCCGAGTACCTTCGTGCCGGGGCGCAATATCCTGTTCCTGACGCTGGCCTCGATTTACGCCTACCAGATTGAGGCGGAAGCCGTAATCACCGGCGTCTGTGAAACTGACTTCTCCGGCTACCCTGATTGCCGGGACGAGTTCGTTAAGGCGCTGAACCAGGCAGTTTCCCTGGGGCTGGCGCGCGATGTCCGGTTTGAAACGCCGCTGATGTGGCTGAACAAAGCGGAAACCTGGGCGCTGGCGGACTATTACGGGCAACTGGATCTGGTACGCCGCGACACCCTGACCTGTTACCACGGCATTCAGGGAGACGGTTGCGGTGAATGTGCAGCCTGTCACCTGCGGGCAAATGGCCTGGCAGTCTATCAACAGGATCGTGCCGGGGTAATGGCAAGCCTGAAGCAAAAAAGCGGCCTGCAATAAGCAGCCGGTGTTTTCCCCTGTCATCTGATGATCATGCCCCTGCTGGGGCATGATGCGCCCGGCATCTGCCGGGTAACTGCCACGATCCCTTTACAGGCAAAAAGATCGCTCTGCGGATAACCCGATCCCCCCGGCTCAGGAAGGCAACGCGTTATCCTGCTGTTCAAGCTGACGTAATTTTTCCAACAACTCCCCTTCCAGCGGCAGCGCTTTCTGGCTTTTTAAATCAATACAGACGAACGTCAGCGCGGCATCCGCCACGGTTTCCCCGTCCCGGTCCCGCGTGACGACCTGGCTGACCACGCCGCTGCGTCCGTTAAGGCGCTCCAGCCGGCTGTCAATCCGCAGTCTGTCGCCCAGCACTGCCGGCGTGCGGTAGTTGATATTAATGTTCACCACAATAAAGGCGATATGGCGCTCTTTCATCCAGTGGAAACCCTCTAAGGCGGACAGCCATTCCCAGCGGGCCTCTTCAAGAAACTCCAGATAACGGGCGTTATTGACGTGCTGGTAGACATCGATATGAAATCCCCGGACGTTTATAAAAGTCTGCATAGCGGTGCTTTCTCTCTTTTAGCAACAAGTGGATAGGGTTCCGGCCGATAGCTGAAGTGCGCCCGCAGGCGCACTGGTCGGATCACTTTCTGAGCGTAGCAGAATCCCTGAGGCGCTGAGAAAAAGCGTGAGGCAACGCGAAGCGGCTCACAAAACCATCCGGTCACGGTTGCGTTCAATCAGTGACGGGCCGATGCCGGGCACCTCCTGTAACTGCTCCACATCCGTAAACAGGCCTGACTCTTCGCGGTAACGGACAATCGCTTCCGCTTTCTTAAGCCCTACCCCGTTCAACCCGTCAGACAGTGCCTGCGCGTCCGCGGTGTTGATATTCACCTTCTCCACCGGTGACGTGACGTTGGCGTTAGCGTTCGGCGTCACGGGCGCTTTCTCCGCTTTTTTTGCCGGCACCGTGCTGGATGACGCCGCGTCTCCGTTTGGCGCGGCATGCAGCATTACCGGCAAGGTAGAAAGGCCTAATGCCAGAGCGAGGGAAAGTGAGGTAATACCTAATTTTTTCATGCTGTATCTCCTTATGTTGTTCAGCACGCACACAATGCCGAAAATCAAAAAGAGACACAAAGACCAGATGTTAAATGTGGAAAAGGCCGCGAAAGCGGCCTTTGTGTGTTGCAACGTATTACATTTTACTGGAAGCGTTATTCCACCTGGGCCGCGCTGCCCAGTTCAATGTCACCGGACTTGCGCAGGCTGGCAATCAGCGCATCGAAGGTGATATTGGTTGCGCCTTCTTTAATCTGGCCGGAGAAGTTCGCCACTTCATCGGCCGGCAGTTTGCCTGGGGTCACCGCATCCAGCGCGACGATCACCACATTGCCTTTCTCATCACGGGTCACGCCGTAGCTCGGTTTGCCGGATTGGGGTTGCGGCAGGGCATACACGCTCTGCTCAAAAGCAGAAGGCTGTTGAGAGCGCTGGAGTTTCTGCGTATCACCAAAGCTCAGGCCGGCGGTTTTCAGCGCCTCATCCCCTTTCCCTTCTTTCAGGGCAGTCAGGATTTTTTGCGCGTCAGCCTGCGCCTGCGCCTGGGCTTTCTGGCGTTTAACCTGGGCCAGCACCGCGTCACGCACCTCAGCAAATGGCTTCACACCCTGCGGTTTATGCGCATCCACACGGACGACGAAAGCACGGTCGCCATCTGCCGTAATGACGTTGGAGTTGCTGCCCGGCGCACCGCCCTCACCCAACAGCGAGCCATCAAACAGGGCATCGGCAACGGGTTTGGCACTCAGTGCCTGTGGGAGGGTCTGCTGGGTGAACCAGTCAGTGTGCACGGCTTTGATACCGGACACCTCTTCTGCTGACGCCAGAGATTCGTTGTCATTGGTGGCCGCTTCACTGACTTTCTGTTGCAGCGCATAGTAGGCGTCCAGCGCTTTTTCCTGCTTCAGCTTGGCCAGCACGTCATTGCGCACCTCTTCCAATGGCTTCAGCTTGGCCGGCTCCACATCGTTCAGGCGCAGCACCAGATAACCGGAAGAGGATTTGATCACGCCGGACACCTGCCCTTTTTCAGTCAGGTTGGCGCTTTTGAAATCGTCCAGGGTCGTTTCCGGCTCCATCCACTCCAGCTCACCGCCGCGTTTGCCGGTGAAGGTGTCGGTGGATTTGGTTTTGGCCAGTTCAGCAAAATCCGCGCCTTTTTTCAGTTCCGCCAGCACTGCATCAGCGTCTGCCTGCGTTTTCAGCACGATGACCGCGAACTTCTTACGCTCCGGCTGACCAAAGGTATTTTTGTGTTGGTCGTAGTATGCAGCCACCTCGGCATCACTGACGGTGACTTTATCCTGCAGGGCGGCGGCATCCATCTCCAGGTAGCTGACTTTCAGCTGCTGGGGCGCAATAAACTCGTTCTGATGCTGGTCGTAATAGCCTTTCAGCTCCTCATCGGCAGCCGTCTGTTTGGCGGCCAGCGCCTCGGTATCAAAGGCGGCCACGCGCACATCACGCGCCTGCAACACCAGAGCTGCCAGGCTGTCTGCTTCAGATGGCAAGACAAATTCACTGCCGCCAAAGACCTGGTTCAGCTGTTGTGCCTGCAACTGGCGGCGAACCACCTGCGCATAGCCGTCCGGCGTGTAGCCGCTGCCGCGCACCATCGCCAGGTATTTATCATTATCGAATTGATTATTCGTCTGGAAAGCCGGCGTCTTCAGGATGCTCTGCTTAACCTGCTCGTCGCTGATGGCGATACCCAGTTTTTTGGCGTACTGGTCAATGAGGGTGACATCAATCAGCTGGTTCAGCACCTGCTGGCGCAACTGCTGCATATACTGTTCATTACCGGCCAGGACGGAAAACTGCTCGCCCAATTGCTGCTGCATACGGGCGCGTTCATTCTGGAAGGCCTGTTCAAACTGGGCGCGGTTAATCTCCTGGCCGTTCACCTTAGCGGCATAATTGCCGGAACCACCGATCAGGTAGTTGCCCACCCCGGTCAAAACGAACGAAAGAATAATGAGAGCCAGGATGATCTTGAGCACGACATGGTTAGACGCCGCGCGTAAATTGTCCATCATAGTGTGACAACACTCCGCTGTAGTAGAGATTAACAACCCTGCGCAGGCATTGGTGCCCGGCGCGTCCTGCGCCGCTGCGCGGTAGCGCGAAAGGTCAGGAAAACCGGGCGTCGGCCCGCATCCTGCCTGTGCTGTAAATAAAAAAAGCGCATCGTTTTTGATGCGCCTTGTATCTTACCTTACCAGGCAAGTGACGTCAGGTGATAGTTTGAGACAAAGGGTGCTTGTCACACAAACTGCCCAACAGTAATTAGTTTACTGAATCTTTCAATGCCTTACCTGCACGGAAACCGGGTACTTTGGCTGCCGGAATGGCAATCTCTTCACCGGTTTGCGGGTTACGGCCGGTACGGGCAGCGCGTTCACGGACGGTAAACGTCCCAAACCCGACCAGTGCCACTTCCTCACCCTGTTTCAGTGTGTCAGTGACTGACTCAATAATGGCGTCCAGCACACGTCCGGCCGCGGCTTTTGAAATGTCAGCCCCTGCGGCAATGTTGTCGATCAATTGTGATTTATTCACTTTGTCATCCCCTCTTGAAATCTTTGGCCGCGCGGCAAAAGTCCTTGGTGCGCGGCTGCGCTGCTTTTATATCAAGCCTGCCGGGCCTATGCAAGCCACCGCCGCACGCCCTGCCTGCGCGCCGGCGCTGCGTTTCCGGCATAAAAAAAACCGGCAAGTCATCATTGACTTGCCGGTTTCAGCGTCCATCACCTAAGGTTCAGCGGTTATTTTGCAGCAACCGGCTGAGCACCAAAGGCCGGGTTTTGCAGCGCAAAGTTCAGCACTTCGTCGATGCGTTTAACCGGGTGGATTTCCAGATCGGCAATCACGTTGTCTGGGATCTCTTCCAGATCGCGGCGGTTCTCGTCCGGAATCAGCACCACTTTGATGCCGCCGCGATGCGCAGCCAGCAGTTTCTCTTTCAGGCCGCCGATCGGCAGCACCTGGCCACGCAGCGTGATTTCGCCGGTCATCGCCACATCAGCGCGTACCGGGTTGCCGGTCAGGCAGGACACCAGCGCTGTGCACATGGCGATACCCGCACTTGGGCCATCTTTCGGTGTCGCCCCTTCCGGCACATGCACATGGATGTCGCGTTTTTCGTAGAAGTCCGGGTTGATACCCAGCTTGTCCGCACGCGCACGTACCACAGTCAGTGCCGCCTGAATCGACTCCTGCATCACTTCACCCAGCGAACCGGTGTAGGTCAGCTTGCCTTTGCCCGGCACACAGGCGGTTTCGATGGTCAGCAGATCGCCGCCCACTTCCGTCCAGGCCAGCCCGGTCACCTGACCGATGCGGTTTTCGGTATCGGCCCGGCCATAATCGACCCGCTGCACACCGAGGTAATCTTTCAGGTTGTCACCGGAGATGGTGATGTGCTTGACGGTCTTATCCATCAGCAGCTGTTTCACCGCCTTGCGGCACAGTTTAGAGATTTCACGCTCCAGGCTGCGCACACCGGCTTCACGGGTGTAGTAACGGATAATGCCGACGATGGCACTGTCCTCTACCGTGAGTTCACCTTTTTTCAGCGCGTTACGTTCAATTTGCTTCGGCAGCAGGTGCTGTTTGGCAATATTGAGCTTCTCGTCTTCGGTATACCCGGACAGGCGGATCACTTCCATACGGTCCAGCAACGGTGCCGGAATGTTCATGGAGTTTGAGGTCGCCACGAACATCACATCGGAGAGATCGTAATCCACTTCCAGGTAGTGGTCGTTAAACGCCACGTTCTGTTCCGGGTCCAGCACTTCCAACAGGGCAGACGCCGGGTCACCGCGCATGTCAGATGACATCTTGTCGATCTCATCGAGCAGGAACAGCGGGTTACGCACCCCGACCTTGGCCATTTTCTGGATCAGTTTGCCCGGCATAGAACCGATGTAAGTACGGCGGTGACCGCGGATTTCCGCTTCATCACGCACGCCGCCCAGCGCCATACGCACATACTGGCGACCGGTCGCCCGCGCAATGGACTGCCCCAGGGAGGTTTTACCTACCCCCGGCGGCCCCACCAGGCAGAGGATCGGGCCTTTGATTTTGCTGACGCGGCTCTGTACGGCGAGGTACTCAAGAATACGATCCTTGACCCGCTCCAGGCCGTAATGATCGGTATCGAGCACTTCCTGTGCCTTCACCAGATCTTTTTTCACCTTGCTGCGGTTATTCCACGGCACCTGCAACATCCAGTCGATGTAGCTGCGCACCACGGTCGCCTCGGCAGACATCGGTGACATCATCTTCAGCTTTTGCAGTTCGGCTTCGGTTTTTTCCTTGGCCTCTTTCGGCATTTTTGCCGCGTCGATTTTACGCTTCAGCGCTTCATTTTCATCCGGCGCGTCATCCATCTCGCCAAGCTCTTTCTGAATGGCCTTCATCTGCTCATTCAGGTAGTACTCGCGCTGGCTCTTTTCCATCTGTTTTTTAACGCGGTTACGGATGCGTTTCTCAACCTGCAACAGGTCGATTTCAGATTCCATCATCGCCATCAGGTACTCCAGACGTTCGGTAATGTCGAACATCTCCAGTACGGATTGCTTATCAGCCAGCTTCAGCGGCATGTGGGCGGCGATGGTATCGGCCAGGCGCGCGGCGTCGTCAATGCTGTTCAGGGAAGTCAGCACTTCCGGTGGGATCTTTTTATTAAGCTTGATGTAGCCTTCAAACTGGTTGATGGCCGTGCGGACCAGCACTTCCTGCTCGCGCTCATCAATGGCTGGCGAGTCCAGGTATTCCGCTTCAGCGGCAAAGTGCTCACCGTTGTCGGACAGCGTGGTAATACGCGCACGCTGTAACCCTTCAACCAGCACTTTTACTGTGCCGTCCGGCAGCTTCAGCATCTGCAGAATAGACGCTACCGTACCGACAGAAAACAGATCGTTGACGCCCGGTTCATCCGTTGAGGCCTCTTTTTGCGCCACCAGCATGATCTTTTTATCGTGATCCATTGCGGCTTCAAGGCACCGTATTGATTTTTCCCGGCCAACAAACAACGGGATCACCATGTGCGGATAAACCACCACATCGCGCAGAGGCAATACGGGGATTTCTATGCGTTCGGAACGCTCAGGATTCATAGAGCTCTCTCTTAGTTTAGCTTCCGCCAGGTTAAAGAAATCTCGTGAAACACCAGATTTCCGGGTTTCAGCAAGTAGGATACTGAGTATATGGGGATGAATATCTTACATTCAACGACAAGAATGCGAGGAAAAAAAAATGGGGGATGATTTCCCCCATTTGATGTTTAACGTACTGGAATGTTTGGCTAATTATTCGCCGGATGCTTGCTGGGCTTCATGTTTGCCATAAATCAGCATCGGCTCAGACTGGCCGGCAATCACCGACTCGTCAATCACCACTTTATCCACGCTGTCCATTGACGGCAGGTCATACATGGTGTCCAGCAGCGCACCTTCCACGATAGAGCGCAGGCCGCGGGCACCGGTTTTACGGGCCATCGCTTTCTTGGCAATCGCGTTCAGGGCTTCGTCGCGGAATTCCAGCTCAACGCCTTCCAGGTTGAACAACGCCTGATACTGTTTGGTCAGGGCGTTTTTCGGCTCTTTCAGGATCTGAATCAGCGCGTCTTCGCTCAGTTCGCTCAGGGTCGCGACCACCGGCAGACGGCCAATGAACTCAGGGATCAGACCAAACTTAATCAAATCTTCTGGTTCAGCCTGCGCCAGCAACTCGCCTTCAGTGGCTTTTTCAGATTTACCCTTCACTTCCGCACCGAAGCCAATGCCGGTCCCGGTATTGATACGCTGACCGATCACCTTGTCCAGGCCGGCAAATGCGCCGCCACAGATAAACAGGATTTTCGAGGTATCAACCTGCAGGAATTCCTGCTGCGGATGTTTACGGCCGCCCTGCGGCGGAACCGCAGCCACGGTGCCTTCGATCAGTTTCAGCAGCGCCTGCTGCACACCTTCACCGGAGACGTCGCGGGTAATTGACGGGTTGTCTGACTTACGGGAGATCTTGTCAATCTCATCGATGTAGACAATGCCGCGCTGTGCTTTCTGCACGTCATAGTCGCATTTCTGCAACAGTTTCTGGATGATGTTTTCCACATCCTCACCCACATAACCGGCTTCGGTCAGTGTGGTGGCGTCCGCCATGGTGAACGGCACATCCAGGAAACGCGCCAGGGTTTCGGCCAGCAGGGTTTTACCGCTGCCGGTCGGGCCGATCAGCAGAATGTTACTTTTACCCAGCTCGATCCCATTGCTGGAATCGCCGTTGCGCAGGCGTTTGTAGTGGTTGTACACCGCCACCGCCAACACTTTCTTCGCCTGTTCCTGGCCAATGACGTAGTCATCCAGGTGGTTGCGGATTTCGTGCGGGGTCGGGAGTGCGCTGCGCTCACGGTGGGGCGCAACTTCTTTAATCTCTTCGCGAATAATGTCGTTACACAGATCAACACATTCATCGCAGATATACACTGACGGCCCGGCAATCAGCTTACGCACTTCATGCTGGCTTTTGCCGCAAAAAGAGCAGTACAGCAGCTTTCCTGAACCGTCTTTGCGCTTATCTGTCATCAGTAAACCTCTT
Source organism: Chimaeribacter arupi (assembly GCF_002858805.1). Lineage (GTDB taxonomy): Bacteria > Pseudomonadota > Gammaproteobacteria > Enterobacterales > Enterobacteriaceae > Chimaeribacter > Chimaeribacter arupi. Next base: position 206,129 of record NZ_PJZI01000002.1, read on the forward strand.
CTCTAGTATCTGTCCTGCCGCAACACACGGCAGAAGCATGACCAGTTAACGAACCTTTCCGCTGCTGGCCGCCGATGCGTTAACTGTGAAAAACACAGTAGCTTCACCCAGTATAGCGCATCGGTCCGTACTCATTAGTGTCAGGCGCGGTGGGTCAGAACTGAATCGACCAGACCATACTCTACAGATTGTTCTGCAGACATGAAACGGTCACGCTCAGTGTCACGCTCTATCACTTCAAGAGACTGCCCCGTATGTTTCGCCATCAGCTCATTCATGCGGGCTTTGACTTTCAGGATCTCTTTCGCATGGATTTCGATGTCTGACGCCTGGCCCTGGAAACCGCCCAGTGGCTGGTGAATCATCACGCGTGAGTTCGGCAGGCAGAAACGTTTGCCCTTGGCACCGGCGGCCAGCAGGAATGAACCCATAGAGCACGCCTGGCCCATACAGATGGTGCTGACGTCGGGTTTGATAAACTGCATGGTGTCATAAATTGACATGCCGGCAGTGATCACCCCGCCTGGGGAGTTAATGTACAGGAAGATGTCTTTTTCCGGGTTTTCCGCTTCCAGGAACAGCATCTGCGCCACGATCAGGTTGGCCATGTGATCTTCCACCTGGCCGGTCAGGAAGATGACGCGCTCCTTCAACAGGCGGGAGTAGATATCGTATGAACGCTCACCGCGGGAAGTCTGCTCTACCACCATTGGTACCAGAGCCATGTTAGGTGCTAATTGATCTCGTTCGCCACTGTATGACATCACCGTCTCCTAGAATTAATTCACTTTGGCGCCATTAAAACCGATTCTACTTGAGTTGGCCGCTGAAGACCATGCTCAAGCGCCCGGCCGCCCCTGCCGAAAACGGTGGTCGTCCCCTCATGCAGATCGATGGAAACCGTACCCCTAAGCAGTGGGGGCGCCTGCTGCGCTTTTCAAGCGCGCCCGGATAATTTGCCCGCTGCCTGCCCCGCTGCCTGTTGGTGATAATCTGTACACCCACCGGGCGGCTGTCTCACATACCGCACCGGCCACCAGGGTAAGCAGCGATACCAACATATTGAATATAGTGTAAATCAGGGCAAAAGAAATGGGAATTTTAGCGGCAGCCGCGAGGGCAATAAAGAAAGCCCACGGGATCCCGTGGGCCTGGCAGAGAGAACCGGGCAGAACCCGGTTCAGCAATCAACTCAGGCAGAAGCCTGGTTCATCAGGTCAGTGAAAGAGGTTTCTTTTTCAGTGACTTTCGCTTTGGCCAGCAGGGTTTCAACCGCCTGCTCTTCCAGTGCGACGTTACGCATGTTGTTCATCAGTTCTTTGTTCTTGCTGTAGAACTCAATCACTTCCTGCGGATCTTCGTACGCGGAGGCCATCTCTTCGATCAGGGCTTTCACACGATCTTCGTCAGCTTTCAGCTCGTTTTTGCTGATCACTTCGCCCAGCAGCAGGCCAACCACAACACGGCGTTTGGCTTGCTCTTCGAACAGCTCACGCGGCAGTTCCAGCGCTTGCTTCTCGTTGCCGCCGAAACGCTGAGCCGCCTGACGGCGCAGAACGTCGATTTCGCCGTCAACCAGGGCAGCCGGCACGTCGATTGGGTTGGCGTTAACCAGACCGTCGATTGCCTGGGTTTTCACACGGTTACGCACTGCGCCTTTCAGCTCGCGCTCCATGTTTTTACGGACTTCAGCACGCAGGCCTTCCAGAGAACCCTCTGCCACGCCGAAACGTTTGATGAAATCTTCGGTCAGCTCCGGCAGTTCACGCTGTTCAACTTTCTTCAGCACGATAGCGAACTGCGCGGCTTTCCCTTTCAGGTTTTCAGCGTGGTAATCTTCCGGGAAGTTCACGTCGATGGTGAACTCTTCACCCGCTTTATGACCTACCAGACCTTCTTCGAAGCCTGGGATCATGCGGCCCTGGCCCATTGCCAGCACGAAGTCAGAGGCTTTGCCGCCATCAAACTCTTCGCCGTCGATAGAGCCGTTGAAGTCAACCGTCACGCGGTCTTCTGCCTGGGCAGCAGCGTCAGTCTCTTTCCACTCAGCCTGTTGCTTGCGCAGGGTTTCCAGCATCGCATCAACGTCGCTTTCGTTTACGGAAACAACCGGCTTCTCAACTTCGATGCCTTCCAGATCTTTCAGTTCCACTTCCGGGTAGACTTCAAACTCTACCGCGAAGGTGAAATCTTCACCTTCTTTGTACTCGCCCGGCACGTAGTTCGGTGCGCCGGCCGGGTTAATTTTTTCTTTGATGATCGCGTCAACAAAATTGCGCTGCATCAGATCGCCCAGCACGTCCTGACGGACGGAGGCGCCATAGCGCTGTTCCACGATATTCATCGGCACTTTGCCTTTGCGGAAGCCGTCGATACGGACGTTTTTCGCTGCGTTGATCAGCTCTTTTTTTACTGCCTGATTGATAACATCAGCCGGTACAGTAATAGAGAGACGGCGCCCAAGGCCTTGAGTGGTTTCTACTGAAACTTGCATCTTGTTACCTCAAAAAAATCAAAGTGCTCGGTCAACTCCAGAAGCCGTTCTCAAAATGAGAGCCCAGGGACTGCTTACTTTGAAAACGGCTTCTAAGAACCAGGACGGCCGCTTTACCAGAACCCATTCCCTGTTTTCAGAAGCGTCCCGAAACCATTCCGGAAAATAAGACGCAGCATTATAGCGGCGCAAGCCGTGCGAGTCGAGGAGGTGACGGCGCCCATGAGGCGCTAAATCTCACACTTCCGGTGTTTTACTCGCCAAACTGCCTGTTACCCTGCTGCTGACCTGTTATCCATGCAAAAGTAAAGGAAACAAAAACGGCCCGCGGGCCGTTTTATCGATTCGTCTTTATTAATACCCTATTTGCGGTGAAAAGTTCCACTCACCGCGCATCAGGGAGACCGCATCCGGCTGTACCGGCTAAGCCAGCGTGCCGGCCCCGCGGCAGGGAGGTGAGGCCGGCACCGTGTCCTGCAACCCTTCCCACTCTTTCAGCGTATAGGTATGGAGCGCCAGAGCATGTACGCCATCAGAAAGTTCCTCTGACAATACGCCGTAAATCGCGCGGTGCCGGGTCAGGAAGCGTTCGCCCACAAACCGGTCCGAAACCATGATCACTTTGAAATGACTCTCTGAACCGGCCGGCACGTTATGGCGATAACTTTCATCCGCCACTTCCAGATGCACAGGTTCAAACGCCGCCCTTAATTTTGCTTCGATTTGCTCGCGAATCATAAAGATCTCCTTATTACACCAGCAGAGAGCTGCGCCCCATCTGTTTCAATATTAGTCGGTTTTAAATTTGTTAGCGTTCCGCTTGTGCAAATTTGTCGGCGAAAGCGCTGAAAAAGTCAATGTCCTTCCCCGGCGGCAGGGGGGCCGGGGCACAGCATAAATCGTTATCCGGTTGAAAAGGCATAAATTGGCCGGTGGCGCTGCCGGAATGTGTAAAAAAAACGCTGAGAGGTGCAAATCTGCGCACCGGGATCTTCCCCCACCGGACGGCGGTGTTATGATGTCGGCCATTGCGCATTGCCCATTCACAATAATGAAAGAGATGTGACCATGTTAAAAAAAATGATCTTCCCTTTGCTGGCCGCCCTGATGCTGGCCGGTTGCGCCACCAGCAGCAATACCCTGAATGTCACCCCGAAAATGGTGTTGCCGACCCAGGATCCGACCCTGATGGGCGTGACCGTCAGCATCAACGGTTCTGACCAGCGTCAGGATCAGGCACTGGCCAAAGTGAACCGTGAAGGCCAGCTGGTGACGCTGACCCCGTCCCGCGATCTGCGTTTCCTGCTCCAGGAAGTGCTGGAGAAACAGATGGGCGCCCGGGGTTATATGATCGGCGCTGACGGCGCGGTTGACCTGCAAATTGTGGTCAACAACCTGTTTGCCGATGTCCAGGAAGGTAACCTGCGCTACAACATCACCACCAAAGCGGACATCTCCATCATCGCCACGGCGAAGAACGGCAGCAAGCAGGTGAAAAACTACCGCTCAACCTATAACGTCCAGGGGGCCTTCACCGCCACCAACGACAAAATCACCAATGCGGTCAACACCGTGCTGGGTGATGTCATTGCCGATATGGCGCAGGACACCAGCGTCAGCGAGTTCATCAAACAGAACGCCCGCTGATCCCCGCCTGACCGGTGGCCCGGCAGCGGGCCACCGGGTTGTTGTGTGAGATGAGGCCGGGGCGCACCCTGCCTTTCTTCCTGCAACACCCTCACCCTTTTCCTCTCTTTGCCAGCCTGCGGAACCCTGCCATGCTCAGCCGAACCCTCAGCCTTTTCACCCAACGCAACAGTGTGGTCATGCTGCTGCTCGGCTTTGCCTCCGGCCTGCCGCTGGCGCTGACCTCCGGCACGTTACAGGCGTGGATGACCGTTGAGAATGTGGACCTCAAAACCATCGGCTTCTTTTCGCTGGTCGGCCAGGCCTATGTGTTTAAGTTTTTCTGGTCACCTTTAATGGATCGCTACACGCCGCCCTTCCTGGGGCGGCGGCGCGGCTGGCTGCTGCTGACCCAGCTGTTGCTGATTGGGGCCATTTTCGCGATGGGCTTTATGCAACCGGCCAGGGACCTCTGGTGGCTGGCGGCGCTGGCGGTGGCGGTGGCCTTCCTCTCGGCCTCCCAGGACATTGTGTTCGACGCCTATAAAACTGACCTGCTTAATGCAGAGCAGCGGGGCGCGGGCGCAGCCGTCTCGGTGCTGGGGTACCGGCTGGCGATGCTGATTTCCGGCGGGCTGGCGCTGTGGCTGGCGGACCGCTATCTCGGCTGGCAAGCCACCTACTGGCTGATGGCCGCCCTGATGCTGGTGGGCGTGGTCACGACCCTGCGCGCCCCGGAGCCGGACACCCATGCCGGTGTGCCGCGCACGCTGGAGCAGGCGATCATGGCACCGTTGCGTGATTTCTTTGGCCGCAACAACGCCTGGCTTATCCTCTGCCTGATTGTGCTCTACAAAATGGGGGATGCGTTCGCCGGCAGCCTGAGCACCACCTTTTTGATCCGGGGCGTCGGGTTTGAGGCGGGCGAGGTTGGGCTGGTCAACAAAACCCTGGGGCTGGCGGCCACCATCGTCGGCGCGCTGTATGGCGGCGCAGTGATGCAACGGCTGTCGCTGTTCCGTGCCCTGCTGATTTTCGGCCTGTTGCAGGCGGTATCGAATGCCGGTTACTGGCTGCTCGCCATTACCGATAAGCACCTGATCAGTATGGCCGTGGCGATCTTCTTTGAGAACCTGTGCGGCGGCATGGGCACCGCGGCCTTTGTCGCGCTGCTGATGGCGCTGTGCAATAAGTCATTTTCCGCCACCCAGTTTGCCCTGCTCTCGGCACTGTCGGCGGTAGGCCGCGTGTATGTCGGCCCGGTGGCGGGCTGGTTTGTGGAAGCACACGGCTGGCCGCTGTTTTATCTCTTCTCCATTGTGGCGGCGGTGCCGGGGCTGCTGCTGCTTGTCGCCTGCCGCCGTACGCTGGAGTATGCACAGCACCATGAAGACGCCATTCCGCGTACCCAATTTGCCCAGGCCTACCGCTGGGCATTCCGCCTGTTTGCCCTGGGGTGTGTGGTGCTGCTGGTCTGGCTGGGTGGGCTGGCGTTCTCTGCCCTGACCGGCGCGGCCCTGGGCGGCGTGCTGACGCCGCTGTTTGAAACCGGGATGGCGCTGGGGATTGGTGGGATTCTCTGGGGGGCCGGGCTGGACTATGCTGCACAACGGCATCCTGCCCCGGTTATTTAAGGCTGCCGGGCGGAGCTGGCTAAAAAATGAGCAAATTTGCCGCATAAGGAAAGGGCTTGCGGCTATTTCCAGCGCATCTTGCAGAAAATGCCCCCAGCCCTCACCCTTTTTAATTAACAGCGACTTTCCCAATGTTCTTTTTTTTCGGTAGCAGACTTATTTTATTTTTCACTTTAATTACACAAGTTGTTTACATAATTTAAACTTCGAATTTCTAAACATTTCTGGTTGGCGGAATAATCACGCCCTTTACCTGTTATTTTTTCAGCAAATAGATTAAAAATCCGCAGCTTAGTTGTCACAACGCGTTGTTGCCATTAGGAAATCATCACCTACTGTTACAGGTGTGACCATGTTAACATAAAGTGTCAACACCGCGTTGACGCACACTTAAGCGTGTTTACAGTACTGCAACCTTCCCGTAAAATGCCCGCACACATGAAACGACAATAGAGCCCTTGTAATTGAGGTCGTTAGATGAGACTTAAGAAATACAATAAAAGTATTGGGATGTTGTCTTTATTTGCAACTACGGTAATGCTCAGTGGTTGCGATACGGCATTAATGGATCCCAAGGGAGCAATTGGACACGAGCAACGAACACTGATTCTGACTGCTATCGGCTTAATGCTGATCGTGGTTATTCCAGTGATCATTATGGCTTTCGCCTTTGCCTGGAAGTATCGCGCTTCCAACACAGACGCTAAGTACAGTCCAAACTGGTCCCACTCCAACAAGATCGAAGCTGTGGTCTGGACCGTTCCAATCATTATCATTGCCATCCTGGCAACGATAACCTGGAAAACCACCCACTCTTTGGACCCCTTCAGACCTATCGCCAGCGACCAAAAACCGCTGACAATTGAAGTGGTCGCCCTGGACTGGAAATGGCTGTTTATCTATCCGGAACAAGGTATCGCCACCGTCAATGAGATCGCTATCCCGAAAAACGTGCCTGTGCAGTTTAAGGTCACGTCTGACACGGTAATGAACTCATTCTTTATTCCCCAACTGGGCGGACAAATCTATGCGATGGCCGGTATGCAGACTCAGCTGCATCTGATCGCGAATGAAGCAGGAACCTATAAAGGGATCTCCTCTAACTTCAGCGGTCGCGGCTTCTCCGGGATGAAGTTCAATGCTATCGCGACGCCAAACCAGCAAGAGTTTGATAACTGGGTGGCAAAAGTGAAGCAGGCGCCTAACACCCTGAACAGCACGGATGAGTTCAACAAACTGGCTGCGCCGAGCGAAGCACATCCGGTTGAGTACTTCTCCAGCGTGAAAGCGGGTCTGTTCAAGGAAGTCATTGGTAAATTTATGGGCGAGATGAAATCGCACAAAGATATCGATGCCATGCCGGACGGTATGGACATGAGCAAAGGCATGGACATGGGTGAGCACGCAAAAGCCGGAGCCGAGGAATAAAAGATGTTCGGAAAATTAACGCTTGATGCGGTTCCGTACCACGAACCCATCATTATGATTACCCTTGCAGTTGTTGCTGTTCTTGGAGCCGGCATTGTCGGTGCCTTGACGTATTTCGGCAAATGGAAGTATCTGTGGACGGAATGGCTGACCTCCGTTGACCACAAAAAACTCGGTATCATGTACATCATCGTGGCATTCGTTATGTTGCTGCGTGGTTTCGCCGATGCCATCATGATGCGTGGCCAACAGGCCCTCGCCTCTGCCGGGGAAGCAGGCTTCCTGCCGCCTCATCACTATGACCAAATCTTTACCGCGCATGGCGTAATCATGATCTTCTTCATGGCGATGCCGTTCGTTATTGGTCTGATGAACATCGTGGTGCCGTTGCAAATCGGTGCGCGCGACGTGGCCTTCCCGTTCCTGAACAACCTGAGCTTCTGGTTCACCGCGGTTGCTGTGGTACTGATCAACATCTCTCTGGGTGTGGGTGAGTTCGCGCAGACCGGCTGGCTGGCCTATCCGCCGTTGTCAGGCAAGGAGTTCAGCCCGGGCGTGGGGGTGGATTACTGGATCTGGAGCCTTCAGATTTCCGGTATCGGTACCCTGTTGACCGGTGTTAACTTCTTCGCGACCATCCTGCGTATGCGTGCGCCGGGTATGCCGCTGATGAAGATGCCGGTCTTTACCTGGGCCGCACTCTGCACCAACATCCTGATCATCGTTTCCTTCCCGATCCTGACTGTGACCATCGCGCTGTTGACGATGGACCGTTATCTGGGCACCCATTTCTTCACCAGTGATATGGGCGGCAACATGATGATGTATGTCAACCTGATCTGGGCATGGGGCCACCCGGAAGTGTACATCCTGGTACTGCCGGTGTTCGGTGTGTTCTCGGAAGTGACCGCGACCTTCTCCAAGAAGCGTCTGTTCGGTTACACCTCCCTGGTATGGGCAACCATCGCGATTACCGTTCTATCGTTCATCGTCTGGCTGCACCACTTCTTCACCATGGGGTCCGGCGCGAACGTTAACGCCTTCTTCGGTATCGCCACCATGATCATTTCCATCCCGACCGGGGTGAAAATCTTCAACTGGCTGTTCACCATGTATCAGGGCCGTATTCAGTTCAACTCCGCGATGCTGTGGACCGTTGGCTTCATCATCACCTTCTCCATCGGTGGGATGACCGGCGTACTGCTGGCCGTACCGGGCGCGGACTTCGTGCTGCACAACAGCCTGTTCCTGATCGCCCACTTCCACAACGTTATCATCGGTGGTGTGGT